>NZ_AHJE01000100.1 GCF_000243095.1 Cupriavidus basilensis OR16 | reverse complement strand
GCGAGCGGCCGGTCTGGTCGAAACCGCCGCCCGGGTTGGCGCCAATCATGAACTTCACGCTGTCGAGCGCGAACGCGGGCGCGGCAGCCACGGTGGCGGTGATCGCGGCCGAAGCCATGACGACGTGGGCAAAGCGATGAATCGAACGACGCATTACGGTCTCCTGTTCTTTTTTAGAGGATTACCGGTGAACGGTTGCCGGCGAAGCTGGCGAGGACCGACCCGGAGGTGTCCGGCTGGCAGTGAAGCGGGCTGTCGGGGGCGGGGGAGTCGTGCGGTGCGCCGGTGCGCCGGCGCTGCGTGCGTTGAGCGCCCGGCTTGGCCTTGTCTCCCGTCCCTGGCAGCGCTTGCATGCCGGACTTGTTCTTTGGCTTTCTGACTTGGTCTGGCCAGTACGGCGGCCATGGCGCGATTCTAGGGGGTAGAAACTGTCAAAAGGCTGTCAATTCGTCAGGGAATGGGGTGGGGTTTACGTGGGGGTGGATGTATGGACATTGGGTTCTCTTGGGCTTTTTCGGGCTTTTTGATTTTTTTGGCGCCTTCTCATTCCCCGATCGGCAGCGCCAGGACCGCCCTGACTCCTTTGCCCTGCACTGCAATCCCCAGCTCCACCGTGCCCCCGAACCGCGCGGCCATCTCGCGAGAAATCGCCAGTCCCAGGCCGGAGCCCGGCTCTACATTGCCAACCCGCCGGTAGAAACGCGCAAACACCTTTTCGCGCTCCTCGGCAGGAATGCCCGGCCCATCGTCCTCCACCACCAGGCAGGCGCTATGCGCCAGGCGCGAGGCGGAAAGCGTGATGCGGCTGCCGCGCGGCGAATACTGGATCGCGTTGTGGACGAGATTGGCAAAAGCCTCGCGCAGCAGCGCGGCATCGGCCCGTACCGGCAGCGCCAGCCCCAGCGGCCTCTCCCAGCCAAAATCCTGCTGCTTGCCGCGCGCCAGCGGCAGGTAGTCCAGCGCCACCTGCTCGGCCACGGCCACGGCGTCGATCAGCTCCAGCGGTTCGGCGTCGCCGGGCGTGTCGCTGCCCGGGTGTTGCCGTACCCGCGCCAGCGCCAGCAACTGGTTGGTCAGGCGGGCGGCCTGCTCCAGCTGCGTGACGATGCCGCCTACCGCCTCTCCGGCGGCATCCCGCGCCTGCGCGGGATCGGCGCTGGCGCAAAGCTGGCGCTGGGCGAATTCGGCTTGCGTCTTGAGGATGGCCAGCGGCGTGCGCAGCTGGTGCGCGGCGTCGGCGATGAATTGCGCCTGTCGCGCACGCGCGCCAGCGGGCGCAGCACGTAGGTGATGCCGGCCACCAGGATCCCCGCGCTGATCAGGATCAGCAGCACGTCGCGCGCCAGCGCGCCGCGCCACACGGTGGCGATCAGCGCAAAGCGCGGCTCGGCGGTTTCGGCCACCTGCACGATGACGCGCATGTGCGCGTTGGGGCGATACACCGGGTGCGCCAGCACGGCGATGCGCACCGGGTCGCCGCGATAGTCGGCGTCGTAGAAGCGCGGCTGGTTGCTGGCGATCTCCCCCTTGGGCAGCGGCAGGTCGTCATAGCCGGTGACGGTTTCGATCTGGCCGTTGCGCTCGAGCGAGACGCGGTAGAAGACATGGGTCTGCGCCGCGGTCTCGAACATCTCCATGGCGGCGTCCGGCAGCGCGATCTGCACGCTTTCGCCGGCCATGCCGATGGCGTTGTCGATGGCGCGCACCGAGCCGTACAGGGAACGGTCGTAGGCCGCGTTGGCAGCGTCGCGCAGCGTGCCGTAGGTGAGCCACGTGTCGAGCGCCATCATGGCCGCCAGCGCGGGCACGAGCAGCAGCAGCAACTGGCGGCGCAGGCTGCCCTGCAGCCAGCGCCGCAACCAGTGCCGTGGCAGGCGGCGCAGCATCAGGGCTGTCCTTCCGGTTCCAGCAGGTAGCCGAAGCCGCGCAGCGTGACGATGGTCACGCCGTGGCCCGAGAGCTTCTTGCGCAGCCGGTAGACCAGCACTTCGATGGCATCGGGGCTGACGTCGGCATCGAGCGAGAACACCTTGTCGAGCAGTTGCGCCTTGGTCAGCGGCTGGCCGCTCTTGGCCAGCAGCGCGCCCAGCAGCGTCGACTCGCGCGGCGTGAGCGCCAGGGGCGCGCCGGCCAGCGAAAAGCTGCGGGTCTCGCCGTCGAACACCAGCGAGCCGCACTGCAGGCGCGGATGGGCGCGGCCGCGGCTGCGCCGGATCAGCGCCAGGATGCGCGCTTCCAGCTCTGCAATGGCAAAGGGCTTGGGCAGGTAATCGTCGGCGCCGAGGTTGAGCCCGCGCACGCGCTCGTCGAGCGTGTCCTGCGCGGTCAGGATCAGCACCGGGGTGCGGTCGTCGCGCCCGCGCATGGACTTGAGCACGGCCAGGCCGTCCTTGCCGGGCAGGCGCAGGTCGAGCACCACCACGTCGTATTCCTCTGCCATCAACCGCGCCTCAGCCTGCAGGCCATCGGCCACGTGCTCGATGACGAAGCCACCCTGCTCCAGGGCGCGCGCCACCCAGCGCGCCAGTTCAATCTCGTCTTCCACCAGCAATAAGCGCACGGCGGCCCTCCCCTGCTCGATAAGCGTCCGTTCTGAAAAAACGCGAGGGCCCCGCCGCCATGGCTGGCAAGGCCGCCGCCGCCGCGAGGACACGCCGCGGGCGCTTATAATACCTCCGCCCAGGGCTGCGCGCGGCGAGTGCGCCATGGCCCCTTCTGGCCACCGATGTCACCACCGATGGTTCCCGCCTTGCGCAAGCTGCCCCCTTTCCCATCCCGCCCCCAGCCTCCCGCCAAGATCGCCGAACCACCCGCGAGCTTGGACCGGCGACGCCTGCTGGTCACCGCCACGGCCGCCACGCTGGCGGCGGGGCTGAGCCACGGCGCGCATGCCCAGGCCGTGCCGCCGGTGCCGGCGGGCTACCCGGCAAGCTATGCCGAGATCATCGCGCGGGCCGTGCAGGAAGGCTCGGTCAACGTCCATGCCTCCACCGACACGGAGATCGCGCGGCCGCTGCTGGCCGCGTTCGAGGCGCGCTACCCGGGCATCAAGGTGCGCTATCAGGACCTCAACACGCTGGAGCTGAATAGCCGCTTCCTGGCCGAGAGCGCCGCCCTGGGCGCGGGCCAGGCGGGCGGCCCCGACTACGCCGACGTGCTGTGGAGCACGGCAATGGACCTGCAGATCAAGCTCGTCAACGATGGCCACGCCCTGCGCTACGCCTCGCCCGAGCGGGCCGGCCTGCCGGCGTGGGCCGCCTGGCGCGACGAAGCCTGGGGCACCACCTTCGAGCCCGCCGTGATTGTCTACAACCGCCGCCATTTTGCCGGCATGCGCCCGCCGCGCAGCCGCACCGGTCTGGCACGCCTGCTGCAGGAGAACACGCCGCGCTGGCGCCAGCGGGTGGTGACCTACGATGTGGAAAAGTCCGGGGTGGGTTACCTGCTGGCGCAGCAGGACGCACGCATGGGCGACGAGTTCTGGTACCTGGCCCAGGCGCTCGGGCGCTGCGGCGTGCAGTTGTCGGCGTCCACCGCGAACATGATCGAGCGCATCGCCTCCGGCGAATTCGTGATGGGCTACAACCTGCTGGGTTCGTACGCGCTGTCGCTGATGGAGCGCGGGGCCGAGATCGATGTGATCGCGCCGCGCGACTACACGCTGGTGATGTCGCGCGTGGCCTTCATCGCGCGCCGCGCGCCGCATCCCAACGCGGCCCGCCTATGGCTGGATTTCCTGCTGTCGCGCGCGGGCCAGACGTTGCTGGGGCAAAGCGCCTCGCAGCTCTACACGATCCGTACCGACACCGACAGCGTGCACACCGCCGCGGCGCTATCGGAGCGGCTCGGCTACGCGCTCAAGCCGATCAGCGTCGGCCCCGGCCTGCTGGCGGCGCAGGACACGCTGCGCAAGCGCAATTTCCTCGCGCGCTGGCGCGAGGCCGTCCGGGGCTGAGCGGCGCTCGCGCCGCCGCGGGATCAGCCGGGCAGCGCCTTGGTGGCAAGTGCTTGCGCGGCCTGTTCGGTCTCGGCCTTCTTCTTGGCCTCCTGGCACATCGAGGCCACTTCTTCCTCTAGCTTCGGCACAGGACGCGCCACATAACCCCGGCGCAAGGCCGGCGACAGCTTGAGGGTGTCGATGAAGGCATCGGCCACCCGCTCGGCATTGCTCTCGAGATCGAAATCCTCGGGGGCGAACAGCCAGTGGGACAGCATGCCGCCAATCGAGGCGTGGAACACGTTGACGGCAAGGTCCAGGTCGAGGTCGGCCGGCAACTGCCCGCGCTCCATCGCCATGCGCAGGTGCTCGCGCATCTTCACCGCGCCCTCCTGGTGCGACTGGCGCTGGCGCTCGAAGATAGCGCCGTTGTCCGCCACCATCTCGCACTTGTGGAAGACGATCTCGAACACGCGCCGCCACTGCGGGTTTTCCACGGTCTGGCGCAACACAAAGGCGCAGATGTCGCGAATGCTGCCCAGCGGGTCTTCCTGGCTGGCGATGCGTTGCGGCTCGCACAGTGCCTCGAGCGGCAGGTGGACGCGGTCGGACATCGCGGCGAAAACATCGCTCTTGTTCTTGAAGTGCCAGTAGATCGCGCCGCGCGTCACGCCGGCCGCCTCCGCGATATCGGCTAGCGAAGGGCGGGCAACGCCGCGGGCGTGAAAGACCGCCTCGGCCGCGTCGAGAATGCGATGGCGTGTTTCAAGCGCCTCTTCCTTGGTGCGTCTGACCATGATGTTCTCTGGTGCCGGCCACGAAGGACCGGTCTGGTTCTGTCTCCCTGAGTGCTGGCGATGAAGCCCGCCTTGCACTTTGCGCGCCGCGCTGGCGCGTTAGGACGTGAATATATAGGGCGGCCATTGCCGCATTGCAACAAGTTCTTACATACATGCTTGAATGTATATATAATACGCGTTCGCCTGACTTTCGGCCAGCCCATCGGCGTGATGGGCGGCAGACGGCGGCGCGCGCCTCTCCACGGTTCGCGCTGCCATGTCGGCTTGTCGTTACTAATTTGCAACCTTTCGTCGCATGAGCCACGAAAGTGTTGCGGATTGTGGCTAGCATTACTCTTTTTGCCCGCCTCTGTGCCTTATGCCAGCGGTGGGCCGCGCCGTATCCGGATACGACACCGGGAGCGCATGCGGCCGATCTCAAATTGCCATCATGGGGTTATCGATGAGGAAGTCCCAACGTATCACTTGCGTTGCCGCGGCCGTGTTGTCGGCGCTTGCGCTGTCCGCCTGTGGCGAAAAGAAGCCGCAGGGCGGCGCCATGCCGCCGCCGGAAGTGGGTGTCGTCACCGTCACGCCCACGACGATCGCTGTTATCAATGAACTGCCGGGCCGCCTGGAAGGCGTGCGCACTGCAGAAGTGCGGGCGCGGGTCGCCGGCATCGTGCTGTCCCGTAACTACACGGAAGGCGGCGAGGTCAAGGCCGGCCAGTTGCTGTTCAAGATCGACCCCGCGCCCTACCAGGCCCAGCTCGAATCGGCCAAGGCCAGCCTTGCCCGCGCCGAAGCCAACGCCGTAGCCGCGCGCCAGAAGGCCGAGCGCTACAAGCCGCTGGTCGCCGTCAATGCGGTGAGCAAGCAGGAATACGACGAAGCCGTGGCGGCCGCGGGCCAGGCCACCGCCGACATCGCCTCGGCCAAGGCTGCCGTTACCACCGCCCAGATCAACCTCGGCTACACCGCCGTCACCGCGCCCATCAGCGGCCGCGTGGGCCGCGCGCTGGTGACCGAAGGCGCGCTGGTCGGCAGCGGCGAAGCCACCAAGCTGACCATCGTCGAGCAGGTCGACCCGATCTGGGTGACCTTCACCCAGCCCGCGAGCGAAGTGATGAAGCTGCGCCGCGCCATCGAGAGCGGCAAGGTCAAGGGTGCCGACGGCGGCGCCCGCGTCCACCTGTTCATCGAGGACGGCCACGAGTACGAGCAAACCGGCAAGCTGCTGTTCTCGGACATGACGGTAGACCCGACCACCGGCGCCATCACGCTGCGCGCGCAGTTCCCCAATGCCAAGCGCGAGCTGCTGTCGGGCACCTTCGTGCGCGTCAAGATCGAGCAGGGCATGGACGAAAACGCGCTGACCGTGCCGCAGCGCGCATTGATCCGCAACGCGCAAGGCGCGTCGGTGATGGTGGTGGGCGGCGACGGCAACGTCGCGGCGGTGCCGGTCAAGGCGCCTCAGGCCATTGGCGAGAACTGGATCGTCACCGAGGGCCTGAAGGGTGGCGAGAAGGTGATCGTCGAGGGCTTGCAGAAGGTCAAGGTCGGTGCGCCCGCCAAGGCCGTGCCGTTTGTCTCGAAGACCGCCGCCGCCTCGGCGCCCGCCGCGCAGCCGGCCGCCAGCGGAGCCTCGGCTCCTGCCGCGGTGACCGCTGACAAGTCGGACGCCAAGCAGGGCTAATCACAGCGCAATTCGAAGGGAGCCAGTGTTATGGCCAAGTTTTTCATTGACCGGCCGGTGTTCGCGTGGGTGCTTGCGCTGATCATCGTGCTGGGGGGCTTGCTGTCGGTGGTGCAACTGCCGATCGCCCAGTACCCCAACATCGCCCCGCCGACGATCTCGGTCACGGCGACCTATCCGGGCGCATCCGCCAAGACGCTTGAAGACTCGGTCACCACGGTGATCGAGCAAGAGCTCAACGGCATCCCCGGGCTGCTGTACTACAACTCCACCAGCGAAGCCACCGGCCTGTCGACGATCACGATCGCCTTCCAGCCGGGCTCCAACATCGACCTGAACTCGGTCGAGGTGCAGAACCGTCTCAAGCGCGTGGAAGCGCGCCTGCCGGCGGAAGTGCGCCAGCAGGGCGTGCGTGTGGACAAGGCCGGGAACAACTACATGATGTTCCTGACGGTCGCGTCCAAGTCCGGGCAGGCCGACGCCATCCAGCTGGGCAACTACATCTCGTCCAGCGTGATCGATTCGATCCGCCGCGTGCCGGGCGTGGGCCAGGCCGACCTGTTCGGCACCGAGTACGCCATGCGCATCTGGGTGGATCCGGCCAAGCTGACCGGTTTCAACCTGACCCCGCAGGACGTCACCGCCGCCATCTCGGAGCAGAACGTCCAGGTCGCCGTGGGCGAACTGGGCGGCACGCCGTCACCCAAGGGCACCGAGCTCAACGCCACCGTCACCACCGAGAGCCGCCTCACCACGCCGGAGCAGTTCGCCAACATCTTGCTGCGCACGAACCCGGATGGCTCCTCGGTGCGCATCAAGGACATCGGCCGCGTCGAACTCGGCGGTGCCGATTACTCCACGCTGGCCCGTACCAACGGCAAGGCCTCGGCGGCTATCGCCATCAAGCTGGCCCCGAGCGGCAATGCGCTGGCCACCGCCACCGCGGTGCGCGCCAAGATGGAAGAGCTCTCCAAGTTCTTCCCGTCCGACTACCAGTACTCCGTGCCTTACGACACCTCGGCCTTCGTCAAGATCTCGATCGAGGAAGTGATCAAGACCCTGGTCGAAGCCGTGGTGCTGGTGTTCCTGGTGATGTACCTGTTCCTGCAGAACATCCGCGCCACCATCATCCCGACCGTGGTGGTGCCGGTGGCCCTGCTGGGCACCACCGGCATGCTGCTGGCCTTCGGCTTCTCCATCAACGTGCTGACCATGTTCGGCATGGTGCTGGCGATCGGTATCCTGGTGGACGATGCGATCGTGGTGGTGGAAAACGTCGAGCGGATCATGAGCGAGGAAGGACTCTCGCCACGCGACGCCACGCGCAAGGCCATGGGCCAGATCACCGGCGCCATCATCGGCATTACGCTGGTGCTGACCGCGGTGTTCATCCCGATGGCGTTCTTCTCTGGCTCGGTGGGTAACATCTACCGCCAGTTCTCGCTGTCGCTGATCGCGTCGATCGCGTTCTCGGCGCTGCTGGCCTTGACGCTCACGCCGGCGCTGTGCGCCACGTTGCTCAAGCCGGTCGAGGCTGGCCACCACCACGAGAAGAAGGGTTTCTTCGGCTGGTTCAACCGCACCTTCGCACGCGCCGCCACCGGCTACCAGAGCATGGTGGGCCGCATCCTGGCGCGCGCCGGACGCTACCTGATCATCTACGCGCTCATCGTCGTCGGCATGGTGGTGCTGTTCAAGCGCCTGCCCTCCTCCTTCCTGCCCGAGGAAGACCAGGGCTACATGATCACGGTGGTGCAGCTGCCCAACGGCGCCACGCAGGAACGCACCATCGGCGTGCTCAAGCAGATCGAGGACTACTACCTGCAGAAGGAATCCAAGGTGGTGGACCAGATGATCACCGTGGCGGGCTTCTCCTTCTTCGGCCGCGGCCAGAACGGCGGTATCGCGTTCGTGCGCCTGAAGGACTGGAAGGAGCGCAGCGGCAAGGACGAGACCGCGCAGGCACTGGTTGGCCGGGCTTTTGGCGCCCTCTCCTTCATCAAGGACGCCATCATCTTCCCGCTGAATCCGCCGGCGATCTCTGAACTGGGCAACTCCTCGGGCTTCGACTTCCGCCTGCAGGACCGCACCGGCCAGGGTCACGCCAAGCTGATGGAAGCGCGCAACATGATGCTCGGCATGGCGGCGAAGAATCCTGCGCTGGTGGGCGTACGCCCCGAAGGCCAGGAAGACGCGCCGCAGCTGCAGATCGACATCGACCGCGAGAAGGCACGCGCGCTGGGCGTCTCGGTGGCCAATATCAACGCCACGGTGGCCATCGCCTTCGGCTCCTCCTACGTCAACGACTTCATCTATGAAGGCCGTGTGCGCAAGGTGATTGCCCAGGCGGAAGGCGACGACCGCAAGCTGCCCGACGACCTGACCAAGCTGCGCGTGAAGAACAAGAACGGCGACATGGTTGCGTTCGCTGCCTTCGCCACTTCCAAGTGGATCATGGGCTCGCCGCGCCTGGAGCGCTACAACGGCCTGCCGGCAGTGAAGATCGCGGGCCAGGCCGCACCGGGGCGCAGTACCGGCGAAGCCATGAAGATCATGGAAGAGAACTTCGCCAAGCTGCCGCCGGGCTTCGGCTTCGAGTGGTCCGGGCAGTCGTATGAAGAGCGCCTGGCCGGTTCGCAAGAGCCGATGCTGTACACGCTGTCGCTGATCATCGTGTTCCTGTGCCTGGCCGCGCTCTATGAGAGCTGGTCGATCCCGGTCGCGGTGCTGCTGGTGGTGCCGCTCGGCGTGCTCGGCGCGCTGCTCGGCGTGACCTTGCGCGGCATGCCCAACGACGTGTACTTCAAGGTGGGCCTGATCGCGACCATTGGCTTGTCGGCGAAGAACGCCATCCTGATCGTGGAATTCGCCAAGGATCTGCAGGCGCAGGGCCGCAGTGTCATCGACGCTACGCTCGAAGCCGTGCACCTGCGGTTCCGCCCGATCCTGATGACCTCGATGGCCTTTATCCTGGGCGTGCTGCCGCTGGCGATCGCCTCCGGCGCGGGCTCGGGTGGCCAGCGCGCCATCGGTACCAGCGTGATCGGCGGCATGATCACCGCCACGGTGCTGGCGATTTTCCTGGTGCCGGTGTTCTTCGTGGTGATCCGTAGCCGCTTCAAGGGCAGCAAGCGCGAGCAGATGCTGAACGAGCAAGGGCTCGAACCCAAGGAAGGAATCTGACATGACAAAGACACTGACCACGCTGTTGCTGGTGGCGGGCGTCCTCTCGGGTTGCACACTGGCACCCGTTTATGAACGCCCTGCCCCGCCGGTGGCCACCAGCTTCCCGGCTGCGCCGGAAGGCTATGCGGCCGCCGAAGTGAAGACCGGCGAAACCCGCCGAGCGAGCGAGATCGGCTGGCGCGAGTTCTTCCGCGACCCGCGCCTGCAAGCATTCATCGCCACTTCGCTGGAGAACAACCGCGACCTGCGCACCGCCGCGCTGCGCATCGAGGAAGCGCGCGCGCTGTACCAGGTGCAGCGCTCCGACCTGCTGCCCACGGTGAACGCCACTGGCGGTTTCAACCGTTCGCGTACCCCGGCCTTGCAGTCGGCTTGCAGTCGGCCACGGGCAAGCCGTTCGTCTCCGAGTACTTCCAGGCGGGCGGCTCGATAGCGTCCTACGAGCTGGACTTCTTCGGCCGTGTGCGCAGCCTCACCAACGCAGCGCTGTCGCAGTACTTCGCCACCGAGGAAGCACGCCGTTCCGCGCAGATCTCGCTGGTCTCGGAAGTCGCCAAGGCGTATCTGTCGGAGCGCTCCTTCGCCGAGCAGTATGAGTTGGCGCAGAACACGCTGAAGACGCGCGAGTACACGCTGAGCCTGGCCAAGCAACGCTTCGATGCGGGCGCCACATCGGCGCTGGATCTGCGTGACAACGAATCGCTGGTGGCGCAGGCTCGCGTCTCCGCCGCGCAGCTGGCACGCCAGCGCGCGCAGGCGCAGAACGCGCTCGAAGTGCTGGTGGGCAAGCCCCTTGGCACCATCGAGAACCTGCCTGCGGCGATGAGCTTGTCGGACGAGCGCATCATCAGCGACATCCCGGCCGGGCTGCCGTCGGACCTGCTCGAGCAGCGTCCCGACATCCGCCAGGCCGAGCAGCTGTTGCTCTCCGCCAACGCCAATATCGGCGCGGCGCGCGCGGCGTTCTTCCCGCGCATCACGCTCACCGCCAATGCCGGCGCGATCAGCCCGACCTTCTCGAGCCTGTTCGATTCCGGCACCGGCGCGTGGTCGTTCGCACCGCAGCTGGTGCTGCCGATCTTCGACTACGGCCGCAACCTGTCCAACCTGGACCTGACCAAGACGCGCAAGAACATCCAGATCGCCAACTACGAGAAGACCATCCAGACGGCCTTCGCGGAAGTGGCGGATGCACTGGTCGCGCGCGGCACGCTGGAAGAGCAGGTAACCAGCCAGGAGCAGGTGCGCAACGCCGAGGCAGCACGCTACGAGTTATCGACGATGCGCTTCAGGAATGGCGTGGCCAGCCAGCTTGACCAGCTCGACTCGCAGCGGCAGCTGTTCGCTGCCGACCAGGCCCTGATCCAGGCGCGGCAACTACGCCTGAACAATGCCATCGACCTGTACCGGTCGCTTGGCGGTGGCCTGAGCGAGACCGGTCCGGTGGCCTCGGCCGACACCAAGCCGGCGGCGACCACGCAGTAAGACAGCCTTTTCGTCCTGCCATCCGGCGCATGTCGTGCTGGATGGCCTCAAGCGAAGTGCCTTTGGCACTTCGTTTTTTTTGTGCGCCCGGCAGGGCGCGTCCCTGTATGTCGCGCTGGGCTGGCATGCGACGAGTGAGATGGCCAAGGCCATGCGCGTGTAGCGCCTGTAGCGCCTGTAGCGCGTCTGGCGCGGGCTAGCTGGCCCAGCGCAGCGCCAGGCAATCGTCCGCCGTCCGGATCACGTGCGTGCCTAGCTTGCCACCTTCGCGATCGAGCGTGGCGCGCAGCCATGACACGCCTTCCCGTGGCGCGCGGCGCAGGCTGAAATGCCGGATCTGCATCGGCACGGCGGACAACGCGCGCAAGGCGCCGGTCGCGGCGTCGATGTGCGTGAAGTACATCAGCGCCAGGTCCGGCCGATAGGACTGTTGTCCGCCAATGCCTTCGTAATCGTTGAGGAAGTCCCCGCAGCCGTAGAGGATCAAGCGGTCGCGATACACCTCGATGCCTTTCACGTGATGGGATGAATGCCCGTACACGATATCGGCGCCGGCGGCGTCGATCAGCCGGTGCGCGAAAGCCCGCTCCGCACGCGATATCTCGAAGCCCCAATTACCACCCCAATGCAGCGACACCACCACGATGTCGCCCGCCTGCCGTGCAGCCGTCACGTGGCAAGCAATATCATCGGCGGCGCGCGCCGAGATGGAGGGCAGGAAATTCACGCCGGCCTGCCCCGCCGCCGCGGCCCAGTCTGCCGGCACACCGCTGGTTTCGGTCGCGTAGGCAAATACGAGCACCCTTGCGCCTCGCGCAAGTCCGATCACGGCGGGCGCTGCGGCTTGTACCGCGTTGCGTCCGGCGCCCGCGGTCCGCATACCGGCGCCGTGCAGCACGGCCAGGGTTTCGTAGAGCCCGGCGCGGCCCCAGTCCAGCACATGGTTATTGGCAAGCACGCAGCAGTCGAGCCGTGCGCTGGCGAGGCACGACACATTGCCAGGGTGCATCCGGTAATGGATGCCCTTGCCCGGCTGCGCATCCTCGCTGGTGGTCACGGCCGTTTCCAGGTTGACGATGCGCGCATCCGGCTGGCATTGCTCGAGCAGCGCGAGCGTGTCGCCCCAGGGATAGGCAGGATCAACGGGCCGCGGTATCGCGCCTGTCGCGCGCTCGGCCAGTTCGACGTAGCCGCTCGCCGAACGCAGCCAATGCTCGTACAGGTGCGGCTTGCCCGGGTGCGGCAGGATCTGGTCGATGCCGCGGCCCGTCATCACATCGCCGCACAGGAACAAGCGCACGCATGTGCCGCTGGCCGAAGCCAGATCGCCGGGTGTTGTCCGGGTCGCATTGTCCATCGCGCACGTCCTTTCTCACCAGCGGTGGGCACGCGGGAACCGCATGCCGCACCGCCGTTTCCATTTTGCGCCGTCGCTCGAACCATGCGCGGCTCGGGGCGGGGCGCGAGCGCCAAATGTGCAGCCAGGCAGGCAGAAAGGTGGCATGCCTGCGGTCAATGACTAGCGCAGGCGATCCAATGCGCGCCGCTTACGCGCCGACCGGCTTGCCTTCCTTGTGCCGTACCACGATGGTCGACGACCTGGCCGGCTTGCTCGGGTCGGGCCACTGGTTGGTAGGGTGCTGGATATTGATGAAGAAGGTGGTCAAGTCCGGCGTATAGGCAATGCCGGTGATCTCGCAGCCATGCGGTCCCACGAGGAAGCGCTTGCACTCGCGTGTCTGCTGGTCGACAAAATGCATCGAATTCGCGCCGAAGACATTGGTGGTGCTGCTGCCGGTGCCAGCGTCGGTCTGCACCCACAGGCGTCCCTTGGGATCCACGCGAATGCCGTCCGGGCTCGAGAACGTATTGCCCTTGATATTGCCCTTCAGGTTGGCGGCGGCCAGGGACGGGTCGCCGGCCAGCAGGAAGATCTCCCAGGTAAAGGTCGTGGCCAGCGGCGAGTCTCCCGCTTCCTTCCACTTGATGATGTGGCCGTGCGAGTTGTTCACGCGAGGATTGGCTGCGTCGGTCACCAGGCGTCGACTGTTGTTGGTCAGCGTACAGAACAGGCTCTTGTCCACTCCCACCGTGATCCATTCCGGCCGGTCCATCAAAGTCGCGCCAGCCACGCGCGCCGCCGCCTTGGTATTGATCAACACATCCGCCTGCGTGTTGAAATCGACCGTCACCGGTGTCTGCGGTCCCTGCGTGGTATTGCCCGGATCGGTTGCGCCAGTCACCAGACCGTTCTTGCCTTGCGTCAGCTCGATCCACTGGCCGGAGCCGTCGGCATTGAACTTGGCGACATAGAGCGTGCCCTTGTCCAGCAGATTGATGTTGGCCTGGCGGTTGGTTGGATTGAACGCGTCCGCGGGAATGAACTTGTAGATGCAGCCCGGCGTGCTGTCGTCACCCATGTAGAAGGCGACATGGTTGTCGCCGTTGGTCATGAAGGCAGTGTTCTCGTGGTCGAAGCGTCCCATCGCGGTGCGCTTCGTCGGTACCGCCAGTTCGTTCAGCGGATCGATCTCCACGACCCAGCCGTAGCCGACCTCCGGATTGGTCGGATCCAGGTAGTTGTCGGTAGTTTCTTCGCAGGTCAGGTAGGTGCCCCAGGGCGTGTTGCCACTCGCGCAGTTGTTCAGCGTGCCGACCACGCTGGCGCCAACCGCGCTGGCGGCGGGGCCGCTGACCTTGTAAAGCGTGTTGCCGGTATAGCGCTTGTTGTAGCGCGAGTTCTTCTTGACCTGCCACTTGCCGCCAACGAGTTCGATCTCGATGATGGATACGCCCACCGAGGACAATGCGATCTTCTTCTGCTCTGGCGTCGCCGTGGCGGCACTATAGCTGCCGCTGGCAAACAGGATGGCGGCATCCAAGGTTTCGTGATTGATCGCCAGCAAGCCGCCCTTCTGCGGGTCGACGCCCGGCAGCGCAAAGAAATGCATGCCGTCATGATTGCCGCCGGCCTGACGCTCGGTTTCGGCGGACGACTGCGGCGTACCGCTGTATCCGGGCGCACCGACTTCGACCGGATCGCCGGCCGAGAACAGCACGTCGTACGAATAGGTGGACGGCAGGGTCACCGTGTCGGCGGTGACCTTGTCCGCCACCGGCGTGAAGCGCACGCTGTAGTCCAGCGGCTGCACGGGCGCCGGCGCAGGGGTTCCAGGTGCCGGCGCTGGCGTACTGGCGGGCGTGGCGGCCACATCGTCGTCACCACCGCAGGCGCCAAGCAGGCTGCTCGTGCCGAATACCGAAAGGAGCGACAGGCTCAACCCGCCTCGCAGGACGGTGCGGCGCGCCGGATTGGCGGCCACGATGTCTTCAAGCATTTGCCCTGGAACGGTAACGACACCTTCGGCGTTACGGCGCGGTGCACGGGCCTTGTCGGTAAGGTAAGACATGACTAGGAACCTCTCTGGTCGATTCGAATCCAGCGGACCGGGTAGTGAGCGGTACGGTGGGGAGGGGCCAATAGTAGAGAGGGAATATGACTTGTGTGTTACTGGATGTATTGTCATTGATTCATTAACTGGCGCGGCTGGACCTGCATTCCGCATCGCGACATTGCGCGCCTCGGTCTGATGGGCCGCAAGAAGCTCACCGCCCCCAATGCGCGGGATGACAGCTGAAACCGAACGGCCAATTTCCACAACAAGTGCAATCCTTCGCATCGCTTGCGCGTGCGCTTGGACCTTTCGTGAAAATGTGAACAGACCCTAGAATGAACCTGGCCGGCGCCGACGGCCGGGCCCTCATGCCCCGACGATTTCCAGGAGAGCAGGATGACTGTCACCAATGCCCGGTCGGGCACCAACGTCCACGAAATCGCGGACGGGATCTATCGGATCAATACCCCGGTCCACATCGACGGGGGCCCGGGCGGCTTCTCCTTCAACCAGTACCTGATCGTCGACGACGAGCCGCTGTTGTTCCACACGGGGCTGCGCAAGATGTTCCCGCTGGTGCATGAAGCCGTGGCCAGCGTGATCGCGCCGGGCCGGCTGCGCCATATCGCCTTTTCGCACGTGGAAGCCGACGAGTGCGGCTCGCTCAATGAATGGCTCGCGGCGGCGCCCCATGCAGCGCCGCTGTGCGGCACCGTTGCCGCCATGGTGTCCGTCAACGACCTGGCCGACCGGCCCGCGCAGGGCCTGGCGGACGGGCAAGCCGTGCAGCTTGGCGGCCATACCGTGCGCTGGTTCGATACGCCGCACCTGCCGCATGCCTGGGAGTGCGGGCTCATGATGGAGGAGCGCACCGGCACGCTGCTCTGCGGCGACTTGTTCAGCCAGGGCGGCGCCGAGCTCCCGTCGCTCACCGAAGCCGACATCCTCGGGCCGAGCGAAGCGTTCCGGCGCGGCATGGATTACTTCTCCCACACGCCGAGCGCCGGCGCCATGCTGGAGCGCATGGCGCTGCTGCAGCCGACCACCCTGGCCTGCATGCATGGCAGCGCCTGGCGCGGCGACGGCGCCGGCCTGCTGCGCGCGCTTGCCCAGGCCCTGGCGCACTAAGCACGGATGGCGCGCGGCGGTGGGTCAGGCCTGTGGTGTGTCCTTGAACACGGCAAGCCGTTCGGCAGCCGCGCTGAACGCCGCCAGCGCCGGATACGCTGACGCCTCAACGCACGCCGGCAGCATCAGCTGCGTGAAGCTCCACGCCACGGCGGCGCTCACATCGGCCTGCGTAAGCAAGCGCTCGTCCGTGGGAAGCGCGGCCCCCGCCAGTTCCGTCTCCAGCGCCGCGCAGGCGGCATGCAACTGTCCCTGCACGCGTTCGATCCACGGCGCGTGCTGTTTTTCCGCCGGGCGCAGGTTGCGCTCGTAGACGATCTGCACCGTTTTCTCGCAGGCGGCGAGCGCCAGGCCGGTCACGCGCAATGCGTGCTGGCGCTGCTCGTGCTGCGCGGGCATCAGGCTGCGCGTGGCCAGCATCTCGGCGTAGTCGAGGATCAGGCCGGACTCCATCAGCACCACGCCGTTGTCGCACACCAGGGTGGGCGCCTTCACCACGGGATTGATCGCGCGGAATTGATCGAACGTGCTGAACACCGAGACTGCCTGATGCTCGAACGGCAGGTCCAGCAGCCGCAGCGAGATGGCCACGCGGCGCACATATGGTGAGTCGAGCATGCCGATGAGTTGCATATTGCCTCCGGAAAGATGTCTGGCCGCGCATCTGGTCGCAAATCGGGCCGCGCTGGGTTCCAGCATAATCTCGGCATGCCATCGCCATGAATGGCAAGGCATCGGAAATCGGCACCGCGCGCCGATGAATCATCGGTGGCGCACGACAGGTGCCTGCCATAGGAGGAGGGGATGGAGCTGGACAAGAAGGACCGATTGATCCTGGAAGCGCTGCAGGCCGACGCCAGGCAGAGCCTGGCAGCGCTCGGCAAGCGCATTGGCTTGTCGCAGCCGGCCATGAGCGAGCGCGTGCGCAAGCTGGAGGACGCGGGCGTGATCGAGGGCTACGGCGCGCGGGTGAACCTGCGCGCGCTGGGCGTCGGCCTGCAGGCGATCATCCATATCGAGACCACGCACGCCTACATCCAGAAGTATGTGAAGCTGTTCGAGAGCATGCCCGAAGTGCTGAGCGCCGATCGCGTGACCGGCGCGCACTGCTTTATCGTGCGTTGCGCCATCGCCGACCCGGCGGACCTGGAGCACGTGGTGGACACGCTCGCGGCCCACGGATCGGTGACCACATCGCTGGTGCTCTCCAGCCCGGTGCGCAAGACCGTGACGATCCATGCGGCCAGGGCGCCGGAGAAGCAAAAATGAAAGGCAGCCCCGGGGCTGCCTTTCATGCGTCCACTGTTTCGGCGAATCGGCGGGACGTTGCTTAAGCGCTTCAGAACTTGTACGTCGCCGCCACAAACATGATCAGCGGGTTCGGGCTGAGGCTTGCCTTGGAGGTAGACAACACCGTGCCGTCGGACGCCTTGATGATCATCGACGACGTCGTCTTGAGCGGGATGTAGGTGACGGATGCGGTCAGGCCCCACTGGTCCGTGATCGCAAAGGAGCCACCGATGTTGAACACCGGCGCGAACGAGTTCGACGCCTTGGCCTCCACGGAAGTCGGCCCCGGCTTGCCGGCCCCGGCGGCCAGCGTTGCACCCAGGTTGTTGTTGACCGAGGCGGCGAACGCCGGGTTGAGCTCGATGTTGGTGAAGAAGTTGTATGACACACCGATGCCCAGGAAAGGACGCACGCGCGCGGTAGGCTCGAAGAAGTGGTACTGCACCATCGACGCCGGGCTCCACTGGCGCGCGCTGGTGATGATCGGGTTCAGGCTGGGGTCGCCCAGCGGCTGCTGCCCCAGCGCGCCGGCCGGGCCCGGCGGGATCAGGTTGCCGTGGCCGTAAAGCTTGAACTTGGGCGGAATGCCGCCCACCGCCGTCAGCGCGATGTGGTCCGTGAAGAAGTGGCTGAAGGTCAGCCCGAGCGTGTCCGCATTGGACGTGCTGATGCTGCTGCCCGGCGCCGTGAATGACGACGGCAGGCCCAGCGGGCCATTGATGGGCGCATCGATCACGCTGGTGGTGAAGGGGCTGCTTTGGCCGCTGGTGTTGATGTGGAACCAGCCGGCGGAGACGACGTTGTCACCGGCTTTCTGTGCATGGGCTTTGGGCATGCCGCCCAGGCAGGCCAGCGCGGCGAGCAGCCATGGCCCTGCGAAACGAAAGGCATTCATCGTCATCTTGTCTTCCCGGAATGAGTTGGATCGCATGGCCGTCATTGCACGAAGGCGCCAATGGTGAAGTAAGGGCTGCCGCTGCGCGACTCAAGGAAGCCGAACACGCCGCCGGTGAAGATGAGCTTGCCCGTGGGGCTGCCCGCCGCGCCATCCTTGCGCGTCGTGGTGATCACGCCGGCCTGCTGCTGCGAGAAGTCCAGCTTGAGCGCCGTGGCGAGCGAGGCGTCCGACGGGTGGAACGGGTCGAGCATGGCGGCGTCCGCTGCCACCAGCGCGGTGGTGCGGTAGTCGAAGTTGCTGTCCACGCCGACGTATTCGCCGTTGACCGTGCCTTGCGTGAGCGCGATGGCCGGCGCCATCATGCCGATGCCGATCTCGTCGTCGGCGCCCAGCGGCATACCGTTGGTGACCGAGCTGTTGGCGTAGCCCACGCGGATCATCACCGGGACCAGCTGGCCGCGCAGCTTGCCCACGATCAGGTAGGCGCGGCCCAGCGTGGCGCCGAGCGTGGGCGGATCGATCTCAGCCTTGTAGTTGGCCGACATCAGGCTGCCGTTGGCCTGGGGCACGAAGTTCTTGCCCTTTTGCGAG
The DNA here is from genome assembly GCF_000243095.1 of Cupriavidus basilensis OR16. Classification (GTDB taxonomy): domain Bacteria; phylum Pseudomonadota; class Gammaproteobacteria; order Burkholderiales; family Burkholderiaceae; genus Cupriavidus; species Cupriavidus basilensis_D. The sequence goes on along the minus strand of NZ_AHJE01000100.1, from coordinate 33,965 downwards.
CAGGTGCCGCCCGTCTTGTTGTCGCACACCTGGAACGAGCCGTCGGCCGCCAGCGCCATGCGGTAGTCCTGCGCCACCGTCTGGAAATTCTTCGACGGCACCTCGTGAAAACCATAGCCGTTGTACTGGCCGGCGATCTTGGTCAGGTCGGTTTCGGTCTGCACGAAGCCGATGAACTGGAAATACGGGAACGTGGTGTCCGGCACCGCGCCCGCACCCAGCACCCCATTGAACTGGATGCGCGCGCCGGGAATGGTGCCGCCGGCCACGCCCTCACCCACGAACAGCCGCGCCGGGCGGTTGGGGTCCAGGCTTGCGCCGTTGAGCTGGAACGCGCACTGGTTGAGCTTGTCGGTGGGCAGGCCGGTTTCCTGCGACAGCGTGCCCGTCATCACGTTCTGGCCGCCGGTGGTGTCGCTGCGGGTCGGCTGCACCGTGCCCGTGGTGCGCGGTACCGAGGAATCGAGGAAGGTCACTTGCCAGGTCTTCCTGGTGGTGTCGATCTGCACCTTGACCAGCTCGCCCGAGCCGGTGCCGCCGGTGAAGGTGGTGGTGTAGTCGAGTGACGCGGGACACAGCCGCACCGGGATCGCCGGGGCGGAGCTGGTGCTCGCCGCGGTGCCGCCGCCTCCGCCATCGCCGCCGCAGGCGGCCAGCATCGCGGCGCCCAGCAGTGCCGTGCCATAGCGCAGGGCCCGCTGTCCACGATGATTTCTCCACGGCGTGTGCTGCCGATCCTGTTCGTGCTGCAAAGGATGCTGATGCATGATGCTGGTCTCCTGAAGCGCTGTGTCGCGCGTGGTGCTGCTCTGATTATTCTTCGTGGTCTGCGGGGCCGGATCAGGGGCTCGCGAATACGCTCACGCGGAACGTCGGGTTGGCGCCGGCGGTGCCGGCAAGGTGGGCGAACACATGGCCGGTCGAGATCAGCGCGCCGGGCGTGCCGCTGTTATCCACTGTGGTCACCAGGCCGGGCTTAGCCTGCGCAAGGTCGAGCTGGTAGCCGCCCTTGGCGTTCATGGTGAGCGGATCGATCAGGCCCACTGCGTTGCCCTGCACGATCGACGAGGTGTAGGCCAGGTCGCTGCCCGAGCCCACGTAGCCGCCATTGAGCTGCGCGTTGGTGAGGTTGGTGGTGGGCGCGAGCATGGCCAGGCCGGATTCGTCGTCGACGTTGATCTCGAAGTCGAGCGGGTCCAGGCTGATGCGCGCATAGCCGGTGCGGATCAGGAGCGGTACCTGCTGGCCACCCAGCTTGCCGACGACCATGATGCCCTTGGCCTTGCTGCTGTTGCCGGTGGTAAACGACGAGGTGTAGAAGTACGGGTACTGCTTGCTGGCGCTGTAGTTCGCGCTTTCGAAGGCGCCGTCGTTTTGCGTGCGGGCTTTCCACGGGTTGCCGGTGGAGCGGCAGCTGCCGCTGGCGGTGGTGCAGGTGCCGTCGGCATTCAAGGTCTCGACCGTCTGCGCGGTGGCTGGCAGGAAGTTGCCCGCGGGGCCCAGGCTGCCGCCCGATGGCACCAGGTGGTAGCCCAGCAGGTTGTACGTGCCCGCGACCTTGGTGAAGTCGGTCTCGGTTTGCGCGAAGGCCAGCACCGGATAGATCGGGAACGTCTTCGATGGAATCACGCCGAGCCCGGCCACGCCTTGATAAGAAATGGTGGCGCCGGGAATGCCGCCGCCCGCCACGCCGTTGCCGACAAAGATCACCGGCGGGTTGGCCGGATCGATGATGGCTTGCGAGGTGTTGTCCGAAGGCGTTGCGCTCTGCAACGCCAGCGCGCAGCGGTTCTGCTCGGCCGTGGGCAGCGACTTCAGGTTGGCGATCTTGCCGGTGAATGTCACGCCGGCACGTGTCGGATAGACGCTGTTGGTGACCTTGGGCACCGGCGATTCGATGATCTGCAGCTTGTAGGTCATCGCGCTGGTATCGAACTGCAGCTTGACGAGCTCGCCGCCGCCGGAGCCGCCGGTGAACACCGTCGTGTTATCGAGCGAGGCCGGGCACAACGGCGTGGCCGCCGGGCCGGTGGTGGCCGGGCCCGAGGCGGGGCAACTGTTGGTGCTGGTGCAGGACGCAACATCCGCCTTGCCTGGGCTGGGCGCCCCATCGCCGCCGCATGCGGCGAGCATCAGTGCGAGGCTCGTGCCAGCCATCGCTGCAAGGCCTTTGCATACATTCAGACGGGCCATGACTTGTCTCCTTCTTATCGGTCTTGTTGTTTTGCTCGCCGCTTTGCGCGGCAATGCACTGTCCTTTCAGTGCAGCGACTCTCGCTGCCGGGGCAAGCGAGCGTCAATAGAGCGCGCGTTCCAAACATGGCGCGCGATGCCTGTGCCACGGCGGCGCAAGCGCTCGCGCCGTTTGTTCAAACCGCTGCGCGGATGCCCGCGCAGGAGAATTCAAACGCGCGTGATGCTGCCTGGCGGGCATGGGAGGTGCGCATCAGAACTTGTAGTCGCTGTTCTTCGCATCGAAGGCGCTGGCGTCGAATGTCTTGCGCACCGCCTTCTCGAAGACAATTTTCTCGACCATGTTGCCCTCGGCATCCCATGCGGCTTCCACGCGTGGCCAGGGGTTCTTCAAGTCCAGCATCAACTGCACGCGCTTGGCGTAGTAGCGTGGCGCGCCGGCCGGCAGGTCCCAGGTGAGCGCAACCATGCGCGTGCCCTGCTCCTGCACGATCTCCGCGCGGGTGAACTTCTCCGTGAGCCCCGCGGCGCGCAGCGACCTGGCATCGCGATCGAGCATCGACACCACATACTGGAAGCCCAGGTCGCGCACCGTGTGGTTGGACTGCGCGCGCGCGATGGTGCCGTCGAGCGCGATCCACATCGAGGTGAAGCCCAGCATGCCGCCGAGGTGGCCGTACATCTCATCCTTGCGCTGCGTCTCGTCATAGATGATTTCCTGGCCGGCCTGGCTGCCGCCCGGCAACCACTTCGCATAAAGCTGGCGGGGCGCATGGCGGTAGCGAATCAGCATGCGCGCGGGCTGCTCCTGCCATTGCCCGTTGAGGCGTTCCTGGCGGCTCATCCAGTACTCGTACTCGGGGTAGCGGTTCATCTCGGCCTTGGCCCACAGCAGCGCGGCTTCGGGCTGCAAGGCGTTGATGGCCGCAAGCAGTTGCTCGTCGGGCAGCTTCGCCAGCTCGCCGCTGGCGATCTGCTTGGAGAGCAGCGCGGCCTGTTGCTGGGCGCCGAGCCCATCGAAGGCGGTGCCGGAACCGGCGCTCGCCTGCGGCTGCGCCTGTGCGAGTGCCGGCAAGGCCATCGCGAATGCGAATGCGGCGGCGGCCGCAAAGTTGCGCGACAAGGGCAATGGCTTTCTCAATGCGGATACGGGTGCGCTCGGCGCATGGGAATACAGGGCTTTCACGATGTGGGTCTCCTGTTGTGGTGCTGGCTTGCGCGAAAACGCGGGCGACAGCGGTCCACCGCGTGCGCTTCACGCACGCGTGTTGTCGTTGAGAACGGAATGCCTGAGTGCGGATCGCTGCGGAAACGCCGGGCTAGGGACGGCCGGATGCCTGGCTCAAGCGGGGCTCTCGCAACTCGGGTTCCTGGAGGCGGCAGGGCGTGCGCCGGCGGTTGACCGGCACTGCCGCGCCGCTAGGTTCTGGAGCGGGTACGCATCCAGTCGTCGAGCGGATTGCTCGGGAAGACGATGGGGTGCTCGCGCGCGCCACGCACCGCCATGCTGGTGACGGCGGCACGCGTCGTGCCCTCGTTGCGTGCCGCGCGGCGTGTCTTGCGCGCGGCAACGGATAGGGTGTCGGCGCGTTGCGCCTGTTCCGCCACGAGGGCGGTCAGCGCGGCTTGCCTGGCATGCTTTTCAGCGTGCTGGGTCTCGCCGATCTGGAACACATCCTGCAGCGCGCACAGCTGCTGGCTGGCGGGCACGGGTGCCTTGAGCGCAGCCACCACCATCGCGCTCAACTGCGCGAGCACGTGCGCGTCGCTAAGGTCCTTGCCTTGCGTGAAGGCCGGCAGCAAATTGCCAAGCTCATCGCCGGCCAGCACACCGGCCAGCGGCTTGAGCGCGAAGTTCAGGCGCCAGCCCAGTTCTTGCGGCGGGATCTCGGGCAGCGCGCGGGCGAAGGCGTCGGAGAAGCGGCCGAACACCGGCGCGTAGTGGCCAAGCAGATAGGACTGGATAAATGGCGAGGTATCGGAATACACGCGCCCGAGCAGCCGCAGGAACGACGGGCCGCCCGCTTCGGGCTCGCGCGCCATTTGCAGCGCGGGCACGAAGAGCGCACCCATCACGTGTTCACAGCGTATCTGGGCCCCCGGCCAGCGTGCCTCGCAGGCATCGAGCAGTGCCAGGCGGCGCGTGTTGAGCGGGTCGAGCCGGCGGCCCAGGACCGCCTGCATCATGATCTCTTTACTGCGGAAATGGTAATTGACAGCGGCCAGGTTGACGATCGCGCGCGATGTCACTTGCCTTAGCGAGGTGCCTTCATAGCCAACCTCGATGAACAAGCGCTCGGTGGCGTCGAGAATGCGGGCCTTGGTGTCTCCAGCGGAGCCTCTTCCGGTCTTCATAGGGGGCGTCTCTCTCATGGTCATGCCGTGCAACCCCAGCAAAATTCCACGCACTGCAACAGCTCCTTGCTCTGACGGCAAACGGATGCTTGAAACAGTTGTACGGAGCCTAGCTAGCGCTGCGGGCGTTTCACAAGTGTAATTTTGGAGCGATGCCTCTAATCCGATTCGATTGTGCCCGCATGGCACGCACGCCATGCGGGACTTTGCTTCCCTGCTTAAGGGGGGCGAGTCCTTGCGGGCCAAGGCCCGTAGCCGCGCGGATTGACGGGCCGCGCTCATCCGGCCAGCCGCGCCGCCAGCGCTTGGGCATTCTGCGCGCTGAGTGCGAACACAGACAATTGCGGATTCGCCCCTATGCTCGTCGGAAACACGGAACCGTCCAGCACCGACAGGTTGGCCAGCTGGTGATGGCGGCCATGGCTGTCGACCACCCCGCCCTGCGGCTGGTCGCTCATGGCGCAGCCGCCCATCAGGTGCGCGGTGAACAGCGCCGCGCGGAACTTGGCTAGCGGCAGCGTGGCGATGCCCTGGCGGGCTTGCGCCCAGCTGTCGTAGTACGGCGCGTCCAGGTGGGCCGGGCGCACGCGCAGCGCGCCGGCTGCGAACTGGGCCTCGGCCATGCTCAGCCAGGCGCGTCGCATGCCGTCCCAGACGTAGTCGCTCAGGTCATAGTCCAGCACCGGGCTGCCATCGTCGGCAATACGCACGCGCCCGCCTTCGCTCTGCGCAACGAAGCCATCGCGCAGCAGCGCCAGCATGGCGTTGGTATGCGGCAGCGCGGCCATGTCGGCGCGCAGCGCCTCGCCCACCTGGTTGAACACGCCCGCGCTGATGCCAGGGAACAAGGGCGGCACCTCCAGCTTGTAGCCCATCGGGCCGGTGGCGCCATCCTTCCACTGGAAGTGATCGGAGGCGATCGACTGCGGCGCGCCGTAGTAGGGATCGACCTGCTCGGGCATCACCGCCACGCTCAGGTTGACCGGATGGATAAAGGTGCGCACGCCAACGCGCTGATACGGGTCCGGCACGCGCGAGCGCAGCAGCAGCGCCGGCGTATTGATGGCGCCGCCTGCCGCCACGTAGTGCCGTGCGCGCACTGTCACCGCGATGCCCAAAGGCGTGCGGCCATCGGCACCCAGCGCTTCGCCGGCCAGCGTGGTGACCGCCTTGCCGTCATGCTCCAGCGCGCGCACCCGCACGCGGTGGACCAGTGTGGCGCCCTTGGCCAGCGCGGCGGGAATGGTCGAGACCAGCATTGATTGCTTGGCGTTGACAGGGCAGCCCAGCCCGCAGTAGCCGGAGTTCCAGCAGCCTTTCACATTGCGCGGGATCACGTGCGACTCCCAGCCCAGCTTGTCGCAGCCGCGCTTGAGCACCGCATTGTTGTTGTTCGGCGGCATGCCCCATGGCGCCACCGACAGCCGTGCCTCCATGCGCTCGAACCACGGCGCCATGTCCGCGGCGCTGTGGCCGCTCACCGCGTGGTGCGTGGCCCAGTGCGCCAGCGTTTCCTTCGGCGTGCGAAAACTCGACGACCAGTTCACCGTCGTGCTGCCGCCAACCGAGCGTCCTTGCAGGATGGCGATGGCGCCATCGGAGGTGGCCCGCGCCGCGCCCTCCTGATACAGCTCGCGATAGGCGCGGCCCTCGTCCATGTCCTTGAAGCTGTCGGAAGTGCGCAGCGCGCCCTCCTCCACCAGCACCACGCGCAAGCCGGCGTCGGCGAGGATCTCCGCGGCTACGCCGCCGCCTGCGCCGCTGCCGACAATGACCACGTCGGCGTCGAGCGAAAGCGGCGCGGTGAGCGCGGCGCCGTCCACCACGTTCCAGCCGGCGGCGATGCCGGCACTGTAGATATCGGGTAAGGCCATGAGGTACTCGCGTATTGGATTTCAGGCGTGCAGCGCACGAAAGACCGCCGGATTGGGGCCGGGATAACCGCTGCCCGCCCATGCTGCCGGCAGCAGGTAGTAGCCCACGCTGCTGAGCTTGACCAGCACCACGGCGCCGGCATTCAAGGTGGCGAAGCGGCTTGCGCGCCAGCGCGCGAGAAAGCGGCGCGCCTGCTGCGTGTCGGTGTCCTTCCAGTCCTGGCCCACGCCCGCGAGTGCCCAGCGCAGCGGCCCGATGGCGAGCAGGTCAAGCAGCTTGCGCAACTCCGCGCGCGCGTTGGCGTCCATCGCGGCGCAGGTGGCGTCGACGTTGCGCACGGCCTGGCCGAGTTGCAGTTCACGCGCGCCACGCTCGCGCTCGGCCAGCTCTGCGACGACCGCGGGCAGCAGCGCGGTAAACAACGCCACGTCGCCATCGCGCAGAAACTGCATGCCGGTGGCGGGTGGCTTCTGTGCGGGCGAGCAGCCGGACAATGCCGGGACCAGGCCGGCGCAGGCAAGCGCGGCGCTCAGGCCAAAGCCGATCTTGAGAAAGCCGCGCCGCGACAGCGCGTACGCGCTCGGCTCGGTGGCTGGGGTGTGCATGGTGTGTCTCCTGTCTTGCGCTTATCCGTCTGCCTGGATGCATCGCGCGTGTCTTCCGATGCGCGTTGCCGATATTGCGGATTGACGCTCGCCGCAGTTTGGATAAAGATCGGGCCCCGGTCTTGATCCCGCATGACAGGTGAATTGATGCCACGCGCCAACGCGGCGCTCCCCGCCGCTGCTATCACCGACATCGCCAGCGCTGCTTACGTCGCCGAGATGCCGGGCACCGTGTCGCTGCCCTATCTGCGCACCGTGCTCGACTACGGCGAGGCCGCCGGCATTGCGCCGGCCGACCAGCTCGTGCTCGCAGGGCTCGATCCCGCCTTGCTCGACAGCGCGGCCGGCCCCGCCACGCGCATCGGCGTTGCGCACTACCTGACGCTGCTGGATGCGCTGGAGCGTGCCACCGGCGATCCGCTGCGGGCCTGCACGCGGGCGCGGCGTTCCGGCCACGCCACTACGCCGAGATGGGGTACGTGGTGCTGACCACGCCCACCATGCGCGAGGCCATCCTGCAAGGCATCCGCTATGAACTGCTGGCCAACGATATCGGCCGCACCCGCCTGTATGAAACAGCGCAGGGCGCGTGGATGACGTGGGAAGCACTGCACGGCCCGCTGTCGCGCCACGCGCACGAACTGCACATGGCCACGTGGACCTGCTTTGGCCGCTGGCTGCTGGGCGACGGCTTCTTTGCCGAGTGCATCGAGTTTCCCCATGCGCCGCCACCCGGCGGCCACGCCGACGGCTACGCCCGGGTATTTGGCTGCCCGGTGGTCTTCAACGCGGGCCGCCACGCCATGCACATCGATCCCGCGCTGCTGGCGCGTCCTTCGATGCAGGCCGATGCGCAAATGCAGACCCAGATGGCGCGCATCGCCCAGACCCAGTTGCGCGCGCTGGAGACGGAGGGCGCCGGCGAGATCGCGCAGGCGCGTGCCTTCATCAGCGCGGCGCTGCACCGGGGCGACGTGCCGATCGCGGCGGTGGCAGCGCATCTGCGCCTGCCGGTGCGCACGCTGCAACGGCGGCTGCAGGCCCAGGGGCTGACCTACTCCGCGCTGGTCGACGGGGTGCGCCGCGCGCAGGCCGAGCACTACCTCGCGGACCCCGCCATCAGCCTCGCCCAGTTGGCCATGCTGCTCGGCTTTTCCGAGCAGAGCGCGTTCAGCCATGCGTTCAAACGCTGGACGCAAGAAACCCCGAATGCGTGGCGCAAGCGGTTGCTCGGCCGCGCGCCGGGATAACAACCGTCGTCTTTCGGCCATGTTCGGCGGATCGAGGCTGGTTTCAAACGCAGCGGTGGATGCGCCCGCCAGTGCGGGAAAACACGCTTTTTACCCGTTTCATGCGCTCAAAACACCACTAAAATCCGCTAAAAATTAGAGTGGCGATTCAAAACTGAATATTGACCCCGGGCGCTGGCGTGCCTACGATGACATCCATCAATGTCACAATCAACGATGTTGCGGCGCACTACGGCATCCCGTCGTACACGCCAGCGGCACGAGAGACAGCTTATGAACGCGCCAGCGGACCTGCCCCCGGAGTTATCCACAGCCAAGCCCTCGGCCAAGGGCTCCGGCCCCACCGAGTATTGCGATATCGCCATCATCGGCACCGGCTTCGCGGGCCTGGGCATGGCGATCCGCCTCAAGCAGGCGGGCCTGCATAACTTCGCGCTGTTCGAGAAGGCCGGCGCGGTGGGGGGCACGTGGCGCGACAACCACTATCCGGGCTGCGCCTGCGATGTGCAGTCGCACCTGTACTCGTTCTCCTTCGCGCCCAATCCCGATTGGTCGCGCATGTTTTCGCCGCAGCCCGAGATCCGCGCTTACCTGGAACGCTGCACCGACCAGTTCCGCTTGCGCCCCCACCTGCGCCTGAACCACGAACTGCGCCGCGCCGCCTGGGACGACGCCAGCGGCGCGTGGCAGCTCGACATGGCCGACGGCAAGCGCGTGCGGGCACGCGTGCTGGTGTCCGGCATGGGCGGCCTGAGCCGGCCGGCCTATCCCAATATCCCGGGCCTGGAGCGCTTTCGCGGCGAGGCGTTTCACTCGCAGCACTGGAACCATGGCTACGCGCTGGCGGGCAAGCGCGTGGCGGTGATCGGCACCGGTGCCAGCGCCATCCAGTTCGTGCCGCAGATCGCTGCGCAGGTGGCGCACCTGGACCTGTTCCAGCGCACGCCGCCGTGGATCATGCCCAAGCCCGATCGCGAGGTGTCTGCCATCGAGCGCGGGCTGTTCCGCCGCCTGCCGTTCGCGCAAAAGCTGATGCGCACCGGCATCTACTGGGCACTGGAGTCGCGCGTGCTTGGCTTCGTGGTGCATCCCAAGCTGATGACGGTGGTGCAGCGCATCGCGCGCCGCCATATCAAGCGGCAGATCGCCGATCCCGCGCTGCGTGCCGCCGTCACGCCGGACTACACCATCGGCTGCAAGCGCGTGCTGATCTCCAACGACTACTACCCCGCGCTGGCGCGCGCCAATGTGGATGTGGTGACGCACGGCATCGACCACGTGGAGGAGGACGCCATCGTGATGCGCGACGGCACCCGCCGCAAAGCCGACTGCATCATCTTCGGCACCGGCTTTCACGCCACCGACCCGATTCCGCGCGGCGCCATCCTTGGCCAGCGCGGCGCCGACCTGCTCGACGCCTGGCGCGATGGCGCCGAGGCGTACCTGGGCACCACCGTGGCTGGCTTTCCCAACCTGTTCCTGGTGGTGGGGCCGAATACCGGCCTGGGGCATAGCTCGATGGTGTTCATGATCGAGTCGCAGGTGAACTACATCCTCGGCGCGCTCAAGGCCATGGGCCGGCAGCGCGTGCAGGCCATCGACGTACGCCCGAGCGCGCAGCGGGACTACAACGCCGCGCTGCAGCGCAAGCTGGCGGGCGCCGTGTGGTCCGAGGGCGGCTGCGTGAGCTGGTACCTCGACCCGAAGACCGGCAAGAACACCACGCTGTGGCCCGGATTCACCTGGCAGTTCCGCCGCGCCACGGCGCGCTTCCGGATGGCCGACTACGAGATCCGTCCGCTGACGCGCTACGCGCTCGCACCCCGCGAAGCCAACGAAGCCAGCCGGTCCATCGAGGCGTGAGCGCGTTGCGTGCCCGGCTGCGAGCAAGACCATAAGAACACCGAGGAGACACGGCATGAAGGATTTCAAGAACAAGGTGGCCGCCATTACCGGCGCAGGCTCCGGCATGGGCCGCTCGCTAGCCCTCGCGCTGGCGCGCGAAGGCTGCCAGCTGGCGCTGTCGGACCGCAATGAAAAGGGCCTCGCGCAGACGGCGGCCGAGGTCATGCGCGCGGCGCCGGGCCTGGTCTTCACGCAGCACTGCGTGGACGTGTCCGACCGCGCCGCGATGTACGCCTGGGCCGAGCAGGCCGCGCGCACGCACGGGCGCATCAACCTGATTTTCAACAATGCCGGCGTAGCGTTGTCGAGCACCATCGAGGGCATGAGCTACGACGATCTCGAATGGATCATGGGCATCAATTTCTGGGGCGTGGTGCATGGCACCAAGGCGTTCCTGCCCTACCTCAAAGCCAGCGGCGAAGGCCACGTGATCAATACATCAAGCATCTTCGGCATCTTCGCGCAGCCCGGCATGAGCGGCTACAACGCGAGCAAGTATGCGGTGCGCGGCTTCACGGAATCCTTGCGCCAGGAGCTCGACATGCAGGACTGCGGCGTGTCCGCGACCTGCGTGCACCCGGGCGGCATCAAGACCAATATTGCGCAGGCCAGCCGTATCTCCGCGAATGTCACCGGCTTCCTGGTGCACGACGAGCAGCAAGGCCGCGACGAGTTCGAGAAGTATTTCATCACCACGGCGGACAAGGCCGCGCGCGTGATCCTCAACGGCGTGCGCCACAACCGCCGCCGCGTGCTGATCGGGCCGGATGCGGTTGCCGCCGACATGATGGCGCGGCTGCTGCCCGCGGCCTACCAGAAGCTGGTGGTGTTCGACGCGCGCCGCAAGGGCCCGCTCGGCCAGCCCGCCGCCGACGCGCCGGGCACGCTGCCGGCCAAGGCCAGCGGCAACGGCGCGGACGCACCATGAACCGCGCCGCCATGCCGGCGGATAGCCGCCTCTCGCAGCCACCCGGCGCGCTCACGCGCTGGCTCGGCCAGGGCCGTATGGGGCTGTTCAGCCTGTCGCGTGAAACGCTCGCCAGGCGCCATGCGCTGCCCGCTTCGCGCTGGGTGCAGGTAATGGGCGCGCTGGTGCATTACACCGATGAAGGCGTGCCCGGCGGCGAGCCGCTGCTGCTGATCCACGGCTTCGGCGCCTCGCTGCATACCTGGCAAGGCGTGCTGCCGGCGCTCGCGCAACGCTATCGCGTGCTGCGCGTGGACCTGCCGCCGTTCGGCCTGACCGGGCCGTTGCGCGATGCGCGCGGGCGCATCCTCACCATGGATGTCGAAGCGTACCGCCACTTTATCGACGCCTTTTGCGACGCCATCCACCTGCAGCGCGCCAGCGTCATCGGCAACTCGCTGGGCGGCCTGATCGCGTGGGACATGGCCGTGCGCCATCCCGGGCGCGTCGACAAGATGGTGCTGATCGATGCCGCCGGCTTCCCGATGAAGCTGCCGCTCTATATCGCATTGTTCAACCACGCGCTGGTGCGCTGGTCAGCGCCGTGGCTGCTGCCGGAGTTTGTGATCCGCGCCGCCACGCGCGATGTCTACGGCGATGCCTCGCGCGTGGACGAGGGCACCTTCCGCCGCTATGTCGATTTCTTCTACGCCGAGGGCAGCCGCGAAGCCGTCGGCCGCATGGTGCCCAAGCTGGATTTCGATGCGCTGGACACGCAAGCGCTCAATGGCATCCGCTCGCCCACGCTGGTGCTGTGGGGCGACCGGGATCGCTGGATCCCGCCGGCGCATGCGCAAGCCTTTGCCGAGCGCATCCCGGGCGCGCGGCTACAGCGCTACGCGGGCCTTGGCCATATCCCGATGGAAGAGGATCCGCAACGCGTGGCGGCGGACCTGCTGCCTTTTCTCGACGGGCGCTGAGACCTACCGCCGAAGCACCCGGCGCACCCGAAGCACCCGATGCACCCGACGCATTCCACGAATCGACAGGAGTACTCATCATGATGCCAGTCCGACGCGATGTGCATCCCCACTTGCCTGCCAGCCGCATCAGCGACTGGCACGTGCGGGGCCGCCATGTCACCCACTTCGTCAACGCGCTCTCGATCTTCTTCCCGGCGGGCGAACGCTTCTTCATGGACAGCGTGCGCGCCTATCGCGACGACGTGGCCGACCCGGAACTCAAGCGCGCCATCGCGGGTTTTATCGGCCAGGAAGCCATGCACACGCGCGAGCATATTCTCTACAACCGGCTGATGACGGATGCGGGCCTGCCCGCCGAGCCGCTCGACCGGTTCGTGGGCAAGCTGCTCAACGTGTTGCGCAAGATACTGCCCAGGTCATGGCAGCTCGCGCACACCATCGCGCTCGAGCATTACACCGCGATGCTTGCCGGCGGGCTGCTGGCGGACCCGGACCAGATGGGCGGCTCCGAGTCTGGCTATCACCAGGTGTGGATCTGGCACGCGCTGGAAGAAACCGAGCACAAGGCGGTGGCCTACGACGTGTGGAATGCCGTGATGAAGCCGGGGCCGTATCGCTACCTGTTGCGCACCTTCACCATGCTCACCACTACGCTGACGTTCTGGGCCATGGTGTTCGTGTTCCACATCCGGCTGGTGATGGCGGATCGCGAGTGCCGCAACAAGCTCGGCGGCTTTGGCGGCGTGCTGCGTTTCCTGTGGGGCAAGCCTGGCGTGCTGCGCAAGATGATTCCGGAGTGGTTCGATTATTTCCGGCCCGGGTTCCATCCGTGGGATCACGACAACCGGGCGCAGCTGGCGCGCATCGAGCCGCTGATCGCGCAGATCGAGGCCACTTCGGCGCGGGCCGGCGTATCCAGCCGGGCGCCTTCGGTGAGGGCCGCGGCATGAAGGCCTGGCAGTGTGAGATTTGCGGGCTGGTCTACGACGAAGCCGCCGGCATGCCGGAGCATGGCATCGCGCCCGGCACGGCATGGAGCGCCGTGCCGGAGGACTGGAGCTGCCCCGATTGCGGCATGCGCAAGGGCGATTTCCAGATGGTGGCGCTGTAGCTTGCTGGCTCGCGCTCTCCCGCTTTCTCCCGCATGCGCGGGCGAGAGCGGGCGCGTACCTGTATCAGCGCTTGGCCTTGCCCGGCCCACCCGTCGGCGCATTGCCCCGGCCGCCATCTTCCGGCGCGTCGTGCAAGTGCTCGATGATGGCCGCCACGCGGTCGCCGAGGTATTTATTGGCCGACTGTTCCAGCGCTCGCATCATTTCAGCTTCTATCGCCACCGTCGCCATCTTGCGGATGGCTTCCAGCGTGCGGTGGTCCATTTTCCGTCCATCTCGCTTCATGACAACCCCGGCCCTACCGAACTCCGCCGGCTTGCGGATTTGTTGCCTAAATTCCTGACTGCTCAGCAATACTGATCTGAAGAACATCCACTGTAATCAGCCGTTTCGCCTCATCTTTCGGATTCGTCTGATTGCTTTCCTGCACTCGTCACATCAGCATACTAGTGAGTCGTTTCACGGTCACAGGATGAGCGCCGCAACGGTCATGCCGCAAAACGTCAAGTGGCTTGTCCTCGCTGTCAGGGAAGTCCAATTTCCAGGAGCGCTTTCGCATGGGTAATCGCTTGCCGTTTTCCTCTCGTACCGTCACCGTTTCCGGGCCAGCATTGCCGGAGCTATATGGACAGTCTGTTTTCACTCTCGTTCGGTTGGAGGGTCGGGAGGCCCTGTGCGACCTGTACGAATATGAGATCGAACTCAAGACGCAGGACAAGAATTACAACTTCTGCGGCCCGGAGGGCAATTTCGACCTACGCGAGATGAATGGGCGCGAGCTGACCGTGCATATCCAGTTGGATGGCATGGGCACCGGTCTGGCCGGTGGCATCGGCGCCGGTACCCGCGAGATCAGCGGCATTGTGGATTGCGCCCGGTTCCTGCGCGCCGAGGGGCGGCACTTCGTCTATGGACTGACGCTGCGCCCGTGGCTGTGGATTGCTTCGCAGAACAGGAACAGCCGCGTCTTCGAGAACCGCACCGATATCGAGATCATCGAGGAAGTCCTGTCCGCCTATCCTTTTCCGGTCGAGCGGCGGTTCGACACTGCCAAGTATCCCAGGCGGGTCTATCGCACCCAGTGCGACGAGAGCGACTACACCTTTGTCGCCCGGCTGATGCAGCACTGGGGACTATCGTGGTTTTTCGAGCACTCCGAGGGCAAGCATCGCCTGGTGCTGGCCGATCACGTCGGCGGCTACCGAACCGTGCCAAGCGAGGCCTATCAGGTTCTGGAAATCCACCCACCGGGCGTCAAGGTCGATCAGGAGTATCTCGATACCTTCTCGGTCATCGATGCCGTGGTGGCCGGCAAGTACACGACCAACGCCTATAGCTTCACCCAGCCCCGTGGTGACCTGACGGCCAGCAGCTCAGACCCGCGCGAAACCGGCTTGAACAGCGGCGAACTGCACCAGGAAGTCTACGACTTCCCAAGCGAGCACGCCCAGCCGGCCACCGACAATCGGCCCTGGGACGAAGGCGAGATGATTGCCCGCATCCGCATGGAAGCCATCCGTTCGCGCGGCCTGCGCTGCTTCGGCGCGGGGAACCTGCGCGCCGTGGTACCCGGCTGCACGATGAACGTCACGGGGCATCCCCAGCAAGCCGCGAACTGCGAATACGTGGTTCTCGGGACAAGCCTCAAGCTGGAAGACGTAGCCGAAGCCTCGGGCGAGGGTCAGCGCTGGCAATGCCGGGTGGAGTTCGAGTGCCACCCCGCCCGCGAAGTCTTTCGCCCTGCCCTTAGCATTCCGTGGCCGGTCGTCGCCGGCCCGCAGAGCGCCACCGTGGTGGGCCCGGACCATAGTGTTACGTGGCCGGACGAGTATGGGCGCGTGCGCATCCGGTTCCCGTGGGACCGCTTTAAAAAGATGTCCTGCTGGGTGCGCGTCGCCACGCCGTGGGCAGGCTCGCAGTACGGCCAGGTCAGCGTCCCGCGCATTGGCAACGAAGTACTGGTGATGTTCCTGGACGGTGGCGACCCGGACAAGCCCATCGTGATGGGCTCGGTGCCCAACAGCATGAACATGCTGCCCTGGCAACTGCCGGACCAGCACGCGCTCACCGGCATCCGCAGCCGCGAACACGAGGGAGGCGGCAGTAACCATCTGGTGTTCGATGACACCAAAGGGCAAATCCAGTCGCAATTGTCCTCGGATTACCAACGATCCCAGCTTAGCCTGGGCCACCTGACCCGCATCGAGGACAATCGGGGCCGTCGGGATCATCGCGGCGATGGCTTCGAGTTGCGCACCGACGGCCATGGTGCCGTGCGCGGCGGCGACGGCCTGTTGATCAGCACCGAGGCGCGACCCGACGCGAAGGCGCACCACAAGGACATGGGTGAAACGGCGGCCAGGCTGGAACAGGCGCACCATGCTCACGACACAACTGCACAATTGGCGCAGCATCACCTTGCGCAGGACACCGAACAGCAGGATGTGGCCAAGGCGCTCAAGAGCCAGCACAGTGAAATTCGTGGGTCTGGCGAGGTCAACGGCGAGCTGACGGCGCCGCATTTGATACTGGCTTCTCCTGCGGGACTAGCTGCGACCACGGCCAGGTCCACACACCTGCATAGCGGCGAGCACCTTGCCGTGACCGCGGGCAAGCATACCTCCATTACCACCGGCGGCGGCTTCTTCGCCAGTGCGGCGCGGCGCATTGCGCTGTTCGCGCACAGCCTTGGCGTGCGGCTGGTGGCCGCTACCGACCACATCGTATTCGAGGCGCACGACGGAGATATCAAGGGCACCGCCAAGCGCAACATTCATTTCCGGGCGCTGGGCGATATTGTCTTCGAAGCCGATCAGGGCATTTTGTTCAAGGTCGGACAGACCTATCAGCGCTGGACCCCGTCGCAAATCATCGAAGGCATGCAGGGCATGAAGCGGGTCCATGCCAGCGATCTGAGCGTTGACCCCCCCGATGGTATGGATCTCAGCGCATTTGCGTTGCCGCAGAGCGATTTCGACCAGGAGGTGTACTTGCACCTGCCGGATGGTTCACCTGCCAAGAACCGGCGATTCCGCTTGACGCAATCCGACGGCAGCGTGATCGAGGGCGTCACCGGCCCCGATGGCCTGACCAAGCTACAGCAGAGCCAAGGCGCCGAAAACACCATGATTCAAATTCTGGAGACCGCAAGTGGCAACTGATCGTATCCACCTGCCGATTGGCGAAGAGATTGGTGGTTACGCCGGTGCCACCGTGGCGCTGACGCCTTCGACCGACAAGCGCCGCATCAGTTTGCCGGTGCCGCCGGATTGGGTCATCCCGATCATTTTTATTCCTGGCGTGATGGGCACCCACCTTCGCATGGGCAAGAAGCGGCAGGCAGACCTTGATCGCGAGGATAACCGCGCCTGGCGCCCCGACGAAAAGCTCGACAGCCTGTCCCGGCGGAACGATCCTCCGAAGCGGAGGCAACTGAATTTCGATCCTGACGAAACCGAGGTCGATCGTTACCAGATTACCGAGGACGCCGGGAAATTCGATATGACCGGAGAAGCAACGGCGAACTCCGACAGGCGCCACGGCAATGTTCCCGACGGGTTACCCAATATCGGCTTGCTGATGAGCGCACCTTTGCCCCCGGCGGCAGAGCAGTGGAAGGCGAAACGGGGGAAACAAGAAGCCACCGCCGCGCAGAAGGCCCGCTGGCGCGGGTGGAGTGAGGTCATGTTTGAGTCCTATGGGACCGTCATCAAGCTCCTGGAGGCGCGGATGAATGAACTGCTGACCCCGACAGGCGATGTCTCGCTGGGGTGGAAGATGCCCTTGAGCATTCCCGTGCTCGGGGTGAATCCGCGCGAATGGGGTTGCGCTGGCGATCCACTTACCGAAGAGGAGCTCCGGCGCGTGGGTAATTGCTGGTATCCGGTCTACGCGATGGGCTACAACTGGCTGCAGAGCAATGGCGTGTCAGCGGGAAAGCTCGCCACGCGCATTGACGAAGTCATCAAGATGTACCGAGCCAATGGCCGCCGCTGCGAAGAGGTCATCGTTGTCACCCATTCCATGGGCGGGCTGGTTGCCAGAGCTATGCTGAACCCGAAGTATGGAAAAGGCATCGGCGAGAAAATCCTTGGCATCTATCACAGCGTGCAGCCCCCAATCGGGGCGGGGGCGGCCTACAAGCGCGTGCGCACGGGCATCGATGACGCGAAGGGCAGTGTTCCTGCTGCGATAGCTCGTGCAGTCATTGGCAAGACAGGCAAGGAAGTCACGGCCGTCTTTGCTAACGCCTCCGGACCGCTTGAACTATTGCCAACGGCCTCCTATCCGCGCGGATGGCTTCGCGTGCAAACCAGCGAGTACCGGCAGGTGATGGCGCTGCCAATTGCCTCGGACGCACCACTCAAAGCCTATTTCGACGAACTGGACCTGCACAAGAAGCTTGGCACCGCGAAGCCCGCACCGCCCGTGGCGGTTGGTGATCCCGTTTATGACATCTACGCCCGCGAGCCACGGGCTTGGTGGCGTTTGCTGAACCCGGATTGGGTTAATCCCGCCGACAAGAAATATGAAGGTGCTGATCCAAACAAGATCACATTGGAGCGGATTGCTGAAACGCAGAAGTTCCACAAGAACATCAAAGACCTCTACCACCCGACCACCTACGCCAGCTACGGCGAGGACCCGTCGCAGAAATCCTACGGCACGGTCACGTACCGGGTGAATGCGACGGATTTGTCGAGGTTTGGCGATCCGCTTTCGTGGACCTTCGAAAGCGAAGACGGCGAAGGCCGCATTGTCGTTCGGGCAATGAACCGCCAAACGCTGCAATTGCGGCTGGAGCCGCCCATCGACGCCGGTGACCAGACCGTCCCCAGCGAAGCTTCCGCCTCGCATGTACGGGCCACGATGGTATTCCGGCAAACCGGCTATGAACACCAGAACAGCTACAACGACGACAAGGTGCTTGCGTCGACATTGTATTCCATCGTCAAGATCGCCAATACGGCGCCATGGTGGAACAAATGATGCTTCGCGGCAGTGCCATGGCTTTGCTGAGCGTTCTCGCTCTGATGGCCTGTCAGCCGTATTCATACAAGGAGAAAGGCGTGCCGAATCAAGTTGAACTATCGCCGCGACTGCAGGCACTGTTTGCCAAGAGCAAATTGGTTTGCTTCGGGCGCTATGTCATGGAGGTGCCTGACGAAGCCGAACTGATATTCGGCTCGCAGGACTTTCCGGGGAAGATCGTTACCCATGCTGGCGCCGCGAATCGCTTGAAAGAGTCGGCGGAAGTCTATCGATCCAAGATGCGCGAGCAAAGCGACTCTGCGGAGATTACCTACTTTGGAGAAGGACCGGCCGAAAATAGTATTGAAGTCCGGTTCTTCCCGAGCGACTCCGCCAAGAGCTACGGCAATGAACGGAAACACACGTTCATCGCGGCTGGATCTCACCTATTCGAATGGTTCTATGGTGGCGAAGAGCTTGTACCTTTGGCATGGGGTCTGCGTGCTCGCGAGAATACCGAGGTCCCCAAGGATCCTGGTGTGTGCATCGATCACGGCTTCATCGCCGACCGCAGTGGGACATACCAGGAAATCCTCCGGGCAGGCATTGCACTACCGAGCCTGCCGGATGTCAGCTTCTCCGTGGACTCCAACAAGCTGGCCAGCGCTGAAGGCGAAAATGGGGAAGGCCTGCTGGCATCCATTGCGCGGCAAAGGTCGGATCTGGGCGAGCGCTACCCGAAGCTGACCACTTTGCGCGAAGGCAAGCGAAGCGTGGGCATATGGCAGGGAGAAGAGTCACTGGTTCGCCGCGCTGATGGTACGCACGATTTTGAATGGGAGGCCGTTGGTAAGGAGCGGACCACCCTCCATCCATCATCCATCGGTGCAAAGTTGTATAGCAAGGTGGCCGCGAATCGCATCGGTGCTGCTGATAAGGCATCGTTGACCGACAACGAGGCTGTGGCACTGTGGGACAAGTTGTTGACTGGCGTGCGCTTTCGCGTCAACGCCCCGCCAACGCAAACCGGCGACCCTGTGACCGTGCGTTCTGGCGGGATCACCCCTGCATCAGGTATGTGGCGGGCCTCGCTTCCCGCAGGCCATCGCAATGCAGATTGGGTCGCGAGCAAGTCCAGCATCTCCCGGCAAAAGGGGATGCCGATGATTCGCTTCGGTCTTGCCCCGTCGGACGAAGCGCAGATTCTGTGGACGTGGATGGGCGAGGCCAGCCCTTGAGCCGGCGGATCATCACTGTTGGCGACGAGACCGATCACGGCGGCGTGGTGCTGACGGGTTCGGCCCATCACAAGATTGGCGGCAAGGGGATGGCGAGGCTCGGGGATAAGGTGTCCTGCCCCTTGTTCTACCCGGACAAGCGCCCGCATGGCATCAACGAGATTGTCACAGCATCCGGCCCGAGGATGGGCGGGATTCGGACCGCCCTCGATGGTGACCGAGCGGCCTGCGGCTGCAAGCTCATCGGCACAGCATCCGTGCGCGTTGGGTGGTAGGTGCCGATTGGAACCAGGAAAAAGGGCAATATGGCAGTCCGGAGAAGTGGGCGGGCCCCCAATTCTGCGACGTCCCCCCCGGCGTACCCATCTCAGCGCGTGATCTTCCCCGGCCCGCCCTTCGGCGCCTTGTCCTTGCCATCTTCCGGCGCGTCGTGCAAGTGCTCGATGATGGCCGCGACGCGGTCGCCGAGGTATTTATTGGCCGACTGTTCCAGCGCCCGCATCATCTCGGCCTCTACCGCCACCATCGCCAGCGGGCGAATCCGCCAGAGGATATCCACCAGCCGCGGCACGTCCTGCGGCGGCGGCAGCTTGCCTTCGCCGAAGCGATCCAGCTCGCGCACCACCATCGCCACGATCCGGTCCGATACGGCTTCGAAGTGCCCGCGTGCGTGCTCGATGATGGAGAGCACGTCTTCCAGCGCAAATCCTGCGCGCGCGATCTCGGCGCCGGCGGCGAGCGTGCGCGGGCTGCGCGCGAGGTAGCCCATGCCGTCCGGCTCCAGCAGGCCGAGGGCGATGGCCTTGGTCAGCGCGGGGCGCGATACCGCGCGGCCGAACAGCTTGGCCAGCGCCAGGTAGGAATAGTGGCGCGGCGCTTCGTCCGTCCACGGGCTGCTGATGGCGGATTCCAGCCCGAGGATGGAGCGCAGGTCGTGCCCTTCCACGATGGCCTTGAGCAGCTCCTGGATATTGTTCAGCGTGTAGCCGCGCGCCAGCAGGTGGTTGATCAGCCGTAGCCGGCCCAGGTGCGCCTGGGTGTAGATGCCTACCCTGCCGCGCCGCTCGGGCGGATCGATCAGGCCGCGGTCCTGGTAGGAGCGCACGTTGCGCACCGTGGTGCCGGCCGCCCGCGCGAGCTCGTCGATGGTGTATTCCGGTGGCGCGCCATTGCCGGCGCCGGCGACATCCTGCGCGGAGGAGGAAGACGGGGAGGTGGGCGCGGCGCCGCGCTTGAAGAGGGCCATGGCAAAAATTCTACCCGAGTCGTGCCGCCGCCGTGTGTCATGTCGCATGCCAGGCGCCGCGTGCCGCGCGCGTACCGCTACAATCGTCGCAGCGCCTCTCGCCGGACGGCGGCATTTACCTTGGTTGTCCCCTTTCCACTTCTCCACGCGCCCTGGCGCGAGTCCCTATGCATATCCGCTGGCTTGAGGATTTTGTGTGCCTGGCCCAGGCCGGCAGCCTCGCGCGCGCGGCGGAGCTGCGCAACGTCACGCCGCCCGCGTTCGGGCGGCGCATGCAGGCGCTGGAAGTCTGGGCGGGCGCGCCGCTGATCGATCGCAGCGTGTTCCCGGTGCGCCTCACCGATGAGGGCCGGCAATTCCTGGAGGCCGCGCAGAGCGCGCTGCGCACGCTGGACGAAACACGCATGTCGCTGCGCGCCGCGCATCGCGCCGATGCCAGCACCGTGGTGATCGTCACCGGCAAGACGCTGGCGCGCTCGATGGTGCCGGCGTGGCTGGCCGGCCTGCGCCATGCGCTGCGCAACGACAAGGTGGCAGCGGGCTTTCGCACGCGGCTTTCCACCTTTGCCACGCACGACGCGCTGGCGATCTTTACCGAAGGCGACGCGGATTTCCTGCTTTGCTACAACTCGCCCGAGCAGCCGGTGACGCTGGACGGCGCGCGCTACCAGTACCACCTCGTGGGCGAGGAGCGCCTCGTTTGCGTGAGCGCGGCGGCCGACGGCGGCGCTCCGCAGTACAAGCTGCAAGCGCGCGGCCAGCGCGCGCCGGTGCCGATGATCGCCTACGCGCCAACGCTGACCCTGGGCCGCATGGTCAACGGCGAGATCGCGCGGCGCGGGCTGGCTAGCCGGCTCGACGTGATCGCGGTCAGCGACTTCGCCGAGTCCGTGCATGAAATGGTGCGCCAGCGCATGGGGCTGGCATGGCTGCCCGCCCGGCTGATCGCCGATGACCTGCGCACGGGCCGCCTGGTGCGCGCCGGGCTGGAGGTGGGCGGCGAAGCCGACCTCGCCATGCAGATCCTGCTGTACCGCCCGCGCGCGCCCATGCGGGCGCTGGGCGAGGCCTTCTGGCATGCGGCGGTGGCCAGCTAGCCGGCCAGCGCCACCCGCCGGGACCGCCTTGGCGCGACCGGCGGCCCCGATCCCGTCACCTGACTCCCCACCCTTGCCAAAACGGCAAGCGCCATTGCCAAAGCCGCACGTTGCTGCGGCCGCACGCTCTCTAAGATCGCCGCATGCCTGCATACCCTGCCTGTCTGCATACGGCGCAAATCTAGAAACGGAGAGACCTGCCATGAACAAACTGCTGCGTGCGGCTGCTGCCGCATCCTTCTGCCTGCTTGCCGGTGGCGCTGCCGCCTCGGGCTGGCCGACCAAGCCGATTTCGCTGGTGGTGGGCTACACCGCGGGCGGCAGCGTCGACCTGGTGGCGCGCACCATCGCGCCGGAGCTGGGCAGGCGCCTGGGCCAGAGCGTGGTGATCGAGAACCTGGGTGGCGCGGGCGGCACCATCGGTGCGTCCAAGGTGGTCAAGGCCGACGCCGACGGCTACACGCTGCTGATGGGTTCGGGTAGCGAGGTCTCGATCGCGCGCCTCACCAACCCCGCCGTGCGCTACGACGGCGAGCGCGACCTGGCGCCGATCACCTTTGTCGGCACCCAGCCGATGGTGCTGGTGGGCAAGTCCGCGCTGCCGGCCAAGAACGCCGACGAGCTGATCGCGCTGGCCAAGGCGCAACCGGGCAAGCTGGCCTATGCCTCGTCCGGCGTGGGCACGCCGCTGAACCTGGCCGGCGAGCTGATCAAGCAGCAAGGCAAGGTCAACATCACCCATGTGCCCTATAAGGGGGCGTCCGCCATGTCCACCGACCTGCTCGGCGGCCAGATCGACCTCGCCGTGATGGTGCTGTCGTCGGCGCTGCCGCATATCCAGGCCGGCCGGGTCAAGGCCTACGGCGTGACCGAAGGCCACCGCGCCCAGGTGGCGCCCAACGTGCCCGCGCTGGCGGAAAGCAGCACGCTCAAGGGCGTGGACATGGGCGTGTGGTTTGGCCTGATGGCACCGGCCAATACGCCGCGCGCCGTGGTGGATCGCCTGAACACCGAGATGCAGGCCGTGCTGGCCATGCCCGATGTGAAGAAGAAGCTGGCCGAGGCCGGCGTGGAAGTGGCGCCGGGCGGCCCGGGCCAGTTCGCCAGCTTTATCAAGCGCGAGACGGTGAAGTACAAGAGCATCGTCCAGACTGCGGGCATTCACGAATAAGGGGGGCGGCGGCAGGCGTACCATTTGCTTGCCGCAAGTGGCGGTGCCGGTGATTGCCGCCCGCCTTTCCTCGATTCCCTGGCTTCTTTCGCTTTTTTTTGCTGCTTTCGCTGTTCCGCCGCCATCACTGGCAACCTTGCCGACCTGAAAACATGACGACCACTGCCCCCAGCTTCGACGCTTACCCGGTTGAAGTCGAATTCCCCGATATCTCCGCCTACGCCGCAGGCAACGCCGGCGTGGCTTACGTCCACACCTTCGACAGCGGCGTGCCTGGCCCGCATGTGATGGTCAACGCGCTGACCCACGGCAACGAAGTGTGCGGCGCCATCACCGTCAAGGCGTTGCTGGACCTCGGCCTGCGCCCGCGCCGCGGCCGCCTGACGCTGGCCTTTGCCAACGTCGACGCGTACCACAGCTTCGACCCCGCCCGCCCGGACGCATCGCGCTATGTCGACCAGGATTTCAACCGCGTGTGGACGGCAGCCGTGCTGGACGACACCACCCGTGACTCGTCCGAGCTGCGCCGGGCGCGCGCCATGCGCCCGGTCATCGACACCGTGGACCTGCTGCTCGATCTGCACTCCATGCATGAGAAGAGCTTGCCGCTGATCGTCTCCGGCCCGCTCGACAAGGGCATCGCCCTGTCGCGCGCGGTGGGCGCGCCGGCCAACGTGATCGTGGACGAAGGCCATCCGGAAGGACGGCGCATGCGCGACTACGAAGGCTTTGGCGACCCCGCCAGCGCCAGGAACGCACTGCTGGTCGAATGCGGCCAGCACTGGGAAACCGCTGCCGTGGGCGTGGCCCAGGACAGCACCGCGCGCTTCCTGCTCAATGCCGGCGTGATCGATGCGGGCGACGTGCCCGCCGGCTGGCTCCTGCCCGTGGCAGCGCAGCGGGTGGTACGCGTGACCGAGCCCGTGGTCGCCAGCAGCATGGATTTCCGCTTTGCCGGCCCTTACACCGGGCTGGAGACCTTCGCCGAGGCCGGCACCGTGATCGGCTGGCGCGACGGCGAGCCGGTGGTCACACCGTATCCGGATTGCGTGCTGGTGATGCCGTCGCTGCGGCAACTGCGCCCGGGCGTGACCGTGGTGCGGCTGGGGCAGTTGGTCGGCTGATGCTCAGGCTGGCGTTGCTGGCGAGGCCGGATACGGCGGCGCCGAGGGTGCGGGCGGCGCACCCGGCGTGCCGGCCGTGGACGGCTTTGGCCGCATGCCGGGCAGCAATTGCTCGAACAGCTCGTCGATCTTCATCTCGGGCGGGACCAGATTGCTCAGGTTGATGCCGCCGGCGCTGCGCAGGGCGTCGTAGTTCGCCTTGCCGGCGCGCTCGCCGTTGATATAGACGATGATCTCCGCCGTACTCAGGAAATCGCGCCAGTATGTCTGCCGTTGCATG
The DNA here is from genome assembly GCF_000243095.1 of Cupriavidus basilensis OR16. GTDB lineage: Bacteria > Pseudomonadota > Gammaproteobacteria > Burkholderiales > Burkholderiaceae > Cupriavidus > Cupriavidus basilensis_D. The sequence goes on along the minus strand of NZ_AHJE01000100.1, from coordinate 9,653 downwards.
TAGATCGTGGCGGTGTAGGGGCACGAAGCCACCGACGCGCCGGGCGACAGCATCTTGAACTCAAAGCCGCGCTGCTGCACCGAGTCGCGGACGAATTCCGCATAGGCATTGCCACCGCTGCCCGGGTTGGCGATCACGCAGAACAGCGTGCCGTCGGCGGGCTGCATGGAGGCGATACGGTCGCCGCGGTCGACCGGGATGACGGCCTGGTACGTGGCGCAGCCGGTGACCAGCAAGCCTAGGCTGGCGGCTAGCAATGCTTTTTTCATGATGTTCCTGGAAACGCTGCTGCAAGGGTGCCGAACCGTGTTGTCGGCAGTCGCGCCCGCCAACTTTAGGCCATCCCGGCGGCGGCAATCGGTGGAACAGAGCGGGGAAACCGGTCCGGCGGCGCGCGCTGGCCGCCAAGGCAAAAAATGGCCAGTCCGCGTGGCTGGCCAAAGAGGGGGCTTGCCTTGGAGACCCGCTTTCGGGTCGGCTGTGCAGGGTTAGCCCCAGAGCACAAAGGCCTGGCGGCAGCGCAGTGCCATCACCTGCGCCTCGAAGGCGCGGGCGGCGCGCTGCGCGAGCTGGTCGCGGCGGCGCTGGCGGGGCCTGGGGTGCGATGGGCCAGCGGGCTGGCCCTTGGCGCCTGCACGGCGGCAATCTACGGCGAGGGAAGCGGGCCCGCTCACGTGCCACTCCTGGCGCGTGATGGCGAGGATGCTGGTGAGTGCCTGGGCTTGCGGTGCGGCCATGCTGCCCGGGAGGAGATCTTCCATCATGATATTCAGCGCGGCCCGCGCTCCTGGGAGCTGCCGGCCTTGTCGCGTCGTTGACGTTTGTTCGTCTTGTGATGGAAAGATACACAGCGCCGTAACGCGCCATCATCGACGGCGCGCCGATCTTGCTGTGGGAGTTGTCCTACAAAGCGGTGGAGGGGCGAGAGCGGCCGTCATCACAGGCGGCCTTGGCCCCGTCTGGTGGACTTCTGGCGGTCTTCGTCAGGCGCCTCAGGCCTTTGCCGCGCCGTCCGCGCCGGACCATGGTGCCGCGCGCCTCGACCTCGCAGGTGCGCCCGGCGGGGCCGCAAATCTGGATCGGCAGGAGCTTGGCGCGCACTAGCAGGGACGGGCTATTGGAGCGGATATCCAGGAAGACCGTGTCGTCGCCCTCGCGCCGCACGCCACTGGCCACGCCCTCCACGATGAAATACTTGCCCAGGTAGCGGTCGTTGGCCGCGCCGGTGTTTTCCTGGTAATCGTCGACGAGCGTGTCCGCCTGGTATTGCGGCAGGATGTCGGTGGAGCGGTTCGGGTCAATGCTGATCGGGTCCAGCGTGCCGTTCTTGGGCACGCCGCGCGCGCCGGCATTTGGCTCAGGCACCGCGGCGGACGCTGCCGTGACCGGCTCGGGGGCCGGCTCTTCCTGCTGCGCTTCGTGGTTGCCGGTGAGCCACAACATGCCAAGGACGGCAAGGGCGACAACGCCGATAAGGATTTGCTGGGTACGGTTCAACATCCGGGGTTTCCTGCAATAGAAATTGGCCATTGCGCTGGCAGGCACCGGCCGCGCGCATCGCGCGCGCGGCGCTGCGTGCGGCACGCTCGGCCGGGCGGCCAGCCCGCCTGTGGCAAGGCCTGGCGGTGCCAGTTCAGGCGCTCGGGAGGGGCTCGCCAAAAAAGTTGCCCACAGCTTTGCCCACAGGGTTGTTCGGTCTTCTCCACAGACTTGTCCACAGCCTGGGCGGGGTGCGGTGTGGAGATGCAGGTGGGCATGCGCAAGCACTTCATGGCGAGTGGCGTGGCGTAGCGTGGCGTGGCGTAAGGCTGGCTTGTCACGGGGCTGCCGGGCCGCCTCGCATCATGCCGCGATCGGCGAGCAGCGATCAGTGAAGGTGCCGCAGCCCGGTTTCGTCGTCGTCGTCTTCGTCCTCTTCCCAGTCCTCATGCTCGACCGGGGTGTCCGGCGCCATGTCGAACACCATCGAGTGGTGCTGCACGGTAAACCACTCACGGAACTGCTGCAGCGTCAGCGTTTGCGGCCACAAGCTTTCGTCGAACCACTCCCCCAGCATGAATTCGAAGAAGGCGCGCCAGCGCTGTTCCACCCACTGCAGCGCTTCCGGCGTGGTCGAGACATCGTCCGGCACCAGGAACACGCTCTGGTCCTCGCGCACATGCTCAAGGGTCAGCGTGGCTACCGGGTCGATATCCACGGCCATGATCCATTCGAAGAAAGGCTGCTGCGGCACCAATACGACGAGCGAGCGATTGAGGGTAAAGCGGGGATGATCGGTCATGGCAGGGGCTCGTTCGCTGAAACGGCCCATTGTAGCGGTTGCCCGTGCCCGCATGCGATTCATCGGCGGGCACGCGGCCCGGCAAGGCCAGGCCGCCGCCGCCGCGGATCGGCATTCCTAGATGATGGGGCGTCCCCGCCTGGCGGGGTCGGCGCCAAAGGCGTCCCGAGGCGGCAAGGCGGCCGCTGGCGGGGGCGGTGCCGGGGTGGGAACCCGGGTGGGGAATAGCGCATCCTTCAGCGCCAGGAAGCGTTTTTCGATCAGGTGCCAGCTCAGCAAGGCCGCCGCGATGGAGGCGCACAGGCACGCCGCCGAAAAGCCCAGTTGCCACGGGATCTGGCTGCCGAACAGCAGGCGTGGCTCGCCGAACGCCCTGGCCGCCGCCACGCGGATGATCGGGTGGAACACGTAAAGCGCATAGCTGTACTTGCCCAGGAACACCAGGTACCGGTTGCTGAACACGGCGTGCCGGTCCGTGGCGCAGGCGGCGTAGACCAGGCCCACCGCCACCACGGCAACGACCGAGAAGCCCACGGTATAGATCAGCGGGCTGGATTCCAGCCGCGAACCCATGGCCGCGAGGCAGCCGACCAGCACCAGCAGCGCCAACGGCGCCGCCTTCACCAGCCAGGGCTTGAAGCGCAAAGCATGGCCATGCCGACGCGCACCGCCAGCGTACCCGCCAGCAGCACGAAGCACAGCCGGCGCATGGCGGCCAACGGCAGCAGCAGCACCAGCAACGGCCACACGGCGTAGAACTGCTCCTCGATGGCAAGCGACCACAAATGCCCAGCGCCCGCGCCAAAGAACGTGCCGGTCAGTGCCTGCTTGAGGTTGGACAGGTACAGCAAGAACCACGGCCAGCTGGCCTGCACCGCCTCCAGCTTGGCCTGCTCGCTGTCGCCGACCCGGTGCGAGATCAGCGGGAACAGCAGCAGGAACAGCACGGCCAGGTAGACGTAGTACAGCGGAAAGATGCGCAGCACGCGGCGCCCGTAGAAGGCGCGCAGGTAATTGGGCGCGCCCTTGGTACGCAGCAGGATGCCCGTGATCAGGAATCCCGACAGCGCAAAGAAGATATCCACGCCGATCCATCCCGTCATCGACAGCTGGTAGAACACCCGGTCAAGCGGCAGGTCCGACACCAGGCCCACGTGGGCAAAGTGATAGAGCATGACGATCAGGACCGCCAGGCCCCGCACACCGTCGAGCGCGGAAACGTGGGTACCGTCTCGGTTCATGTTGACTCCCTGCCTGGGATGGGCACGCCCCGCGCGGGCGGGCCCTCCGGACTGCCGTGGTGCAATTTCACAAAGTACCGCGCGGCCTGGTCCGCGTTGGTGTGGCAGCCAACACAGGCCAGCGCGGCGCAACGCCCGCTCACAAGGCTTGTTGCGGCAAGTCCTGGAGCGGTTCGGCTTCGCCGCTGCGCGCAAGCGCGCTGCCCTCCTCGCCCGCCGCCGCCAGGGTTGCCGCCTGCGCCCGCTTGCTGAGCCAGCTTCTGAGCCGCAGGAAAGGCGCTTCGACCAGCGTGTAGCTCAGCGCCGCGGCCGCCAGCGCCTCCAGGATGCAATAGGGGAAGCGCAGCGCCAGCGGCGATGCCGCGCTGGTAAACAACTGCTGCCACACGTACAAGCTGAACGAGATCGTGCCGATGAACACAAAGGCCTTGCTCCTGAGCAGGCGCGATATCCACAGCTCCGGCCGCTCCACCACGGCAAGGATCAGCAGGCCGACCGCCGCCGCCAGCGCCACCGGGCCATAGGTCGCCGTCCAGATGCCGCCGGCCAGGATGCCGACGAGCGGCAGGCCAAGCAGCAGTACCAGAATCAGCGCCGGGAGCGCGAACGTGCCGGCGAAGCGCGCGTTCAGCGCTGTCTTCAGGCGCTCGCGGTCCAGCGCGATATAGCAGCCCATCAGCACCGGGTCCACGCCCGTGTGCAGCATCAACCCCAGTTGCCCGCGCAACGAAGGCGTCGCGAAATAGCAAAGCACCCTGACCAGCGGCATCAGCAAGATCACCAGCAACAACCACCGCGGATCCTTGCCGCGCAGCAGCACGACCAGGATCGGCGGCCACAGCCAGTAGAACTGCTCGTCCAGCGCCAGCGTCCAGAAATGGCCGAGCAGCCATGCGCCGACGGGATGCGCCATGTTGACGTTGCCCAGGCCAAGCATCTCCGAGTAATTCCAGAGGTGCACCGCCGCAAACAGGATCTGCCGCGCGTCGACGTCGATCAGCCCGGCGATGCCAAACAGGCCCAGGGCGATGAGATAGACATAGAAAGCCGGCCAGATGCGCAGCGCGCGGCGGCCATAGAAGCGCATCAGCTTGATGGAGCCGCAGGCCCGCCACTCGGCCTGCAGCAACTCCGTAATCAGGAAGCCGCTCAGCACGAACGAGATGAACACGCCGACGCCGCCGTTCGCGAAATACCGCAGTGGCGCGAGGAATCCCGTGTACCCCCCCTTGGCCATGTGTTCCGCATGGCTGATGACCACCAGCATTACCGCGACACAGCGAAGCCCGGTCAGCTCTAGAACGCGACGGCTCATTGTTCATTACCCCACTCAAAGTGCCGGGAGGCGCGATGCTCCGCCACGACTCCTCCGCTTGCCGCCTCGCCAGGACGCTCTGCGGCGTCGCGGTGGCCGCGCGCGGCCGATGGGCATGCGGCATGAATCTAGCCCGCCTCGCGCCCGCGCTCTGTGCGCCGGCATACCAAGTGTGCTAACCAAGCGCGTGCTAACGTGTTGGCATGACGAACGCGCGGCTACCGGTTCGGCGGCAAGGAGGCAGGCGCCATGGGTTTCAAGGTCGGAATCACGCTAGCGGCGGAGGGCCTGCTTTTTGCGGCCTTGCTGTTTGGCGCCGCGGGCACGCTGGCCTGGCCGGCAGCCTGGGCCTATCTCATCCTGTTTTTTGGCGGCGGCTACTGGATTACGCTGCGCCTGGCGCGGCACGATCCGGCGCTGCTCGCCGAGCGCATGAAAATGCCGCTGCAACCTGGCCAGCCGTTCTGGGACAAGATTCTGCTGCCGTGCGTGGTGGTGGCGTGGATTGCCTGGATGGTGCTGATGGGCCTGGATGCGGTGCGCTTTCACTGGTCCGCGATGCCGCTCTGGCTGCAGTGCCTGGGCGCGGTGCTGCTGGTGCTGTCATACGTCGCGGTCGATCGCGTGTTCCATGAAAACACCTTTCTCGCGGCCGTGGTCAGGATCCAGGCCGAGCGCGGGCACCGGGTGGTGTCGAGCGGCCCCTACGCCGTGGTCCGCCACCCGCTCTACGCCACCATGCTGGTGTTCCTGCCGGCCAATGCGCTGATGCTCGGCTCCTGGTGGGGCGTTGCCGCATCGCTGGTGCTCGTTGGCGCCATTGTGTTTCGCACGGCAATGGAAGACCGCGAGCTGCACCGCGGCCTTGCGGGCTACGCGGCCTATGCGGCCCGGGTGAGGTACCGGCTGGTGCCGTTCGTCTGGTAGGCGTCCATCAGGCGTCCATCAGGCGTCTTCCTGGCGTTGGTCAGGCAGCCGGTCTTGGCTGCTTATCGCAGAGGATGGCAAGCGATCAACGTATCGAAGCCTCAATGAATCTGCATCCCGCGCATGGCGTGGATGCGATCGTGATGCCACTGGATGCCCTCGTACTGGCGCTGCACCACCGCGCGGATCTCGGGTGGCATGTCCTTCATCAGCGCTGACTGGTATTCCCGTTTCGCCGTTTCCTCATCGCGTTCGCAGAGTTGCAGCACCGCATCGTCGTTGTGCGGCGCGATCACGTGCAACACTTCCATCCAGCCGCGATGCAGCGTGCCGCCCATGCTGCCGCGATCCCGCGGCTCCGCGCCCAGCGATGTCACCAGTGCCTGCAACTCCATCACCGAAGCGCGGCACGATTCCGCCGTGCCCGTCAGGATGGCGCGTATCTCGGGGTTATGCACTTCACGGGCGCCGGTTGTGCAACTGAGCTCGCCGTCCTTGCCGACCTCGATCAGGTGGTTCAGGGTGCCGACGATTTGTCCTTGCGCGTTGGTCATGATGATCTCCTTGCCGGTCTTGCATGGACAGGAGCCCGCGTGAATCCTCGTGTGAACCCCCGCGTACATCCTCGCCGCACGCTACACGCCTGGCGTCGATGCCGGTTCGGGATTCAGGCCCCTGCTTCCTGTGCTTCCAGTGCTTGCTTTGCTTGCCGCGCGGCACTTTTGCGATGGCCCGCGCGCTGGCAGCCGCGTGGACCAGCGCCGGGGCGAGACGGGGGTGGGATTTCAGTATAGGAGGGTGTGCGCGCTCATTGGAGGGAGGGCTGGCCAGTTTGTGCGCCGCAGATCGCCGACATCGACCCGCATGCGCTTATCTGCACTTTGCCAACAACGGAGCCAGAAAAAACCGCAAAATCTGCAAACCGGCTGCCGGTAGATTGCACGCCATGGAGACCACATGAAGCCCGAAACCCGAATCCAGTACGCCCAACGCATGGAACCCGTCCTGCGGTGGCTGGCAAGCCACCCCGACGCCGATCCGGAGCTGTACCAACTGGCCGACCTGGCCTGCCTGTCACCGTATCACTTCCATCGCGTCTATCGCGCGATGATCGGGGAAACGGTGAACGCCACGGTACAACGCCTGCGCATGCACCGTGCGGCAATCGCGCTGGCGGGTACCGAAACTTCATTGCGTGATGTGGCGCTGCGCGCCGGCTACGAGTCGGACGCAGCCTTCAACCGGGCATTTGGCGCGGCCTTCGGCATACCGCCGGGGCGCTATCGCGCAGCCCGCTCCGGTCCCTTCAACCCTCAGGAGCTAGCCATGTATCCCATCACGATCGAAACCCTTCCCGGCACCGTTCTGGCCACGCTGCCCCATCGTGGCAGCTATCAGGAAATCGGCCCGGTATTCACCCGCGTGTTCATGCTGGCGGCCAGCCGGGGCCTCGCCAGCCCGGACGCCATCGGCTTTGGCGTGTACTTTGGCGACCCCGAGCAGGTGCAGACGGAGCAATTGCGATCGCTGGCCGGCATGCCGGTTGCGCCGGATGCCGACCTGGGCGAGGAACTGGAGCGATTCGAAATCCCGGCGGGCCGCTGCGCGATACTGACTTACACCGGCCCCTACAACGAGATGGGCAAGGCCTATAACTGGATGTTCTCGGAATGGCTGCCGAACAGCGGGGTCGTGCCGGCGGACTTTCCCATGTTCGAGCAGTACATGAACGATCCTCGCACCACGCCGCCCGCGCAGTTGCAGACGCGGATCTGCATGTTGGTGAAGTAGGCCGGAAGTAGGCCTGAAGCCGGTCTACTTGCCGGTACAAAACCGCGTAAGAAAGCGTCCCCGGCAGGTCATCGCTGCTGAACTCGCCGGTGATGCCGTTGAGATGGTCCTGCGCCACGTCAATCTTGTTGACCGAACGCAAGGTCAGCGAGCCCGGGCGCAGGTGGCCGGAGAGGTGGTCGTCGATGGGTCGGCGCGGCCCACGGCTTCCCGGCGCTCTCGACACCGATTCCCACGCCGCCCGTTTCGTCAGACCGATACGGACGATTCCACGCCAAAGATCAGAAAATTCCCAACGTTAATAAGTGCGATTCTCATTTATTATCTGAGCGCTAGGTTATCCGACGATAAGCGCTTACTCCAACAGGCCTAACACGCAGATTTATTGCTCGGTATTGGTTATGGTCCCTGCGGAGGAAAACGCTATGAATCTCACATTCAGGAGCAACGCTTCAGGCCGGGATGGAAGTGAAATCAGGCTCAATTGCTTGCGCATATTTCAAGCAGTTGCTGCCGGATCCTTGATTTTCAACTATCGGAGGTTTAAAAATGATCCGCCATTCTTTCGGCTTGGTTCTGCTTCGTAAACTGCCAATCCAGTGTTTTAGTTTCCCCAGGTGGAAATCAGTGCTTGCTGTGACCATGATTGGATTTTTAACTGGATTGTCCCTCGCAGAGAACGGGATGGTCGACGCAGAACATTTCCCTCTTCCAGTAACTATTGGCGCAGGCATGGTTGCATCGTGGGCTGCTTTTATCCTAATCTACGCAATTCTCAATTGGTGGGTTCGGCGCGGCGCTCGCTGGGACGGCAAGGGGGATCTATTTAATCTTCTGGCAGCCGCCACTCTGTTTTCCGGTATTGTTTCAGGCGTATTACTTTTGTTTATTGATTCGCCTGTCGTCATGTTTGTGGTTTGGTTGTACTCGATCTTGATTGCCGTGGAGGCTCTAAGTGCAACCATGGAAAATGTGACTCGCATTTACTCACTCTGCGGAGTCTTGATGGCGCAGGTCATTTCCATGTTTTTCTGCACACTTCTTCTTGTGACCCTCTTCTCCATATTTCTCAGATTTATCAAGAACTGATCGATCTGGGGTCGATCAGCCATGCCAGCTATGTCTGCAGGGAAATGAATGAAACCGATGGTGTGGTGTTTCCCGCCGCTGTATGGGGTGGGATGGTGTTGGAGGAAGGTTAACCCTCGCATTGGTTGCGAGTATGCCGTATATGTCGGCATACCATTTCGTCAGCGTCGTGTTTCGCCATATTAACCGGAGGTAACGGTAGTAAAGTGTCAGCGAGACTGCCGTTTAGTCTCGTCTGCTCTTTGGGAGATTCCCTTGGAAAAACTAAAGAAAGTCACCGGATCCCTGATTTATTTCCTATTTGAGATTTGTGTGGGAATGATAGCCGGGTATCTTCCCTCCATCATAATTGGCCTCGCTTTGTATTTCCTGGGAATGGAAGCCAAGGATTGGATAGAGAGAATGTTCTCGGGGTCATGAGCAAGCGGTCTTGGAGAGATAGATTGAAGCGTTTGATGGTTTTGGCATGCTCAGGCTATCCGCTAGCGTAGTCGCGGTTTCTCACGATGCATAGCCTAGTTGGTCTAGGGTTTGGCGGCCCATCATTGGCGTCACTTGGCAAGCCTTGCTATTCGATTACTTCCCAATACAAAACCGCGTAAAAATCGTCCCCAGCAGGTCATCGCTGCTGAACTCGCCGGTGATGCTGTTGAGATGGTCCTGCGCCAGGCGCAGTTCTTCCGCGAACAGGTCCAGCGCCTGTGCTTGCTGCGCGGCGCGTTCTTCGGCCAGGTCCAGGTGCGATTGCGCGTTGCGCAGCGCGGTGAGGTGCCGCTCGCGCGCGAGGAAGGTGCCTTCGTTGCCCGATTGCCAGCCCACCAGCCGCAGCAGCTGGCCGCGCAGCAGGTCGATGCCGGCGCCGGTGCGCGCGGAGATCCATACCTCGGGCGGGGTTCGGGCCGATGGCGGCTACCACGTGCGGGCGATCGGTGCCGAAGGTGGTGCTCGCCGACCAGTGGGCGCCGAGGTCGATCTTGTTGACCACGCGCGAGGAGTCGGCGGACGGCCC
>NZ_AHJE01000101.1 GCF_000243095.1 Cupriavidus basilensis OR16 | reverse complement strand
GGTCCCCCTGCTCACATACACCCACATCGCCTCATGCCGGTTCAACCCGGCGGTATAAGGCTGCTGCATCGGCACGAACAGGTTCCAGGGCCAGAACTGGCCGCCGTGCGTATGTCCGGAAAGCTGCAGGTCGAAGCCCGCGGTGGAAGCAGCCGGCGCCGTGCGCGGCTGGTGCGCCAGCAGCACGCGCGCGGCCACTACCGCCGGGGCGCCATGCAGCGCGCGCGCCGGGTCGCTGCGGTGGCTCTCATCGAACCGGTGGGCGGAAAAATCGGTCACGCCTGCCAGCACCAGCGCTTCCTCCTCCTCCCCGATCACCACGTGCTCGTTCATCAGCACGCGCAGTCCGAGCCTGCGTAGTTCCGCGATCCACGGTTCGGCGCCGGCGTAGTACTCGTGGTTACCGGTGACGAAGTAGGTGCCATGGCGCGCCTTCAGGTCGCCCAGCGGGGCGGTGTGCGGCGCCAGCTCGCGCACGGTGCCGTCGACCAGGTCGCCCGTGATGGCGATGGCGTCCGGGGCCAGCCCGTTGACGCGGGCGACGATACGTTCCAGGTAGGCGCGCTTGATGGTGGGACCGACATGGATGTCGCTGATCTGCACGATGGTGAAATCGTGCAGCGAGTCCGGCAGGCCGGCGATGGGGACTTCCACCTCGACCACTTGCGCCAGCCGCCGCGCATTGAAGAGTCCCATCGCGGTGACCAGCAGCGCCAGCACCGGCACCGCGGCGGCGGAGCGGGGCGGCAGCCATGCCGGGTGCCAGCCGGCGATCGCGCTCACCAGCAGCACGACGTCGCGCGCCAGCGTCAGTATCAGCAAGGAAGAGAAGAAGCCCATGGCCAGCATGCCCACCCAGGTCAGCGCATCGGACCACGGCTGGTCCAGCCGCCGCGCCAGCAGGCCTGCGGGAATCAGCGGCCAGGACAGCGCCAGCCACGCCATGGCCAGTGCCTTGATGGCGAAGGACACCGGCATGTCGGGTAACAGGCGCAAGGCGATATAGCCGTGGAGCAGCCCAACCACGAGGGCGGCGACGAAAACGCTGGTGCGAGGGGGCATGCCACCTCCAGGGTGTGAGAATCGGGTCCGGAAGTTTCCGGTACTGATCTTGTTTTAGCGCATTCCGGCGACGTTACGGCATGGCGGCCGGCATCTGCGAGTTGTCGGCTATGCGCATCTATTTCCGTTTTGCGCATCAACCTTTCAAGTGAGGCCCCGCGCGAGCAGATTCAAGGGCCGACGGCTATGTCCGAAAGCACTTAATTCGCCGCCAAGAAAGATTGAATTGTTTGCATCACCTTTCAGGGGTTACCTTGCGTGACCAGTTGCGCATGCTTGCGGCAGCCGCCGCGGGCGCAGATGACTGCGGGAGGGCGGCAAATGAATCCGTCGGGTCGGCTGTTGGGCGGCGCGTTGTCGCTCGCATCGCTGTGGCTGCTGGCCGCTTGCGGCAAGCAGGAGGCGCCGCAAGCGGTGCAGCAGGCAGTGCCCGTGCAGGTCGTCAAGACCGTGGCGCAGGACTTGCCAATCACTTTCGAGTTTGTCGGGCAGACCCAGAGCGACCAGGCGGTGGATATCCGCGGCCGGGTCTCGGGCTTCCTGGTCAAGCGCGGCTATAAGGAAGGCGCCATGGTCAAGGCCGGACAGTTGCTGTTCGAGATCGACCACAAGCCCTTCCAGGCCCAGCTCGACGCGGCCAAGGCGCAACTGGCGCAGGAGCGTGCGCGGCTGGAAGTGGCGCGCGCCAACCTGGCGCGGGTCAAGCCACTGGCCGAGCGCAACGCGCTGTCGGCGAAGGACCTCGACGACGCCACCGGCAACTATCATGCGGCCGCGGCCGGCGTGGAGCAGGCGCGCGCGCAGGTGGAGGAGCAGCAGCTCAACCTGTCCTATACCTATGTGCGCTCGCCGGTGGACGGCGTGTCGAGCTTCGCCGTGCTGCCCGAAGGCGCTTACGTGAGCCCCACCAACAGCCTGCTGACCACGGTGTCCACGCTCACGCCGATGCGTATCAATTTCAGCATCTCCGAGCCGCAGACGCTCGAGTTCCGCGCCGAGCAGGCCAACAAGCAACTGGTGCCGCCGCCTGACCAGCACTACGAGGTCACCGTAGTGCTGGCTGACGGCAGCGAGTATCCGCAGAAGGGCCGCATCACGTTCGCCGATGCCACCTACAACCAGCAGACCGGCACCTTCCTGGTCCGCGCGGAAATGCCCAACCAGGAAGGCGTGCTGCGCCCGGGCCAGTTCGTGCGCGTGCTGGTGAATGGCGCCAAGCGGCCCGCGGCCATCGTGGTGCCGCAGCGCGCCGTGGTCCACGGGCCCAAGGGCGACCTGGTCTTCGTGGTGGACAAGGACAGCAAGGCCACGCCCCGGCCGGTGACGGTGGGCGACCTGTCCGGCTCGATGTGGCGGATCTCCCAGGGCCTGGGACCCGGCGAGACGGTGGTGGTGGATGGTGCGAGCAAGATCGCGCCGGGTGCAACGGTGAAGATTACCGGCGAGGCCCCGCCCGCCGCCGTGGGCGCGGGCAGCGTGCCGGCGCCGGCCTCCGCGCCCGCGGCCAAGTCATCCTGAAGCGGAGACCAATATGCTCTCCGCCTTTTGCGTCCAGCGGCCCATCTTTGCGGCAGTGCTGTCACTGATCATCGTCATCGGCGGCGTGGTGGCCATGTTCGCCCTGCCGATCGCACAGTATCCCGATATCACGCCGCCCCAGGTCACCGTCAGCGCCACCTACGCCGGCGCGGATTCCGACACCGTGGCCCAGACCGTCGCCGCGCCCATCGAGACCCAGGTCAACGGCGCCGACAACATGATCTACATGCAGTCGACGTCCTCGCCCACCGGGTCGATGACGCTCAACGTGTACTTCGACATCGGCACCGATCCCGACACCGCGCAGGTGCAGGTGCAGAACCGCGTCAACCTGGCGCTGCCGCAGCTGCCCGACGCCGTGCAGAAGACCGGTATCAACGTGCAGAAGCGCTCCTCCAGCTTCCTGATGCTGATTGGCGTGTACTCGCCCGATGGCCGCTTCGACCAGCAATACATCAACAACTACGCCAACCTCTACGTGCTCGACGCCATCAAGCGCGTCAATGGCGCCAACCAGGCGCAGATCATGGGCTCGGCCGATCTCGCCATGCGCATCTGGCTCAAGCCGGATCGCATGGCGGCGCTCGGCATCACCGCGCAGGATGTGCAGCGCGCGGTGCAAAGCCAGAACGAACAGTTCGGCGCCGGCAGCGTGGGCCAGGCGCCCAACAGCAAGCCGGTGGAGTTGACCTTTCCGCTGGTCACACCGGGCCGCCTGACCACGCCCGCGCAGTTCGAGAACATCATCCTGCGCGCCGACAACACCGGCGCCGCGGTGGTGCGCCTGCGCGACGTGGGCCGCGCCGAGATCGGGCAGCAGCAGTACACGCTGCGCTCCGCGCTCAACGGCAAGCCCGCCACCATCATCGCGGTGTACCAGCAGCCCGGCTCCAACGCGCTGCAGGTGGCCAAGGATGTGCAGAAGGCGCTGGATGAGATGTCCAAGACCTTCCCGCAAGGCGTGAGCTACAAGGTGGCGCTCGACACCACCGAGTTCGTGCGCGCGTCCATCGACGAAGTGGTGCACACGCTGATCGAGGCCGTGATCCTGGTGGTGCTGGTGGTGTTCATCTTCCTGCAGAACGTGCGCGCCACCATCATCCCGGTGGTGGCGGTGTTCGTCTCGATCTTCGGCACGTTTGCCGGGCTGCTGGCGCTGGGCTTCTCGATCAACCTGCTGACCTTGTTCGCGCTGGTGCTGGCGATCGGCATCGTGGTCGACGATGCCATCGTGGTGGTGGAGAATGTGGAGCGCAACATGGCGGAGTTCAACCTCTCGCCAAAGGAAGCCACGCTGCGCGCGATGAAGGAAGTGACCGGCCCGGTGATCGCCATCGTGCTGGTGCTGTCCGCGGTGTTCATCCCGGTGGCCTTTGTCTCCGGCACCACCGGGCAGCTCTACCGGCAGTTCGCGCTGACCATCGTGGTGTCGGTGGTGCTGTCCGGTTTCGTCGCGCTGACCTTGTCGCCGGCGCTCGCCGCGCTGATCCTCAAGCCCGGGCATCATGAGCCATGGCGCGGCTTTGTCTGGTTCAACAAACGCTTTGACTGGCTGGTGGAGCACTACGGCAACTGGGTGCGCATCGTCATGCGCCGCTCGGTGGTGGCGCTGCTGTGCTTCGGCCTGATGCTGCTGGCGGTGTGGCAGCTGTTCGGCCGGATTCCCACGGCCTTCGTGCCGTCCGAGGATCAGGGCTATGTGCTGGTGGCGGTGATGATGCCGGACTCCGCCAGCCTGGACCGCACCGAGAAGATCACCTCGCAGGTGGCCGCCATGTTCCGCGAGCATCCGGCGGTGCAGGACGCATCGGCCCTGTCCGGCTACAGCTTTATCGACAGCCAGTACAAGACCAATGCCGGCACCGTCTTCGTGGCGATGAAGCCGTTCAAGGAGCGCAACGAGCCTGACCTGCTCGTGCCGGGTTTGCTGCAGTCGATGACGCCGAAGCTGCGGGCGATTCCCGAAGCCATCATCATTCCGGTCAATCCCCCGTCGATCCCGGGGCTGGGCTCGCAGGGCGGCTTCGAGTTCTGGCTGCAGAGCCGCGGCACCGGCACCACGGCGGAGCTGGAGGCCACCACGCGTGCGTTCATCAAGGCCGCGGCCAGCCACCCGGAACTAGGGCGGCTCAACAGCACCATCCAGGCGGCCTCGCGCCAGATGCGGGTGGAGGTGGACAAGGAGAAGGCGGAGACCATGGGCGTGCCCATTGCCGACGTCTACGGCACGCTGCAGACGCAGTTCGGCTCGCTCTATATCAGCCAGTTCTCGCAATACAGCCGGGTCTGGCAGGTGATCCTGCAGGCTGAGCCGCAGTACCGCGCCAATCCGAACGACCTGCAGTTCCTCTACGTGCGCCAGCAAAGCGGAGCGATGGCGCCGGTGTCCGGCCTGCTCAAGACCACCTACAGCAGCGGCCCCGACCTGCTCTCGCGCTTCAATAACTTCCCGGCGGCCAAGATCACCGGCGACGCCGCGCCCGGCTACAGCTCGGGCCAGGCACTGGCGGCGATGGAGGCGGTGGCCAAGGAGGCGCTGCCGCCCGGCTATGCCTACGGCTGGAGCGGCGAGGCGTTCGAGGCGAAGAAGTCGGGCAACACCACGGCCATCGTCTTCCTATTCGGCATCGTGATGGTGTTCCTGATCCTGGCCGCGCAATACGAGTCGTGGTCGCTGCCGCTGTCGATCCTGAGCGCGGTGCCGTTCGGCCTGTTTGGCGCACTGGTCGCCATCTTGCTGCGCGGGCTGTCCAATGACGTGTACTTCCAGATCGGCATGGTCACGCTCATTGGGCTGGCGGCGAAGAACGCCATCCTGATCGTGGAGTTCGCGGTGCTCAAGCAGAAGGAAGGCTTGTCGCACGCGGCCGCCGCGGTGGAGGCGGCCAAGCTGCGGCTGCGGCCGATCGTCATGACCTCGCTGGCGTTCATCCTGGGCGCGGTGCCGTTGTTCATCGCCAGCGGCGCGGGCTCCAACGCGCGGCATTCGATCGGCACCGGCATCATCGGCGGCATGATCGCCGCGACCACGCTGGCGCTGGTGTTCGTGCCGCTGTTCTCGTACCTGATCGGTACCGGCGTCGACAAGTGGGCCAGCCGCAAGGGGGCGCCGCCCGCCGCGGAGCCCACCAACCCGGCGGCGGGAGAGCCATCATGAGCGCCTCCCGCCTGCTGGTGGCCGCTTGCGCGATGGCGCTTGGGGCCTGCGCGCTCGGCCCGGACTACCGCCGCCCGGATGTGGCCCAGCCGCAGCAGTACCGCCTGGACACCGGCGCGCTGACGGTGGCCGCGGATAGCGCGTGGTGGGACAGCTTCGGCGATCCCGTGCTGAACGCGCTGGTGGATGCCGCGCTGCGCAGCAACTACGATGTGCGCATTGCCGCCGCGCGCATTGACGAGTTTCGTGGGCAGTTGCTGGTGGCGCGCTCCGGGCTGTTCCCGCAGGTCGGGCTCTCCGCCGCTGCCACGCGCCAGCGCGTGGGCACCTTCAACGGCACGCCGTTCGCGTCGCTGGACGGGCCGCGCAATAGCTACCAGCTGCTCGCCAATGCCAGTTGGGAGATCGATCTCTGGGGCCGCATCCGCCGCCAGGCGGAGGCCGCGCAAGCCAACCTGTGGAACGCGGAATACGCGCGGCGCGGCGTGGTGCTGGCGCTCGCCGCATCGGTGGTGCAGGGCTATGCCAACTTGCGCGGGCTGGATGCGCAACTGGACGTGGCCCGCCAGACGCTGGACGCGCGCGCCCACGCGCTGGAGATCTTCCGCTTGCGCTATGCGGGGGGCGTGGTCTCGCAGCTGGAGCTTGCGCAGGCCGAGAACGATTACTACGCCACCGAGGCATCCATCCCGCCGCTGCGCAGCGCCATCGCGCAGACCGAGAATGCGCTGTCGGTGTTGCTGGGACGCGAGGCCGGGCCGATCGAGCGTGGCAAGTCCATCGGCGAGCTGCAGGCGCCGCCGGTCGGCGCCGACCTGCCAGCGGCGTTGCTGGCGCGCCGCCCGGATGTATTGCAGGCCGAGCAGAATGCCGTGGCGGCCAACGCGCTGCTTGGCGCCGCCGAGGCGCTGTACCTGCCGGCGGTGAATCTCTCTGGCTTGTTCGGCGCGGTGGCCGCCTCGCCGGGCGCGCTGTGGCATAGCGCTTCGCAAGTGTGGGGCATGACCGCCGGGCTGACGCAGCCGATCTTCCAGGGCGGCGCCATCCGTGGCCAGGTGCAGACGGCCGGGGCGCAGCGCGAGCAGGCGCTGCTGGCCTACCAGGGCAGCGTGCTGGCGGCGCTGGCCGATGTGAACAGCGCGCTAGCCAATGGCATGGAGACGCGCAACCGGCTGGGCAGTCTGCAAAAGCAGGAGCGCAGCCTGACGGTGTATGCCGACCAGGCCGGCGCGCGCTACGAAGGTGGCTACTCCAGCTATCTTGAAGTCACCAACGCGCAGGAAAAGCTGTTCGATGCGCAGCTCGCCGCGATCCAAGGGCAGGTCGATGTGTTGAACGGCACGGCGGCCTTGTACAAGTCGCTGGGTGGTGGATGGCCGGCGGTGCCGGCCGAGGTCAGGGACGCCGGGCTGGGCGGCGACGCGCGCCCCGTGATGCGCTGAGGCGGGCGGCGCGTGCGCCGCCCGCCTCAGTCTCAGCGCGCCGACCAGTTAGTGCCGCGCACGCCGAACGCCGTTACCACGCCGTAGGCGGTGATGCCCAGCGCCACGCCCAGGAAGTGCCCGTCCAGGCCCATGCCCGCCACGTTCGCCAGCAGCCAGCCGCCGCCGGCGGCCAGCGCAATGCGCGAGATGCCGGCCGCGATCGGCCAGCCCATGCGGCTCGCGCCCATCGACGCGAAATACAGCGCCATGCCAAGCCCGAAGCCGCCAAAGGCCGGCGCCACCCAGGACAGCGCGCGCGCGGCGATGCTGGCCACCTCGGCATCCTTGGTGAAGAACCCGGCAAAGGCCTCCGGCGCCAGCCCCACCGTGGCGCCCACCGCGCCCGCCACCGCCAGCGCCATCAGCGCACCGGCCCATGCCGTGCGGCGCGCGGTGGCCCAGTCGCCGGCGCCTACCGCTCGGCCCACCAGCGCGGTCAGCGCCGAGCCAACGCCGAACGCCAGCGGGATCATCAGGAACTCCAGCCGTGCCGAGATGCCATAGGCGGCTACCGCGGCGGTGCCGTAGTGGCGCAGTTCCGCGGTCACCAGGATGGTGGACAGGTTGGCCACCGAGGCCAGCGCGCAGGCCACCAGCCCGACCGACAGGATGCGGGTGAACAGCGCGCGCGACGGGCGGATCCGCAAGGTCGGCACGAACCCCGCGCCGCCCCGCAGCACCACCCAGGCCATGGCCAGCGCCGCCGCCCACGACACCGCGGCCAGCGACGCACCGATGCCGGCCAGGCCCCATGCCCGCCGGTTCGGCCAACGTCCAGGCCAGCACCGGGAAGACGATCCACATCAGCGACAGCACCCGCGCCGCCAGCGCATGGCGCCACCGCCGCGCAGTACCGAAGCCAGCGTGTTGGCCAGCCAGGCTGGCACCGCGCCCGCGCCGAACAGCCAGATCGCGTACGTGGCGGCCGCGTCGGCCGCGCTCTGCCCGGCCACCGCGCCCAGGATGCCGCGCGGGAAGCCGGCCATCGCCACGGCAAAGGCCAGCCCCGCCGTGACCGCGATGATGAGCGCGTGCAGCACCAGCGACGAGGCCTCCTCGCGCTTGCCCGCGCCCAGCGCGCGGGCGATGGCCGCCACCACGCCGCCGCCCATGGCGCCGGTGGACATCTGCTGCAGCAGCAAGGCAAAGGGCAGCACGACCGCCCAGCCCGCCAGTGCAGCCGTGCCCTGGCGGGCCGCCAGCCAGGTCTCGATCAGTTGCGCGCCTGCCTGCAGGAAGGCGATCAGGCTGGTGGGCGCGGCCAGCACCAGGATGCGGCGCATCAGCTCGCGCATCAACGGGTGCGCGGGAGCGGGCGGCGGGCGCCAACGCGGCGCCGGCCATGGCGCTGGCTTGCGGCTCATGCATGGCTCGGCTCCGCTTGGTTCGTCGACTGATCGTCAGTGGCAGGTTGGTCCGGTCCGGCGCCAAAGCGCCGCCGCAGGTGGCTGCCCGCGCCGGGGCCGGGGACCACGCGCAGGTCGTCCAGCGTCAGCGGGCTGCCGTCCGGGCGCGCCAGCGCCGGCGTGGCGATCTCCGTGCCGGTGCGCTTGTCCTGCAGCAAGGTGAGCGGGCCGCGCTCGTCGGTCATCCAGCGGTCGGCCCAGGCCTTCAGCGCCACGAAGGCGGGGAAGAAGTCGCGGCCCTTTTCGGTGAGGTGGTAGACATGGCGCGCGCTGTCGGGCGCCGGCACGCGCTCCAGCATGCCATGCTCCACCAGCGTCTTCAGGCGTGTGCTGAGGATGTTAGGCGCGATGCCCAGGTGGCGCTGGAATTCGTCAAAGCGGGTGCTGCCGTAGAACGCCTCGCGCAGCAAAAGAATGGCCCAGCGCTCGCCCAGCACCGCCATCGAGCGGGCAATCGGGCAAGGCATGCTGGCAAAGTCGGTATGTCCCATGGTCTCCTCTCGCGCGGCTTGCAGGGTTAGCTCGGTTTTTACTTTTGTTTTGCAAGCCAGTGGTTTCGGCGCATCTTAACTTGCAATTTGAAAGTTTGCTGGCGCGCTGCAAGCGGCATGCGGGGAGACCCCTGCCACAGCGGATCAGGGGGCGCACAAAGCGGCATCACCCCGGTCGCTGAAGACATCCAGCGCCGGAATCCGCTCGCGCAGGAAATCGATCAAGGTGCGCGTGGCCATCGACGGATGCAGGTTGGGTGTGGTGATGATGTAAAGCCGGCTGCCCAATCCCTCCGGTTTCCATTCCGTCAGCACCGGCACCAGGCGGCCTTCGCGCACATCTTCCCAGCCGGCGTAGACCGGCAGCAGGCCCACGCCATGGCCGTCGCGCACCGCGCGCATCAGGAAGGGGAAGTGCTCGGACTGCAGGTGCGGGCTCAGTTCCACCTCCTCGCGCTGCTCGCCGCGATCGAGCGTGAGCATGAAGCGCCGCGCGGGGTAGGGCGGGCACAGGAACTGGCAGCGTGCCAGGTCGGCCGGGGTTTGCAGCGGGCCATGGCGGGCCAGGTAGCCAGGCGAGGCGCAGAGTTGCCAGTCGATGGCGCAGATATCGCGCGCCACGTGGTCCAGCGGCGGCTGCGAGGTGACTTTGAGCGCCACGTCGATCTCCGCGGCGATCAGGTCCACCACGCGGTTGGCAAAGAACACCCGCAGCGAGATGCCGGGATGCTGCCCGGTGAATTCCAGCAGCAGCGGCGCGAGGAAGGTGTCGCCCAGCCCTGTCGGCACGCTCACGCGCACGTGGCCGCGCAGGGTGGTGCCCAGGCTGTCGATCTCGGCTTGGGCGGAGGCCACTTCCTGCAGGATGCGCAAGCCGTGCTGGTAAAGCGAGCGGCCCGGCTCGGTCAACTCCAGCCGCCGCGTGGTACGGCGCAACAGCTGCGCGCCGGCCTGGTGTTCCAGCTCGCGCAGCTGGCGGCTGACCTGGGAGCGCGTGACGCCGCGCCGGCGTCCCGCCTCGGACAAATTGCCGGCTTCGACGATGTCGACGAAGGCCTGGATCAGGTTGAGGTCCATCCGGGATTCCATGGAGAATTGTCGCGTATGGCGCAACATTGTGAGTCGCGATGAGGGAATTGTCGATACCGGGAGCCGGGGCTACAGTGACCATGCCCGCCGGATTGCCAAGGCGGGGCCAGGCCGGCGCGACGCCGCCCTGAAACAGGCAGGAGACACCATGTTCAAGAACGATCTTTTCGCCGGGCAGCGCGTGCTGATCACCGGCGGCGGCACCGGGCTGGGCCTGATCATGGCCGAACGCCTGGCCGGGCTGGGGGCGGAACTGCACCTGTGCGGGCGCCGGCTGGCGGTGCTGGACGAGGCCGCGCAGATGTTGCGCCACCAGCACGGCACCAAGGTCGTGACGCACGCGGTGGACATCCGCGACGCGGCTGCCGTCGACGCCATGATCGAGACCATCTGGACCCGGCACGGCCCGCTCGATTGCCTGGTCAACAACGCCGCCGGCAACTTCATCAGCCGCACCGAGGACCTGTCGCCCAACGCCTTTCACGCCATCTCCGACATCGTCTTTCGCGGTACCTTCTACACCACGCAGGCCGTGGGCAAGCGCTGGATCCGCGACGGCCATCCCGGCTCGGTCCTGTCGATCGTCGTGACCTGGGTCTGGACCGGCTCGCCTTTCGTGGTGCCGTCCGCCATGTCCAAGGCGGGCGTGGATGCCATGACCAAGTCGCTGGCCGTGGAATGGGGCCGCCACGGCATCCGCTGCAACGCCATTGCGCCGGGCGTGATCCCCACCGAAGGCGCGGGCTCGCGCCTGCGCCCGCAGGATTCGCAGCAAGACGCGATGAGCGGCCAGAACCCCACGGGCCGCATCGGCCAGCCGCAGGACATCGGCAACCTGGCCGCCTTCCTGCTGGCCCGCGACAACTCCTGGATCAACGGACAGACCATTGCGCTGGATGGCGGCGATTACCTCGCCAACGGCGCTTATTTCAAGCAGTACCTCGATTGGGGCGACGCCGAGTGGCAAGCCGCGCGTGAGCGCATCGCGGCTAGAAACGCCGCTGATCGCGCCGGCCGCACCGTCAACGCACCCACCCCTACCCATACATCGACATCTAGCCAGGCTGGAGATAACTGATGGCCGCTGACCTCTGGTTTGAAGACACCCACCGTACCGGCGCCGAACTGAGCGAGCGCGGCGCGCACCTGGCCGGCGGCCTGCGCGCGCTCGGCCTGGCCGAGGGCGACGTGGTAGCGGTACTGCTGCGCAACGACCCGGTCTTTGCCGATATCGTGCACGCCTGCCGCACCGCCGGCACCTATTACTGCCCGATCAACTGGCATTTCACCGCGGAAGAAATCCGCTTCCTGCTGACCGACAGCGGCGCGCGCGCCTTGATTGTCAACGCCGACCTGATGGACGGCGTGCGCGCGGTGGTGCCGGCAGGCGTGCCGGTGCTGGCCGTGGCCGCGCCGGGCCAGGACAGGCCCGCCGGCACGACCGACTATGAAAGCTGGCTAGCCACGCAGCAGCCCTACGACGGCCCGCGCGTGGCGCCGCGTGGCCACATGGCCTACACCTCCGGCACCACCGGCCGCCCCAAGGGCGTGCTGCGCGCGGCGCCGCCGCTGACCATGCTGGACGAGCAACTGGCGCGCATGCGCTCGGTGGTCGCGCAGACCATGGGCATCGTGCAGGGCACGCGCGCGCTGATGGCCGCACCGCTCTATCACAGCGCGCCGGGCGTGTTTATCCAGAACGCGCTGCAGCTCGGCGAGCGCCTGGTGCTGTGCGCGCGCTTCGATCCGGAACAGGTGCTGGCGCTGGTGGAGAAGCACCGCATCGACGTGCTCTACCTGGTGCCGATCATGTATGTGCGCATGCTCAAGGTGCCGTCCGAGGTGCGCGCGCGCTACGACCTGTCCTCGCTGCGCTTTGTCGCCTCGACCGGCGCGCCGTGCGCGCCCGAGATCAAGCGCGCCATGCTCGACTGGCTCGGCCCGGTGATCCACGAGACCTATGCCTCGAGCGAGGCCGGCATGATCACCGTGGCCACCCCCGCCGACGCCATGGCCAAGCCCGGCACGGCGGGCCGCGCGGTGGACCAGGGCGAAGTGCGCATCCTGGATGAGCACGGCGTTGCCTGCGCGCCCGGCGAGATCGGCCTGGTCTATGTGCGCCAGCCGGCCTACCCGGACTTCACCTACCGCAACAACGAGGCCGCCCGCCGCGCCATCGAACGCGACGGCCTGGTGAGCCTGGGCGACATGGGCTACCTGGACGCCGACGGCTACCTCTTTATCTGCGACCGCGCCTCGGACATGGTGATCTCCGGCGGCGTGAACATCTACCCGGCCGAAATCGAGCACGAACTGGTGCGCTATCCCGGCGTGGCCGACTGCGTGGTGTTCGGCGTGCCAGACGATGAATACGGCGAGCGCCTGCTGGCCATGGTGCAACCGGCAGCGGACGCCACGCTGGAAGAGGGCGCCATCATCGAATGGCTGCGCCAGCGCCTGTCCGGCTTCAAGGTGCCGCGCACCATCGTGGTGGAAGCGCTGCTGCCGCGCGACGATACCGGCAAGCTGGCCAAGCGCCGCCTGCGCGACAAGTACTGGGAAGGCCGCACGCGGCGGGTGTGAGCCGTATCCAACACCAAGCACCAAGCACCAAGCACCAAGCACCAAGCACCAAGCACCGGACATCAGAAAAACCAAGGAGACGACCCCATGCATAGCTGGAAAACCGGATGGCGCGCCTGGGCTGGCGCCGCCGTCTTCGCCTGTTCGCAGCTGGCGGCTGCCGCCTATCCCGACCGCCCCATCAAGCTGGTGGTGCCCTACACGCCGGGCGGCTCCACCGACCAGTTCGGGCGCGGGCTGGCTGACGGCATGAGCCGTGCGCTCAAGCAGACCGTGGTAGTGGAGAACCGCCCCGGCGCGGCCACCATGATCGGCACGCAGAGCGTGGCGCGCGCGCCCGCCGACGGCTACACCATGGTGCTGGCCACCAACGGCAGCATGGTGCTCAACCCGATGCTCTACAAGAAGATTGCCTACGATCCGCCGCGTGACTTCAGGATCTTCACCGTCGGCGCCGAGGCGCCACTGGTGGTGGTGACCAACAGCCACGTGCCAGCGACCAATATCCGCGAGTTCGCGGCCTACGCCAAGGCCAGCGGCGGCAAGCTCAACTACGCTTCGGTCGGCCTGGGCAACGCGCTGCAACTCGCCACGGAAATGCTCAAGACCGAACTCGGCATCTCGGTCACCCATGTGCCGTACAACGGCAGCGCACCGGCGCTGTCGGCGCTGCTCGCCAACGATGTGCAACTGATGGTGGACGTGGTCAGCACCTCGCTGCCGCACATCAAGGGTGGCAAGCTGCGTGCGCTGGCGGTTACCGGCCGCAACAGGCTGGAAGTGCTGCCCAATGTACCGACGGTGGCCGAAAGCGGTTATCCCAACTTCCAGGCCGCGACCTGGTTCGGGCTCGCGGTGCCGGCGCAGACGCCGCCAGATGTGGTGGAAAAGCTGCAGGCTGCCGCAGCGCAGGTCCTCAAGGACCCGCAGTTCCGCGCGACCTTCAGCGCACTGGGACTGGTGATCCAGCCGCCGCGCACCCAGGCCGAGATCGACCGCTACATCGAGGCGGATCGTGAGCATTGGGGCAAGGTGATCCGCGCCAACCACGTCAGCCTGGATTGAGCGGTGGCCATGCGGTCCGGGATTGGCACGTGACGGGTGCGTGACGGGTGCGTGACGGGGGTGTGATTTGCGCGCGGCAGGCTTGGCGGCGATCGGCGTATAGTTCCATCACGCCGTGATGAATCCGGCCCTCGGGCCAGTCATGGCGTTTCCTTGCCCACGCCTGCCGCTCCATGAACGACGCCGAGCCAAATCACAACCCACATCCCGAACAGCCCGATTCCGGCGACGTCTCCGACCGCGTCTCCGACCGCGCCTCCGACCGCGATCGGCTGCTGGCGCTGCGCCGCCGCGCCAGCAAGGCCGCTGGCCGCAAGTCGCGCCAGATGTGGCGTATCTCCCGCACCACCTTGCGCTACGCCGTCTTCATGTGTGGAGCCGGCTGCGTGGCGCTGTTCTCATTGATCTTCGCCTGGATTGCCGAGATCGCCCTGCGCTGGAACGCGCAGCTCACATCGGCCACGCCCTGGCTGGCATTCGTGCTGCTGCCCTTCGGGCTGGCCGCGCTGCGCTGGCTTACGATCCGCCTCGCTCCGCAGGCGCGCGGCAGCGGCATCCCGCAGGTGATCGCCTCGTTCGGCCTGCCTCCGGCGGGACCCGCGCAGACCCTGCTGGTGTCGTTCCGCCAGTCAATGTGGAAAGTGCTGCTGACCACCGGCGGGCTGCTGGCGGGTGCCTCCATCGGCCGCGAAGGGCCGTCGGTGCAGGTAGGCGCCGCGGCCATGCTGAGCTGGGGGCGCTGGTGCCAGGAGAAGCTGCGCTTTCGCATCGGCTTTCATCCCAACGCGTTGATTGCCGCCGGTGCCGCTGGGGGCCTGGCCGCCGCCTTCAACACGCCGCTGGCCGGGGTGGTGTTCGCCATCGAGGAGCTTGGCCGCGGCACGGCAGTGCGCTGGGACCGGCTGGTGCTGTCAGGGGTGCTGACCGCCGGTTTTCTCTCGCTGGCGATCCTCGGCAACAATCCCTATTTCAGCGTCAAGCTGGCGATCCTCGGCAACAATCCCTATTTCAGCGTCAAGACGCCGATCCTCGCGCTGCATGATGCCTGGGGGCCGGTATTGCTGTGCGCCTTGGTCAATGGCGTGCTCGGCGGGCTGTTTGCCAAGCTGCTGATCGGCGGCGTGCCCGCGCTGATGCCGGCGCGGCTGCGCGCGTGGCCGTTGCAGCATCCCGTGCTGCTGGCCTTCCTGTGCGGCCTGGTAGCCGCGGTGATCGGCTGGTCCACCGGCGGCGCCACCTTTGGCACCGGCTACGCGCAGGCTGCCGGCCTGATCAATGGCGAGCCGCACGCCACGCTGTGGTTTGGCGTGGCCAAGCTGGTGGCGACCGTGGTCTCGTATTTCGCGGGCGTTCCCGGTGGCATTTTTACGCCGTCGCTGGCCATCGGTGCCGGCATCGGCGCCAATGTGGCGGATTGGGTCGGCCACCTCTTCGGCGTCATGGCCGAGCCGCGCGTGCTGGCGCTGGTGTCGATGGCGGCCTTCCTGGCCGCCGCCACCCAGGCACCCATCACCGCCAGCGTGATCGTGATGGAAATGACGCGCTCGCAGGACCTCACCTTGTTCCTGCTGGCGGCGTCGCTGCTGGCCTCGTTCCTGGCGCGCCAGTTTTGCCCGCAGCCGTTCTATCACTACGTGGGCCATGCCTTCCGGCGCGAGGCGCTAACGGTCACGCGGAAAGCGGCCCCGCTCGCATAAGGCGAGGCCATGGCCATGGTGCAGGGCGCCGCTTTGTCTTACCATGGGCGGCGCCCGGGCCATGCACCCGGCGCTGTGTATCGGCGGCACGAGTGGATCCGTGCCGGCACGACGAACCGGGGAGCACAGATGGCCACAAATCGACCGCCGGGCAGTAACACCGCACCACGCCGGCAGCCGCAGCAGCCGCAGCAGCCGCAGAAGTCACAGAAGTCACAGGGTGCGCAACGTCCGCAAAGCCTACGGAAGCCGCATGGCAAGGAAAGCACCGCGTTGCGCGACCTCGGGCCGGACACCGTCTGGCATACCCGTGGCCTGCACGGCCGTACCCGTCAGCGCCCGTCACGGCCATCATCGGTGCGCTCGCCGCGCCCGCAGTTGCCGCCCAGCCGGGTGCCGCGCCTGCTGCTCTGGGGCTTGCTGCTGGTGCTGCTGGCGGTGCTGGCCAACGCGGTGATGAATATGACGCATTAACTCCCGGCAGTGTGGCTGCCATGCCATCTTGTGGCTGGCGGCAGGAACCACGCGCGCGCGGGGCGCTCCAATCCGGAGCTTTTCTCAGGAGTCTGGATGAAATACCCCCTCGCCGGGCTGGCCGTTGCCAGCCTGCTGCTGGTTTCACCTTGGGCCGGCGCCGCCCCCAAGGATGGCGCCGCCGACAAACTGGCGCCGATGCTGGGTAGCCTGGAGATCGGCAGCCCGCTGC
This sequence comes from Cupriavidus basilensis OR16, assembly GCF_000243095.1. Classification (GTDB taxonomy): domain Bacteria; phylum Pseudomonadota; class Gammaproteobacteria; order Burkholderiales; family Burkholderiaceae; genus Cupriavidus; species Cupriavidus basilensis_D. The sequence continues at coordinate 40,885 of NZ_AHJE01000101.1, read as the reverse complement.
CCACGCTGCCCGATTGCGCCGACAAGCGCACCCCCGACGGACGTGACGTGACCGCCCTGTGTGTCGAAGTGCGTGGCGATGGCGTGATGCGCCAGGTTGGCGTGCCGCGCGACAAGCGGCCCGCCTTCATGGACGGACCCCACGTGGTGGCCTTTGTCGACGGTAATGCGCTGGTTGGCGTGATCGTGCCGACCGACGGCGTGCGCTCCGAGAAAGACGCGGTGGACAGCCTCACCGCGCGCTACGGCAAGCCGTTCCGTTCCGAGCAGGTGAAGATGAAGGACAAGGCCGGCCAGCCGGTCACCAGCCTGCATGCCGGCTGGATGAGAAAGCCGCTGACCGTCGAGCTCTACGCCATTCCGGAGGATCCCAATACTGGCACCATCGAACTCCTGCTGCCCCAGGCCCGCATCTTGATGGCCAACCAGGACAACGCCATGGCGCAACAGCTCAACCCCAAGCCGGCGTCCGCCCCGCAAGCGGCGCCGAGCGGCAAGGCCGGGGAGAAGAAGGGGAAGGAAGGCAGCTGGTAGCGTTGGTGGCTTCGCGGCGCCTGGCGCGCCGCAAAGCGCGCAAAGTACTCAGAGCCCCTCCATGACCTTGTCCAGCCCGCGCACCAGGCCCGTCACGGTATGCACCTTGCGGATCGCCAGCAGGGCGCCCGAGACATAGGGCTTGGAGCCGTCGCCGGACTCGTGCTTCAGGTGCAGGCGCTGCCCGTCGGCGCCGAAGATCACCTCCACGCCAAGCTGGTAGCCCGGCAGGCGCACGGCGTGCACCTGGCTGCCGGACATCGTTGCGCCACGCGTCTCTTTCGGGCCTTTGACCTGGTCGATGGGCACCGCTTGCGCGGCTTCGCGGACCTGGCCCAGGCGATAGGCCAGCTCGCGCACGGTGCCGGAGGGCACGTCGATCTTGCCGGCCTTGGCGTAGTCGATGATTTCCCAGTGTTCCAGGTGGCGTGCGGCCATCTCGGCGAACTTCTGCAGCAGCACCACGGTAATGGCAAAGTTGCCGCAGGCCAGCACGCCGCGCCCGGCCTGGCGCGCCGCGGCATCAATCTCGGCATAGTCCTCGTCGGATAGCCCGGAGGTGCCCACCACCACGTGCGCGCCCTTCGCCAGCGCTTGCAGGATGTTGCGCTTGGCAATGTCCGGCTTGGTGTATTCCACATAAACGTCGAAGGCGCCTTGCGCCAGCTCGTCGATGCTGGCCACCGCCACGCCCGGCGTGCCCTTGTGCGCGGTCAGCGCCGCCAGGGTCTGGCCGGCCGCACCGCGCGACAGCCCGGCCACCAGCGTCATGTCGTCCGCGTGCGCCACGCCGCGCGCCAGTTCGCCGCCGGCCCAGCCGGTCACGCCGCCCACGGCGACTCGAATGCGATTGCTCATCGTCTTGCTCTCCTGATCTGGATGGTTTTCCGGGGTGCCCAAGCGCGCCGGGCTGGTTGCCAGGCTGTGCAGCATAAGCCTTTTGCGTGTGCGCCGCTGGCTCAGTCCGCGGCGCGGCGCCGGTCAATCTTGCGCGCCAGCACGATCGAGGTGGTGGTGTGGTTGACGCCATCCAGCGCGCCGATTTCGTCCAGCAGCTTGTCCAGCCTGGCATGGGTGTCGCAGCGGATCACCGCCATGTAGTCGACCGGGCCGCTGACCGAGTTTAGCTCCTCGATTTCCGGAAAGCGCTGCAGCGCCCGCACCACCGCGGGTGCGGTCTTCGGCATCACCGACATGCCGCAGAACGCCAGGATGGCGTTGTCCTCCATGACCTTGCCCAGCCGCACGCCATAGCCGGCGATCACGCCATCGCGCTCCAGCCGCGCAATGCGGGCCACCACGGTGGTGCGGGCAATGCCGAGCTTGCGCGCGAGGTTGGCGGCGTTCTCGCGCGCGTTGGCCTGCAGCAGGGAGAGCAGGTGGCGGTCGGTCTGGTCGAGTTCGGTCATGGGCGGGCTAGCGGCTGGAGGCTGGGGGTCGCGGGCTAGAGGCTGCGGGCAGGTCAAAGGCATGGGGTTCGTCGATTCGACCATTGATGTCGCCGAATCGTTTGATTGTGGGGCCTTTTCGTCAATCTTGTCCCTTCATTCTGACTATGCCCGCAACCATACTTCAGCCATGGCCGCACTCCGCCGAATCACTTCCACGAGGCACATCATGACCCGCATCACGCCAACCGGCCACCTGGACCAGACTGGACAGAACACCCAAGCCAATGCGCCCGCCGCTCCGCCCGCTCAAGCCAGGCAGACGCCGATGCCGGTGGTTGTGCTGGGCGCGGGCAAGATCGGCCGCACCATTGCCGTCATGCTGCATGACAGCGGCGACTACCGCGTGACCCTGGTCGACCGCGAGCCCGCCCATCTCGAAGGCATGCCGGAGGGCATCGCCGTGCGGGTCGGCGACCCGGACCAGACCCAGGATTGCGCGTGGCTGCTTGGCGGCGCGCAGGCCGTGCTCAACGCGCTGCCGTTCCATGCCGCGGTCGGCGTGGCCACGGTGGCGGCCAGCCTCGGCGTGCATTACTTCGACCTGACCGAAGACGTTGCCGCCACCCACGCCATTCGCCGCCTGGCCGAGGGCGCGCGCTCGGTGCTGATGCCGCAATGCGGGCTGGCACCCGGCTTTATCGGTGTGGTCGGCAATGACCTCGCGCAGCGCTTCCTGCGCGGCGGCGGCGAGCTACTCGACCTGAAGATGCGCGTCGGCGCGCTGCCGCGCTACCCGAGCAATGCGCTCAAGTACAACCTGACCTGGAGCACGGAAGGGCTGATCAACGAATACTGCAACCCATGCGAGGCCATCGTCGATGGCCGCAGGGTGGAAGTCCCCGCGCTGGAAGGGCTGGAGAGCTTCGCGCTGGACGGCATCGAGTACGAGGCCTTTAATACTTCAGGAGGGCTCGGCACCTTGCCCGAGACGCTGGCCGGCCGGGCGCGCGACGTGGATTACAAGTCGATCCGCTATCCGGGCCACTGCGCGGTGATGAAGCTGCTGCTCAACGACCTGCGCCTGCGCGAGCGCCGCGACTGGATGCGGGAAATCTTCGAGAGCGCGATTCCCGCCACGCAGCAGGACGTGGTGATCGTGTTCGCCAACGCCACCGGCTATGCCGCCGGCGGCAAGGGCGGGCGCGGTCCGCTGACGCAGGCGTCGTTCTCGGTGCGCATAGGCGGTGCGCAAACGGCGGCCGGCCATGTCAATGCGATCCAGCTCACCACGGCGGCCGGCATCTGCACCGCGCTGGACCTGGTTGCCAGTGGCGAGCTGCCTCAGGCCGGCTTCGTTGCGCAAGAGGCGATGCCACTGGACACTTTCCTGGCCAACCGTTTCGGCCGGCACTACACCCGTCATCCGCTTCAAGAGGCAACGGTATGAAAGCAAAGGAATTCGCGGCCTGCTGGCAGGCCATCGGGCTGACGCCGCCGTGGCGCGACGGCGAAGGCCCCGCCGGCGCCTTGCCGGTGCGCTCGCCGATTGACGGCGAGGCCTTCGGGCACTTGCCCGCCTGCAGCCTCGCCGAGGCCGATGCGCGCATCGAACGCGCCCGCGTGGCGCAAGCCAGCTGGGCGCTGGTGCCCGCGCCGGTGCGCGGCGAGGTGGTGCGGCGCTTTGGCGAAGTGCTGCGCGAACACAAGAAGCATCTCGGCCAGCTGGTGTCACTCGAAGCCGGCAAGATCCTGCAGGAAGGCCTGGGCGAGGTGCAGGAGATGATCGATATCTGCGACTTCGCGGTCGGCCTGTCGCGCCAGCTGCATGGCCTCACCATCGCCTCCGAGCGGCCCCAGCATGCGATGCGCGAGACCTGGCATCCTTATGGCCTATGCGGCGTGATCTCCGCCTTCAACTTCCCCGTGGCGGTCTGGGCCTGGAACGCGGCGCTGGCACTGGTGTGCGGCAACGGGGTCATCTGGAAGCCGTCGGAGAAAACCCCGCTGAGCGCGCTGGCCATGCAGAGCCTGCTCGACGGCGTGCTGGAAATCGCCGCGCCACGGCACGTTGGCATCGCCACCGTGCTCTCTGGCGGGCAGGCGCTGGGCCGGCACCTGGTGGAACACGCCGATGTGCGGCTGGTGAGCGCCACCGGCTCCACCCGCATGGGCCGCGAAGTGGGCATCGCCTGCGCCGAGCGGTTCAAGCGCGCCATCCTGGAGCTCGGCGGCAATAACGCGGCGATCGTCGCGCCCTCGGCCGATCTCGCGCTCGCCATCCGCGCCATGACCTTCTCCGCGGCAGGCACGGCCGGACAGCGCTGCACGTCGCTGCGCCGGGCCTTCGTGCATGTCGATGTGCTGGAGGCCGTCACCACGCGCCTGGTCCAGGTGTTCAGCCACCTGCCGGTAGGCGATCCGTTGGCCGAGACGACGCTGGTCGGCCCGCTGATCGATGGCGCTGCGGGTGCCGCCATGGCGGCCGCGCTGCTCCGGTGCCGCGAGCACGGCAACACCGTGCACGGCGGTGAACGCGTGCTGGCCGAACGGTATCCCAATGCCGAGTACGTGCGGCCCGCGCTGGTACTCACCGATCGCCAGCACGAGATGATGCTGAGTGAAACCTTCGCGCCGATTCTTTATGTGATGCCGTACACCACGCTGGAAGAAGCCATCGCGCTGAACAACGCGTCGGAGCATGGCCTGTCGTCCTGCATCTTCACCGAGTCGCTGCGGGAGGCGGAGCGTTTCATGTCGGCAACCGGCAGCGATTGCGGCATTGCCAATGTGAACATCGGCACCAGCGGGGCAGAGATTGGTGGCGCGTTCGGTGGTGAGAAGGCGACTGGCGGCGGGCGCGAATCCGGCTCGGATGCCTGGAAGGGGTATATGCGGCGCGCTACCAATACCGTGAACTATGGGGATGCGCTGCCGTTGGCGCAGGGGGTCCGGTTTGACGTCTGAGGTTTGAAGTTTCGGATTCGAGGCATTTACGTTCATCCAAACGTTGCGATTCGTAACAAGGGTTACAGCAGGTTGACCCTGTATTACTAAACCGCCCCGTATAACGTTCTTATGGCTAGACAAGCCACACAAGGACGATGAAATGAAAACGTTGATGATGGGACTCGCGGTGGCTGGCGCCGCCATGCTTGGCGGTTGCGCGGTCTACCCGGCTTATCCCGGCTATGGCTATGGGGGCGGCGAGGTCGCGGTGGCGCCGGCGCCGGTCTATGCCGCGCCGTCGGTGGTGGTGGCCCCTGGGTTTTACGGTGGCTACTATGGCTATCGCGGCGGCTACTACGGCGGCCGCCGCTATCGCTACTGGCATTGAAGCGAGCGCGCTAGCACGGGATTGAACCAGGTAAAACGCGTGTATCAGGCCTGGCCGTTGAGCCCGGCCCAGCTCGGTGCCAGCGTTTGCGGCACGTCGATCAGGTCCAGCACGCGGCCAACCGTATGGTCGACCAGCTCCGCCACGCTCTGCGGCTTCTGGTAGAAGCCGGGCTGGTAGAAGCCGGGGACCGGGGGAAAGATGATGCCGCCCATCTCGGTGACGGCGGTCATATTGCGCAGGTGCGCGAGGTTCAACGGCGTTTCGCGCACCATCAGCACCAGCTTGCGGCGCTCCTTGAGCGTGACATCCGCGGCGCGGGTGATGAGGTTGTCGGACAGGCCATGGGCCACCGCCGCGAGCGTGCGCATGGAGCAGGGCGCTACCACCATCGCATGGGCCGCAAACGAGCCGCTGGCAATGGTGGCGCCGATATCGCGCACGTTGTGGACCACGTGGGCAAAGGCTTCCACCTCGGCCTTGCTGATGTCGAGTTCGTGCTGCAGGTTCATCACGCCCGCCGCCGAGATCAGCAGATGGGCCTCCACGCCAGGCGCGGCGCCTAGTATCTGTACCAGGCGGACCCCATAGACCGCGCCGGTGGCGCCGGTGATCGCGACGACGATGCGCCGCGGCTTGCCGTCACCCGCTGCGGTCATGTCGCGCTCAGGCCTTGAGCAGCGATTGCAATTCGCCGTTCTGGTACATCTCCATCATGATGTCCGAGCCGCCGATGAACTCGCCGTTCACGTAGAGTTGCGGAATGGTCGGCCAGTTGGCGTAGGTCTTGATGCCCTGGCGGATGCCATCGTCTTCCAGCACGTTGACCGTGGTCGGTGCGTCGACGCCGCAGGCCTTCAGGATCTGGATGGCACGGCCGGAAAAGCCGCACATCGGGAACTGGGCGGTGCCCTTCATGAACAGGACCACCGGGCTGCCCTTGACGATCTGGTCGATCTTTTGCTGCGCGTCACTCATGATGTCTCTTTTCAGTTGCTCGCGGTGCCGGTACAGCCGGCGCCACTATCGGGAAATCGGAGGGCGCGCGTGATGTGCGCGCCTTGAAAGCATTCAAGCGGTCGATTTTACCGGAATCGGCCGCTTGCTTCAGGCGGCCGCCCCGGCCAGCGTTTGCAGGCGAGCGCCGCTGCAGCGCTCATGGCCGGCCAGGTCGCGCGCGGTAAAGATCTCGGCCATGCCGGCGGCGGCCAGCAGGTCGCGGGCAGCCTGGCCCTGGTCATAGCCATGCTCCATCAGCAGCCAGCCACCCTCGCGCAGGCGCGCGGCGGCCCCGGCCACGATGGCGGCGAGGTCCGACAAGCCGTCGCCGTGATCGGTCAGCGCGTCGATCGGCTCGAAGCGCAGGTCGCCCTGGCCCAGGTGCGGGTCTCCTGCGGCAATATAGGGCGGATTGCTCACGATCAGGTCAAAGCACAGGCCAGCGGGCAGCGCGGCGTACCAGTCGGAGGCAAGAAAGCGCACATTGCCGGCGCCAAGCGCACGCGCGTTGCCTTGCGCCACTTGCAGCGCGCCCGCCGAGATATCGGTGGCCCAGACCTCGGCGTCCGGCCGCTCGCAGGCCAGCGTGATGGCGAGCGCGCCGGAGCCGGTGCCCATGTCCAGCACGCGCGGGGCCGCCAGCGGCGCCAGCAGCTTCAAGGCGGCTTCCACGGCAATCTCCGTGTCCGGGCGCGGAATCAGCACATCAGGGGTGACGCGGAAGGCGCGCCCGAAGAACTCCCGTTCACCCAGCAAGTAGGCCACTGGCTCGCCGGCCAGGCGGCGCCCCAGCAAGGCGGCAACGCTGTCGCGCTGGGCCGGGGCAAGCGTCTCGCCGTCGCGCGTGATCAGTTGGGTGCGGGTGAGCCCGGTGACATGGCTCAACAGCAGGCGCGCCTCCAGCGCAGGCAAGCCGGCTGCCGCAGCCAGGGCCAGGGCTTCGCGGACCGTGGCCGTCTCAGGCAGTGAAACCGGCGTGGCGGCGTTGGCGCCGGGGGAGGAAGCGATGGGCGCGGCGGCCGCGCTGGTGGACGTGTGGCTGGGCATGGAGAAAGCAAAAATACAAAACCCCGTCGGGAGGTGCCCTGACGGGGTTTGCAGTGTAACGCGCTTGCCCGGGCGGCGGTGCCGGCGCGCGGTGCGCCAGCCCCTCGCAGCCGTGGCGTGCGGATTACTTGTTGACGGCGTCCTTGGCCTTGTCCGCGCTGGCGTTGACTGCGTCCTTGGCGGCGCCCTTAGCCTTTTCCATGGCATTGCCAGCCTCGGCCTTGGCCTTGTCGGCGGCGGCGGAAACGTCGGAGGCAGCGCTGCTGGCAGCAGCCTTGGCGGCATCGGCGGCATTGCTGGCGGCGGATGCGGCGTCGCTGGCGGCGGCCTTGGCGGATTCGGCGGCGCTCTGCATGGCGCTGTCCGCGCTCGGCGTGGCGGGGGCTTCTTCCTTCTTGCTGCAGGCAGCCATGGCGGCGGTGATCATCAACAGCGCGAGCAATTTCTTCATGATTTCGTCCTTTCGTCCGTTTTCGAGTGGCGACACGCCGACCTCTGGATGGTGGCTCAGTCGAAAACGATTATAGACAGCGAAAAATGACGCGCCAGTGCTGTTGCAAGCATTTACAACAGATACAAAGGTTTTCGTTCAAGAATCGCGATTTATGCAGTGCGATCCATAGATTTGCCTTAATGACCGGTAATTCGTCGCAATAACCTGCTATTGCGGAGCGATTAATGCCCGTCGCCCAGCGCCGCCAGTTGATCCGCCTGGTGTTCCGCGGACAGGGCGGACAGGAGTTCGTCGAGATCGCCGTCCATGATCATGTCGATCTTGTAGAGCGTCAGGTTGATGCGGTGATCCGTCACGCGCCCCTGCGGGAAATTGTAGGTGCGGATGCGATCACTTCTGTCGCCGGTGCCGATCAGGTTGCGCCGGGTGCTGGCCTCTTTCGCCTGCGCCGCGCGCAGCTTCGCGTCCATCAGCCGGGCCGCCAGGACCTTCATGGCCTTGTCCTTGTTGCGGTGCTGGCTACGGTCATCCTGGCACTCCACTACGATGCCGGTGGGCAGGTGGGTAAGGCGCACGGCCGAATCGGTCTTGTTCACGTGCTGGCCGCCGGCGCCGGAGGCGCGGAAGGTATCCACACGCAAGTCGGACGGATTGATCTCCACCTCGGTCACCTCGTCGGCCTCGGGCATGACCGCCACGGTACAGGCCGAAGTGTGGATGCGCCCCTGGGCCTCGGTGGCCGGCACGCGCTGCACGCGATGGCCGCCGGATTCGAACTTCAGCCTGGAAAAGGCCGCATCGCCGGCGATCCGGATAATCACTTCCTTGTAGCCGCCCAGGTCGGACGCCGATTCGCTCATCACCTCCACCTGCCAGCGCTGGCGCTCGGCGTAGCGCGTGTACATCCGCAGCAAATTGGCGGCGAACAGCGCGCTTTCCTCGCCGCCGGCACCCGCGCGGATTTCCAGCAGCAGGTTGCGGTCGTCGTTGGGATCCTTGGGCAGCAGCAGTTTCTGCAGGCTGCCTTCCAGCATTTCCAGCCGCTCGCGGGCCGTGGTGATCTCATCGGCCGCGAACTCCTTCATCTCGGGATCGTCCAGCAGCGCTTGCGCGGTGGCCAAGTCTTCCTGTGCCTGGCAGTACTGCGCATATTGCTCGGCCACAGGCGTCAGTTCGGCGTGTTCACGCGTGAGCTTGCGGTACTGGTCGATCTTGGCGGTGGCATCTTCGCGCGCAAGCAGGGCGTTGACTTCGTCGAGTCGCTCGGACAATTGGTCGAGCTTGGCAAGCATGCTGGCTTTCATGGAAATCCGATGGGGCGCGGTGAAACGGGTGGAGACGGATGTAGCTGCTGGGATGCGTGCGGGCCAATGGCCGCAGGCAGCAAGGCTGGCCGCGCGCAGGACACGCACGGCCGAGGTGAGCGCGGCTAGCGCTCGGAGTGGCTGCTGTGGCGGAACAGGCCCGGCACCAGGCGCAGCAAGGTCTCGCGGTCGTCGCCCTGGGTGTGGTTCAGGGCGTGGGTCGGGCCGTGCAGGAATTTGCGGGTGAGCGCGCCGGACAGGGCTTCGAGCACGGCTTGCGGGTCGTCGCCGCGCGCCAGCATGCGGCGCGCGCGCTCCAGCTCGGCCTGGCGCATGGCCTCGCCCTGCACCTGCAGTTCGCGGATGACCGGCACCACGCTGCGGGTTTCCAGCCAGTGCATGAAATTCTGCACGCGGCTTTCGATAATGGCTTCCGCCTGGGCCACGGCGGCCTGGCGCATGGCATTGCCCTCGCGCACGATGGCGCCGAGGTCGTCCACGGTGTACAGGAAGACGTCATCCAGGCGGGCGACTTCGGGCTCCACGTCGCGCGGCACGGCCAGGTCCACCATCATGATGGGGCGGTGGCGGCGCAGCTTGACGGCACGCTCCACCGCGCCCAGCCCGATGATGGGCAGGGAGCTGGCGGTGCACGACACCACGATGTCGAACTCATGCAGCCGCGCGCCCAGGTCCGACAGGCGGATGGCCTCGGTGGTCAGGCCCTGGCCGGCCAGCTGCTCGGCCAGCCGTTCGCCGCGTTCCACGGTGCGGTTGGCCACCACGATCTGGCGCGGCGTTTGCGCCGCGAAGTGCGTGGCGCACAGCTCGATCATCTCGCCCGCGCCGATGAACAGCACGCGCTGGGTCGTGACGCTTTCAAAAATCCGCTGGGCCAGGCGCACTGCGGCGGCGGCCATGGATACCGAATGCGCGCCGATCTCGGTCTGGCCGCGGACTTCCTTGGCCACCGCGAACGTGCGCTGGAACAATTGGTTCAGGTAGGTGCCAAGCGCGCCGGCTTCACCGGCGGTGCGCACCGCATCCTTCAACTGGCCCAGGATCTGGGTTTCGCCCAGCACCATCGAATCCAGCCCGCTGGCCACGCGGAACGCATGGCGCACGGCTTCGGACTGCGGCAACGAATACAGGTGGGGAGCGAGCTCGCCGGCGGGCACGTTATGGTGCTGCGCCAGCCAGCGCAGCGTGTGCTCGAAGCCTTCCGAACCCGACAACAGCACATCGGTGGCGCAGTAGATCTCGGTGCGGTTGCAAGTGGAAAGGATGGCGGCTTCGGTGCCGTTCTTGCCCGCCAAGTGGGTGCGCAAGGCGCCCAGGGCGGGTTTGATCTGCTCAAGCGGAAACGCCACTCGCTCGCGCAGCGAGACGGGTGCCGTGGTGTGATTGATACCGATCGCGAGCAGTTGCATGGTGGGGAGCATGTCTCTCTGGCCGGGCTCCGGGCAGCGGCCTTGCAGGCAGCAGCGCGGGAGTCAGGTGCAATCCGGGCATGAATTCAAGCGCGGATTCCGGCGCAAAGCGCCGCCGAACCGGGCTACATTATAGCGCCCGGCGCGGATCTTGCCCGAGCGCGGTCGGGTTTACCGTATTGTTACGGCCGCGCGCGGCGCCCGGCGGGCCTCCCCGGGGCAGCGCGCCATATTCATGAATTTGGGAGAAAGTGATGTTGGGTACGCTGGTGGTGGGGGTGCTGGTTGGGCTGGCCGCGCGGTGGCTGCACCCCGTGGGCCGCGTCAGCCTGCTGGCCGCGGTGGTGTTCGGCGCGCTGGGCGCGCTGGCCGCGTTCTACGGCGGCCGTGGGCTGCACTGGTTTGCCGACGGGCAGATGGCGGATGCCTCTCAACCTCGAATTAACGCAGAACCAGGCTTAAGCCAGGTTACCCGCGCCAGGTTACCCGCGCTGCTCCAGAAACCGCCTCAAAACCCCACTCGAATAATGGCTGGCCACGTCGGTCAGGAACGCCGCAAAATCCACGTGCGCGGTATCGTCGGCCCGATCCGATAGCGTGCGCATCACCGCATGCCGCACGCCATATTCATGGCAAACCTGCGCCACTGCGGCGCCTTCCATTTCCACCGCCAGCACGCCGGGCAAGCGCTCGCGCAATTCGGCCGCGGCGCCGGGCGAGCCGATGAACTGGTCGCCGCTGGCGATCATTCCCACATGCAGCCTGGGCGCGCTGACCCCGAAGCGCGCCAGCACGCCGGCCGGCACGGAGCTCGGCAGGTCATCCCGCAGGTAGCCTGCCACGGCCTCGCGCAGTGCGGCGGTAAGCGTCGGATCAGTGGGGAATTCGGCGCGCTCCAGCAGCGGCACCTCATGCCGGGCAAAAAACGGCCGCGCGTCCAGGTCATGCTGCAGCGTGCGGTCCGCCACCACCACGTCCCCGACCCGCGTCTCGGCCCCGATGCCGCCGGCCAGGCCGGTGAAGACAATGTCATCCACACCGAACTCGCGCACCAGGGTGACCGTGGTGGCCGCCGCCGCCACCTTGCCCATGCGCGCGAGCACCAGCACGCAGCGCTGGCCGTAGAGATGGCCGACGTGATAGTCGCGCATGCCGATGCGCTGCACGGTGGCGCGAGCATCATCGTGGCGCATGGCGGCGATCAGGCCATCGACTTCATCGTGGATGGCGGCGAGGATACCGAGGGTCATGGCAAGGCGTGGCTGGATTGGAGAAACGCACAGCATACCGGGCCGGGACAAGGCGGCAAAGCAGCGCTCGCGCATGCCGTTCGCGCACGCAAGGAAAGCTGCGCAGATGGCGGCACCTTTGCTACAGTGCGCTGGCGTATCCATCACATGGGGCAAAGATGCAGGCAACCACAACGCAGGGCTTTCAAGACCGGCGGGCAGCGCGCCAGGCGCTGGCGGACTGGCGTGAGCAGGGCGTGCTCGGCGCCGGCGGCGTGGCCGCCGGCTGGCCGGGGACCGAACCCGACGCGGCGCAGTGGCGGACCTGGCTCGATCGCACCTTGTTGATGCTGGGCGCGGCGTTGCTGTGCGCCGGCGTGATCGTGTTCTTCGCCTTCAACTGGCAGGATCTGCACAAGTTCGCCAAGTTTGGCCTGCTGGCCGGCGCGCTGACGCTGCTGGCGGGTTTCGCCTGGCTGCGCGCGCCGGCTGATATGGCGGGGCTGGCGGCGCTCTGCGGCGCCCAGGTGGTGGCCGGCGTGCTGCTGGCCGTGATCGGGCAGGTGTACCAGACTGGCGCCGACGCGTGGCAGCTATTCGCCCTGTGGGCGCTGCTGGCGATCCCGTGGGCGCTGGCCGCGCGCGCGGCGCCGCACTGGTGGGTGGTGATCGTGCTGGCCAATGTGGCGCTGCTGCGGTATTTCAGCGTGCGTCTTGGCGTGGGCGGTATGTTCGACCTGCTGTTTGGCGCCGCAGGCGAATGGGCCACCACGCTCTCGTTGCTGGTGGCCACGCTGGTGCAACTGGCGCTGTGGTTCGCGCTGCGCGCAGTGGCGCCGGCCTACGGCTTTCGCGGGCTGGCCGGCGCGCGCATCCTCGCCACGCTGGCGTGCGCCTACGCCGGCTGGCTCGGCCTTGCCAGCATCCTGCACAACCGCTTCGACGCTGCCATGTTCGGCGTGGCCATGCTCGCGCTGGGCGGGCTGCTGGCCTGGTTCCGGCTGCGGGCGTTCGATGTGGTGGCGCTCAGCCTGGCCAGCTTCTCGGTCATCGTGTTGCTGGTGACCGGGGTTGCCCGGCTGCTGCTGGAGGGCAACCGGGACACGTTCGGCGCCTTCCTGATCCTCGGGCTGCTGACCGTTGGCCTGTCCGCGGCGGCGGCGGCCTGGCTGCTGCGCGCCTATCGACACCACGGGCAAGCCCAAAGCGGCACGCCCACCGGAGAGCCGGCATGACCAGCGACCGTCTTGCAGTACAAAGGTTATGGCAGGACCTGGCCGCGCGCGGCCTCGTGCAAGGGCAGCCGCAGCAAGCGCAAGCGCGCACGCCATGGGCTGTGAGGCTGCTGATGGGCTTCGCGGGCTGGCTCGGCGCCGTGTTCTTCCTCGCCTTCCTGCTCGGCTCCGTCTTTGTGGCCACGCGCGACAACGCCACGGCAATGGCGCTCTGCGGCGCCGCCATGATCGCGCTGGCCGCGGTGCTGTACCGGCGCCGCGCGGGGCCACCGCGCTCGGGCAATTCGCGCTGGCCGTCAGCCTCAGCGGCCAGGGCCTGCTCGTGTACGGCGCGAGCCAGGCCTACGGCGGCAGCCGCCTGCTCGAATCGGCCACCTTCTGGGGCGCGCTCGCGCTGCTGGAGGCGGTGCTCTATGTGCTGGTCGGCAACCGGCTCCATCGCTTCCTGGCAGCGCTGGGCGTATGGACCGGCGTGGCCCTGGCGCTCCACCTGGCCATGACGCCGGGCCTGCGCCACGTCTGGCAAGCCATGAGTTTTTCGCTCGGCTGGCTCGCACCGTTCGCCATGACCCTGCTCACCGGTTTCGTCCTTGCGGAGGGGCGGCTCTGCGCCGCTGGGCTGCACAACTGGATCGAGCCGGCGGCGGATGCCACGCTGCTGTTCGCACTGGGCGCGGCCCTGGTGGTGACCGGCCTCAGCCAGCCCCAGGCACTGCTGTTCGATGCCGACACCGGCCGCCACGCCGGCAACTACTGGATGGCCGGCGCGTTGTTCGGCGCAGTGCTCGCCACGTTTGTCCTTGCCGAAGCAGGCCGGCTGCAGTTAAGCCCGGCGGTGCGGGGCACCGCGCTGGTCGGCGCGGCGCTGTTCAGCGGCCTGCTCGCCGGTGCGCCAGCGGTAGTCGCCGCCGCCCTCGCGCTCGGCCTGGCCCTGCGCCGCGGCTCGCTGCCCTGGCTGGGCCTGGCCGTCGCCGCGCTCGGCTGCGGCTTCATCTGGTACTACAGCGCGCTGCACTGGACGCTGCTGATCAAGTCCGCCACGCTCGCCGGCGCCGGCATCGCCGTGCTCCTGCTGCGCCTGGCGCTGCAGCGCGATAGCGCAAGGAGGCAAACATGAAACGCTGGATATTGTTGGCATGGGTGCTCACGCTCGGGCTGGCCGCCTTCGCCATCACCGGCAAGGAACGGCTGCTGGCGCACGGTGACACCGTCTACCTGCGCCTGGCGCCAGTCGATCCGCGCTCGCTCATGCAAGGTGACTACATGGCTCTCAACTTTGCCATCGCCGACGCCATCCGCGAGGCGCATCGCCGGCAAGGCATCGAGCCCGCGCGCGAGCAAGTGGCCGTGATCCGCCGCGACGCACGCGGTGAAGCCACCCTGGTCCGCCTGTACACGGGCGAGGGCCTGGCCAGCGGTGAACAACTGCTGCGCTTCCAGACCGTGCCGTCGCGCTGGGGCCGCACGCAGGCGCAGGTATCTACCGATGCGTACTTCTTCCAGGAAGGGCAGGGGGCAAGGTTCGAGAAGGCGCGCTATGGAGAGTTTCGCGTGGGGCCGGATGGGCAGGCGCTGCTGGTGGGGCTGCGGGGGGAGGATTTGGGGGCGTTGTGAGTGGGCCAGCCGTGCAACTCTTCTGAGTCTGGAACAAGCCGGTGGCCAGATGATCGTCCACGCCGGTGAGGTTTATTATCGATCACTTTTCCTCGCCTGCCCCTGGCCTGTGACCTGGCCATCTCCGAAGGACCCGAAAATCCCGCGAGTGCCTAAGCCGTTCCATGGTTCGGAGGCCACGGGCGAGGGCCACCCAAAAATCCCAGTGATCGGTGCGCCAAGCGGAGCAATTTTGATTGCTCTGGGTTCGCGCGTTGTTGCCGCATCACAACAAGGCGCTTTCGATGGTTCGCTAACCCACTGTTCGTGAGTATCGTTAACTGGTTGCTGGTACATAGTGCAATATCGACATGGACGGATCGCGTCGGCAAGCCATCGGGATAGTCCAGCGTTTCCAATCATCAGCTAACAGGGAGAGTGTTATGAGGATGAAATGGATTGCTGCCGTCGCTGCATTGGCCGCTGGCGGCGCGTACGCGCAGTCGACCGTGACGCTGTACGGGCTCCTCGACGCGGGCATCGAGTATCAGAATAACCAGCCCGGTGGCGGCCACAGCGTGACCCGCCTGACTTCGGGCAACCTGTCCGGCAGCCGTTGGGGCCTGCGTGGCGTGGAAGATCTGGGCGGGGGGCTGAAGGGCGTCTTCGTGCTGGAAAGCGGTTTCAACCTCGACACGGGCACCTCGGCCCAAGGTGGCCGTCTGTTCGGTCGTAACGCTTACGTCGGCCTGCAGAACCAGTACGGCGCAGTGACCCTGGGCCGCCAACAGACCCCGCTCTATGATTTCGGTCTGCAGTTCGACCCAATGGCCATTGCCACGAACTACTCGATCATCGGCCAGGATGCGGGGTTTACCAGCCGTGCCGACAACTCGGTCAAGTACGCCGGCACCTTCGGCGGCCTGACCGCCAGGGCCCTGTATAGCTTCGGCGCAAACACCGGTGGTGGCTCTTTTGGTGAAGTCCCGGGTAGCCCCAAGATTGGCCAGGAGCTCAGCGCTGGCCTGACCTATGCCGTCGGTCCGTTAGCCGCCGGGGCGACATACGATGAAACCAACCTCGGCCTGGCCTCGACCGGTGCCCTGACTGGCGCCAAGATCCGTCGCGCCACCGTGGCCGGTTCCTACGTCTTCGGCCCGGCCAAGATGTATGCTGGCTATCGTTGGGCCATGGCGCTCGACGGTGCCACGCTGCCGGGCAACCTCGGGGCTAACAATGTCTCGAACCTGTACTGGCTGGGCGTTGGCTATCAGGTACTGCCTGCGCTATCGCTGACCGGCGCTGCCTACTATCAAGATTTTCGCGGTACCAAGGCCGATCCGTGGAGTTTCGTGGCATCGGTTGACTACACCCTATCCAAGCGTACCGATGCCTACGTGAACCTTGGTTACACCAAGAACAAGGATGGTTCGAACCTGGGCCTGACCTCAGGCGGTACCGGCGCGATCCAAAGCACCGGCTTTGGCACGGTGAGCGGGTCGGACAATCAGTTCGGCGCGGTCGTCGGTATCCGTCATAAATTCTGAAGGGAATCCTGCTGACGCCTCAAGAAACAAGAAAGCCCGCTGGGAAGCGGGCTCCGGGGCAATCGTGAAGTCGGCTGGGGTCTCGTGAACCCCTGCGTACGGCTTAGACGTTGAACAAGAAGTTCATCACGTCGCCATCCTTCACCACATATTCCTTGCCTTCCGCGCGCATCTTCCCGGCTTCCTTCGCGCCTTGCTCACCCTTGTAGGTGATGAAATCCTCATAGGCGATGGTCTGGGCGCGGATGAAGCCGCGTTCGAAGTCGGTGTGGATCACGCCGGCCGCTTGCGGGGCGGTGTCGCCCACGTGGATGGTCCAGGCGCGGACTTCCTTCACGCCGGCGGTGAAGTAGGTCTGCAGGCCGAGCAGGGTGAAGCCGGCACGGATCACGCGGTCCAGGCCGGGTTCTTCCATGCCGAGGTCGGCCAGGAACACGGCCTTGTCTTCGTCGTCGAGGTCGGCGATTTCGGCTTCGATGGCGGCGCAGACGGCCACGACCGGCGACTTGGTCTTGGCGGCGTGGGCGCGCACGGCGTCCAGGTGGGGGTTGTTCTCGAAGCCGTCTTCACGCACGTTGGCCACGTACATGGTGGGCTTGGCGGTGATCAGGCAGAGCGGCTTGATGGCGGCCCATTCTTCGTCGGACAGGTCGAGCGTGCGCACGGCCTTGGCTTCGTTGAGCACGGCCTGGGCCTTGTCCAGCACGGCCACCAGGCGCAGCGCTTCCTTGTCGCCGGCGCGCGCGGGCTTGATGTAGCGGGCGTGGGCCTTCTCGACGGTGGAGAGGTCGGCCAGCGCCAGTTCGGTGTTGATCACCTCGATGTCGGACAGCGGATCGACCTTGCCGGCGACGTGGATCACGTTGTCGTCCTCGAAGCAGCGCACCACGTGGGTGATGGCGTCGGTTTCGCGGATGTTGGCCAGGAACTGGTTGCCCAGGCCTTCACCCTTGGACGCGCCCGCCACCAGGCCGGCGATGTCGACGAATTCGACCACGGCCGGCAGGATGCGCTCGGGCTTGACGACCTCAGCCAGCTTGGCGAGCCTCGTATCCGGCACTTCCACCACACCCACATTGGGCTCGATGGTGCAGAACGGATAGTTCTCGGCGGCGATGCCGGCCTTGGTCAGGGCGTTGAACAGCGTGGACTTGCCGACGTTGGGCAGGCCGACGATGCCGCATTTGAGGCTCATGGTAAACCTTTAAGAATCAATGGGTTGCGGTTCACCCTGGGTGCGTCCCGGCGCACTGGAATGGCGCAGCGATGGGGACGCAGAGGGGAGAGTTCAGCACGAGACAAGTCAGCCAAAGCGGGGCGTTGCTCACCGGTTTTGTGCTGGGGTGCCATCGGAAAGATGGCTATTGTAACCTCGCCGGACGTTGCGCTGAACCGGCTGGCCGCGCCTCCCGCCTGCTGAATTTGTACTCCGCGAGCGCGCGCGGCCCTTTGCCGCAGGCGCCGGGGCGCCGCTTCAAGCGCGCGGGGGCGCACCAAAGCCATCGTGCAGGGGTGGCTATAATCCACACATGACTCGTCCATCTCCCTCCCGTTTCCAGGTTGCCGTGGTTGGCGGCGGTATCGTCGGCAAGGCTTGTGCATTGTTGCTGGCCCAGCAGGGCATGCAGGTGGCGCTGATCGCGCCGCGATCGCCTGCCCCCGCGGCCGCGCCGGAGCCTGGCCAGTGGGACAGCCGCATCGGATGCAGCCGGTGTGCGACATGCGCGTGTTTGGCGATGCCAGCGCGGCGCAGGCGGATGCCTCGGCCGCCGGTGATCTTCATTTCTCGGCCTACGCGGCCACCGTTGCGCAGCTGGCGTGGATCATCGAATCCGGCCATGTGGAGCGTGTGCTCGATACCGCGCTGCGCTTCCAGCACCAGGTGCACTGGCATGACGATACCGCGGCGGCGTTCGCGCGCGACCACGATGGCGTGACGCTGACCCTTGCCGGTGGCGACAAGGTGCGCGCGGCTTGCGTGGTGGGCGCCGACGGCGCGCGCTCGTGGGTGCGCGAGCAATGCCATATTCCTGTCACCAAGCGGCACTATCGCCAGCTTGGCGTCGTGGCTAATTTCGAATGCGAGCTGCCGCACCAGGACACGGCCTGGCAGTGGTTCCTGGGCACGCCGCCCAAGCTGATGGCGGACGAGGAGCCGGCCAACGGCGAGATCCTGGCGCTGCTGCCGTTGCCGGGCCGGCGCGTGTCGATGGTGTGGTCGGCCGACGATGCCCATGCGAGTGAGCTGCTGGCGCTGTCGCCCGAGGCGTTGGCCGATACCGTGATGCAGGCTGCCAGCGGTGCCGTGGGGCGCCAGTTTGGCGCGCTGCGCTGCGTCACGCCCGCGCAGGGCTTCCCCCTGGTGCTGCAGCGCGCCGATCAGTTTGTGCAGCCGCATGTGGCGCTGGTGGGCGACGCCGCGCACGTGGTGCACCCGCTGGCGGGGCAGGGCATGAACCTGGGTTTGCGCGACGTGGCGGAACTTGGCCGCGTGATGGCCGACAAAGAGTCTTTCCGCGCAGAGGGCGACCTGCGCCTGCTGCGACGCTACGAGCGGGCGCGCGCCACCGATCTGTTGTCGCTGACCGCCGCTACCGATGGCCTGCACCGGCTGTTTTCCTTGCCCGGCGGTGTGGCGCGCACAGTGCGTAATACCGGCATGCGGGTCGTGGGCGGGCAGTCGTTGCTTAAGCGTTTTCTTATCGGCCGCGCGCTGGGCTGAGCGCCCAGCCCTTGAACACTGAATGCCGAGCTCGCTCGGGCGAACCGAATCATCGAATTACTGGAGTCATCATGTTGCAATTCCTGCGCCGCCGTCCCGCCCTGTCCGCCACCATCGTCGGCGGCATTGCGGCTGCCGGCTTCGCGCTGCACGCCATGGCGGCGGGCGAGCCCGGCACCGACCGCATCAAGGAATCGATGCAAAAGATGCTGGGCGGACGCGCCGAAGTGAAGAGCGTGGCCAAGACCCCGGTGCCCGGCCTGTTCGAGGTCAATATCGGCGGCCAGGTGGTCTACACCGACGCCACCGGCCGCTACATCATCAACGGCGAGATGGTCGACTCCAAGACCGGCGCCAACCTGACCGAGGAGCGGCTGGCCGATCTCAACCGCATCAAGTGGTCGGACCTGCCGCTGGCGCGCGCGATCAAGTGGAGCAAGGGCGATGGCAGCCGTCAGGTGGCGGTGTTCTCCGACCCCAACTGCGGTTACTGCAAGCGCATCGAGCAGACGTTCCAGCAGATGGACAACATCACGGTCTACACCTTCCTGTACCCGGTACTGTCGCCGGATTCGTCGGTGAAGGCCAAGCAGGTGTGGTGCGCGGCCGATCGCACCAAGGCCTGGCGCGACTGGATGATCAGCCACGTCGCGCTGACCGGCAACGGCAGCTGCAAGACCCCTGTGGATGACAACCTGGCGCTAGGCCAGAGCCTGAACATCACCGGCACCCCGGCCGTGTTCTTCATGGACGGCACCCGCATTCCCGGCGCTGCCGACGCCGCCACGCTCGAGCGCAAGCTCGCCGGCCTCAAGAAGTAAGCACATCGCGCCGGCGGCCTTCCCGGCGCGACGTGCCGGAGCCGTCCGGTCGTCTTTGGTTAGAGATCAAGAACCGGAAGGAGACTCCATGACGTTCCAGGCATTGCTGCTGACCCAGGCCGACGGCGCCACCCAGGCCGCCGTTACCGCGCTCGACGAATCGAGCCTGCCCGCTGAGGGCGATGTGCTGGTGGCGGTCGACTACTCCACCATCAATTTCAAGGACGGGCTGGCCATCACCGGCCGCTCGCCGGTGGTGCGCAAGTGGCCGATGGTGGCGGGCATCGACGGGGCCGGCACGGTGCTGGAATCCACGCATGCGCGCTGGAAGGCCGGCGACAAGGTCGTGCTCAACGGCTATGGCGTGGGCGAGACGCACTGGGGTTGCCTGGCGCAGCGCGCCCGCCTCAAGGGCGACTGGCTGGTGGCGCTGCCCGCTGCGTTTACCACGCAGCAAGCCATGGCGATCGGCACCGCCGGCTATACGGCGATGCTGTCGGTGCTGGCGCTCGAGCGTGCCGGCGTCAAGCCGGGCGATGGCGAGGTGCTGGTGACCGGCGCCTCGGGCGGCGTGGGCTCGGTGGCCATCGCGGTGCTGGGCAAGCTCGGCTATCGCGTGGTGGCGTCCACCGGCAAGACGGCCGAGGCCGATTTCCTCAAGGCCTTGGGCGCGGCGGAGGTGATCGACCGCGCGGAGCTGGGCAAGCCGAACAAGCCGATGCAGAAGGAGCGCTGGGCCGCAGTGGTGGATTCGGTCGGCTCGCACACGCTGGTCAATGCCTGCGCGCAGGTGCGCTACGGCGGCGCGGTAACTGCGTGCGGGCTGGCGCAAGGGCTGGATTTCCCGGCTTCGGTGGCGCCCTTTATCCTGCGTGGCATCACGCTCTACGGCATCGATAGCGTGATGGCCCCGATGGCCTTGCGCGAGCAGGCCTGGCAGCGGCTGTCGCAGGACCTGGAGCCGGATCGCCTGCGCGCGATCACCCGCGAGATCGGCTTGTCGGAGGCGATCGAGGCTGGGCGCAGGATCGTCGACGGTGGCATGCGCGGCCGCGTGGTGGTGAACGTCAACGCCTGAGCCGGCGCGGAGTCCGGGGCGGCCATGGCGCTACAATCACGCTCATGAAGCCGATCCATTACGCCATTGCCCCGCTTCAACCGGAAGCGCACCTGTTCGCCGTCACCGTCACGGTAGACGCCCCCCATCCCGCCGGCCAGCAGTTCTACCTGCCGGCGTGGATTCCCGGCAGCTACATGATCCGTGACTTCGCACGCAATATCGTGCGCATTCGCGCGCAGGCCAGCGGCAAGCCGGTGGCGCTGACCAAGCTGGACAAGCAGAGCTGGCAGGCGGCCCCGGTCGACGGCCCGCTTACGCTTAGCTATGAGGTCTACGCCTGGGACCTGTCGGTGCGCGCCGCGCACCTCGACGCCACCCACGGCTTCTTCAATGGCAGCTCAGTGTTCCTCTGTGCCGATGGGCAGGAGAACCAGCCCTGCACAATCGACATCCATGCACCCGCCGGCGAGGCCTACGCTGGCTGGCGTGTCGCGACCGCCATGCGCGAGGCGCCGGGCCGTGGTGGCGCCAAGCGCTACGGCTTTGGCCGCTATCAGGTTGCCGACTACGACGAGCTGGTCGATCACCCGGTCGAAATGGGCAACTTCACCATGGGCAGCTTCCGTGCCTGCGGTGCCCAGCATGACGTGGTGTTCACGGGCCGCGTGCCGCAGCTCGATCTCGAGCGCGTCTGCCGCGACCTGAAGCAGATCTGCGAAGCGCAGATCCGGCTGTTCGAACCCAAGACCGAGGCCGCGCCTTTCCTCGACAGCAACCGCCGCTACGTGTTCATGACCATGGTCACGACCGACGGCTACGGCGGCCTGGAGCATCGCGCCAGCACCGCGCTGATGTGCGCGCGCGCTGACCTGCCGGCGCGCGGCAAGGAAGAAGCCACCGAGGGCTACCGCACCTTCCTCGGCCTGTGCAGCCACGAGTATTTCCATACCTGGAACGTCAAGCGGATCAAGCCCGCGGCGTTCGTGCCGTACCGGCTGCGCGAGGAAACCTACACGCCGCTGCTGTGGCTGTTCGAGGGTTTCACCAGCTATTACGATGACCTGATGCTGGTGCGCAGCGGCCGCATCACCGAAAAGCAGTACGTGGAATTGCTGGCCAAGACCTGGAACGGTGTGCTGCGCGGCAACGGCCGCACCAAGCAGAGCGTGGCCGCTAGCTCGTTCGATGCCTGGACTAAATACTATCGCCAGGACGAAAACGCGCCCAACGCCATCGTCAGCTACTACACCAAGGGCTCGCTCGTTGCCCTGGCGCTGGATCTCACCATCCGCGCGAAGACCCGCAACCGCCGCTCTCTCGACGACATCATGCGCGCGCTGTGGCAGCGCTACGGCAGCGGCTTCTACGCGCCGGGTGCGCAGCAGCGCGGTGTGACCGAAGCGCAGGTGCACGCCTTGTTCGACGAGGTCAGCGGCCTGCGCCTGGGCGCGCTGCTGCGCTCGCTCACCGAAGGCACCGGCGAGCTGCAGCTCGCCGCGCTCCTCAAGCCCTTCGGCATCAAGGCGGTGACGACCAAGCCGGAGCGCAACGCCACGCTCGCCGGGATCTCGGCGGGCGACCTGCTGGCCGCGGTGGATGGGCTGCGTGTAGCCCCTGGCCAGCTCGACAAGCTGCTGGCGCGCTACCGCGACGGCGATAGCGCCGAGTGTCATGTGTTCCGCCGCGATGAGCTGCATGTGCTGCCGCTGACCTTCGCGCGCGAGCCGGCGATGCAGTACACCGTGACGGCCGAAGGCGGCCGCCAGGCCATGCGTGCACGCTGGCTGGGCCGGTAGGCCGATCAGCCCCCAACGCCGCCGATCGCCACCACATGCAATACGCGCACGACGCCCGCACCTTCGTTTATTCGCATTACGTGTATCGCGGGTTGCGTTCCGCGACCGGGGTGGTCGGCGCCACGCTGATCGCCCTGCAGTTCGCGGACCTGCCCACGGCCATGGTGGTGTCGATGGGCGCGCTGTGCACCAGCCTGATGGACCTGCCCAGCCCGTTCAACCACAAGTTCAACGAGATGCTGGCCAGCGTGCTGCTGTGCACGGCGGTGACCTTGCTGGTGGCCATGGCCACGCCGTTTCCGCGTGTGATGCCGCTGGTGCTGGTGCTGGTGACCTTCCTGGCCGGCATGATGACGGTGTATGGCAACAAGACCTTGCCATTGCAGTTCTCGGCCTTGTTCGTCATGACGCTCACCATCAACGAGGATTTCGTGGTGCGGCGAGCGCTCGAGCATTCCCTGCTGTTCGGCATCGGCGCGGTGGCCTATACGGCGTACGCCATGGCGGTGAGCTGGGCCACGCAGCGGCGCACCAAGCAGCAGGTGCTGGCCGAGTCGCTGTATGAGATGGCCGGGTACCTCGAGATCAAGGCGGGCTTCTACGATGCCGGCAATGACTACGAGGTGCTGTTCAACCAGCTGGTGCGCCAGCAGATCGTGGTGGCGGAGCGCCAGCAGGCCGCGCGTGACCTGGTGCTGCGCGGCAACCGCAATACGCATGACGGGCTGCTGGTGCAGGTCCACATGCGCATGCTGGACCTGTACGAGTACATCCTCTCCACCAATACCGATTACCCGCTGCTGCGCCAGACCTTTGGCAGCACGCCGGTACTCGACCACCTGCGCCGGCTGGTGCAGTTGATGTGCGAGGACGTGGAGGGGATCGCTTACGACATCACCCGCGGCCGGCCTTCCTACGCTTCCGTGGATTACCGGGAGGAGCTGCGCGCCGTCGGGCAAGAGATCGCGCAATTGCGGTACCACCATATCAACCCGGCGGCGATGACGGCGGCGGTGGAAACGCTCGACATGATCAAGGGCGCCATCGTGCTGGTGGAGCAGCTGCACGAGGCATCGCGCACACCGGTGGAGCCCAGCAAGGTGCTGCCCGGGCCAGACATGACGCCGTTCCTGACGCGCCAGCGCTACGAGCTCAAGGTGCTGCGCGAGAACCTGAACTGGAAGTCGCCGGCGTTCCGCTTTGCGCTGCGCATCACCATGGCGGTGGGCGCGGGGCTCTGGATTGCGGAGCACCTGCCGTATGTGTCGCACAGCTACTGGATCCTGCTGACCATCATCGTCATCCTGAAACCCAATTTCAGCATGACCAAGCAGCGCTACAACGACCGCCTGATCGGCACGCTGATCGGCTGCGTGATCGCGGTGGGCGTGCTCAAGGTCGTGCACCAGCCGCTGATCCTGCTGGGCGTGCTGTTCCTGGCGCTGGTGGCCAGCACGGCGTTCTCCACGATCAAGTACCGCTACACGGCTGTCGCCGCCTGCGTGCAGGTGCTGATCCAGATCAACCTGCTGGTGCCGGGCAGCGCCACGGTAGCGGGCGAGCGGCTGATCGATACCGTGATCGGCGGCGTGATCGCCACGGTGTTCAGCTTTGTGCTGCCCAGCTGGGAATATCGCGCGCTGCCCGCGCTGGTGGAAAACGTGCTGCAGGCCAACCGCCGCTATATTGCCGCCACGCGCGACCTGCTGTTGCGCGTGGCCAAGGACGATTTTGCCTACCGGGTGCAGCGCAAGCAGTTCATGGACAGTCTGTCCGCGCTGATCGGGTCGTTCCAGCGCATGCTCGACGAGCCCAAGAGCCGGCAACGCGCGGTGGACAACCTGAACCGCTTCATCGTGCAGAACTACCTGGTGGCCGCGCATGTGGCCGCCGCGCGCATCCAGGTGCGCGAGCATTACGGCGAGCTGGACCTGCCGGCCGCCGAAGCCGCCATCCGCCAGGCCACCGATGCCGCCGCCAACAGCCTGCAACTGGCCAGCGAACGGCTGGCCGAGGATGATCGCGCTGGTGGGCGGGGGGCGGGTTTCATTCGCGCGGTGACGGACCCGGCGAAGGGGAAGGCGCCGGCGAAAGCCATGGAGACGGCAGGCCAGGTGAACGATCGTGTTGAAGCCAGGGCGGCGCTCGCCGTTGGTGTAGCCGATGGCGCCGATGCCGCCGTGGTGTCCGATATCCAGGCCGTGCGCGCCGCCGATGCTGCCATCGCCACGGATGCGCTCGCCGCGCCTGCCGCAGCCGAAGACGCCAGCGAGCGTCGCGCCCGCCTGGCCGACTCGGCCGACCGGCGCCGCGCCGATGTGCTGGTGCAGGCCGCGGCCTCGGGCGAGCTGACCCGGGCTGCCAGCGAGGCCGGCGGCACCGCCAGCACGGCGAGCTCCACGGGGCGCACCGCCAATGCCATCGTGCGCCGCTTGCGCGCGCTGCGCGAGGACACTGCCAAGATCGCCCTGCGTACCGGCGCGATCGGCCGGGCCATGCGAGAGCGCTAGGAACCTGCCAGGAGCCTGGGGAACCAGGCTCCCGGGCCGCGCCAATCAGGACTGCGTGCCCGTGCCTGGCGCCGGCTGCTCCTCGCGGGGCAGCGTCAGCATGCCGCTGTTGTAGCTGTATTCGTACACCTCGCCATAGCGGCCCCATTCGATTCCCAGCGTCAGCACACGCTCGGCTTCGTCCGGCTTGAGGAAGGCTTCGAGCTCGCGCAGCACGTGTTCCTCGCGGATCTCACCGTCCTCGGACTGCTCCAGCTCACGGCGGATATGCGCGGCCAGTGCCACGTGTTGCAGCAATTGCTTGCCGAACAGCACCTTGCGCTCGGGCGGTTCCGTCTCGTAGTACGCGCGGCCCAGGCCGGTGGCGCTGATGTCGCCGCGCTCGATGGTGGCCAATTGCAGCAGGTGCAGCGCTTCGCAGGCCGGGAGCAGGTCATCGTCGGTGAGCCCGGCTTCCTCGGCCAGGTGCGGCAGGTCGGCCCTGCCGAAAAAGGGTGCTTCGCACAGCAGGTCGAGAATGGCCTCCATCTGGCTGATGTCGGCATCCGGCAGGCGGTAGCCGATATCGCGCGCGGCCGCCAGCGCGGTGACGCGCGGGCCCATCGCGGCGGGCGAGGTCATCAGTGTGTAGACCTCGTCGATCAGCCCGCGTACCTGGGAAGAGTCGCGGTTGCGCGGGCGTGGGAACGGGATCTTCACCTCGGCGCGGATACGGCCCGGATCGCTCGACAGGATCACGATGCGATCGGCCATCATCACCGCCTCTTCGATATTGTGCGAGACGATCAGGATGCACTTGATGTTGGTGCGGCCGTCTTCCCACAGGTCGAGCATTTCGTCGCGCAGGGTCTCGCCGGTCAGCACGTCGAGCGCGGAGAAGGCCTCGTCCATCAGCAGCAGGTCGGGCTCGGTCACCAATGCGCGGGCAATGCCCACGCGCTGGCGCATGCCGCCGGAGAGCTCGCGCGGCAGCGCGCTATTGAAGCCCGACAGCCCGATCATGTCGATCGCCGCCTCGGCCCGGCGCGCGCGTTCTTCCTTGTGCACGCCTTGGGCTTCCAGCCCGAGCTCCACGTTTTGCTGCACCGTGAGCCAGGGAAACAGCGCGAACGACTGGAACACCATGGCGATGCCTTCGGCGGTGCCGCGCAGCGGCTGGCCGCGAAAGCGCACCTCGCCGCGATCGGCGCCGACCAGCCCGGCCATGATGCGCAGCAGGGTGGACTTGCCGGAGCCGGACTTGCCCAGCATGGCGACGATCTCGCCGCGCTTGAGGGTCAGGTCCACGCCTTCGAGCACGGCGCGGTCCGAGCGGTCCGCCGTGCGGAAGATCTTCGAGACGCCGTGCAGCTCTACTACGGATTCGGTTGCGTCTGCGGGGGGGCTTGCCATGATGGAATTCCGTTCAGATTCAGGGCTTCAAATGGGTGGCGTTTGGCGGCGTATTACGACGTATGGCGGCGTATGGCGGCGTACGGCGGCTCAAAGACGCGTGCGTTCCTGCGCCAGCAGGTAGAGGCGGTTCCACAGCAGGCGGTTGAAGCCCACCACGAACACCGCCATCACGCCGATGCCTAGTGCAATGCGGGGGAAGTCGCCCTTGGAGGTCATCTCCGCAATATAGCTGCCAAGGCCCGTGGCGATCAGCGTGCGGTCGCCCCAGGTGACGTACTCGGACACGATACTCGCATTCCACGAGCCGCCGGCCGCGGTCACCAGGCCGGTCAGCAGGCTGGGAAACACCGCGGGGATCAGGAAGCGCTTCCACAGCAGCCAGCCGCGCAGGCCAAAGTTGCGTGCGGCCAGCTTGAGTTCGGTGGGGATGCCGGAAGCACCGGCGATCACGTTGAACAGGATGTACCACTGCGTGCCGAAAATCATCAGCGGGCTGAGCCAGACCTCCGGGTTCAGCCCGAAGCGCACGATCAGCATCACCACCAGCGGGAACATCAGGTTGGCCGGGAAGGCCGCCAGGAACTGCGCCACCGGCTGGGCGATACGCGCCACGCTGGGGTTCAGGCCGATACGGATGCCGATGGGTACCCAGATCACCGCGGCCAGCGCGATCAGCACGATCACCCGCACCATGGTCAGCGTGCCCAGCCACAGCACATGGCCGACCTCCGCCCAACCCACCTCGGTGCGCACGAAGTGCATCACGCGATACAGGGCCAGCATGGCAATCACAATGATGACCACGTTGCCAGCGCGCTCGATCCACATTGCGCGCCGGCCATCGTTGGCCTTCGGCGCCACCGCCTTGCGCCCGGATCCCCAGGCCAGCGTGCGCTCGGCCAGCGCCGCCGTACGGCTCAGCAGCACGCGGACCCATTCCGAGCGGCGCAGCAGGTTGAGCAGCCACGATTGCGGCTCGGTCTCCTGCGCCATGATCTCGAAGCGGAAGCGGTCGGCCCAGGCAATCAACGGCCGGAACAGCAACTGGTCATAGAGGATGATGCCGATCAGCATGGCCAGGATGGCCCAGCCGATCGCCGCCAGGTTCTGCTGCTGGATCGCCAGCGAGATATAAGAGCCGATGCCCGGCAGCCGGATGTCGTTGCCCGATACCGAGATGGCTTCCGATGCCACCACGAAGAACCAGCCGCCGGACATCGACATCATCATGTTCCACAGCAGGCCCGGCATGGCGAACGGCACTTCGAGGCGCCAGAACTTCTGCCACGGGGAGAGCCGGAACATGGCTGCCGCCTCCACCAGGTCGGTCGGAATGGTGCGGATCGACTGGTACAGGCTGAACGCCATGTTCCAGGCCTGCGAGGTGAAGATGGCGAAGATGGCGGCGCATTCCACCCCGACCAGGCTCCCGGGGAACAGCGCGATAAAGCCGGTCACCGTGATCGACAGGAAGCCCAGCACCGGGATCGACTGCAGGATGTCCAGCGCCGGTACCATCACTTTTTCGGCGGTGCGGTTCTTCGAGGCAAGCGCCGCGAAGGCGAAGGAAAACAGCAGCGAGGCGCCCAGCGCGACCATCATGCGGATGCTGGTGCGCATGAGGTAGTAGGGCAGGTAGGCGATGTCCAGATGCACATCCAGCGGCTCGCCGGGCTGGTAGGGCACGTTCATCTGGCGGGCGGCAAAGGCCACCAGCACGATCACCGCCAGGATGATGGGCAGCAGCGCCAGGTCGAAGCGGTTCGGCGGCGCAGTCAGCAGCTGGCTGGCGTAGCCACGGGATGTGACCGAGCTGGCCTGGTCGTGTTCGGCTTGCTGCATTATCTTGGCAGTGGAAACGTTGGCTGCGATTGCCGCATGGGCCGGGTGGGGCCGGGCGGTCCGGGGCCAGGATGGATCGGATCGGTGATGCCAGCCAGGGCGCGGCGCCTTGCGCTGCGCTGGCTCAGGTTACGAACAGGATTTTCGGCTTGTCGACAGGGCGCGCCTCGCGCGTAGTTGTGCTGCGGACGTTACCTGCATCGGCCTGCTCTTACTGGTAACGCTTTGCATGGCGGTCTAGTTTACCTGTTATGCGTGTCGTAACCGTTTCAACGGATGTTTCAGCGCTCGCGCGCGGAAAGGGGAAGCCAGATGGAGACATGGCACATCGTGGTCAAGGGGAGGGTGCAGGGCGTGGGCTACCGCGTGGCCTGCGCGGGCCAGGCCGGGCGCTCGGTATCAACGGCTGGGTGCGCAACCGGCACGATGGCTCCGTCGAGGTAATGGCCTATGGGCCGCCGGATCGGCTGGAGGCCCTCTGCAACTGGATGCGGCGCGGGCCGCCGGACGCGCAGGTCAACGCGCTGGTGGCGTTGCCTGGCGCGGGTGAGTTCGAGGATTTCGACTGCCTGCCGACCGCTTGAGGCGTGCCCGCCAAGGGGGCGGCTGGCCGGCAGCTCAGGTGGCGCGCCAGTCGACCGGCGCGGCGCCGTGCTGTTGCAGCCAATCGTTGGCCAGGCGGAAGTGCCCGCAGCCCAGGAAACCCCGGTGTGCCGACAGCGGTGACGGATGCGGCGCTTCCAGCACGCAGTGCGTGCCGGCCAGCAAGGGCTTCTTGGCTTGCGCGTGGCTGCCCCACAGCAGGAAGACAAGGTGCGGGCGCGCGGCGGACAAGGCCTGGATCAGGCAATCGGTCACCGCTTCCCAGCCGCGCTTGGCGTGGCTGGCGGCCTGGCCTTGCTCCACCGTCAGCACGGTGTTGAGCAGCAGCACGCCCTGGCGCGCCCAGCCTTCGAGATTGCCGGAGGCCGGCGCAGCGCCGCCTTCATACTCCGCGGCGATTTCCTTGAAGATGTTGCGCAGGCTAGGCGGCACACGCACGCCGTCCGGCACTGAGAAGGCCAGGCCATGCGCCTGCGGAATCTCGCTGCCGTTGACCACGCCGGTGCCGTGATACGGGTCCTGGCCGAGGATGACCACCTTGACGGTCTCGGGCGGGGTCAGGTGCAAGGCGTGGAACACGTCATGCGGAAAGACCGGCTTGCCGCCGGCGCGCTCGCCGTCGACGAAGGCGGCCAGTTCCTGCCAGCCGGCGGTGTTCATGCAGGGGGCCAGCAATGCGCGCCATGCCGCTGGCAGCGCCGCGGCTTGTTCCTGCAGGCTGGCGGGTGCTGCGGCGGTTGCGGCTTCGGCAATGGCCGGGGCTGCGAACAGGTCGGCCTGTGCGCTGTTGTGTTTGCTCATGCTGGAGGGATACCTGGTTTCTTTTGGCGTTGCGTTGCGTGACGTGGCGTTGCGTGGTGTGGCGGGCCGGAGCGCAACCTCAGGTGCGGCCCGCGTCGGCAGCGGCAGCGAGCCGGTAGCCGCGCGCGGCTTTGCTTTGGTCGGATGGCTTGAGCGGCGCGACGTGCTGCAGGCGCAGCGCCAGCGCGCGCAGCGCGGCTTCGGCCTGTGCTTGCGTGAGACCCTGTCCGGCGTCGCCAGGCAGCCACTCCAGTTCCAGCTCCTGGATCGTCTCGCGCGCGGCGCTTCCCGGCGCCGAAATCGTCCCGATGTCGAGCGCGGCCTCGATGCGCACTCCGTCCTGTTCGACCAGCCAGGTGCGTCGCGCGAAATCGGTGCGGAACACCGGCGCCAGGGTGGCGGCCAGTGGCGCCAGCAGGGCACGGGCCTCGGGCGGGAAGGCGTCAAGCTCGATGGCTTCTGCCGCCACCTTGGTTTCCCACTCGTGGCGGGCGGCCAGCCCGGCTTCGCTCTTGCCGGCGGTTTTCAGCGTCTGCAGCCATTGCTCGCCGCGGCGGCGCAGCCGCAGGGCGGCACGGGCGCCGGCGAGGTCGCGCGCGGGCGTGTCGAGGTAGACGTTGAGCAGCGTGTGCTCGCCGCGCGCCTGTCCCTGCGCGTCCAGCCAGGCCGCGAGCGCTGGCATGGCGCCCTCGGGCACCGCCAGCTTGAGTTCGATTTCCTGGGCCATTGCGTTTTCCTGTTTCCCGTTCAGGCGAACAGGCGAGCCAGCTCGACGCCCGGGTCGGGCGCTCGCATGAAGGCCTCGCCAACCAGGAAGGCGTGCACATTGGCGTCGCGCATGCGGTGTACATCATCCGGGCCGATGATGCCGGATTCGGTCACCACCAGGCGGTCGTCCGGGATGCGCGGCAGCAGGTCCAGGGTATTGTCGAGCGATACCTCGAAGGTGCGCAGGTTGCGGTTGTTCACGCCCAGCAGCGGCGTTTTCAGGCGCAGCGCGGCGTCGAGTTCCTCGCCGCCGTGGACTTCCACCAGCACGTCCATGCCGAGCTCATGCGCGCAGGCTTCCAGCTCGGCCATCAGGCCCGGGTCCAGCGCGGACACGATCAGCAGGATGGCGTCGGCGCCCCAGCAACGGGCTTCATAGACCTGGTACAGGTCGATCATGAAGTCCTTGCGCAAGGCCGGCAGCGGGCAGGCGCCGCGGGCGCGCTTGAGGAAGTCGGCGTGGCCCTGGAAGAAGTTCACGTCCGTCAGGACGGAAAGGCAGGCCGCGCCATGCGTGGCATAGCTCTCGGCAATGGCCTCCGGCACGAAGTTCGCGCGCAGCACGCCCTTGGAGGGCGAGGCCTTCTTCACCTCGGCGATCACCCCGGCGTTGCCGGCGGCGATCTTCTCGCGCAGCGCGCGTTCGAAGCCGCGCGGCGCCAGGCCCGGCTCGGCGCGCAGGCTCTCGGCCTCGGCGCGCAGGCTGGGCAGGTCGCGCTTCTTGCGCGCCGCGTTCACTTCGTCGGCCTTCACGGCCAGGATTTTCTGCAGGATATCGGACATGCGGTCATTCTCTCGCGGGGCTGGATGGCTCTGGCTTACTTGAACTGCTGCGTGGCGCGCACGAACTGGTCGAGCTTCTCGCGCGCCGCGCCGCTGGCGATGGCCTCGCGCGCGCGCTGGATGCCGTCCTCGATCGAGCTGGCCACATTGGCCGCGTACAGCGCCGTGCCGGCGTTGAGCGTGACGATCTCGCGCGGGGTGCCGGGCACATCGGTGAGCGCTTCCAGCAGCATTTCCTTGGACTCGGTGGCGTCTGCCACCTTGAGGCCGCGATTGGAGATCATCTGCAGGCCGAAATCCTCGGGGTGGACTTCGTACTCGCGCACTTCGCCGTCCTTCAGTTCGCCCACCAGCGTGGCTGCGCCGAGCGAGACTTCATCCATGCCGTCCTTGCCGTAGACCACCAGTGCATGGCGCGCGCCCAGGCGCTGCATCACGCGCACCTGGATGCCGACCAGGTCGGGGTGGAACACGCCCATCAGGATATTGGGCGCGTCGGCCGGGTTGGTCAGCGGGCCCAGGATGTTGAAGATGGTGCGCACGCCCATTTCCTTGCGGATCGGGGCGACGTTCTTCATGGCCGGGTGATGGGTAGGGGCGAACATGAAGCCGATGCCGGTCTGCTCGATGCAATGCCCGACCTGCTCCGGCGTGAGCATGATGTTCACGCCCAGCGCCTCCAGCACATCGGCGCTGCCCGACTTGGAGCTCACCCCACGGTTGCCGTGCTTGGCAATGCGCGCGCCGGCAGCGGACGCCACGAACATCGACGCGGTGGAAATATTGAACGTGTGCGAGCCGTCGCCGCCGGTGCCGACGATGTCGACGAAGTTCTCGCGGTCCTTGACGGGCACCTTGTTGGCGAACTCACGCATCACCTGCGCCGCCGCCGAGATCTCGCCGATGGTTTCCTTCTTGACGCGCAGGCCGGTCAGGATGGCCGCGGCCATCACCGGCGACATCTGGCCCTGCATGATCTGGCGCATCAGGTGCAGCATCTCGTCATGGAAGATCTCGCGGTGTTCGATGCAGCGGGTGAGGGCTTCCTGGGGCGTGATGGACATGGCGGTCTCGGTCTTTGCGTTGGTGTGGGCCGCGCCAGGGACGGGCGCGTTAGGCGTATCGAGCAGTCTCATCGGGGCGCCTTGACGAAGTTGGCCAGCAGCGCATGGCCGTGCTCGGACAGGATGGATTCGGGGTGGAACTGCACCCCCTCGATGGCGAGCGTCTTGTGGCGCACGCCCATGATTTCGCCATCCGGTGTCCAGGCCGTCACTTCCAGGCAATCCGGCAAGGTCTCGCGCTCGATCGCCAGGGAATGATAGCGCGTCACGTCGAAGTGCTTGGGCAGGCCGGCGAACACGCCTTCCTGCGTGGTCTCGATGCGGCTGACCTTGCCGTGCATGACCTGCTTGGCGCGGATCACCTTGCCGCCGAAGGCTTCGCCGATGGCCTGGTGGCCCAGGCACACGCCCAGCATCGGGATGCGGCCGGCAAAGTGCTGCAGCACCGCCACGGAAATGCCGGCTTCGCGCGGGCTGCACGGGCCCGGCGAGACGCAGATATGGTCGGGCTTGAGCGCCTCGATCTCTTCCAGCGTGATTTCGTCGTTGCGATAGGTGCGCACGTCGGCGCCGAGTTCACCGAAGTATTGGACGATGTTGTAGGTAAACGAATCGTAGTTGTCGATCATCAGCAGCATGGCGGTTCCCCTGTTCCCTTTACCTTAGATATCCGAGTCCAGGCCGTCCTGGACCTGCTCGGCGGCGCGGATCACGGCGCGCGCCTTGGCTTCGGTTTCCCTCCATTCGGCTTCGGGGTCCGAGTCGGCAACGATGCCGGCGGCGGCCTGCACATAGAGGGGCGGTCACGTGGGGGCGGATCGCCTCGCATACCAGCGGGCCCACGGTCAGGTTCGGCACGTAATGGTTGTCCATCACGTCGAAATGGATCCAGTCGGCGCCGTCCGCGGTCACGCGCCGCACTTCCTCGCCCAGGCGGGCAAAGTCGGCGGACAGGATGGACGGGGCGATGCGGTAGGTGGGCGTGCTCATGGCGGGGCTCGAAAGGGGGGTGCTTCAAGGGGAAGCCTAGATGCCGCGCTTGCGCGGCTCCAGCTCATCGATGATCTCCATCGCGTGCACCTTGGGCGCGCCCGACAGCGTGCCGGCCGGGAAGGTGGCGCGCAGCACGTCGAGGTTGCTCATGCCGGGTTTGAGCGTGCCTTCGACCGAGCTGACGATGTGCTGCACGTGGGAGTATTTTTCGATCACCATCTGGTCGGTGACCTTGACCGAGCCGATCTCGGCGATGCGGCCGATGTCGTTGCGCGCCAGGTCGATCAGCATGACGTGCTCGGCGATTTCCTTGGGATCGTTGAGCAGTTCGGTGGCCAGTTGGGCGTCCTTTTCCGGCGTGTTGCCGCGCGGACGGGTACCGGCCAGCGGGCGGATGGTGACGATGTGATCCTCGCGCTGGTCGCCGTTGCTGCCTACGCGGCGGGTTTCCTGGCGCACCAGGATCTCGGGCGAGGCACCCACGATCTGGAAGTCGCCGAAGTTGTAGAAGTACATGTAAGGCGACGGGTTCAGCGAGCGCAGCGCGCGGTACAGCGTCAGCGGGGAGTCGCGGTACGGCTTGACCAGGCGCTGGCCGATCTGTACCTGCATCATGTCGCCGGCCATGATGTATTCCTTGGCCTTGTGCACGGCGGCGAGGTAGTCGGCCTTCTCGAATTCGCGGTAGACGTCCGTTTGCACCGAGGGGCTGGTGATGGGCACGTCCACCGGCTGGCGCAGCTTCATGCGCAGTTCACGCAGGCGCTGGCGGGCGCGGGCGTAGGCTTCCGGCGTGGTCGGGTCGGCGTAGACGATCAAATAGAGCTTGCCGGACAGGTTGTCGATCACGGCCAACTCTTCGCACAGCAGCAACTGGATGTCGGGCAGGTTCAGGTCGTCCGGCTTTTGCGTGTTGGCGAGCTTCTTCTCGATATAGCGCACCGCGTCGTAGCCGAAGTAGCCGGCCAGGCCGCCGCAAAAGCGCGGCAGGCCGGGGCGCAGTGCCACCTTGAAGCGCTTCTCGAAGGCAGCGATGAAGTCGAGCGGGTTGCCTTCATGGGTTTCCACTACGCGGCCATCCGTGACCACTTCGGTGCGCATGCCCGAGGCGCGCAGCAGGGTGCGGGCGTGCAGGCCAATGAACGAGTAGCGTCCGAAGCGCTCGCCGCCCACCACGGATTCCAGCAAGAAGGTGTTGACCCCGCGCGTTTGCGATTGCGCCAGCTTCAGGTACAGCGACAGCGGCGTTTCCAGGTCGGCGAAGGCTTCGGTGATCAGGGGGATACGGTTGTAGCCCTGCTCGGCCAGCGATTTGAATTCCAGTTCGGTCATGTCGATCCTCTTGTGCAGCGGCGCCTGTCAACTCAGTATGGCGTACGTTGCGATGTCGGCAACTTGGGGCTGGAAGGTCGTCAGACCCGCCCCGCAGAGACCATCGCGCGGACGAGTGTCCACGCACGGCCGGGGTGGGCGTGCAGCGCGTTCGGATGACACCGGCACAAGGCTGGGATGTCGGGCGGCTGGAAAATCAGAGAAGGTCCGGCAACCTGCCGGTCTGGCCGGCCCCCTCCTGGTACGGATGCATCGCGGGGATGCAGGAAGGGGGCGGTCAGGAGACTCGCGAACGCACTTTACGCCTGTTGGGAGGCGCGCCAGCGACGCCAGGGCCAGGCCTGCCGATCACTGCCAGAAGAGATGCGTTTGCGGTTCAGAAACATGAAATCGTGTTCAGCGATTTATGGTTTGGATATTGGGTGGTGCTTTGGCTTCGGCGGCCTTTCGGCCGCCGGGGTCATGCCCGGTGTGCCGCCAACAGCTCGGCAACGCGAACAATGGAATCGACTATACCATCGGCGTCAACGCCTTGTACAGGATTGCCGTGGTTGTAGCCGTAGGGCACAAGCAGCACTCCCATGCCAGCGGCGCGAGCCGCCTGCGCATCGTTTTCCGAGTCGCCGATCGCGGCCATTTCGGCCGGCTCCAGGCGGAATGCCTCGGCTACCTTGAGCAGAGGCAGGGGGTCCGGCTTGCGCAGGGCGAAGGCATCACCGCCGTAGACCAGCTCGAAGAACCGTCCCAGGCCGGTCTTGGCCAGCAGCGGCTCGGTGAAGTTATGTGGTTTGTTGGTCACGCAGGCCAGCCGGAGGCCTGCTGTCTTCAGGGCCGCCAAGCCTTCGGCGACGCCGGGGTAGACCTGCGAGAACTGGCCGTTGATGCGCAGGTATTCGCGATCGTACAGCGCCAGCGCATCGGCAAACATGCCGTTGGCGTGGGCTGGCGAGAAGCGCGCATCCAGCACGCGCCGGATCAGGTTCTCCGAGCCCTTGCCGACGAAGCTGACGATCTCTTCCTTGCTCATTGGCGTGGCGTTGCCAAGCTGCGGGTGCAGGTGGACCAGCGCCTTCAGCATGGCATTGACCGCCGCGTGGAAGTCGCCGGCGGTGTCCACCATGGTGCCGTCCAGGTCCACGATGACGCCGCGGATGCCGCGCCAGTCGGTGCGCTTCAGCTGCGCCGAGCTCATTGGCCTGCCTTGCCGACCTTGGCCAGCTCGCTGCGCATGGCCGACAGCACGCCCTTGTAGCCGCCGTCGGCGTCCGGCTTGCTGAACACGGCGGAACCGGCGACAAAGGTGTCGGCCCCGGCCGCGGCGATCTCGGCGATGTTGTCGATCTTCACGCCACCGTCCACTTCCAGCAGGATGCGGCGTCCGGTGCGCTCGGCGTACGCGTCGATGCGCTTGCGGGCTGCGCGCAGCTTGTTGAGCGTCTCGGGGATGAAGGACTGGCCGCCGAAGCCGGGGTTGACCGACATCAGCAGGATCACGTCGAT
The DNA here is from genome assembly GCF_000243095.1 of Cupriavidus basilensis OR16. Classification (GTDB taxonomy): domain Bacteria; phylum Pseudomonadota; class Gammaproteobacteria; order Burkholderiales; family Burkholderiaceae; genus Cupriavidus; species Cupriavidus basilensis_D. The sequence continues at coordinate 4,799 of NZ_AHJE01000101.1, read as the reverse complement.
CCGGTCCATCACGTGATCCAGGTGGTGCAGCGGCGTGGCCGGGTTGAACACCAGGCCGGCCTGGCAGCCGTGTTCGCGGATCAGCGCCAGCGAGCGGTCGATATGCTCGCTGGCTTCCGGGTGAAAGGTGATGATATTGGCGCCTGCCTTGGCGAAGTCCGGAATGATGCGGTCCACCGGGCGCACCATCAGGTGCACGTCGATCGGGGCGGTCACGTGGGGGCGGATCGCCTCGCATACCAGCGGGCCCACGGTCAGGTTCGGCACGTAATGGTTGTCCATCACGTCGAAATGGATCCAGTCGGCGCCGTCCGCGGTCACGCGCCGCACTTCCTCGCCCAGGCGGGCAAAGTCGGCGGACAGGATGGACGGGGCGATGCGGTAGGTGGGCGTGCTCATGGCGGGGCTCGAAAGGGGGGTGCTTCAAGGGGAAGCCGATATTTTACCCTCCCTCTCGCCGGCCGCCCGCCTCCCGCGTCCGTTCCCGGCGGCGGCTTAGCTTGCCGCTCCCCGAGCCATGCCGCACAATGCGGCTACCCTGATCCCGCCCTTTATGTGTCGACAATGAGCGAATACGCGTTTTCCGTGGCCGTACGCACCCAGTACCTGGCCGACCAGTCCGACCCTGAGCGCGGGCGCCATGCCTTCGCCTACACCATCACGATCCACAATACCGGCGAGGTGGCTGCGCAGCTGATCTCCCGGCACTGGGTCATCACCGATAGCGACAACGGCACCCAGGAAGTTGCTGGTCTTGGCGTGGTCGGGCACCAGCCCCTGCTCAAGCCGGGCGAGCATTTCGAGTACACCAGCTGGGCCACCATCTCGACCCCGGTGGGCTCGATGAAGGGAGAGTATTTCTGCGTGGCCGAGGATGGTCATCGCTTCGAGGTGCCGATCCCCGAGTTTGCGCTGGTCCTGCCGCGCATGTTGCACTGAGAGACGCCGGGACATCGGCGGAACCTATTGGCCCGAAGTGCTGTCCTGATCCTGTTGGGTACGCGCCGTGCCTTGTCCCGCATTCCCTCCATGTCCCGCGCGCGACGGATGATCGTCCGGCGCGCGGCTGGGGCGCGGGTTCTTCTTGGCCGTGCCCATGGTCCAGACCACGATGAAGATCAGCAGGAAGAGCGCCAGTCCGGCCTCGAGGGCGAACAGCAGCATGGGATGGGCTTCAAAGAACTTGCTCATGACAGGGCTACATGGAGGCGACGGTGGGCATTGTAGGCCATCGGCAGATGCGTCCGGCCGCGATACGCTGAGTTTTCACCCAAACAAGATGGCATACCTGCATTCCTTAATCCGCTTTCCTTTTTCGTCTTCCCGGTCCTCGTCGGGACAGGCAAGTACCGCGGCCAGCGGCCGCCGGCTTGGCTGGCTCGGGCTTGCCGCCGCCGCCACGCTGCTGGCCGGCTGCATGAGCGGCCCGCCGCCCCGCATCGAAGGCCCGGGCCCCCGGCCCGCGGCGCCGCCCACCGGTTCCACCCAGAAGGGCGTGCTGCAAGCGGCCAGCTGGGGCGAGATCGGCGGCTGGAGCCAGGACGACATGCGCGCCGCCTGGCCGGCGTTGCAGGCCAGCTGCCAGGCCCTGAAGAAGCGGGCCGAATGGAGCCGCGTCTGCGCGCTCGGCCTGATGGTCGATGCCGGCGACCTGCTCGCCATGCGCACCTACTTCGAGTCCAACTTCCAGCCCTTTCGCGTGGTCAACGGCGACGGCACCGACAGTGGGCTGATCACCGGCTACTATGAGCCGATCCTGCACGGCGCGCGCACGCGCCAGGGCCAGTACCAGATCCCGCTGTACCGCAAGCCGCCCCAGTGGGGCAACCGGCCGCTGCCGGCGCGCGGCGAACTGCTGCAGAGCCCTGCATTGCGCGGCCAGGAGCTGGTTTGGGTGGATGACGCCGTGGAAGCCGCGTTCCTGCAGATCCAGGGCTCCGGCCGGATCCGCCTGCCCGACGGCAGCGTGATGCGGGTGGGCTTTGGCGGCACCAACGACCAGCCCTTCCGCTCGTTCGGCAAGTGGTTGCTCGACCGCGGCGAGATCACGCCGGCGCAGGCCACCATGCAAGGCATCAAGGGCTGGGCGCGGGCAAATCCGGGGCGCGTTGACGAAATGCTCAACGTCAATCCGCGCTTCGTGTTTTTCCGCGAACTGCCGGCCAATAACGATGGCCCGGTCGGCGCGCTGGGCGTGCCGCTGACTGCCGAGCGCTCCATCGCGGTCGACCCCGCCACCATCCCGCTGGGCGTGCCGGTCTTCCTCTCGACCACGCGGCCGCTGTCGTCCGAACCGATCCAGCGCCTGATGTTCGCGCAGGATACGGGCTCCGCCATCAAGGGCGGGGTGCGGGCTGACTTCTTCTGGGGGGCTGGCGACGCAGCCGGCGAGACCGCCGGACGGATGAAGCAGGGCGGGCGCATGTGGGTGCTGATGCCGCGCGGTTAGGGCATGACAACAAGAGCCGGCCAATCCTGGCCGGCTCCTGTTGTTACCTCTGCCTTCAGCGCCTCAGCGCCTCAGCGCGGGCGCTGGTCGACAATGCGCCGTGCCTTGCCCACCGAGCGCTCCACGCCGCCGGTAGGCAGGACCTCGATGGCAACCGTCACGCCGATAAACGCCTTGATATCGTAGGTCAGCTTGGCGCTGGCCTGCTGCGTCGCCGCCGGGTCGATGTCATGCGCGCATTCCACGCGCACGGTCAGCACATCGAGATGGCCATCCTTGGTCAGCACGCACTGGTAGTGCGGCGCCAGTTCGGCGTGCTTGAGGATCAGCTCCTCGATTTGCGAGGGGAACACGTTGACGCCGCGGATGATCATCATGTCGTCGCAGCGGCCGGTCACCTTCTCCATGCGGCGAAAGGCGCCGCGGGCGCTGCCGGGCAGCAGCCGGGTGAGATCGCGGGTCCGGTAACGGACGATCGGCAGGGCCTCCTTGGACAGGGACGTAAAGACCAGCTCGCCGAATGCGCCGTCGGGCAGTACCTCGCCGGTGACGGGATCAATCACTTCCGGGTAGAAATGATCCTCCCAGATGGTCGGGCCGTCCTTGGTCTCGGCGCATTCGCTGGCCACGCCCGGCCCCATCACTTCCGACAGCCCGTAGATATCCACCGCCGAGATGCCCATGCGCTTCTCGATGGCCAGGCGCATCTCGGGCGTCCACGGCTCCGCGCCGAAGATGCCGACCTTGAGCGAACTGGAGGTCGGGTCGATGCCCTGGCGCTCGAACTCGTCGGCAATGGCCAGCATGTAGCTGGGCGTGACCATGATCACTTCCGGCTTGAAGTCCTGGATCAGCTGCACCTGCCGCTCGGTCTGGCCGCCACCGAACGGGATCGCGGTGAGCCCAGCCTTTTCCACGCCATAGTGCGCGCCGAGTCCGCCGGTAAAGAGCCCGTAGCCGTAACTGATATGCACCTTGTCGCCGCGCCGCGCGCCGGCCGCGCGGATCGAGCGCGCCACCACCGTGGCCCAGGTGTCGATGTCCTTCAAGGTGTAGCCCACCACAGTGGGCTTGCCGGTGGTACCCGACGAGGCATGGATGCGCGCCACGCGGTCCTGCGGCACGGCGAACATCCCGAAGGGATAGCTGTCGCGCAGGTCCTGCTTGGTGGTGAACGGAAAGCGTGCGAGGTCGGCCAGCGTGCGGACCTGATCCGGATGGACGCCGGCGGCATCGAACTTGCGGCGGTAGACCGGCGAGTTCTGATAGGCGTGGTTGAGCGACCATTGCAGGCGTTCCAGTTGCAACGCCTGCAATGCGTCGCGGCTGGCGGTCTCGATCGGCTCGAGCGGCAGATCTGTCAGGCGCGTCATGGTGTCTCCTGCGCGGGGCTTATGTTTGCTTGTCTGCGTCTGGGCCAGGCATCACTGCGCCGCGCCCGGCGGGGTGACCACATGCCCCTTGATCTGGGCCGACTTGCCGCGGAACAATGCCACCGCCTCGCCGGCGCGGTTGGTCACCCGGATATCGTAGATGCCATGCCGGCCCGACAGGACCTGTTCGGTGGCCTCGGCCGTCAGCATGTCGCCGCCCTCCACGGGTTTGAGGAACTCGATGCTGCAGCCCGCCGCCACCGTGTTGATGTTGTGGCTGTTGCAGGCGAAGGCAAAGGCCGAGTCGGCCAGCGTGAACATCAGGCCGCCGTGGCAGATGCCGTGGCCGTTGAGGAATTCGCGGCGCACCTGCATGGACAAGCGTGCGTAGCCGGGCCGCACGGCCTCGACGGTGATGCCCAGCCAGCGGCTGCAGGTGTCGGCTTCGTACATGCTGGCGGCGGCGCTTTCCGCGAGGGCCTGGGGATTGTGGGTCAAGCTGGTCTCCTGTTTGGGCAAGGGCTGGGGGCTGCGCTGCGGTACTGGCGATCCTATCGCCCGGTGAAGCGCGGCGCGCGTTTTTCCAGGAAAGCGTTCACGCCCTCGGCATAGTCGGGCGACGCGCCCAGCTCACGCTGCAGGTCGCGTTCCAGGTCGAGCTGGGCATCGAGCCCCTGGCTAGCGCCGGCGTGCATGGCTTGCTTGATGGCGGCCAGGGCGCGCGTCGGCTGGGCCGCCAGGTGCGTGGCCAGGGCCAGCGCCTGCTCGGGCAGCAGCGGATCGTCCATCGCCTCCCAGATCAGCCCCCACTTCTCGGCCTCGTCGGCGCTGAGCTTGTCGCCCGTCATGGCCAGGCCCATGGCGCGGGCCATGCCGATGCGCTTGGGCAGCAGCCAGGTGCCGCCAGAATCCGGCACCAGCCCGATCTTGACGAAAGCCTGGATAAAGCTGGCCGAGCGCGCCGCCAGCACCATGTC
>NZ_AHJE01000102.1 GCF_000243095.1 Cupriavidus basilensis OR16 | reverse complement strand
TCGTCTCCAACGACCTGGAGCCCGCGCTTAAGATCGAGGACACGGCATTCGGCTTCCACTATGTGGCACTGCGCAAGACCAATACGCCGCGGACCCTGAACGCTCGCGTGGTGCCATTCATCGTCCCGTATGGGCGCATCATTCCTGCGCCGGCATTCCAGTTCACTGTCCTTGAAGTCCCGGAAGACGATACGCATACGAGCACCTTCCTCGTAGTACACGGGAATGAGCCAGTGAATGAAGACAGGATTATCGAACTGCTTGGCCTCGACAACCCACAATACTACAACCGGCAGACTTGCACGTTCACGGCCAGCTGGGCGGACGCTTTCGGCCAAGACCGCGCGCGCATGAAGGAAAACTGGACTGGATTGCGCGGCGTAGAGGTGGAGGACGCCACAATCGGTCTTTCCCAGGGGCCGCTTTATGACCGCTCGCGCGAGCACCTGGTGCCGGCCGACCAGGCTGTGACGCGGGTCCGACGCGTGCTGCTGGAGTCGGTCAAGCGTGCCATGGAGAACGAACCGCTCCGTGCGGTCGGCCTGGACTTGCGAGGTGTGAGCGCTTGCGACACACAACTTGAAGAGGGCGCGGCATGGCAAGACCTGCTGCCATCCCATCGTGAGACACCGGTAGCCTGAAGAGAGCAATCATGACAGACCAAAGCGTTAGCAAAAACACTCCCGATTACCTGTCCCTTCTGCGGTTGGATGGGCGTGGCTTCGTCGTACTTGGAGCTGGGCAAGGTATTGGCGAGCAGACCGTACACGCTCTCGCACAAGCCGGTGCGCGCGTTCTATGCGTCGACCAGGATGAAGGGCTTGCCCGAAACATCGCTGAAGCCGTCGGAGGCATCCCATGTGTAGCTGATGCCACCAAGCGAGCCGACGTACAACGTGTCTTTGACACGGCGCGCAAGCACTTCGGCCGCGTACACGGAGTCGTCGACATCATCGGAGTCGCAGGCATCAAGCCTTTCTCGGCGGTAGATGATGAATCCTGGGACCGACAGTTCGACATTGTCGTGCGCCACGCGTATCTGGCCATCCAGATCGGTGGCGAGATGATGAAAGCCGACGGCGGGGGCAGCTTCGCGTTCGTCGGCTCCCTGGCTGGCAATCGTGCGATCCCGAATGAAACGGCCTATGCAACCTCAAAAGCGGCGTTGCATCACCTGGTAAGGTGCGCCGGTGCTGAGTACGCCCCCTACAACGTACGCATCAACGCCGTGTCGCCGGGATTCGTTCGGACGCCAAGGCTGAACCAGCGCCTTAGCGAAGCGGCCTGGGCTGCCATCAACGAAGTGATTCCGCTGGGACGGCCCGCAACGCCGGCGGAGATCGCGGGCCCGCTCCTGTTCCTGGCTTCCGATCTAAGTGCCCATATGGCTGGTGAGATCATCGAAGTCGATGGTGGCGTTGGCGTCATGGCCAAATTTCCCAAAGTGACGTTCGGCCCCTCAGAAACCCCGACTCCCTGAGCACGATGACATCTTCTCCCCAAGATCAGATCCATCCGTTGCTGCGACCCATCGCCCTGGCTGCCGCGACCCAGCCGAGCATGGCGCAGATGAGCGTTCAGGAGACGCGTGCCGACATGGCCGCGCGCACAGCAGCGCGTGTGCCTGGTCCGAATATCGACAACGTCTTCGATCTGGCGGTTCCCGGGCCTCATGGCGAGATCCCCTTGCGCATCTACCAGCCGGACGGTGCCGCCGGCGTGACGATGGCCTTCCACGGCGGCGGATGGCTGATGGGAAACCTCGACAGTTTCGACGCTGTGTGCCGAAACCTGGCCAAGGACTCCGGGCTGGCTGTGGTTAGTGTTGACTACCGACTTGCTCCGGAACATCCGTTCCCCGCAGCGCTAGACGATGCCTGGGCGGCGACCTGCTGGGTCGCCAGGCACGGCCGCCAGCACGGACTTCAAACCGCGCGGATGACGGTGTTTGGCGAATCGGCGGGCGGCAACCTTGCCGCAGTCGTCTGCCTGCTTGCTCGGGACCACGCAGGCCCTCCGCTACTCGCGCAAGCGCTTGTCTATCCCGCTACGGACGCGCGTCAGGAGGCTGACTCCTTGTCCAGATACGCAGAAGGATTTATGCAACGCAAGGACGACGTGGCGCATGCGTTCCGCACATACGCGCTCAATCATGGCGTGCCTCCGTCTGCGTGGAAGCTATCGCCATTGCTTGCCGCCAGCCATGCCGGTCTGCCGCCGGCCATCGTGATCACCGCCGAATGCGATGCCGTACGCGACGATGGGGAAGCCTATGCCATGAAGCTGGCTGAAGCGGGCGTTGCTGCGAATTGCGTACGGTACCAGGGCATGTTGCACACGTTCTACAGCATGCGCGGCAAGCTTGAAGCGGCAGCACTGGCTCAGCGCCAAGTGGCCGACATGTTGCGCACCGCAGTAGAAAACGGTTAGCCATGTCGGCCAAGCGCCTGCAGGATTTCTAGTCGTGAGCTTCGACGCAAAGAAGCATCCATTTCTTATGAGGAGACCGTATGAAAACCATCCGTTTTGAGCAGCACGAATCCATTGGGCACATCGTCCTGGCAAATCCACCATCGAATCTGATCGCGACGAATTTCTCGGACTGCCTGCGAGACGCGGTTCATGAGGCAAGCGAAACCGCCATTCGCGCACTGTTGATCCGCGCCGAAGGGCCGAACGCGTACCGATCCATCGAAGCGCTGCAAATCCCGACCATTGCAGCAGTGCGCGGTGCGGCGTTTGGCGGCGCTTTCGAACTAGCGTTAGCTTGCGACTTCATTGTCGCTGCGGAGAATGCCACCTTCAGATGTATCGAGGCGTCCGTGGGCTCTGCACCCGTCGCCGGCGCTGTACAGCGATTGGCTGAGCGAGCCGGTCGGGCCATGGCGGCACGTTATGCGATGCTCAGTGAGTCGATGTCGGGAGCCCAGGCGGGCCAACTCGGCGTTGCCGCTTTTGTGGTACCCGAGAATGACGTCGAGAACTTCGCATTGGATCTCGCGCGTCGACTCGGCACCGGCCCTACCCGCTCCTACGCCGCAATTCGCGCGTTGCTTAAGGCCTGGTCGGCAGGTGGCGTGCCGGGAGCAGACTCACTGCTTCTCGACATCACCATGGGCCTTCACACCACGGAGGATGCCAGGATGGGGCGCACCGCACGCGCGGAAGCTTTCAAGCGGGGGGCAGAGCCGGCTCCCGTCACTTTTATCGGCCGCTGAGCGTCTGAGCGGGCTATGGAACGGGTAGATCCCGTTCCGACCCGGGCGTGTCTGGCTTTGTAGCGTTATGAAGTCGCCTCCTTGGGAAATTCCGCTAAAAAGCAGACAGTTACGGAATCGCCTCTTGCGCATCGACGAGATCGGGAAATACGAACGGCTTAATCATCTTGCCGACGTCGGAGGGGCTGACCATGCGAACGACCGGCCCGTGCGCGTAGCCGCGCGTGCGGAAGATTACGTTACGGCCGACACCGGCGAGCGGGGTGGGCGGCGTTTGGACGGCTTTCATGGGACGCTCCCCAGGTATTTGACTTGCCATAGATGAGGTACCTGGTCAGATGTCTGTCTCAGTTTGCGCGTAATTGAGGAAGTATCCCGTGAACATCGTCAGCCCCAGGAACGCGAATGCCTCAGTCAGTTGCTCATCGCTCCAGCCGGCTTGTTGAGCGGCTTTCCATGTGGCGTCGGTGACGTTTCCCGCATTGGCAGCCGCTTCCCTGGCCATGCGGGTCAGCGCGTCGATCTTGGCGTCATTCGTCGCTGCGCCTGTCCGCAGGGCGGCGATCTGTGCTTCGGTCCAGCCGTTCATGCTGGCGAATCGGCTGCCGATACCAATCATGTAGTGGTTCCCGACCGTGGCCGCGGTTGCGAGATTTAGCGCCCAGCTCACCTTCGGGTCCAAGGTACCGTACTCGGCGGTCACGGCGCGCAGCGATGTGTACGCCGCCAGCACCGCCGGAGAATGCGCCATCTGGGCATGCAGGTTCAGAGGACGTCCCGTAGGCGAGGACTGGGCAATTGTTTCCAGAAGCGGGCGCGACGCATCGGGGGCGTCCTCGACTGTGTGGGTAGGAATCCGGCTCATCGGTATTCGCTCGTTCGTGTTTTGATAGGTGCACTTCGTTCAAGTGGCTGCAGGGATCGCGAAGTTCGCGTTGGCCCACGCGGCAAACTTCGTCGGCTGCTGGCCGGCGACTTTGTTGGCGAGCGTGATCGCGTCGCGCGAATCCGAGCCGAGATACGTGTACGCTTCGAAGTAGGCGAGCATCGCCGCGATACCGTCGGCATGCGGAAACCAGCTGGCAAAGACCTCGCGCGGGACTTGCTTGAACGAGAGCGTGTTTCCTTGTTGATTCAGGGTGGAGATAATCTCATTGAAGCTCAGGAGATCGCCGACCAGCGCCAAATGTTCGCCGCGCCCCGCGAGTTCCGGGTGCGAGAACGCGCCGGCCACGAGACGGCCGAGTTCACTGATGTCGCCCATATGGATGACGCGCCGCTTCGGATCAAGTGGCAGCGCCCAACCCACGGTGCCATCCGGTAGTTTCTGCGGAGCCATTAGGCCAATCAGGTTTTGGTAATAGAACGGCGCGATCACGAACGTGTGGTACGCAAATTCGGCTTCGCTCACGATGGGCTCGATTTTCGCCTTGGCCGTGAAGTGCGGGACATTGATCGTGCCGCCGCTGATCGTCTCCACATTGGGAAGCGTCGACCAGATGAAGTGCTGTACGCCGGCGTCTTTCGCCGCGTTGACGGCCGCGAGCGCCTGCTTGGGCTCGTCTGCTTGTGCTTCCCAGGAATTGGTCACCAGGAACACGCCGTGTGCTCCGGCAAATGCGGCTTTCAGCGTTTCCGGACGATTGAAATCCGCGAGAACAACTTCGTCACCCAGCTTCGGATGCTTGGCCGGATTGCGCGTCAACGCGCGCACTTTGAATTGACCGCTCGCCCGCAGCGCGCGCACAACCGCGCCGCCTTGCTGACCGGTTGCGCCCACGACGGCGATGCGCTTCTGGGTGTTCGACATGGTTGTTCTCCAGGGAGTATGTTGTCAGGGTGTTGCTACCTCACGCAGCGAATGCGGCGGTCTCTTGCTTCGCCGAGGCGATGGCCCCGCTGCGTGCCTCCGGACCCATCGCCACACCTTCCGCGCGAATGAAGGTGATATCCGTGATGCCCAGAAAGCCGAAGGCCGCCTTCAGATAGGTTTCCTGATGATCGAAGACGGCGGCGGGCGAGCCTTCGCTGTAAACGCCGCCGCGCGACGAGGCAATGACCAGCTTCTTGCCGGCGCACAGTCCGATGGGGCCGTGCTCCCCGTAGCGGAACGTCTTCCCGGCGATGGAGATGCGGTCGATCCAGGCCTTCAGTTGAGAAGGCACGCCAAAGTTGTACATCGGCGCGCCGATGACCACGATATCGGCTGCCAGGAACCCCTCGAGCGCGACCTGTCCCATGGCAACGTCGGCCTTCAGTGCATGGTCGACCGGGGTGCTTTGCGCGGCCGCGAGGTGTGCGGCGGTCAGATGGCCGATCGGTGTGGCGGCAAGGTCGAGACGCGTGACCGCAAGGTCGGGATGGCGGCGCCGCAAGGTCGCGACGACATCCGCAGACAGATCACGGCTGACGGAGCCTGGCCCGAGGATGCTGGAATCTACGTGTAACAGTTTCATGAGACTTATCTCCGAACGGAATTACTGCTTGAGAGCTTCGGCCGAGATGAGCAGCGTGGTCTTCATACTGAAGCCATATGCCTTGCCAAAGTCGACACCGAAGTCGCTGCGATCGAATTCGCCCACCGCGTCGACTCCGCACACCTCACGCTTTAGCATCGGATGCGGCATGCACTTGAACGCGTCGATTTTCAGCGTCAGCGGCTTGGTCAGCGTCAGCGGCTTGGTCACGCCGTGCATCGTCAGATTGCCGACGACAGAGGCCGGCTTGTCGCCCTTGAACTTGATCGTGCCCTTGTAGGTCGCCGCCGGGAACTTGGAAGCGTCGAAGAACTGATCCGACTGCAGGCTCTGGTCGAGCTTCGTGCTACCCGTGTGGACCGACGCAATGTCAGTCGTCACTTGAACGGTGCCGGTCTTCGCCGTGCGATCGAGCGTCACCGTGCCCTGCGACTTGTCGAACTTGCCACGCCAGACCGATAGGCCGCCGATGTGGTCGGCCCCAAAACTCGGGTACGTGTGCTCCGGATCAAGCTGGTACGTCGATAGGTCTGCGAATGCCGAAAAAGACAGTGAGGCGGCGAGTGCGCCAGCCGCAATCGTCAGATGCGTCTTCAAATCAATCTCCTTGAATCGTAAAGTTGCCGCACCCCTGCGCGATATCGGGTGATGCAACGCCGCCGTGCTTACTTCGTGGCAACGAGATGAAACGTGATCTGCACGTCGTCGGCGACGACCGACGTGTCCTTCCACTCGCCTGTGCCGACGTTGAACAACGAGCGCTTGATCGGCAGCACACCGTCGAACGCCTGCGTCGCGCCACTCTGCGTGACGGTAACGGGTACGGTCAGCGCCTGCGTTTTTCCCTTGATCGTCAGCTCTCCGGTCACGTTGTACTTGTTGCCGCCCGCGGGCTCGATCGCGAGCTGCCTTGCCCTGCCGGCGGTCTGGAAACGGCTGCCTGCTGCGTGACACCACAAGTATGTAGACTAAATTCATCTCACACTAGATGGTAAAATAGGATTTGATTAATCCATTTATGGAGAAATATCATGCTTGATCTGAATGATCTGGCGATGTTCGTCCAGGTCGTCCGTGCCGGCAGCTTTTCCGAGGCGGCACGGCGTCTGCACATGCCGGCGAATACGCTGAGCCGACGCATCGATCAACTCGAAGGGCAACTCGGCACACGTCTTCTGCATCGCTCGACTCGCAAACTCGCGCCGAGCACGGAAGGTCAGGCGCTGTTCGAACGCTATGCGCCGGCGCTTGACCAGATCCTCGAGATCGGGCGACTCCATGCAGATGGGGGGGTACCGTCGGGCTCGGTTCGCGTCGCCGCGATGGCCGGCCTGTTCGAGTTCTTCCGCATGGAATGGTTGGTCGAGTTCTACGCGCGCTATCCACACATCAGCATCGACTTTCTGCTCAACGATACGCCGTCCGATCTGATCGCCGAGCGCATTGATCTTGCCTTGCGCATGGGTATCGAGACCCGTAGCGGCCTTAAGGTACGTCGGCTGGCGCCGAGTGCAATGATCCTCGCGGCGAGTCCGGCCTATCTGGAGCGGCGCGCTGCACCACGCGCGCTGCGTGAACTGACCGAACACGCCTGCCTGACGATTTCGAATCGCGAAGGTCGCAACACGTGGCGTCTGCAGGGTCCACGCGGCAGTCAGGAAGTGCCGATCAACAGCCTGTTCGCGGTCAACGACATGCGAGTGCTGGCGCAGGCTTGTATCGCTGGACTGGGTATTGCGCTGTTGCCGCAGTTGATCGTTGAACCGATCATCGCGCAAGGGAAACTGGTACGCGTGCTGCCGACCTATCGGCGCGCCAGCACCGGCTTCGGCCTGCAACTCGTCTACACCAGCCGCCCGCCGGTGCCGCCCGCAGTCGCGGTCTTCGCCGAATTTCTTTTGGAGAAACTGGGCGAAGCGATGACAAACCCCTCACAGAATCTTGCCAGCCGATAGGCTCATCACCTTAACAAGATTCTTTGCCGGAACGGCGCTGGTCGTCGCGTGGCAGTTTCGCAGAGCGAGGAAGGTTCCCTGCGTTAATAGGACCGCTTGTGTACGTGAGCGTCGTTTTCAGTACGCCTGCATCGACCAGTCTGATTCTGACCAGAAGATCGCGCGGGCCGGGCTCTGGCCTGCGAAGTTCCATGTCGGTCAAGACCTCAAGTCCACCCTTGACGCGGTATCCAACAGTCTTCATAACCTGCTCCGATTCCATACCTGAGTACCGAAAACTACTGTATGCGGCGACCTATGCGCATGTCTGCTCGACCTGAAGACTCTGCCGGCAAGGCGACACCACACGCAAGGCCGGCGCCGCACATGCCGCCTAGTTCGGACCAGACGCCCACTTCGTGAGCAGGGCCTTGCCAACGCGCGAGTTGTTGGAGCGGCCGATTGCCTGCGAAATAAGATCTCCGGCACGCACCACGTCATCCAGATCGATGCCGGTGTAGAGACCCATGCCGTGCAGCATGTACAGTACGTCCTCGGTCGCCACGTTGCCCGTAGCGCCCTTGGCATAGGGGCAGCCGCCAAGGCCCGCCACCGACGCATGGAAGATGCCGACGCCGACCTCCAGGCTGGCCAGGATGTTCGGCAGCGCTTGGCCATAGGTGTCGTGAAAATGGCCCGACAAGCGCTCGATCGGGAACTCGGCCGCGGCGGCACGCATCACTTCCTGCACCTTGACGGGTGTACCGACACCGATCGTATCGGCGATGTCGATCTCGTCGCAGCCGAGTTCGCGCATGCGGCGCACCACGTCCGCCACCGAGTGAACCGGTACCTCACCTTGATATGGGCAGCCGAGCGAGCATGAAATGCTGCCGCGCAGCCGCAAGCCGGCCTCTTTTGCCGCGGCGGCCACGGGCTCGAAGCGTGCGATGGATTCGGCGATCGCGCAGTTGATGTTCCTCTGCGAGAACGCCTCGCTGGCCGCGCCGAAGATCACGACTTCCTCGGCACCGGCAGCCACGGCAGCTTCGAAGCCCTTCATGTTCGGCGTCAGCACCGAATATTGCGTGCCCGGGCGCCGGGTGATGCGTGCCATCACGTCGGCGCCATCGGCCATTTGTGGCACCCACTTTGGCGACACGAACGAAGCAGCTTCGATATTGACGAAGCCCGCGTCGGACAGCCTGTTGATCAGCGCGGCCTTGACGTCGGTCGATACCAGCGTCTTTTCGTTCTGCAGTCCGTCACGCGGACCGACCTCGACAATCTTCACATTGCGGGGCATGTCAATATCCTGGTATTGCACTTGATGTGTGCCGTGGATCTCGGCAACGCGTGAGCTAACGCGCGATTGCCCGCGGGGCTATGCAGCATCGCGTATCCCCACCCGAATCAAGCTTCGACCCGGCCGGGCGGCTCGTCATGATGCTGTTCTTCTGCAATGCGTGGCCGACCCGAAGTCAAGTGGACTTACCCTCGCTGAGATTGAGTTCGCGGGTCATACTCTCGCGCATGACGAACTTCTGCACCTTGCCGGTGATCGTCATCGGCATTTCATTGACAAAACGGATATAGCGCGGGATCTTGTAATGGGCGATCTGGTCCCGACAGAAGTCGCAGATCTCCTCCTCAGTGGCGCCCTGCCCCTGCTTGAGTACGACCCATGCGCAAATCTCCTCGCCATACTTGGGATCGGGCACGCCGAATACCTGCACCGACTGCACCTTCGGATGGCGGAACAGGAATTCCTCGACCTCACGAGGGTAGACGTTCTCCCCGCCGCGGATCAGCATATCCTTGACCCGGCCGACGATATTGCAATATCCCTCGGTATCGATCGTGGCCAGGTCACCAGTGTGCATCCAGCCGTCGCGGATCGATTCGCGTGTGCGTGTTTCATCGTCCCAATAGCCGAGCATGACCGAGTAGCCGCGTGTACACAACTCGCCTGTGGCGCCGACCGGTACGATCTGACCGTCCGTGTCAACCACCTTGCACTCCAGATGCGGCTGCACCCGTCCTACTGTTGCGACTCGCTTGTCGAGCGGATCATCCGTGGCGCTCTGAAAAGAGACCGGGCTTGTTTCGGTCATGCCGTAGGCAATGGTGATTTCCGTCATATGCATGTCGGCCACCACCCGCTTCATGACTTCGATCGGGCAGGGAGCGCCCGCCATGATGCCGGTGCGCAGGCTGGAGAAATCGTAAGTCGCGAAGGCCGGGTGATCAAGCTGAGCGATGAACATTGTCGGCACACCGTGAAGGGCGGTGCAACGCTCTTCGCTGACGGCGGCCATTGTCGCCACCGGGTCAAACGCCTCGCCCGGGAAAATCATGCAGGCACCGGTGATGGTGCACACCAGCACAGACATCACCATGCCAAAGCAATGGTATAGCGGCACCGGTATGCATAGCCTGTCCTGCTCCTGCAGATTCATGGCCATGCTTACGAAGCGTGCATTATTGATGATGTTCCGGTGCGTCAGGGTGGCACCCTTTGGCGCACCGGTCGTGCCGCTTGTGAACTGGATATTGATGGGATCGTGCGGATCGAGTTTTTCCGAAATGGCGTCGAGCTCGCTAACTTCCACGCCGACCCCGCGCGCATTCACGTCCCGATAGGTCAGCATTCCGGGCGTTGGAACATCCTCCATGCGGATTACCCAGCGTAGTGTCAGGAGCCTCGCCGCCTGCAACGCGCCTGGCTCGCAATGTTGGAGTTCGGGGGCCAGTGTTTGCAGCATCTCCAGGTAACGCGAAGTCTTGAAAGATTCAGGTGCGATGATCGCCTTACAGCGCACCTTATTGAGCGCGTACTCCAACTCGGCCAGCCGATAGGCCGGATTGATATTGACCAGTACCAAGCCAAGGCGGGCCGTGGCGAACTGTGTCACCGTCCACTCAAAGCGATTAGGCGACCAGATACCGATACGGTCGCCCCGGCGCAGGCCGAGGGTGTGAAGACCGGCGGCCAGGGCATTCACTGCGTCGGAGAACTCGTGCCAGTTCCAGCGAATGCCCTGTTCGCGGAAGACGACTGCGGGACGCTCGCCATGACGCTTGATCGTTTCCGCCAGCAGCGCCGGTATGGTCCATTCGCTAAGTGGCGAGGTAGTGTCTCCCTTCACATAGGACAGCCCGTTAGCGGGCAAGGTCTCGTGAATCTCGTGCCGGGCCGTCCCGGGCTGCATCGTCATACCAGTCTCCAGAGTGCTGCGGGCGAGCTCCCTGCCCAACCCTTAACCACATTGGCTTTTATTTTATACATTCGTAAAGTAAAGTGCCAGCAAATGTTCAGTGCTGGAGCCAGCTTGTTCGCACCGAGTTGCTTCGAGACAGCTCGGCTCGAAGGCGCTGATGAGAGCAGCTTGTGATTTGGACAACAAGGATTGACCGGAACGCAGCAAGTCGACTGGCACGGCTGGGAAATTACGTACAATGGAGCACGCCGTGCTTGGGGCAACAAGCGGCGGCAACTAAACTTCGTTCTTCCAAGGAAGTAAAATCGATGAGCGCCGCCGTCGCGAAGCAACCTACACCCATCCGAAAGCGTAAGAAGCCGACGTCAACTACGTCGCCGGAATCGAATCGAAAGCCACGCTTGCCTGGCAGCAGTCACATTGAACTCATTACGCTGCAGTGGCAGCATGAGCGAAACGATCTCGATCTATCAAACTTCCTACTCGCGATCTATTTCATGCGGCTGGGAACGCTCGTCGAGCGAACCTTCGATCGGATGTGTCAGCGCTTATGGGGCATCAGCGGGTCCGACATGCGCGTGTTGCTAGCACTGCGCCGGGGAGGCCCCCCCTATGCAAAGCGTCCCACGGACCTGTATCGCGCTCTTATCGTGACCTCTGGGGCAATCACCAAGAAGATTGACAGGCTTGCTAGTCACGGTATGGTAGAGCGCATGATCGATCCCGGCCACGCTGGTGGATTCATCGTTCATCTTACAAAGAAGGGGCTCGATACAGTCGAGCAAGCGGTAGTGAAGCTTGCTAAAGAGTCGTCAATCGCACCGGCAATGGCGCGCTTCTCTGAGGATGAACGTGCTGCCGGTAACGAGTTCTGCCTTCGGACGCTGGCATTGATGGAAGAATTGGTCCTTCCAGATCTCGAAGACGAAGCTGAAAGCGGGTCATCGGGCTCTGGATCCAAGGCAGCGGCTCGGCGGCCCCCTCGGAGTCGCTAAGGGCACGGTAGGCGCCAGACAGGCATATCCATGTAGCGAGTCGGGTCAATGCTCGGGCGTCGCTTCTTATTGTCGTCCTGGGCTGCGCTTGCCGCGGCTACGCCGCGTTCCAATTCGTGTGCTTGTCGAGAGGCAAAAAAAAGCCCTCGGGGAAAGGGCTCCAATTCGCGACGGAGACACCGCGATTCCTGCATGCTAGTGCTAGTGCTAGTCTGGACTGACCGACCTCATGAAACACGATTACCTGAAGCCGCACCATTCAGGAAGAGCTTCAGCTATTGTCAGCCTTTGTTTGGCTGTCTTCGGCCGCTATCTCGAAAGCACGCCAAGCATGACCTGGAGAAGCTCTGCGATGGGGTCTGCTGGCAAAGCAACGCTGCGCCAGGCGACGTGATGATCGGGGCGCGTCAATACGCAGCCACTGTCACCTACTTCGCGGGCACGTGCCCAATCGCCGGTGTGGTCTGCGTACTGCCGGCGCGGACCAATAATGCGTACATCGATCTGTACGCCCAGCTTCTTGCTCACCTCCGAGGCGGCCTCCACCCATGCCTCACCTCCCACACCAGTGAGAATGACGAAACGGCCGTGGCCAGTCAGGTCCAGCGTTGAGTGCTGCCGACCCCGCGCGTCAAACACCCACGCATGTGGTAGCCGCGCACCCGGGTATGTCGTCGACTGGTAATACAGCTCCGGGTCGCGTTCGAAGGCCGGATTGGTACTCCCGTCAGTCGCCACTGCGCTCGACTGGTACCGCTGGTTCATCTCGACCCCTTGGGCGTCCAGCTCATATCGCTTGAGCGCCAGGGCTTCGCGAATTGCCTCGCGTTGCTTTTCCGCAGCCTTGGTCGCCTGACTACGGGCGTGCATGTTGGACTGCATGGCTTGCGCGTCCGTAGACTCGGAGATGCCGAGCGCATCATAGAGCGGCGCAAATTCGGCGATCGACTGGTTTGCGCGCGTGACCACCTGCTTTGCAATCGGGGCGCGCTCCGTCGAATAGCTCTCCAGAAGCGCTTCTCCCGCATGCCCCTTGATCACTGCCGCAAGTTTCCACGCAAGATTGAATGCGTCCTGAATCGAGGTATTGGACCCGAGTCCGCCGGACGGTGGGTGCCGGTGGGCGGCATCGCCCATGCAGAACACGCGCCCGTCGTGCATGCGGGTCGCATACATATTGTTCACCGTCCACGTACTAGTGCCCAGCAACTCGATCTCGAGATCCGGCTTTCCTACCAACTGGCGCGCGATCGCGGTGGCCCTTGCCTCGTCGACTACCGGGGTCGGCTCGGCGATGTCATAGCCCCAGACGATCAACCATTCGTTCCAGGGTCTGACCATGCGAATCAGGCCCATTCCGATTCCGCCCACTTCCGCGCCCGGCTGCATGATCGGATACAGAACGGCGGGTCGGTGCGCGACAAACTCGGACAAATCGGCTCGGAACCAGATATTCATGGACCCTCGCACACCCATCTGCCCCTCGAATGGCAGACCAGCGTTCTTTGCGACACTGGAATTCCCTCCGTCCGCGCCGACCAGGTACTTTGAACGGACCGTGAATTCCTCACCGGTCAACTTGTCTCGGCATTGCGTAACAACACCGTCGTCGGTCTGTGTATGGCTCAGGTACTCCGTACTCATCCGCGCCTGCGTACCGCGAGCGCAAGCCGTCTTGAACAGAAGCGGCTCCATGAAAGTCTGTGGAAGATCGTTCATCTTCGTGGGACTCGACAGCCTGCGCTCTGCCCGGGAACGTGGATGTGCGCCCCAACTCGGCACGCGACCAATCTCCTCCCCGACGAGACTCTCACAGAATACCGTTCCTCCCATCAGATCTTCATCGGTTGCGTGCAGGTACGCTTCCTGTTCCACGTCCTTTCCAAGATCGCGGAGAACCTCCATCGTGCGTAGGTTTGTGATATGCGCGCGAGGCGTGTTGGCCAACCACCGATAGTTGTTGATGACCATGTTCTCGATACCATAGGTCGAGAGTAGTGCGGCACAGGCGGAACCAGCGGGCCCCGTTCCAATGATAAGCACATCTGTTTTTACTTCAGGCATACCTCATCTCCTACTATATAAGTATATAAGTGCCGTCACTCTCATTCATCTTGGTGCAGCGACATGGATGACTCATGCGGCAGTCGGGGCCGGTGCGCTGTATGCGCATCAAGGGCCCGTGGACTCAAGTTCATCCGTGAAAAAAAGCAGCACATGCGAAGGAGTCCCACTGTCTCATGTGCTGCGCCGAACAAATTGGTAGCGCTTCTTGTTCGCCGTGAATGCGACGGGTTACCGCGCGTTCCGAATCCGAAAACTCCAACTGTTTGCAACTGCCAGCGGCGGCGTCGCTTGAAAGCCAAGCCCGCTTCGTTGTTAGTCGCTGTTAGTCGTTGTTCAAGACCACTATATTTCACGACCGTAAAGTTTGCAAGGAAAACTGCGCTCATGAGCGATGGAGCGGGTTCGTATTCGATGGCAGCGCGATCGCGCAGCTCCCCAACTCCAGCGTGAGCGTCAGAGTGCGTTCAGCCGTTCCATCGGGAACGTAATGGAAGGGGAGAGGGGAAAACAAGGGGAGAGGGGAAAAGGAAAAAGGCACCCTAAAGCGCCTTTCAAGATTGAATTTTGGAGTGCTTCAGAACTTATGCCGAATACCCACTGCAGCGCCGAGCATATTGGTCTTGGTCCCCCCAATCGGATAGCCGTTGGAGAAACCGATCGACGCTGTGTCCAAGGCGAGGCCGGAATTCTTGGAGTAAGCGGTCGTCAAGTACACGTCTGTTCGCTTGGAAAGATTGTAGTCGGCGATG
Organism: Cupriavidus basilensis OR16; assembly: GCF_000243095.1. Lineage (GTDB taxonomy): Bacteria > Pseudomonadota > Gammaproteobacteria > Burkholderiales > Burkholderiaceae > Cupriavidus > Cupriavidus basilensis_D. The sequence goes on along the minus strand of NZ_AHJE01000102.1, from coordinate 68,631 downwards.
AACATAAGCTGCCAAGGATTGCCTGGCGGGCGCAGAGCGGGCAAAGTCGATGCGTGGAAGCGCTGGTAAAAGTAGTCCACCGTCAGGCCGAGGGCGGGCGTGACCTGATAGGCTGCGCCAGCCCAATAAATGTCATCGCGCACCAGGGTCAACCCAGACACACTCGATCTTCCCCAGCGATAGCCCCCCTCGATTTTTGCCTGGCCAATGGAGTAGCTGACCGCGGCGGCGGCCTTTTTGACCGTACCGGTGCCAAGAAAGGCGCCACCATTAGCGATGCTCGGGTTGACCTGATCGTAAGCGATAGTAGCGCCGAACACGTCGCCCAGATAAGAGGCTTGGGCACCGTATGCGGAATCGCGACGAAACTGACCGGGGGCCTCCCCCGAGCCACCGATGCTGGCGCTGCCCACGCTGCCAAAACTCGCGCCGGTGCCAAAGGACCAATGGGCGCCCACGGTGACAGCGCCAAACGTACCCGTGTACTTCACAGTGTTGTCTTCGCGGAATGCCTGCCCAACCACGGCAATCACCGGCTCATAGGTGTTCGCATAATATGCAGGCGAGAAATTGGATAACGCTTCGTCAAGGGAGGTGTATTGGCGCCCAAGTGTGATCTTGCCGTACGTGGCACTCTGCAGGCCGACAAATGCTTGGCGGCCAAACAGGCGACCACCTTGCTGCACCGTGCCGGTGTCCACGCCTATACCACCTTCCAACACAAACAATCCGCTGAGGCCGCGGCCCAGGTCCTCGACACCACGCAGGCCCCAGCGCGAGCCGGACAGTTCCTCACGTTGGTGGCAAATTCAACGTTGGAATCCACCACGCCATATATCGTGACGCTCGACTGGGCCTGTGCGGTACCCACTGCGCTCAGCAGCAAGCACGACAATAGTGACTTCTTCATTTACGTCTCCCCATAATTCTTATGCTGTAGCCTTGTGTCGGTGCCAATTGGCGATTAAGGCCTCACGTCCCGCCTTGTTTTCGCCTTGTAGCTGCACGCCAGCCATCCCCCTCTGACGCTACTGTCGCGGACTCTCCTCCGGGCCCGCGTACAGCTAACGCCCAAGCAGCTGAGCGGCATTCGCACCGTACACCTTTGCCATATCGACCCCGGGGATCTCGATGGCGTCCAATACCGATCCAAAACGCCGGATGGCGCTTGTCGGGGCAAACGGGAAATCCGTTCCAAAGAGGATGCGTTCAGGGTCCGCCACTTGCGCAAGCGAAGCCAAGGCTGGGGTACCAGCGGACAGCGCCGTGTCAAAGTAAAAAGCCCTGATTGCGGCGAGCGGGTCACCTACCCGCTCGGCCACCGACGGCATCATTGAAATGGAGAGCGCGATCCGAGGCGCAAGAAAAGGCAACGTGCCTCCCGCGTGCGAAAGGATGAAGCGGACGTTCCTGTAGCGGCTCATCGCCCCTGCAATGATCAGGCTTGTGGCGGTACGCGTGGTCTCAAAGGGATACTCGAGCACGGATGCCGGAGCGACGGATGGAATATCATGCGGCGGCTGATTTGGATGAATGAAGGCAACCGCCCCGCGCCTGTCGAGCTCCTCCAGTAGCGGAGTGAAATGCTCGTGCCCCAGATATTTTCCATCGTAGTTGGTGAAAAGGATGAAACCATCAACCTTCAACTCGTCGAGGCAATAGCTAACCTCCTTCAACGCCGCTTCGACGTTTGGAAGCGGCAAGCTCGCGAAGGAGCCGAACCGGCCATTGAACCGAGACCGGAGCTCGGCAGCGTGGTCGTTGCATTTCCTCAGCAAGGTGGCGGCATCGGGAATAGCCGGCCCTGACGAGATAGACAAGATGCCTTCGTCGATGCCGTTCTCATCCATCATTGCGATGGCTGCCTCTTCCGACCAGGTTGGAGCGACACCACTCGGCATCGCCGCATTCAAGAGGTCCAGCCCTACGGCATCCACGTAAGATTTTGGCAGAAAATGCTGATGGGTATCGATCTTTCTTTTTGACATTATCTTATTCTCCAAGTATTCCTATCGAAGGATGTGGTCATCCGATATTCAACAACATAAACAATCCTGACATCGCTTTCTATTCGGTTGCGATTGCCGATGTCGAACCGACGATTTCCGCTTGGTGGCTTCCTGACCCCTGTTTTTCGACGAGAACACGCGCCATGGCAATCATGCTTGCGCAAGCTAGCAGGAGCGGTATAGACAGGACAATGCATACGAGGAGGTAAGGAAGATTCGAAACAACTATCAGGCCGATTAACGCTGAACCAATAATTGAGCCCAGTCTGCCGATTGAAACGGTCCAGCCACCGCCGGCCGCTCGAAACGCGGTGGGATAGAAGATTCCTGGTATGGTGTTGACGCATATCAGCGGACCGCCGATAGCCAGTCCCGCCAGGAAAACCGCGGCCGCGTACCAAGGCGCTGTCTCTGACATACCGAGAGCGACTATGAGCACCGAACCTGCGCCGAACGCAGCCGATATGACCGCGGCGACGTTAAACCGGCGAACCAGGATGGCGAAGAGGATCGCCCCACCAAGCGCGCCAAACTGGAACATCGAGGACAATTGCGAAGCATCATGCATCGATAGTCCAGCCTGCTTCAAATGCGTCGGCAACCAACTTCCGATAAGGAAGAAAACCAGATACCCCGCAAATTCGGCAAACCATGTCAACAGGGTTCCGAGTCGATACTCCTTCCCCAGAAGCGCACGGATTCCGGACCGCTTTCCACTCGGTGCGGCAAGAGAGAAGCTCATGCCTGAACAATCTACCGTCGGGAACATCTTTGCCACAACTCGCTTAACCGCCGCGCTGGACTTGTTGCTGGCTACCAGGTAGAGAGGGGACTCTGGAACCTGCCATACCAAGAGGATCACGACGAAAAGGGGCATCACACCACTCAACAGGAGCATGCCTCTCCACCCCAATGCACCAATTGCGAATGAAGTCACAAAGCCGGCAGCGGCGGCTCCGAAGAGAAAGCCGCAATACATGGATGCAAGCATCGCGGAGCGCGAACGGTCCGGACTGAATTCCGCGACGAGAGCCGACGTGGCGGGCATCGCCGCCCCGATGCCCAATCCGGTTATGAATCGCCACGATATGAGCTGGACGATCGATTGAGACTCGCAGGACGCAATGCCCGCAATGCCAAACCATGCAATCGCCACTATGCTCACTGCCCTGCGCCCAACGCGATCGGCCAGCGTCCCACCCACAATTGAGCCGATCAACAATCCAAATAACCCAAATGCAACCAAAGGCGAGAGCGCTGCGCTCGAGAGTTTCCAACTCTGGCTGATGGCCGGCGCGATGAATCCGATCACAATCGTGTCGAAGCCCTCGATCGCGGTTGCAGCGAAACAGACGAGAAAGACCGCCCATTGCTTTTTCCCCATCGGCATCCGATTGAGGAACTCACGCATATCGTGACGAACATCTGCTGTACTTTCCATTACCTGTCCTTGGCGAGCGGAGACGGTTGAGAAGACCGGGGGAGACCTCGATCTTGGGCTGTATCGGTCAAGTCACGATCGCGGGAACATCTAGCGTCGCACTCCTCCAAGCGTCCGCCGCGGCAGGTGAAACACGGGAAAACCGAGGACACGCGCTTCATCCCTGTTCCCCCTCAGCGCTTCGAGGCGCGCTACCGCGTGGACATCACGAAACCTGTACACAGCGTAGTAGTAAATTTTCCACTCGTAAAGCTTTGTATTGGTGGGATTATCCCTATGGGCTTTTTATGCACTTGCCGATGACATGACAGCCCGACGAGCCGCGTCGGTGCGTGCCGCGAAGTTTGTAAGTACTTAACGAACCCCGACAGCCTTGCAATAGGAATTCCGAACGCAGCAAGCCGGCGAGGCTAGCGGCGCCTTCGGAGGGAGGGCGCGGGAGCGCCGGGGCTTCGATGGGGATGGCCTAGATAGGGCGGGCCCAGGCGAGGAGAACGTAGAGACAAGTTTGGCCTGCGGCACTTGCAGTCACGCGAACTCACATTCGAATAGGTGCCGGAGAGCCCCATTCATCGCATCCGCCCGATGCGCAGCTGAGCCGATGCGGAAACGATCACTTGGCGGGAAACGAGCGCGATGGGCGGATCCTTATATAATACGTCCGTAAAGCGCGCGCGGCCACGGCCCTCAACCGGCGGCAGCGATGCTTCGGTGGATGGGTCGAACGCTAGCGACCGGTGCACCGATGGAGAAACTCTATTCAGGAGGACAGATGGTGCGAAGTACGGATTCCGAGCAGAACCAAGCCAGGAAGGGTCGGCGACCGCCCGAGCTCCAGCGCGCAGAACAGCAACGAGCGCAGGAAACACGAACGGCAATTCTGAATGCGGCACTTTCCGAATTTGCCTCGAAGGGATTCGGGGCTGCAAGCATCCGCAGCATCGCGGAGCGAATCGGATTGCAGCATCCGCTGATCACTTACCACTACCGAACCAAGGATATCCTCTGGGAGGCGGTAGCCGAACATGTGTTCGATCGTATCAGCCACGTGTGGGAGGGCTATCTGGACGATGCTCCACCTATCTGGACGATGCTCCACCAGTCAGTGCCGCAGAGCGGGTGAGGTTGTTGTACCGTGCCCTATTCGAATTTACGGTGAATTTCCCTGAATTCCATCGTTTTATGCTTCAGGAATACCTTGAGTACAGTCCGCGGCTTCAATGGCTCGCGGATACGGTACTCCGGCCGCTGATTGATCGCGTGCTGCCGCAAATCGGAGAAGCGCAGGAGGAAGGCGTCTTGCCTAAAGTCGAGCCTATCATCCTCCATTATCTGATGATCAGCCTGACATCGACACTCTCCACTTTTGGCTCGGAGATGCTGGCGACCAACAAGCTTTCCGCATCCGACCCGGCCGTCATCGAATCCTATTGGAGCACGGTCGAGGCGCTGCTATTTGGAGTACGGGCCGGCGCCCCACGAACGAGCAAGCCAAACCCGGGTGACGCTGAAAAGATACTTCCTCGTCAAACCTCCCAGGCAAACAACAAGCGCCCCATCACCAAGAGGGCAGTGCGCAGCTGACCGGGTTCTCGCGGGTCCGCAGGCTTGCGACCGTTCCCCGTTGCGGCGTCGGGCCCGATCTCTCCTCTTCGATGTCTCCGGCAAAGTTCGATGATGCAAGGTCTGGCTTGCTACGACGGCCGATCACGCCTCTAATGATCTAGGACGTGCGAAGACGGTGGGGGGCATCATGCGCTGCGCGACTTGTGGCTTCGAAAATCTCGCGCTGGGAAACTTTTGCGAGGGGTGCGGTGCCAAGCTCGTACGAAGGTGTCCAAGCTGCGGCGAGCAAGTCAGCCCCATTGCAAAGTTCTGCGGCGCTTGTGGCGTTTCGCTGAACGAAGTCATCTCTGGGACGCGTGAGATAGCCAACGCCAAGGGCCTGGCTCCTGTTCACTACACGCCGCCCCATCTGGCGGAGCGTATCCTGGCCGAATTGGCGGCCATGGAAGCCAGGGGTGGGAGCTTCGGTGAGCGCAAGACCATCACTGCGCTGTTCGCCGACATGGCTGGCTCGACGGCGTTGATCCAGGACCTGGACCCCGAGGAGGCGCGGCGCCTGATTGACCCCGTGGTGACGCTGATGATGGAGGCCGTGCACCACTATGAGGGCTATGTCGCCAAATTTCTGGGCGACGGTATCCTGGCTCTGTTCGGCGCCCCCATTGCCCACGAGGACCATGCGCTGCGGGCCCTGTACGCGGCGCTGCGCATGCAGGAGGCGATGCGCCGCCACAGTGACCGGGTTCGCCTGGACCAAGGCGTGCCGTTGGAGATCCGGGTCGGCATTCACTCCGGCGAGGTCGTTGTGCGCTCGATCCGCAAGGATGACCTGCACACCGACTACGATCCGGTAGGCCACACTATCCACATTGCGTCACGGATGGAAGGTATGGCCAGGCCTGCGTCCATCCTGGTGAGTGCGGCCACCCACAAGCTGGCGGAGGGATACTTCGACTTCAGGGCCCTGGGTACCACGCAGGTCAAGGGTGTCCGCGAACCACTCGATGTCTATGAGGTTCAAGGTCTCGGCGCTCTGCGCACACGGCTCCAGGTGGCAGCGCATCGTGGACTGGCAAGATTTGTGGGCCGCCAGGATGAGATGCAGCAACTGCAAAATGCCGTGGCCCTGGCCAAGGAAGGACACGGACAAGTTGTCGGCGTGCAGGGCGAAGCCGGGGTAGGAAAATCCCGGCTATTCCACGAGTTCAAGGCGCGGTCACGTCAAGGCTGCCTTTTGCTCGAGACTTTCTCGGTTTCGCACGGCAAGGCCTTTGCCTATCTACCGTTGATTGAGCTCCTGAAAGGCTATTTTCAGATAGCCTCAGAAGATGATGACCGCAGTTGTCGCGAAAGGATCACGGGAAAACTGCTCACGTTAGCGCGTTCGCTGGAAGACCACCTGCCATACTTGCTCTACCTGTTTGGCATCGCTGAACCCGGTTTGGCGCTGTCAAACATGGACACGACGATTCGGCGCAAGCGAACATTTGATGCGATAGCAAACCTGCTGCTCCGAGAAAGCCTCAATCAGCCACTACTGCTTATTTTCGAAGACCTTCAATGGCTAGATAGCGAGACCACTGCGTTCCTCGATGTTTTCTTCGATTGCGTGCCGGATGCGAGGATCGTCTTGCTGGTCAACTACCGACCGGAGCATACCCATGACTGGGGCGCCAGGCGCCACTACACGCAACTGCACCTGGAGCCACTGGGACCAGCTGAAGCCCAAGGCTTGCTAACCGCCCTGCTTGGAGATGAGCGCAGCCTCGTTCCGCTCAAGCGGCTCATCCTTGAGAAGACTGAAGGGAACCCGTTCTTCATGGAAGAAGTCGTCCAGACCCTTTTCGAGGAGGGCACCCTGCTCGGCCACCCTGGCTGTTACCGCGTCGAGGAAGCTCCCGCTCTTTTGCACATCCCAACGACAGTACAGGGGGTGCTTGCCGCCCGCATCGACCGACTCCCCTTCGGGCACAAGGAACTGTTGCAAACTCTTGCCGTGGTCGGGAAGGATTTCCCCTTGACGCTGGTTCAGCACATCACCGCACTTGCACAAGACAAGCTACGCCCGCTTCTGTCGGACCTGCAAGCAGCGGACTTCATATACGAGCGCCCCGCCTACCCTGAGATCGAGTATGCATTCAAGCACGCCTTGACCCAGGAAGTCGCTGGCAATTCGCTGCTTACGGAGCGTCGCTGCGCGTTGCACGAACGCACTGCACAAGCCATCGAAACGCTATTCCAAAGCCGCCTGAAGGACTATTGCGGCGAACTCGCTCACCACTACAGGCTCAGCGGCAACGTCCCAAAGGCTGTCGAGTATCTGCGCTGCGCCGGCCAGCAAGCCCTGCAGCGTTCCGCCCTGACGGAAGCGATCCGTCAGCTATCCACAGCCATCGAACTGCTAAGGCAATCGCCCGACAGCGCGGAGGGCGCACGCCAGGAGCTTACGCTGCGACTGACTCTCGGGCCAGCCTTGGCAGCCGTGCGAGGCCAGGCCTCCCCAGAAGTGGAATCCAATTACAAGCGTGCGCTGGCAATGTGCGAACTGGAAGGGCAAACCCAATACATCTTCTCCGCTCTATTGGGCCTGTGGACGTTCTATCAGTTGCGTGCACAATACGAGACAGCGAAAGCGCTCGGGAAACGCCTGCTTGGCCTGGCCTTGCAGACCCACAAGCCTGAACATCTCGCAGAGGCGCATCGCGCGCTAGGCGCCACCGCCTTCCGTCTGGGCTTGCTAGACGAAGCTCGCACCCATATGGAGCAGGTGCTGCAACTGCAGCGTCCAGACCAGCCACAGTACGACTTTCTTCTGGGTTACGGGCGAGACCCGGCTGTTCACGCCATGGCCGCGCTTGGATGGAACCTGTGGTACCTCGGCAAGCCCGATCTGGCCCTCTTGCATAGCCATAAGGCCGTTGCGCTGGCCCGAACGCGCCCTGACGCCTACAACCTTGCCCTCTGCCTGATCTTTGCGGCCGAGGTCCATCAATGCCGGGGCGAGTTCGAACTGACTCGCGAGTACGCCGATGCCGCCATCGCGGTGTCGGATGAGCAAGGGCTTCCGTTCTATCAGGGATTGGGAGCGGCTCTGCAGGGCTGGGCGTTGGCCAAGGGGGGACGTCATGAGGATGGGATTGCCCGGATACACCATGGCCTCCGCGCCTGTGAGACGACCGGCGCGGCGCTCGGAAGGCCAGGCCTGCTTGCCCTGCTGGCCGACGCGTATGGAAGCGCTGGGCAACTCGGCGCCGGCCTTGACCGGGTGGCCGAGGCGCTCGCGCTGGCCGAAGAAACTGGAGAGCAGGTTGACGAAGCCAAGCTGCATCGGCTCAAGGGCGAACTTCTGCTCCGGCAATCAAAGGATAGCCCCTCTACACCAGCCAGCCCAAACGAGGCTGAGGCGTGCTTTCACAAGGCAATTGCGGTGGCCCGTGCGCAGGGTGCCAGGTCGTTGGAACTGCAAGCCGCATTGAGTCTCGCAAGGCTACGGATCCTGCAAGGAAAATTGGACGCAGCGCGCACTACGCTGGCTGATATCCATGGCAGCTTTACCGAGGGTTTCGACCTCGCCGACTGGAAGGAGGCCAAAGCCCTGCTGGATGATTTTCGATGATGGAGACGAACGCGTCTCCTCCATCCTCCATGGCCTTGTCCATCACTGCGGCAACCAGCGCGTCCTTTGATTTGAAGTGGTTGTAGAAACCACCCTGTGTAAAGCCTGCCGCCTTCATCAGTTCGGCGAGCCCGACCCCATCGACGCCGCGCTCGCGGAACAGCCTCTCGGCGGCGGCCACGATCGCCAGCCGGTTTTCGACCGCCTGTTGCTTGGAAACCCCCATTCCCTCCCCTCTTCGGCCGCCAACGGCCCAATGCGCCTGATCGAAAAATACAATGGCGATCACCATTGACATTGCTGGCGCGGATCACCACAATTCATCGCATAGACAATGTCAGTCACCATTGTGTTGAGTATAGCCTACTCGACTTGGGCGTCCAAGCAGCATGGGCCCAACCGACCAACCGACGCCTGACCGCGTTGCCACCTGATCCGTCAAGAAGGATAGCGATATGACGAAAACTACTCCTGAACAGAACAAGGCGATTGTGCTGGAAGCGTTCGACACCCTTTTCAACAAGCGAGACTACGTTGCGGCAGAGCAACTCTGGTCCGATCGCTATATTCAACACAGCGCACATATCGCACCGGGACGCAAAGGCCTGTTCGATCTGGTCCGCGCGCTTCCCGATACCTTGCGCTACGAGAACCACCTGATCATGGCTGAGGGCGACTATGTCATCGCACATGGCCGCTTCTCCGGCAACGGCCGGCCCGCAGCCTGGATTGCTGCGGACGTTGTCCGATTCGAAGACGGCAAGCTGGCTGAGCACTGGGACGTCCTTCAGGATGAGGCGACCCAGACGCAATCCGTGAGCGGCCTGCCGATGTTCGGCGACCGATTCCCTGCCTGACCGCGAAAGCACCACCCACTGAAACACAAAAAGGAAACGATCATGAAACTCACCGGAAACACGATCTTCATCACGGGCGGCGGTTCGGGCATTGGCCGCGGGCTGGCGGAGGCGCTCCACAAGCGTGGCAACAAGGTCATCATCGCCGGCCGCCGGCGCAGCCATCTGGACGAAGTGGTGGCGGCGAACCCGGGGATGGCCGCGGTCGAGCTCGACATCACCGATGCCGCCAGCATCGAGCGGGTAGCGGCGCGATTGATCGCGGACTATCCCGATCTCAACGTGCTGATCAACAACGCGGGCGTCATGCAGCCGGACCAGGCGGGTGGAAAGGTCGATGACGCGTTGATGGTGTCCACCATCACGACCAACCTGATGGGGCCGATCCGCATGACGTCCGCATTGATCGATCATCTCAAGACCAGGAACGATGCGGTCGTCGCTTATACCAGCTCGGTGCTTGCATTCGTGCCGCTAGCCGTGACTGCCGTGTATTCCTCGACCAAGGCAGCGCTTCATTCGTACGTCCTATCGCAACGCTTCATGCTGCGGGACACGACGGTGCGCGTACTGGAGATCGCGCCGCCCTGGGTACGCACGGACCTCATGAACAGCCGCGAAGCCGAACTGGCGATGCCGCTTGAAGCGTTCATCGACGAAACGATGACGGTTCTCGGAACCGATGCAGATGAGATTCTGGTTGAAGGCGCCAAGCAGTTCCGCGGCAACCCGGGGCCCGGCGAGCACGACCTGGTCAATGGCTTCAACGCACAGATCACGCCGGTGCTGGCCGGGTGACTCGCTGCCAGCGCGGCTACGTCGCCGCCGAGCGCTTCTGGTCGCCTGACTCCATTCAACACCCCGGGAGGGATTCACCGGCCGTTGGGGCTAGGGATCCCCCGCGCGAGCCACGCCGATCGTGATGTCTATTTCGACGAACCTGGCAAGGGCTGCATCAGCCGTTTGAGGAACCAGCGGCCGGCGGGGCCTGGTGGCATATCCTTGCGGTAGACCGCGAACATGGCAATGGGCGGGGTTCGCGGCTGGAAGTTCTCCAGGCGCAACATGACCAGGGTGCCTGCATCGAGATCCTCCTGCACCATGGCAACCGGCATGTGCCCCCAGCCGAAGCCGGCGCGCAGGAAAGCATGTTTGGCACCCAGATCGGCCAGACGCCAGGTGAGCGGCGCAAAAACACCGAAGGTCTTGCCCTCGGTCAGGGTGGTGCGGTCGGTCAGGACCAGTTGGACGTGGCCCTCCAGTGTGCGCTGGCGGATCACACCTCGGTGCGCGGCCAGTGGATGCGATGGCGCGGTCACGGTGACCATGGGCACATCGAGCAGCTTTTCCGCGTCAAGCGTTTCCGGAACTGCGGGCATCGATCCGCTGATGCCGATCCGGCAAACGCCATCGAGCACCGGCTGCAGGACCGCACCCAGTGCCTCGACGTACAGGCGCAGCGGCGTGTGCGGAAATGCATCGCGAAACTCGCCGACTGCCCCGGTCAGCGAGGCCATCGGGTACATGACATCGACCACCACCGACAGCTCCGGCTCAAGCCCCTCCGCAATCGCGCGTGCCTTTGACTTGAAGCCGTCCATGCCGCTTACTACCATCCGCGCTTGTGCCAGCAACGCAGTACCTTGTTCGGTCAGGCGCGGGTAGCGCCCGTTGCGGTCGAACAACTGCACGTCGATCTGGCTCTCGAGGTTGGCGAGCGTATGACTCACTACCGACTGCGCGCGGCGCAGCTTGCGGCCTGCAGCGGAGAAGCTGCCCTCGTCGGCAGCGGCAATGAATGTGCGCAACTGATCCAGCGAGACGCCGTCAAGCATATCTATCTAATCCATAGATGGTACACATCGATAAATATAGGCTACCGGCATAGATGTCAAGCACCTAACCTTCGGTCATGGCATCACTGAAGGAGCTTTCATGAAATCCGCAACGCAAGCCGGACGCGCAGCCGAAGAGCGCCAGACCCGGTACCCCATGGCCCAGCCGCAAGCGGCAGCCACCCGTCCCATCGTGCTGCGCACCAAAGGGCGCCGGCACGGCCCCGTCACGCGGATCGTCAGCCCGGGAGACGTGGGGCAATTGATCAAGCCCTTTGTCTTTCTCGACTACTTCGACTTCGCGCCTTCCGGCGACGCGCTGTTCCCCATGCACCCGCATTCGGGCATTGCCACGCTCACCGTGCTGATCGAGGGCGAACTGGACTATGAGGACACGACCGGTGCGGCCGGCGTGCTGCATTCAGGCAGTGTGGAGTGGATGCGAGCTGGAAATGGCATCTGGCACGGCGCCAGTCCCGCCAAGGGCGAGAGGTTCCAAGGCTATCAGCTTTGGGTCGCCTTGCCGCGCAGTCTCGAAAACGGGCTGCCGCATAGCCAGTACCTCCCCGCTTCGACGATTCCGCGCGCGGGTCCGGCACGCGTGATTCTCGGCACCCAGTCCGGCAGGAACAGCCCGGTTGCCGCGCCTGCCGGCGTGGCGCTGCAGCACGTGCGCCTGGCCGCCGGCGAGCGCTGGCGCTACCAGCCGCCCGAAGGCCACACGGTGGCCTGGGCGCATGCCAACCGTGGCACGCTGGCTGTCGGCAACGAGGTCCTGCATGACGAACTCGTTGTCTTCGCCCAGTCGGAAGACCTGCTCGAATTTGCAGCCCAGTCAGATGCGGATTTCATCGTCGCGTCGGCAATCCCGCATCCGCACGACCTGTCGCTTGGCTACTACTCCGTCCATACGTCGGACGAGGCGCTGCGCAAGGGCGAAGCCGAGATTGCACGGATCGGCATGCAGCTCCGCGCCGAGGGTCGCCTGCGGTAACCCGCGGCGGCCGCGAGACACGCATTTTCCGCGTCACTACCCAGTACCCAGTACTCACGACTTACCGCTTACTACCTACCACCCACCACCTACCACTTACCCATCACCTCACATTTTTCAAACAAAGGATGCAAACCATGACTTCGACCAACGCCAATGCACACCCGGCCCTTCCCCTGATCGGCCGCATTCTCATCGCCGCCATCTTCCTCGTCAGCGCTATTGGCAAATTGATGGCACCTGCCGCTACCATCGGCTATATCGGCTCGCTCGGTCTGCCTGTGCCGGCGCTGGGCTACTTCGGCGCACTGGTGCTCGAACTCGCCGGCAGCGTGCTGCTCATCGCCGGCTACCGGACGCGACTGGTGGCCACGCTGCTTGCGGTCTACGCCGTGTTGACCGCGCTGATCTTCCACCATGCGCTGGGCGACCAGAACCAGATGTTCCACTTCCTCAAGAACCTGGCCATGGCAGGCGGCCTGGTGCAGGTGATGTACTACGGCGCCGGCGCGTTCAGCTTCGATGGCCGCCGCACGCAAGTGACGCGGGCTGTAGCGGCGCAGTAACGACAAGGTCCTGCAACCCGGGATAGCCGAGGCACCGCCTCGCTACCCGGGTTTCGGCGTTTCCACGCTCGTGGCGCCGCATCGGAAGCTGGAAAATCCTGGCGCATGACTTCGTGAACGCGCCGTGGATTCATGGCACCTCCTGGATAGCATCCGGACATCTCCGCGCAATTAGCGCTGCCATCGTAGCGCCGTCGATCGCATTGTCTCTGACGTGCCGATAGCGCAAGCCCGGATGCCCCTCCCTTCCCACAAATACCAATCCCCCACCTTGGCGGTGGTGCTTTCCGCTGACGGTAGTGGACCGTGCCGGCCGCTATCCGCTGTACTACCAATCCGGGAACATCCGGAGCAACGACGGGCGGCACGAGTGGATGCCTACGGCACAACCGCCGGCTGCCACGCTGAGGCGCAGCAGCGGCGGATGGATGCGTTCCGGCGCTGCCATCACGTGCGGAGGCCGCACGAAGCGTTGCGCCAGAGCACCCCCTGGGAGCTGCTATTCGGAGTCAGTGCGCGCCTATCCGAGTCGGTTGCCGAAGATGGAGTCCGCGCGCCACGTCGAGCCTCACCAGGTGACCAGCAGCGGCTTGATCCACAGGGCCGGGAAGATCATCTACGTGGGACTTGCGCCACGGCGTAACCGTTGGACTGGACGCGATTGGAGAGGGATTGGAGAGGGATGGTGGCGTGTCGATATGGCGCGTCGACTTTTCCGGCCCGATGGCATTGGGCCAGATCGACGAACGCCAGACCAGAATGGCTATCTGAGCCTCAGGGTGTTACCCATGTGATTGACTCGTACCTGCTTGCAGGAGGCTGGCGTGGTGGGGTCGCTTAGCCCGGTGGTCCCGTCGTCAGGCCTCGGGTTCATCAACGCGGCGCCACCGCGCCCACGGCGAAAGCGGGACGCAACCGACATGCAGCGTGCCGGCGTGTCTGACAACGGGTCCTCCGCCCAGCCTACTCAAGCGTCGCACGCGCCAGGAATGGCGCCAGCTGTGCGCGGGCCATCTCCGGCGTCACGACGTCTGCCGGCGCCAGCTTTTGGTAGCTGTAGCTCTCCGGGTCATCGTAGATCCGCTCCGCGATCAGCCTGGGCCTGGCCTCGCTGGTATAGGTAAAGATCTGGAACAGGTGATGTGTCATGAGGTAGTGCGCCGCGGGATCCGCGTCGATATCATGGTCCCCGAGCATCGCGCCGGGAACGACGTGCGTCCAGACGGCCTCGGTGGTAACGCCATAGTCTTCGACGCCCATATTCATGGTCCGCGCGCCCATGACGTTGGTCCGGGTTTCAAACGCTTCGCGATAGAAGCCTTCGACGGCGGCCTTGCCCGTGAAGACCCGCATCTCCCGCCGGTCTCCCACGCGATACATGGGCTCTTCCACGGTGAGTTCGGGCACGATGATCTGGTTCCAATGGCCGGAGACTTCCAGCAGGAGGTGGCGCAGGTAGTTCTTGAGGATTGCCCGGTGCAGAGGATTCTCCGTGTCGTGCAGGAACCTCTCCACCTGCCTGGGCCATTGCGTGACGTCGAACTTCGGCGAGACATTCATCAGGGTCAGGGCGTCTGCCGTGCGCAGGTCGGTGCGGCCCTTGATCAGGGTGGTATGTTGCATCGTTTGGTCTCCAGGTAGCTTAGAGGCCGGGCGGCAGGCGCCCGTGCTGACAGCCGCGGCGCGAGGCAGGGCGCTTGCGCCGCGAGCGCCTCAGGGAATGAGCTCAGGGAATGAGAATGGCTGTGCCGGCGCGGCGGCGTTCGGCGATGTCCTCATGCGCGCGCGACGCGTCGGCGAGGGGGTAGCGCGCAAGCTCGGTCTCGCCGAAGACACCCGTACGCAGCGCTTCGAACACCGCGGCGACGGCTTCGTCGCGCGCCTGGCCTTGCAGGTGTTGGGCCATCGGCCCTCCGGCGACGCGCACTTGCCGAGCCGCGAGGGCGGCCTGGTCGATCTCGGGCGCGCCCGAGGCGGCACCGATGTTCACGATCGTTCCGCCATCCCGCACCGCCGCCACCGAAGCCGCGAAGGTGGCCTGGCCCACGAATTCATAGACGACGTCCACGCCGGCAGGGGCGATATCGCGGATCTGCGCACCGAGATCCGGATCATCCGAGGCCAGTGCATGATCGACATCCGCGCGCAGCGTGTCTTGCTTGGCAACGCCGCCGGTGCCGATCACCGTGGCGCCGAGCGCGCGTGCCCAGCGCGAGAGGAGCCGGCCCACCGCGCTGGTCGCGCCCTGGACAAGGATGGTCTCGCCACGCTTGATCTGATGGAACCCGTGAAGGGCGGACCATGCCGTCAGGCCTTTGGTCAGGACTGCCGCCGCCTGCTCGGCCGACACATCCCGTGGCAGCTGGACGAGGGCTTGGGCGTCGATGGTCCGCTCTTGTGCATAGCTTCCCGGGGACAGGAAGTAGGCGACGCGATCGCCCACGGCGAAACCGCGTACGCCTTCGCCCAGGGCCTCGACAACGCCAGCGCCTTCGACGCCTGGGATGGAAGGCAACGGCACCGGGAAGATGCCCTTGCGGAAGATAGTGTCGATGAAGTTCACGCCAATGGCCTCGTGGCGCAGGCGAACCTCGCCGTGGCCGGGTTGCGCAATGGTTTGCTGTTCCACCTCGAGGACCTCGGGGCCGCCGTGGGCGTGGAATCGGATGACGGTGCTCATGTCTTGTACTCCTGTGAATGGGTTGTAGTGCTGGTCTTCAGATTACGGCCAGCAGTCCGCCGTCGACGAGCAAGGCGGTGCCGGTCACATAACTGGACAGATCGGAGCCCAGCCACGCCACCGCGTCACCGATCTCCGAGGGCTTGCCGAGCCGGCGCAACGGAGTGCGCCGGCGAAAACCCTCTGCCGCCTCGGCGATACCGGGGCTTGTGCGCAGCAGGTGTGTATCGATGGTCCCTGGGGCAACGGCGTTGACGCGAATGCCGTCCGGCCCCAGGGCATCGGCCAGGGACTTGGCCATCAGCACGACCCCGCCCTTGCTGGTGGAGTAGCCCACCGTGATGCCTGCGCCGGCGATCCCGCCCATGCTGGCCATGAGCACGATGCTTCCTGCCCTGCCGCTCGCCTTCATCCGCCGGGCGGCGGCCTGCGCGCTGAAGAGCGTGCCGTCCAGGTTCACCCGCATCAGGCGATGGAAGTCCTCCTCGGTGACGTCGAATCCGTCGGCTTTTGCCGTGATGCCGGCGTTGGCCACCATCACGTCGATGCCGCCAAATGCTTCTGCCGCCTCGACCAGCGCGTCGACGTCGGCGCGCTGGCTGACGTCAGCCCGATGGAACCGTGCGGGCACGCCAATATCCGAGATCTCGGCGAGGGTGGAGCGCCCGCCCTCGCGCGGCTCGGCGTTCAGGTCCGAGACAATGATCGCCTTGGCGCCATGGCGGGCAGCCTGGACGGCAACCGCCTTGCCGATGCCACTGGCCGCGCCGGTCACAACCACGACCTTGCCAGCGAGGATGTTGGTGTTCATGCGGGCTCTCCAGAGCCGACGGGCCATGCGCCCAGTTGCTGAAGCACCGAGAACAGATTGGCGACACCCCAATGCTCGGTGATCTTGCCGTCTTGCACCCGCATGGCGTCGACCGTCTCGAACCGCACCGCGCGGTTCGTCGGCGCAATACCCAGGAAGTCGCCCTTGTGCGTGCCATGGTAGGTCTTGTAGGTGGTGACCACATCGCCGACCGCGCGCTGCCAGTGGATTTCGGCGTGGAAGTCGGGGAATGCCTCCCGCAGCTTGCGATACAGGCCCAACGCGCCGGCCTTGTCCGGGGTGCAATTCGGTTGCGGGGTGTGGTCCAGGAAGTCGTCCGAGAACAGGGCGTCGAACAGGGCCCAGTCACCGCCACCCTGGACTTCCGTGGTATTGCGACGCACTACGGCCTTGGCGATCTCGCCGATGTCTTGTTGTTGCATGATTTGCTCCGTTCGAAGGGGGGGCTCTGCTGCGGGCGGTGTGCCGTATTCAGGCGCGAAGCTTGGCCGCCGTCTTCGCGACCAGTTCTCCCTGGTGGCGGGCGCCAGCGAGGTCGATCTCGCTCGGCTGGCGCGAGCCGTCGCCACCGGCGACGGTGGTCGCGCCATACGGGGCACCGCCGACAATCTCGGACATGCTCATCTGGCCCTGATGGCTATACGGCAATCCCACGATCGTCATGCCGAAGTGCAGCAGGTTGGTGATGATGGAGAAAAGCGTGGTTTCCTGGCCGCCGTGCTGTGTCGCACTCGACGAAAAGGCCGCGCCGACTTTGCCGTTGAGCGCGCCGCGTACCCAGAGGCCACCAGCTTGATCAAGGAACGACGCCATCTGCGAGGACATGCGGCCGAAGCGCGTGCCGGTGCCGACGACGATCGCATCGTAGTGCTCGAGTTCTGCAACCGTGGCGACCGCGGCGGATTGATCAAGCTTGAAGTAAGCGCTTTTTGCGATGTCTTCCGGCACGGTCTCGGGCACGCGCTTGACGTCGACGAGAGCGCCCGCTGCGCGCGCGCCTTCGGCAATGGCATTCGCCATTCTTTCGATGTGGCCGTACGACGAGTAATACAGAACAAGAACCTTGGTCATTTGAACTCTCCTGGTGGCGCGGCTCAGCGAGCCGTATGAGCTGAATCGTAGCTGCCACCCATCCATCTCGGTAGCCTATTAATTTCGATAATATCTATCTAATAAGTAGATGGTTCCATGCCTGCCGCGATGTGCCGTCGGCGTTCGATTGCGGCGGCGGCGCTGAAGGCAAGCCGCGAAATGAGAACGCGGCTGATCGCTTCGAGGAACTGTGGGAACTGGGGGAATTGGCGCGCACTCACTGCGCCAAAACCTCCTCCATCGCCTTCCTGAACAGCTCCGGCTTCCCGAAATACCGCCCCGTACGCAGCCTAGAGATCTTGCCGCCCTGCTCGATCGCCAGCGCCGGGTAGCCATGGCCGCCGATCTCCTCGAGTAGCGCCTGCGTCTGCGCGAAATGGTCAGGCAGCGTCGCGCTCGCCTGATCAAGGGCGTTTGCGAACGAAGCTGCATCGAGCCCCAGTTCCTCTGCGATCTGGATCAGTTCGCTGCGCTCGGCGATCGGGCGGCCTTCGCGGTAGTACGCAACCTGAAGACGTTCGAGCATCTTCAACCCGGCACCGCCGACGGATTCGGCGGCCAGCATCGCCGCGGTGGGCGGGCCGGAATCCAGCCTGACGTCATAGTCGAACTGCGTGCCCTGCTGGTAGGTCTCGCTGAATGGTTGCCCGCTCAGGGCGGTGATGCGCTCCTCGTGAGGGCGAACGAAATCCCGCCATTCGGCGGACATGTTCTGCGCTCGTTCTCCTGCCAGCATGCCGCCGCTGTGCGGCACCACCCTCAGGCCGGCCTCGTCGGCGGCCAACACGAGCGGTGCAAGACCGTAGCACCATCCGCAAAACGGGTCATACACGTAATGCAGGGTCGCTTGCTTGTCCATTTTTGTGTTCTCCAGGTTCTTTGCGGCAGCCGCCCGTTGGGGCGTGCTGCGCGCTCGTGATCAGATGGCCTCGCCCACTGCCGCCTGCAACGCCTTTTCCATGATCGAAGGCGGCTGCGCCCCGGCGATGGCGGCGCTGCCGATCCGGATCGTCGGCACGGAGCGGACGCCCTCGCGCTGCGCCTTCGCCTGCGCCGCCACGACCTCCGCTTCGCCGTCGGTGCCCGACAGGTGGTTCCGCACGGCCTGTGCATCGAATCCAGCCGATACGGCCAGCGGCACGAGTACATCGATCAGGCCGATGTGCTCCCCGCGGGAAAAGTACGCAGCGAATATGGCCTCGAACAACGCCTCCACCATGGCTGTGTCGCCGATCTGTTGGGCGAAAGCCATCAGCCGGTGCGCAAGCCGGGTATTGGGCGTGACCGTGATCAGGTCATAGTTGAAATCCAGCCCGGCGCGCCTCCCCATCATCGCCACCTCTGCGTCCATGGCCTGCGAACGCGCCCAGTTGCCGAACTTCGCGGTACGGTAGGCCTTGCGGTCGGCGCCTTCCACCGGCATGTCCGGGTTGAGTTCGTAGGGCACATAAGACATCGCGGGGGCGACCTCGGCCGGCACGCGCTCGATGGCGGCCTTCAGGTTGCGATGGCCGATCCAGCACCACGGGCAAATAAAGTCATAGGTGATCTGGGTGTCGACGGGTTTCATGACGGCTCCTTGCGTGAGTGATGCAGCGAGCGTAGACGGCGGGCCGCATCAGCGGAATGGCATGCCAGCACAAACCTGCGTTGCCGGCGGCGCAACGCCAGGTTCGCGGGCGAGTGCGCCCACTCCGTTGCCGCCCACGCAAAACTGCTTTGCCCCCGCCATGCATTCTCCGCGGGCCCCGACGCTTCTACGATGCAGTCCATCCACTCGCACTCTGGAGCGACACATGAGCACCAACGAGGCATCCTCCGTCGGCCCGCGCAAGGCCCTGGTCATCGGCGGTTCGCTGGGCGGCCTGTTCACGGCCACCGCGCTGCGCGCCGTGGGCTGGCAGGTCGACGTGTTCGAACGTTCGGCATCGGAGCTCGACAGCCGTGGTGGCGGCATTGTGTTGCAGCCGGAGGTGCTGCGGGCGTTCTCGTTCGCCGGCATCGCCGCGCACGGAGCGCTGGGTGTGCGCTCGCACGACCGGCTGTTCCTGGACCACGGCGGCGACGTGCTCCACCGCCAGCGCATGCCGCAGACACAGACCTCATGGAGCACGCTGTATGCCACCCTGCTCGATCATTTCCCGGCAGCGCACTATCACCGCGGCGCAGCGCTCACCGCGATCGCGCAGGACGAGCACGGCGTTCGCGCCACCTTCGCCGATGGACGCCAGGCGTGCGGTGCATTGCTGGTCGGTGCCGACGGCGCTGGCTCCACGGTGCGCAGTATCGTGCTGCCCGGTGTCGCCCCCAGCTATGCGGGCTATGTCGTCTGGCGTGGACTTGTCGACGAAGACCGTCTGCCCGAAGCGGCCAGGCCGCTGCTGCACGAGAACTTCGTGTTCCAGCAAGACAGCGACTCGATGATGCTGCAGTACATGGTGCCCGGTGCCGACGGTGCGACGGCGCCCGGACGGCGCCGCTTCAACTGGCTGTGGTACCTGAAGGCCGACCCCGGCGTGGCGCTCGATGCCGTGCTCACCGATCGCAACGGAAAACGCCGCAGCCATTCGATCCCGCCGGGCATGTTGTCGGCCGAGCAGGAGAGCTGGTTTCGCCAGACCGCAACCGCGCGCGCCAACCCCGCGTTCCGCGCGCTGATCGACAACACCGATCAGATCTTCGTCCAGGCCATCCAGGACCTGCAGGTGCCGCGCATGGTGTTCGGCCGCGTACTGCTGACCGGCGATGCCGCCTTCATTCCCCGTCCCCATACCGCCGGCAGCACCGCCAAGGCTGCGGCCAATGCGGTGGCGCTGGCCACGGCGCTCGACGGCACGGCCGACCCGGATCAGGCGCTACAGATCTGGCAGCAGGGCGAACACGCGCAAGGCGAGAAGATGACCCAGTGGGGTATCCGCATGGGTAACCGCATCATGGGGATCGCGCAGCACTAAGGCCGGGAGCCGCCCTGCACAGAAGTGGCGCAGCCGGTACACGCCGCGCCGATCAGGGTAAGTCCCCCCCTTGCCCGCTCTTGGCCATTCCACTCAGCCGCCCTACAATTTATCAAACGATCACTAATCGATCGATCAATAGCAGAGGCAACCATGACCATCCGCAAGCTCGCGCACTTCTCGATCCGCACCACGGACCTCGAGCAATCCTGCGCCTTCTACGAACGCATTCTCGGCTTCAAGCGAGGCTACCGCCCTCCTTTTGATTTCCCCGGCGCATGGCTGTACATGGGCGGGGACGAAGGCGACTTCGGCACGGTCCACATCATCGGTGTCGACCCCGACAACCCCGGCGGGTTGTCCGCTTACCTTGGCGACCGCGCCCCCGCGGCGACGGGCACCGGCACCCTCGACCACATCGCGTTCCTGGCCACCGGCGTGGCGCAGATGTGGGCAAAGCTGGGCGCCGAGGGCATCCCGTGGCGCGACCGCACCGTCCCCAGCCTGGGCTTGCACCAGGTGTTCATCGAGGATCCTTCCGGCGTCACCATCGAACTGAACTACCCCGCCGCCGAGGTCGCGGGCCTTGAAATCCCGGGCAACGGCGCGCGCGCCCCCCTCCCGGCAGTGGCAGGAGACTGATCATGACAACCCTTTCGACACGGCCAAAGGCCATCATCGTGGGCGGCTCGCTGGGGGGGCTGTTCGCTGCCAACCTGCTCGCCCGCGGCGGGTGGGAGGTGGAGGTATGCGAGCGTGTTCCCGAAGCCCTTGCCGGGCGCGGCGCGGGCATCGTCACGCATCCGGAATTGTTCGAGGCCCTGGCCGCCGCCGGGGTCGAGGTGGACGACGCCATCGGCGTGCAGGTGAAGTCCCGGCTGACGCTGGGCCAGGACGGCAGCGTCCTGTCGCAGCGAGAGCTGCCGCAAACGCTGACGGCATGGGGCAAGATGTACCACGTGCTGCGGTCCGCCTTCACCGGGGGCACCTACCGCACGGGCGCCAATGTGGTATCGGTGCGCAGCGAGCCCGGCCACGCCGAGGTAACGCTGGACGACGGCTCGATCCATCACGCCGATCTTGTCATCGCCGCGGACGGCTTCCGCTCCGCGTTGCGCGAGCGCCTGTTGCCCGAGGCCCGGCTCCAGTACGCAGGGTACATCGCCTGGCGCGGCCTGGTGGACGAAGCGAACCTGAGCGAAGCCACGCGCGACATGCTGTTCGAGAAATTCGCCTTCTGCCTGCCGCCGCGCGAGCAGATCCTCGGCTACCCGGTGGCGGGCCAGGGCAACAGTACCCGGGCCGGCGAGCGCCGCTACAACTTCGTGTGGTACCGCGCCACCAGCGAGGACGTGGACCTGCCCGACCTGCTGACCGACGCCAGCGGCAAGCGCTGGTCCGGCGGCATCCCGCCGGGGCTGATCCGCCCCGACGTGCTGGCGAGTATGGAGAATGCCGCGCTGGCCAACCTTGCGCCCCAGTTTGCCGAGGTCGTCACCAAGGCCGCGCAACCGCTGTTCCAGCCCATCTTCGACCTCGAGGTGCCCCGCATGGCCTTCGGCCGGGTGGCGCTGCTCGGCGACGCTGCCTTCGTGGCGCGCCCGCATTGCGGCATGGGCGTGACCAAGGCCAGCGGGCGACCCCATACGCGCGGTCAAGGCCCTGCAAGCGCATGACGGCGTCAGTGCCGCCCTGGAGAGCTACAGCGCCGAGCGCGTGCAGGTGGGCGCCGCCATCGTCGAGCATGCGCGACACCTCGGCGCCTATATGCAAGCGCAACTCAAGAACGAGACCGACCGCCAGATGGCCGAACGTTATCGCACGCCGGAAGCCGTGATGCGCGAGACGGCGGTGTCGACGCGCTTCTGAGCGCGCCGCAGCCCCCCGCCCCGCGCAAAACCAATCGCCCCCAACGGAGACAATCTTGGAACATACCGCCCCCACCTTTGCCGCAGCCGCCGCGAAAGCGCCGCGCCCGCTGCGCCACCACCGAATCCCTTGCTCGCCAATCCGGCATTCCAGTCCCTGGTGCGCGCGCGGCGCAGGTTCGCGTGGGCCCTGACCGCCATCATGCTGGCGGTGTACTTCGGCTACATCCTCACGCTCGCCTTCCGGCCTGCGCTGCTGGGCCGCCAACTGACACTGGGCCAGCCCATGAGCGTGGGCATTCCCGTGGGCTTCGGCATGTTCGCGGTGACCTTCCTGCTGGTGGCGGTGTACGTGCATCGCACCAACACCGTGTACGACCAGCGCATCAGCGACCTCAAGCAAGGGGCAGAAAAATGAAGCAACCCGCCATTGCCGCCATTGCCGCCATTGCCGCAGCCCTGCTGCTTACCGCTCTGCCCGCGTTCGCGGCGCCGAGTTCGGTAGGCCAGGGCATCAATGTCATCGCCATCGCCATGTTTCTGGTGTTCGTCGCCGCCACGCTCGTGGTCACGCGCTGGGCTGCCAAGAGCAATCACAGCGTGGCCGACCACTATGCCGCTGGCGGCAAGATCACCGCTTTGCAGAACGGCTGGGCCATTGCCGGCGACTACATGTCGGCGGCCTCCCTGCTGGGCATCTCCGCGCTGGTCTTCACCAGCGGCTACGACGGCCTGATCTACTCCATCGGCTTCCTGGCCAGTTGGCCGATCATCCTGTTCCTGATCGCCGAGCCGCTGCGCAACCTCGGCCGCTTCACGCTGGCGGACGTGGTCTCCTACCGGCTGCAGCAGCGCCCCATCCGCGCGTTCTCCGCGTCCAGTTCCATCGTCATCGTGCTGCTGTACCTGGTGTCGCAGATGGTGGGGGCCGGCAAGCTGGTGGAGCTGCTGTTTGGCTTCAGCTACACGGCGGCGGTCGTGCTGGTCGGCGTGCTGATGGTGGTCTATGTGTTCTTCGGCGGCATGCTGGCCACCACCTGGATCCAGATCATCAAGGCGGTGCTGCTGCTCGCCGGTGCTGCCTTCATGGCGTTCATGGTCATGAGCCGCTTCGGCTTCAGCCTGAACGCGCTGTTCGCGCAGGCCATCGAGGCCCACGGCAAGCACGCGGCCATCATGAGCCCGGGCGGCCTGGTCTCCGATCCCGTCTCGGCGGTATCGCTCGGCCTGGCGCTGATCTTCGGTACCGCCGGCCTGCCGCATATCCTGATGCGCTTCTTCACCGTCGGCGACGTCAAGGCGGCACGCAAGAGCATCCTCTATGCCACTGGCATCGTCGGCATCGGCTACGCGCTGATCATCGTCATCGGCTTTGGCACCATCGCGCTGGTGGCCAGCGAGCCGGCCTACCACACGCCTGCCGGCGCGGTGATCGGCGGCGTCAACATGGTGGCCGTGCACCTGGCCCATGCCGTCGGCGGCAACGTCTTCCTCGGCTTCATCTGCGCGGTGGCGTTCTCGACCATCCTGGCCGTGGTGGCGGGGCTCACGCTGGCCGGTTCCTCGGCCATCTCGCACGATCTCTATGCCAAGGTCCTGCGCCAGGGCAACGCCACCGACAAGGAGGAGATGCGTGTCTCCCGGATGACCACGCTCGTGCTGGGCGTACTGTCCATCCTGTTGGGCATCCTGTTCGAGAAGCAGACCATTGCCTTTATCGTCAGCCTGACCTTTTCCATTGCCGCCAGCTCGAATTTCCCGGTGTTGCTGCTGTCGATCTACTGGCGCGGGCTGACTACGCGGGGCGCCGTGGCCGGCGGCTCGCTTGGGCTGCTGACCGCGGTGGTGCTGACGGTGCTCAGCCCGACCGTGTGGGTGCAGGTGCTCGGCCATGCGAGTGCCATCTACCCGTACGAGTATCCAGCGCTGTTCTCCATGCTGGTGGCCTTTGCCGGCATCTACGTGTTCTCGGTCACCGACCGGTCGGCGCGCGGTGCGCGCGAACGCGGCGCCTTCAACAATCAGCTGGTCGATTGCGAGCTCGGGCTGGTCAAGCCGCAGTAGTACCCGTGCCCGGTGCTGCCGGCCGCACTGCCGGCAGCCCTGCCGCGCGTCACAATTTATCACCCGATTGGTACAATGCCGCAAACGCCCCGCACGGGGCGTGCCTGCCACAGGTGAACGAATGAAACGAGACGCAACGCCGCCCGGGAACGATGCACCGGCCAAGACCGGAAAACGGCTGCTCCCCGAAGAGCGGGAGCAGCAGATCGTGCAGAAGGCCATCGAACACTTCACGCGTAACGGCTTCTCCGGCAGCACCCGCGATCTCGCCAAGCAGATCGGCGTCACCCAACCCTTGCTGTACCGCTACTTCGCCAGCAAGGAGGCGCTGATCGATCGCGTCTACAGCGAAGTGTTCCAGTGGCGGCCCGACTGGGAGCGCCAGATCGCCGATCGTGCCACGCCGCTGACCGAACGGCTGTATGCGTTCTACCTCGACTACGCCTCGGTGATCCTGCGCGAGGAATGGATCCGGGTCTTCATCTTTGCCGGCCTCACGCGCGAAGGCATCAACAACAAGTACCTCAACAAGCTGCGCAGCAACGTCTTCCTGCCCGTGCTGGCCGAGGTGCGTGCTGAGTACGGCATCCCGGAGCCGCGCAACGCCGCGGAGCTGGAGGCCGAGGTCGAGATGATCTGGGGCCTGCACGCGGCCATCTTCTATCTCGGCGTGCGCAAATGGGTCTACGGCCTCAAGGTGCCCTCGGACGTCAGCGCCGTGATCCGCCGCAAGGTAGACATGTTTCTCCACGGCGCGCCTGCCGTCATGCGTTCCCTGCGCGCGCCCGACAAGCCGGCAACGGAGTCCCTGCGAGGATAAACGCCGCCCTTACCGCTGGAGTCTTACCCATGGACAAGCTGCTGGCTTTGAAGCTGTTCGTCGAGACGGTCGACGCCAAGGGGTTCTCCTCGGCTGCGCGCCGGGTCAACCTGGCCACGTCATCCGTGACCCGCATGATGGACGGCCTGGAGGAGGAGCTGGGCACCGTGCTGCTGAACCGGTCGACCCGGCAGGTGACGGTGTCCGAAGCCGGCGCTGCCTACTACCAGCGGGCGCGCAAGATCCTCGATGCGGTGGCGGAAGCTGACGCGCTGATCGCCGACCGCGGCGATACGCCGGTGGGCCAGCTGCGCGTGTCGCTGCCGGTGGCGTTCGGGCGCCGCTGCATCGCGCCGTTCCTCGGCAGCCTGATTGCGCAGTACCCGAAGCTGGAACTGGAGGTAACGCTGACCGACGAGATTGTCGACCTGCTCGGCGAACGCATCGATCTATCCGTGCGCCTGGGCAGTGCCGCGTCGCTCGACGAAGTGGTGGCGCGTCGGATCGGTACGTTCCGGCGCAGGGTGGTGGCAAGCCCGGGCTATCTGCAGCAGCGCGGCATCCCCACCGCGCCAGCAGAGCTGGCCGGGCACGCGTGCCTGCGCTTCACCTACGGCGCGGGCCAGCAGTTGTGGACCTTGCGGCGCGGCACCGAGGAAATCCAGGTGCCCGTTCCGGGCACCTTCAAGAGCAACAACGCCGAAGTGCTGCGCGAACTGGCGCTGGCCGACGCCGGCATCGCCCTGCTGCCCGATTGGCTGGTCGACGAGGATATACAGAGCGGGCGCCTGACCGCCATCCTGGACGACTGGACCGTCAACCCCAACCGCGCCAGCTCGGCCATCACCGCGCTCTACCTGCCCAACCAGCGCGGCTCGCGGCGCATCGCCGCCTTCCTCGAGTTTCTCTCGCGGATTCCTGGTCCGACCGGCGGGGGCGAAGCGGGCGGCTGACGCCCCGTCCCCCGTCCAGTCCCCGCCCCCCGCCCCTTGCCGCCAGCGCAACGCAACGTTGCGCGGCGACCCGATTCTCCACCGATGGGTTGGCGTCTACTCTTCAGGTCATCTCTTCCCGAGACAGCCAGCGCGGCGCAAAGGCAAGCCTGCTGCCGCCGACCGACCCATCGCACCTGACGGAGAACCACCGTGACCCACCATCTCTTCACCCCCATTCGCCTCGGCAACCATACCCTGGCGCATCGCGTTGCGATGGCGCCGCTGACGCGCTCGCGTGCTGGCCA
Source organism: Cupriavidus basilensis OR16 (assembly GCF_000243095.1). Lineage (GTDB taxonomy): Bacteria > Pseudomonadota > Gammaproteobacteria > Burkholderiales > Burkholderiaceae > Cupriavidus > Cupriavidus basilensis_D. Next base: position 42,197 of record NZ_AHJE01000102.1, on the reverse strand, counting down.
GCCCGGCAACGTGCCCACCGACTTGAATGTCGAGTACTACCGGCAGCGTGCCGGCGCGGCGCTGATCATCAGCGAAGCCACGCAGATCTCGCAGCAGGGCCAGGGCTACGCCTGGACGCCGGGCATCCATAGTCCAGCGCAAATCCAGGGATGGCAGGCCGTCAGCGACGCCGTGCATGACCAGGGCGGCATCATCTTCCTGCAGCTGTGGCACGTCGGCCGCGTTTCGCACCCGGTGTTCCAGCCCGGCGGCGCGCTGCCGGTGGCGCCCAGCGCCCTGCCCGTCCCCGGCAAGACCTTCATCATCGACGCGCAGGGCAACGGCGCCTGGGGCGACGTACCCGTGCCCCAGGCGCTGACCCTCGACGGCATCCGCGCCATCGTGTCCGACTACCGGGATGCCGCCCGCAACGCCATGGCCGCGGGCATGGACGGCGTGGAGATCCACGCCGGCAACGGCTACCTGCTCGACCAGTTCATCAACTCCAACAGCAACCAGCGCGACGACGCCTACGGCGGCAGCATCGAGAACCGGGCACGGCTGCTGCTTGAGGTGGTGGACGCGATCGCGGCGGAGGTCGGGCCCGCGCGCGTTGCCGTGCGGCTGACGCCCATGGGGCGCTTCATGGGCATGGGGGATGCATCGCCTGAAGAGACCTTCGGCTACATCGGTGCGCCAGCTCGATACCCGGGGCCTGGCCTACCTGCACCTGGTCGAGCCGGCCATGGTCGGCACCGTCAAGGAGGAGCACGCCGATCCCCGCTGGGACGCGATCATCCAGCAACTGCGCGCGGCCTTCCACGGCGTGCTGATGCTGGCGGGCGGCTACGGGCGCGACAGCGCCGAGCACGCGCTCGCCAGCGGCCGCGCCGACATCATCGCCTTCGGCCGCCCGTTCATCTTCGGCCGCCCGTTCATCGCCAATCCCGATCTGCCCGCCCGGCTGCGCGGCGGCCTGCCGTTGAACACGCCCGATGCCTCGTCCTTCTTCGGCGGCGGTGCCGGGGGCTACACCGACTATCCGGTGGCGGCGTGAATGCGGGTGGACGGCAGGCGGCCGGCGTGCTCGGCCAGGCCGGCCGCCTGCCGCTGCGCGGCGTAGCGCCATCGCGCCACCTGCTCATACTTTGGTCTGAGCGCCGCAGACCACTCGTCTGATTGTTGCCGGCCAGCACGACTCCTACCATGCGAGCTGGGCAGTGCCGTCCCGCCGCTGCCAAGGTCCCGATGCATGGGATGCGAGCCGCGGGCCCCATCGATACAAGGATTCCCGCCATGAACCGGCATTTCCTCCCGGCAGGCCAGGCATGAAACGACGGCCCGTCCTTTTCGCGGCAGCTGGGGCGGCCGCCGTTGCCCTGGTAGCTGCCGCCTGCATCATGTGGGAGCCGGCCATCGCGCCGATCGCCGCGCCGGCGCCCTCGTCCTTCGACCGGGCGCTGACGCTGGAGGGCGCCCGCGTGGTCGCGCTCGGCGACTGCGCGGTATGCCATACGGCCAGGGGCGGCCAGCCCTTTGCCGGCGGCCTGCCACTGGTCACGCCGTTTGGCACGATCTACTCCACCAACATCACGCCCGATGCGCAAACCGGCATCGGCAGCTGGTCGCTGGAGGCCTTCGCGCGCGCCATGCGGCGCGGCATCGCACGCGACGGCCACCAGCTCTATCCGGCGTTTCCGTACATCCACTTCACCAATCCGCCCGCCAACGCATTGATCTTCCCGCTCAACTTCCGGCCTCTGGTCGCCTTCTGGAACGTGCTGTTCCTGCGGCCCGGCGAAACGCAACACGATCCCGCGCAGGATGAAGCCTGGAACCGCGGCCGCCTGCTGGTGGACGGACTTGGCCACTGCGCCGCCTGCCACTCGCCGCTCAATGCGATCGGCGGGGAAAAACTGGGCCGCGCCTTCGACGGCGGCGAGGTGGACAACTGGGAAGCGCCGCCGCTGAACCGCCTGGCGGGCGGGCCCGTGCCCTGGACCAAGGCGCAGCTAGCGACCTACCTGCGCACCGGCGTCTCCGGCGCGCATGGCGCGGCAGCCGGCCCAATGCTGCCGGTCACGCTCGAGTTGGCCACCGTGCCCGAGGCGGACGTCGATGCCATCGCGACCTATCTGATGTCGCTGCACAAGCCGGCACCCGCGCCCACCGTGATGCCGGTCTCGGCGGCCGTGGCAAACCCTTCCGCCATCGCGCGCGGCGCGGCGCTCTTCAGCGGGGCGTGCGCCGCCTGCCATGGCACCGGTGCGCCGATGCAGAGCGTGGGTGCCCGCCCCAGCCTCGCCAGCAGTTCCGCGCTCCAAGCCGGCACGCCGCGCAATGCCATCCAGATGATGTTGCAAGGCGTGGCGTGGAACGGCGAGGACGCCATGCACTACATGCCAGCATTCGCACAGGCCTTCGACGACCAGCAGCTTGCCGACCTGGCGGCCTACCTGCGTGCCACCTACGCCCGGCAGCCACCGTGGGCCGGTGTGCAGGACACCGTCGCTACACTCAGGAAAGGGAACGAATCGAGATGATCAAGCTCACCGTCAACGGCGCCAGCCACGAGTTGGACATCGATCCGTCCACGCCGCTTCTCTATGCCCTGCGCGGCGAGCTGCACCTGCACGGCGCCAAGTTCGGCTGCGGCCTGGGCCAGTGCGGCGCCTGCACCGTCATCGTCGGCGACCGCCCGGTGTTTTCGTGCCTGATGCCGGTGGCATCGATTGGCAGGCGGCCGGTGCGCACCATCGAAAGCCTGGGTGCCGCCGACAGGCCGGGCCCCTTGCAGAAGGCGTTCATTGACCACCAGGCGGCGCAGTGCGGCTACTGCATCGCCGGCATGATCATGCGTGCGCAAGCCCTGCTGGAGGTCAACGCCCATCCCACCGACGCCGAGCTGCGCGCGCACATGGAGCCCAACCTGTGCCGGTGCGGCACCCATATGCGCATCCTGGCGGCCATCCGCGCCGTGGCCGGCACGCCCGGCGCCGCGCGCCCGGGCGGGGTCAAGGCCGAGGGCAACAAGGAGGGGGCACGATGAGCAGCCATGACGACCACATCGACCTGGGCCGCCGCGCCTTCCTGGTCTCGGGCTCGCTGGTGGTGGGCTTCACGCTGCTGCCGGGCCGCGAGGCCATGGCGCAGACCGTGCTGGCCGACGAGGGCGCGGCCGTGCAGATCGCGCGGCAATACCAGGCGCTGGCGGGCAGCCTGAAGACCAACCCCTATCTCGACGCCTGGATCAAGATCGCGCCCAATAACCAGGTCACGGTGTACACCGGCAAGGTCGAGCTGGGCACCGGCGTGCGCACCGCGCTGCTCCAGGTGGCGGCGGAAGAACTGCAGATGGCGCCCGCGCTGATCACCTTCCTGAGCGCCGATACCGGCCGCTCGCCGGACGAAGGGCTGACTGCCGGCAGCCACACCATGGCCGATAGCGGTAGCGCCCTGCTCAACGCCGCGGCCCAGGTGCGCGGGCTGCTGACGGGCGCCGCCGCGCGGCAGTTGCGTGTCGATGCGGCGTCGCTGACGATCGCCAATGCACGCATCACGGCCCCCGACGGGCGCTCGCTGTCGTTCGGCGAACTGTTGCCCGTGGTTGACCTGCACCGCACGGCAACACCCGCCTCGCCGCTGCGCGACCCGAAGTCGTTCTCCGTGATCGGCACGTCGATGCCGCGGCTGGACATTCCCGGCAAAGTCAGCGGCAAGCCGAGCTACGTCCAGGACCTGGCCATGCCGGGCATGGTGCATGCGCGCGTGGTGCTGCCGCCTGCCTATGACGCCACCCTGCTGTCGGTCGACGACACCGCGGTCAAGTCCATGCCCGGCGTGATCGCCGTCGTGCGCGACGGCAGCTTGCTCGCCGTGGTGGCCAGGGGGGAATGGCAGGCGGTACTGGCTCAGCGCGTGCTCGGCGCCGCTTGCCGCTGGAGCAAGGGACGTGCGCTGCCCCGCCCCGCCGACGTGATCGCGCAGCTCAAGCAGATCTCCACGCAGCACATCGAGATCGCCAACACGCGGGGCGCTGTGGCGGCGGGCGCCAGGACGCTGGCCGCCACCTATTCCAAGCACTACCTGATGCACGGATCGATCGGCCCCTCGTGCGCCGTGGCGCAGATGCAGGATGGCGTGCTGACCGTATGGACCCACTCCCAGGGCGTCTACCCGCTGCGCGACGGCCTGGCCGAGATGCTGTCGATGCCCAAGGACAAGCTGCGCTGCATCCACATGGAAGGATCGGGCTGCTACGGGCACAACGGCGCGGACGACGCCGCGGCGCACGCGGCCTATCTGGCCCGCGCCCTGCCCGCACAGCCAGTGCGCGTGCAATGGATGCGCGACCAGGAGAACCTGTGGGACCACTACACGCCAGCCATGGTCACCGAGGTCAAGGCCTCGCTCGATGCCGGCGGCCATATCGTCGACTGGGACTACGCGCTGTGGAGCAGCTCGCATAACGAGCGCGTGGTCAACGCGGGCCGGCTGCTGCCAGCCACCCAGTTGGCCAGGCCCTTCGCGCCCGCGCCCTCGGTCCCGATGCTGCAACCTGAGGGCGGCGGCGACCGCAACGCGATTCCGCTCTACAGGCTCCCGGCCTCGCACATCGTCAATCACTTCTCGCCGACCATGCCGCTGCGGACCTCGGCGATGCGCTCGCTGGGCGCGCACATGAACGTCTTCGCGATCGAGAGCTTCATGGACGAGTTGGCTGCCGCGGCCAACACCGACCCCGTGGCGTTCCGGCTGCGGCATATGGAAGACCAGCGCGCGCGCGACGTCATCCAGCTCGCCGCAACCAGATTCGGCTGGCCCAGGCGCGGCCGCAAGCCCGGCCGCGGCGTCGGCTTCGCGTTCGCCAGGTACAAGAACCTGATGGGCTACGTGGCGATCGCGCTGGAGATTTCGGTGGTGCGCGACACGGGCCTGGTGCGTCTCGAGCATGCCGAGGTGGCCGTCGATTGCGGGCAGATCGTCAGTCCGGATGGCGTGCGCAACCAGATCGAGGGCGGCATCCTGCAGTCCGCGAGCTGGACGCTGTACGAGGCGTTGCGCTTCGACACCGGCGGCATCGGCAGCTTCGACTGGAGTGCCTATCCAATCATGCGCTTCTCCGCCGTGCCCGCCACCATCAACGTGCACCTGATCGACCGCCCCGGCACGCCGTTCCTGGGCGTGGCCGAAGCGGCGATGGGGCCCACCGCGGGCGCCATCGGCAATGCCCTGTTCGATGCCACCGGCAAGCGCCTGCGCGACATGCCGCTGGGCGGCGAGCGGCTGCGCAGGGAAATCGCGCCGTAGCGCGTAGCGTGCCATGGCCCGGGCGCTGAGCGCGGCCCGGCCCCCGAACCTCAACGCCATGACCATCATGCCCACCATGCCCACGACCAGACCCAACCGCGCCATCGTCATCGGCGGCTCGCTCGGCGGGCTCTTTACCGCCATCTGCCTGCGCGCCATCGGCTGGGATGTCGACGTCTTCGAGCGCTCGCCGCAGCAGCTCGACAGCCGCGGCGGCGGGCTCGTGCTGCAGCCCGGCGTGCTCGACGCGCTGGCCTTCGCCGGGGTCGCGCATCCGCCAGGGTTCGGCGTGCCGTCGAAGGACCGCATCTTCCTGGACCGCGAGGGTGCCGTTCGCCGCGTCTACATGCCGCAGACGCAGATCGCCTGGAACGGGCTATATGCCCTGATGAAAGGCGCACTCGATCCGGACACGATCCATGCCGGCGAGGAACTAGTCGCGCTGGCCCGCGAGGCCGATCATGTCACGGCGAGCTTTGCCTCCGGCCGCACCGAGCGCGCGGATCTGCTGGTCGGCGCCGACGGGCCATTGTCCACGGTGCGCCAGACGTTGCTGCCCGGCGATGCACCCGCCTACGCCGGCTACGTCGCCTGGCGTGGCGTGTTGCCCGAGACAGCGCTGGGCGAGCAGGCCAGGTCGCTGCTGGTCGATGCCTTCGCCTTCCAGAACGGGCCGCGACACCAGATGCTGACCTACCTGATTCCTGGCGAGGACGGATCGGCCCGGCGCAACGAACGGCGCCTGAACTGGGTCTGGTACCGCGCCCTGCCCGCCGGAGAACCGCTGGCGGCGGTGCTGCTGGATCGCCATGGCCGCCAGCACACGCATTCGCTGCCCCCGGGCGCGGTCAAGGATGCCGATGCCAGGGCGCTGCAGCACGAGGCGGCGGACAGACTCGCGCCCGTGTTCGCGAGTCTGGTCACATCGACCCCCGATCCCTTCCTGCAACTGATCCAGGACTACTCGGCGCCGCGCATGCGTTTTGGCCGCGCTGTGCTGCTAGGCGACGCCGCCTTCGTGGCACGTCCACATACGGGCGCAGGCGCGGGCAAGGCGGCAGCCAATGCCGTGGCCCTGGCACGCGCGCTGCAGACCGGCGAGGGCATCGACGACGCGCTCGCGCTATGGGATCGAAGCCAGTGGGCCGCCGATACGCGCCTGGCCCAGTGGGGCATCACGCTGGGCAGGCGCATCATGGGCGGCATGCCGGCTGGCTGACCGGCACGGCAGCACGGCTCAGCGGGCCGGCACCGGGGCAATGGATTCGTGCGGCGTGGCCGTGCGCTGCGCGGCCTTGTGCACCATGGTATAGGCGTAGTCCACGCCCATGCCGTAGGCGCCCGAGTGCTCCTTGACCAGCTTCATCACCGCGTCATAGCTGTCGCGGTGGGCCCAGTCGCGCTGCCATTCCAGCAGCACCTGCTGCCAGGTCACCGGCACCACGCCGGCCTGCACCATGCGCTGCATGGCGTAGTCGTGCGCTTCCTTGCTGGTGCCGCCGGAAGCATCGGCCACCATGTAGATCTCGTAGTCGCTGTCATGCATCGCGCAGAGCGCGAAGGTGGTGTTGCAGACCTCGGTCCACAGGCCGGCCACGATGATCTTCTTGCGGCCGTTGGCGGCCAGCGCATCGCGTACCTTCTGGTCATCCCAAGAGTTCATCGAGGTGCGTTCCAGCGTCGGCTGGCCGGGGAACACGTCCAGCAGTTCCGGGTAGGTGAAACCAGAGAACGATTCGCTCTCCACCGTGGTGATGGTGGTGGGGATGTTGAAGATCCTGGCAGCCTTGGCCAGGCCCACCACGTTGTTCTTCATGGCCTGGCGGTCCATCGACTGCACGCCGAAGGCCATTTGCGGCTGGTGGTCGATGAAGATCAGCTGGCTGTTTTGCGGGGTCAGCACTTCAAGTTTCGAATTGGACATGGTATCGGCTATCTCGTTGAAATTGGTTGAACTTTACGTGGCAGGATTATTGTTTTCGCGCCGCCATGTACTGAACTATACGAGAGCTCCCCATGTGGGAATTGGCCAATTCATGGATATTTCATTCAAATATTTTGATGATTGATTTTGTACGAAAAAACGGAGATGGTCTTGCAGGTAATGGCCATCTTTTCATCCGCAGCGCGTGCCTCCTACGGTGGTATAGCGCTGCCAATTCAATGCAGTAGCACTGCCTGCACAGATGGACAACTGCGCGCGGCTTTGGGCGCGTCATAAGATGTCTACACGGCCTGCGTCGTGTGACCGGGTCTGACTTGACCACAACCACGTCTCTCGCAGTGAAACCGGAACGGCGAATCTTGCGCTCGAAAGGATCGTTACTGCTTTCGAGGTGAACGTCGTAGAAGTGGCTGGCCTTTGACACGGCTGCGATAGAGCAGCGCTGGCCGGCTGGCACCCTCGGATCGGGCTGGAGGCGGGCGCCTCAAATTCCTCGCTTCGGTGACAGAGAAATTATGGGAGAACGAAATGGCAACCTACGTGGAACTGTAGGCCCAAAGGGAGGCTCTCGAAGCGCAGATAGCCGAGGTGCGCGCCGACCGGCAAGACCTGGCCAGGACGTGGCAGGGCACCAGCATGGCTTGGAACAGGACCGGAACGCTACTTGATTCGCAGGTTCTCGTCCAAGTTCCAAGGCCCCGCCGACACTTTCCAGTCGACCACCTCATGACGAGGCAGTGGGGATCCTTGATGCATGCCCCTCGCACTGTCAGCACGCACGGTGAAGGGGGAGCGTTTCCTGACCTGAACCGCTTGCTAGATTAGAGGTGGCTACGTTGTTCCAGCCGCACACTCTTTTGTGATCGGGAAGTGATTTCCCAGCGCCGGAAGAATATACAGGCAGCCGATGCTAACCTAAAGATTGGGAAGCCGTCCCGGGCCGGGGTTTCCGGGGAGTTGAGCAGTTCTTCCCGCCCTTTCGATAGCAACTTCCCAATCTTTGATCGACCGGCACACTATTTCCCTATGCGCCGGGATCCAGCGCCTACCCCAGATACTTGAACAGATTCATCCCTTGAATCTGCATAAACGATTGCTGCGCCGCCTGCAGCGAAGTCTGGCGCTGGTAGTACTCGGTCATGGCCGAGTAGTAATCCAGGTCTTGCAGGCCCGACAGCGTCTGGGTGTAGTTCAACCCGCGGTTGGTGCCAATGGTATCGAGCGCATCGAGCTCATTCATGCGCGAGCCGACGGAGGTCTGCACCGTGCTGACGTTGTCCAGCGAGTTGGCCATCTGGCGGTTTGCCGTGGACAGTGCGTTGGCCAGCGTGGCGCGGTCGTTGTCGGTGACCTGCGGCTGCTTCAAGGCGTTGATGACGCTCTGCAGGTTGGCGAAGATGTCCGTGCCGGCTTGCTTCGCGGGTTGCAGGTTGACGACATCGCCATCCTTGGGCGTGCCCTTGATCGACAGCGAGAGCCCGCCGACCGAGATGCCTGCGCCATCCACATAATCCACCGGGGCACCGACGGCGGCCGGCGGCGCTGCGCTCTGGTCCATCACTTGGTACTGCATCTTGCCGGTGACGGCATTGGTGGCGAAATTGAGCGAGAGGCTGTGGCCGTACAGCGCGTTGGTCGGATCTGTCACCGAGATCGCGCTGAATTCCGCGGTGCCGGTATTGGCGCTGGGCGAGGAGGCGACGTACGTGGCGGTGGACTGCACGCTCATGAAGATCGCGTTGCCATTGTCGTTGGTGGGCATCTGGCGGGCCACGTCGACCTGCAACAGTTGCTGGCCGGTATCGCCCCCGTAGACCACCGCGCCGCTGCCGTTCTTCGCGAACGGCGGCGTGGACGACTGATAGCCCGCGAACAGGAACTGGCCGTTGCCGTTGTCGGCGTTGGAGAGGCCGAGCAGCTGGTTGTATGCGTCTTGCAGCGAAGAGGCGACCGAGGTGCGGTCGGCATCGCTCATGGTGCCGTTGCCGGCTTGCACCACCAGCGTCTGGATGTTCTGGACGGTGGTGACCACGCTGTTGAGCGAGCCCAGTTCCAGCGACAGGTTGGTGTTGGCTTGCTTGCGGGAAGTGGCGTACTGGTCGTTGACGGCGCTGGACTGCGAGACCACCAGCGCCCGAGTGGCGCCCACCGGGTCGTCGGACGGGGTCAGGATACGGCGGCCGGTGCCGAGCTGTTGCTGCACGTGCAGCAACGAGCCTTGCTGGCTGTTCATGGAAGCCAGGCCGAGTTGGTAGAGCGTGGAGCTTGCAACGCGCATGTCAGTTCCTTTAGATGATCCGGGTCTTCAGAAGCGATCAGCGGCCGATACCGATGATGGTGTCGAACAGCGTGGTGGCGGTCTGGATGACCTTGGCGTTCGCCTGGTAGAGCTGCTGGAAGCGCAGCATGGAGACGGTTTCCTCATCCATGTTCACGCCCGAGATGCTCTGCTGCGCCGTCGTCACCTGGGTAGTGACGCTGTCCTGCGACGTCGACGCGATCTGGACTGACTTTGCGCGGCTGCCGACATCGTTGACCAGCTGCGCGAAGGCGTCGTTGTAGCTCGACACGCCGCCGATGGTCTTGGTGGTTTGCAGCTTGGCCAGCGTCAGCGCGTTGCCGTTATCGGATACGCCGTTCAGGTTGGGGGCCAGCGTGAAGCTGTCGCCGTTCTTGGGGGCGCCGTCGAAACTGACCGTAACGCCGTTGAACGAGTAGTCCGTCGCCGTGCCATTGGGGGTCGGGCCGCTGGTGGGGACTACCGCAGCGCCGCTCGCATCGGTGAAGACATAGTTGACGCCGTTGTAAGTAGCCGTGATCGCGGTGGCGGGCAGGCTGAAGCCTTGCGCCACGTTGCTCACCTTGGCCGTGCCCGTACCGGTGTTGGTGGTGCCTGCGCTGGCGCGCAGCGGGCCCGCGGCAGCAATCTTGGCGGGATCGCTGATGGCCATGTCCATTGCCGCCGCCACGTTGCGGGTCGGCTGGATCTGGTAGGAATCATTGGCTGACATCGCCGTGGGGATCTTGACATTCACGCCGTCCGCCGACAGCGTCAGCGGATAGGTGGCGGCGGCGCCCGCCTGCGTAGCCACGACCTTGTTGTCGGACATGCGCGTGAGCGAGTAGTTGGTGCCGTCGTAGGTCAGCGTGTAGTCGCTGGTGGTCAGCAGGGACGTGTTGCTGATGCTGGTCGACACCAGCGAGGTACCGGTATTGGAGCTCTTGGGCAGCGTGACGGGGGTGCCGAGCTTGAACAGGTTGCCGCCGATCTGGCCGGTCAGGTCCACGCCGAGCTTATGCTGGTCGTTGAAGGTCTGGGCCAGCGTCACCGACAGCCGTCCGATGGCATTCTGCGCGGAATCCAGCGACTCCGTCCGGAACTTGAGCAAACCGCCGAGGGAGCCGCCCGTGAGGGTGCTTTCGTCCATCTCGGTCACGTTGCCGTTGGCTTGCGTGTATGCGACCGTGGTGCGCGACGGGTCGGCCGACGATTGCACAGCCTTCAGGTCATAGGAGTTCGAGCCCATCACCAGGGGCTGGCCGTTGCCGACGAACACGTTATAGGTATTGTCTTGCGGCACTACCTTGACGCCTACCAACTGGGTCAGCTGCGAGACCAGCTGGTCACGCTGGTCAAGCAGGTCGTTGGGCGGCTGACCGCCGCCGGCCGCGGTGGCGCGCGTGATCTGATCGTTAAGCTTGGCAAGCTGCTGGGAGTAGGCGTTGATCTGCGTGACCGAGCTCTGCACCTGGGTATTGACGCCGTCGCGCAACTGCTGGAAATAGGAATTGGCGGCGCGCATCTGGCCGGTGAGCGATTGCCCGGCATTGATCATGTTCTGGCGCGCGGCCGGATCGGCCGGCGTGTCCGATACACCTTGCACGGCGGCGAAGAACTTCTGCATCAGCGGTGCGATGCCACCCTTCTGGTCGGCCAGCAGGTTGTCGATCTGGCTGATCTGGTCGGAGTACGTCGAGAGTTGGGCGCTGGCGGACTGCGCATTGCGCAGCTGGCCGGTCAGGAACTCGTCATAGGCGCGAACCACCGAGGTCGTGTTGGAGCCCTGGCCATAGAAGCCGCTGCTGGTGTACTGGCCACCCGCGGACGCGATGAGGGTGTTCTGCCGTGTATAGCCAGGCGTGGCGGCGTTACTGATATTGTGGCCAACCGTCGTCAACGCGTTCTGCGCCGTGTTCAGGCCGGAAAGTCCGATATTGAAGAGAGACATGCTCTAACCCCGCATCTGGTGGCTGCCGTGTGCCTGACCTGGCGATCCGTGCACCGTGGCCGCTTCTCGCGGGACCTTCGATGCCGGTTCGCCGCTGCCGGACATGAACGGCGGTGAATGATGTAAGTAACGGCAGAAGTACAAGGAGACTTTAGTGCGCGACGCCGACAATTTACGTCCGGCGGGCGTGCTCCCCGCCCGGATGCGGCATGCGCTCAGACAGGCACTTTTCGCATGATCCGGACCAGCTTCTCGCCATAGGCCGGATCCGTTGCGTAACCGGCCCGCTGCAGGCCCCGCGCCGCATCGTCCGGCGTGGCCGCGGCCAATACCTCGGCGTAGCGCGGGTTGTTGCTCAGCAAGCGGCCGTAGTCGGCAAAGGCTTCATCGTACGAGCCGTAGGCGCGGAAGCGCGCGCGCACCTTCTGCGGCTGGCCATCGACATATTCGGTGGTGGTGATTTCCGCGACCTGGCCCTTCCAGTTGGCGCCCGCCTTGATGCCGAAGACATTGAAGGTGGTGCTGCCGTCCGGGTAGGCAATCTCGCGCCGGCCCCAGCCGGATTCGAGCGCCGCCTGGCCCAGGATCAGCTTGGCCGGCACGCCGGTGGCGCGGGCCGCGGATTGCGCCGGCCCCGCCATGCGGGAAACGAAGGCGCTGATGTGGGCGGGCGTGTCTTCCGGCAGCACGGCGTTGCCGCCCTGCCAGGCGCCCGTGTCCTGCGACTGGTATTGGCGCAAGCCCGCCGTGGGGTTCCAGCTGGTGCCGGCCACGACGCTGCCCGCACGCGGGATGTCCGCGTCACCGTTGCGCATGTACAGCTTGCTTGCAAGCCCGGGGGCCGCATCGTCCATGCCCGCCTGCACGGCGGCCTGTTCGCGGCCGCGCCGGCGAGCTCGGGCGGCAGGCCCGCGCCGCTGGCACGCGCGAGCTGGCGCACCATCACGTCGGCCAGGCCGATGCCGCGCGAGGACATCTGCTGGGACAGCTGCTGGTCCATCATCGACATGTACAGCTTGGTCTGCTCGTTGTCGAACAGGCCATCCTGCGGCGTGGCGTCGCGCATGCTCTTGAGCACCATCTGCGTGAACACCGCCTCGAACTGGCGCGCGGCGGTACGCAGGGTTTCCGGGGTGGCCCCGTTACGCGCACTTTGCTTGAGGCCCTCGAAGCCCTGCGTATCCAGGGCAAAGCGTTGCGAGAGTTCGGCCTGTGCGGCCACGCGGCTGGCTGACATGATCAGATGATCTCGAGGTCGGCGCGCAGCGCGCCGGCGGCACGCATGGCTTCAAGAATGGTCTGCAGGTCGGCAGGCGTCGCGCCCAGCGCGTTCAGGCCCTTGACCACCGCGGCCAGCGAGGCGCCGGCCTTGACCATCTGCAGCGCGCCGCCCTCTTGCTTCATATTGATCTGCGACACCGGCGCCACCACCGTCTGGCCACCACTGAAGGGTGCCGGCTGGCTGATCACCGGTTGGGTGTTGATCACCACCGACAGATTGCCATGCGCCACCGCGCAGTCGTCCACGGTGACAGCCTGGTTCATCACGATCGAGCCGGTACGCGCGTTCAGGATGACCTTGGCCGCGGCCTTGGCGCGCGTGACTTCGATATTTTCGATACGGGCCATGAAGCCCACCCGCGCGCTCGGGGCCGCGGGCGTGCGCACCTGTACCACCCGGCCGTCCAGCGCGCTGGCTACGCCGCCGCCCATCGCGCGATTGATCGCCTCGACAACGCGCTCGGCCGTGCCGTAGTCGGTTTCGCGCAGCTCCAGGTTCAGGATGCCGCCTTCGGGCTGGAACGCCGGCACCGCGCGTTCCACGATACCACCGTTGGCGATGCGGCCCACCGCCAGCTGGTTGACCTGCACCTTGCTGCCGTTGGCCGACGCGCCCGCGCCGCCCACCAGCATGTTGCCTTGCGCGATCGCGTAGACCTGGCCGTCGGCGCCCTTGAGGGCGTCATCAGCAAGGTGCCGCCCCTCAGGCTCTTGGCGTTACCCATCGAGGACACCACCACGTCGAGCTGGCTGCCGGGCCGCGCGAACGGCGGCAGCGTGGCCGTGACCATCACCGCCGCCACGTTCTTGAGCTGCATGTTCTTGCCGGCCGGCAGGGTGATGCCGAGCTGCGAGAGCATGTTGGTCAGGCTCTGCGTGGTGAACGGCGTCTGCATGGTCTGGTCGCCGGTGTTATCCAGCCCCACCACCAGGCCGTAGCCCACCAGCGGGTTGTCGCGCACGCCCTGGAAATTGGCCAGGTTCTTCAGCCGTTCGCGTGCGACGCGCCCGCTAGCAGGCCCAGCGTCAGCGCCAGGAAGAGAGCGCGGACGAAGCGGCAGCGCAAGGCGGGGAACGAAGACAGGGACATGACGCGGTCGGTGATCAATACGGTGAAACATTAAGGATTAAGGAAGAAACGCTGCAGCCAGCCCATGTTCTGCGTTTCGTCGATATAGCCCTTGGCGGTGTACTCGATGCGTGCGTCCGCCACCTGCGTGGACGGCACCGCGTTGTCGCCGGTGATCGTGCGCGGATTGACCACCCCGGAGAAGCGGATGTATTCCGCGCCCTGGTTGATCGCCATCTGCTTCTCGCCGGAGACGATGAGGTTGCCGTTGGCCAGCACCTCCAGCACGGTCACGGTGATGGTGCCGTTGAACGTGTTGGTGGCGCTGGCGCCGCCGCTGGCCTTGAGCGCATTGGCGCCGCTCATGGTCGCGTTCTGGGCGCTGCTGAACAGCCCGCCAAGCGCCCGCGGCACGGCATCGAAGGCCAGCGCGCTGTTGGACGTGCGGCTGGCGTTGGTGCCGGAGTTCTTGCTGGCGTTGACGTTCTCGCTGATCACGATGGTGAGGATGTCGCCCACATTGCGCGGCCGGCGATCCTCGAACAACGGATTGCCCGCGTACGACGACTGGTAGATCGATCCGCTCGCCGGCGCCAGCGCGCGCGGCTCTGCCCGCGCGGAGGTGGGCAGCTGGACCAGCGGCTCGCGCGGCATCATCGCGCAACCTGTCGCGAAGCAGCAAAGGGCAAGCGCGCCCAGGCGAGTCAGCGAGGCAATCATGGTCATCCCAGCTGGGTGAGTCGCTGCAGCATCTGGTCGGACGTCTGCACGGCCTTGCTGTTGATTTCGTAGGCGCGCTGGGTCTGGATCATGCTGACCAGCTCCTCGACCACGTTGACGTTGGACGCTTCGACGTAGTTTTGCTGCAGCGTGCCGGAGCCGTTCAAGCCAGGCACCGTGGTGTTCGGCGCCCCCGACGCATCGGTCTGCACGTACAGGTTCTCGCCGAGGCTCTCCAGGCCGGCCGGGTTCGCGAAAGTAGCCAGCTGCAGCTGGCCGACCTGCACGTTGGCTGTCGAACCGGGTTGCGTCACCGAGACCACGCCGTCACGCGCGACCGTCAGCGACGTGTAGTTGGCCGGCAGGGTAATGGCGGGCTGGATCACGAAGCCGCTTGACGTCACCAACTGGCCGTTCTGGTCAGTCTGGAACGAGCCATCGCGCGTATAGGCGGTGGTGCCGTCGGGCATCGTGACCTGGAAGAAGCCCTGGCCGATCACGGCCACGTCCTTGCTATTGCCGGTCTGCTGCGGATTGCCCTGGGTATGGATGCGCTCGGTCGCCACGGGGCGCACGCCGGTGCCCAGTTGCAGGCCCGACGGCAAGGTGGTCTGGTCAGACGACAACGCACCGGGCTGGCGGATGGTCTGGTACATCAGTTCCTCGAACACGGCACGCCCACGCTTGAAGCCGTTGGTGGAGACGTTGGCCAGGTTGTTCGAGATCACGTCCATCTGCGTCTGCTGCGCATCGAGGCCGGTCTTGGCAATCCAGAGAGAGCGGATCATGTTTGTCCTCACAAGGCTGCCGCGAGCCGCGGCAGCGCATCAATTCAAAGTTCAGTTATTCGAAAGCAGTTGATTGGCGCGCTGATCGTTGGTGTCAGCGCCCTGGATCATCTTCATCTGCATCTCGAAGCGGCGGGCGTTGGCGATCATGTCGACCATCGCCTCGACCGGGTTGACGTTGCTGCCTTCGATCGCGCCGGAAATGACGCGGATGTTGGCATCAACCTGCAGCGGCTGCGCGCCAGGGCGCAGCCGGAACAGGCCGTCGTCGCCTCGGGCGATCGAATCGGGCGGCGGATTCACCAGCCGCAGCTTGCCCACCTGGGCCAGGCCCGCGGAGGTCTCGCCGGGGCCGCGCGCGGTGATCGTGCCATCGCTGCCGATCGTCACCGCCGAGCCCGGCGGCACGGAGATCGGGCCGCCATCGCCCATCACCTGCAAGCCGGTGCTGGTGACCAGCTGCCCGTCCGCCGACACCTGCAGCGAACCGGCGCGCGTATAGGCTTCCGTGCCGTCTGGCGCCTGGACCGTCAGCCAGCCATTGCCCTGCAGCGCCACGTCCAGCGGACGCTCGGTGTACGTCAGCGGGCCGGCCTTGAAGTCGGCGCCAGGGGTGGAAGCCAGCGTGAAGGCACGCGTTGGCGAGGCTTGCCCCACCACCGGTACCGCGCGGAACATATTGACCTGCGCGCGAAAGCCCGGCGTGGACGTATTGGCCAGGTTGTTGGACACCGCGGCCTGCTGGTCGAGCGTCTGCTTGGCCCCCGACAGGGCGGTATAGATCATGCGGTCCATGGCGTCCCCTTAGCTGCGGCTCGTCTTGCCAACGCCGCGCATTACAGGTTGACCAGCGTCTGCATGACCGTGTCCTGCGCCTTGATGGTCTGCGCATTGGCCTGGTAGTTGCGCTGCGCCACGATCAGGCTGACCAGCTGGCCGGACAGATCCACGTTGGACGCCTCCACCGCATTGGACTTGAGCGTGCCAAGGCTGCCGCCGGCCGCGCCGACCACGGCCTGGCCTGACGCGCCGGTCGCGGACCACACGTTGTTGCCCTCCGGCTTGAGCCCCTGCACGTTGCCGAAGCCGGCCATCACGACCTGGCCCAGATTCTGGGTCTGCTGGTTCGAGTAGCTGCCAAGGATGGTGCCATCCGGCTGGATCGCGAAGCCGAGCAGGCTGCCCGCGGTATAGCCGTTCTGCACAGGCGGCTTGGTATCGTTGGCGCCGGCGAACTGCGTCGTGCCGGTCAGGTCCATCGCGATAGCCAGGGGGGCCGCGCCATTGGCAGCGGGAATATTGATCGCGGTGGAGGCGCCGGCGGCCGGCACCTGCAGCGTGCCCTTCGAGTCGAACTTGAGCGTGATCGGCGCGCCAACCACGTTGCCCGCCGCATCGGTCAGGTTCATCGTCCAGTCGGTGCCGCCGCCACCCGCTGCCGGGAACGTGCCCGCGCCGGGCGTGCCCGTGGAGAAGTACGCGGTCAGCTGCTTGGCGTTGCCCAGCGAGTCATAGACCGTGACGCCCGAGCTGTAGTTGAACATGCTGGACGTGGGCAGCGCCGCCGGGGTGCTGGCGAACGGCGTGGTCGGTACCGTGCTGCCGGAATTCAGGTTGAAGGAGATGCCGAGGGTGGTCGTCGCCTTGGCGGCCATCGTCGTATTCGGCACCACCAGCGGCTGCGGCTGCACAGCGCCGCCGCCCGTCGTGCCAGCCGGGTAGCCGGTCAGCTTCAGGCCTTGGGCGTTGGTGAGGCTGCCGTCCTGCTGGCGCTGGAACTGGCCATTGCGCGAGTAGAAGACCGAGCCCGAGGAGTCGGTCAGGCGGAAGAATCCATTGCCATTGGTAATGGCCACATCGAGCGCATTGCCGCTCGATTCGATATTGCCCTGGTTGAACGACTGCACCACCGAATTCACGGTCGTGCCCAGGCCAATCTTGGTGCCGGCGTACACGTCGGCGAACTGCGCGGTCGATTGCTTGTAGCCGACCGTGTTGGCGTTGGCGATGTTGTTGCCGATGACGTCCAGATTCGATGCGGCGGCGTTAATGCCGCTTACCCCTTGACCGAAACCCATGATTTTCTCCTAATTACCTGAAATCCTGCCGGCGCTTCTCGCGAGGCTACGTGATTAAAGAATGCGGCGAACGCCGTCGACCGGTGCGGTGCGACCGCCGCCGATGTCGACCAGCACGCCTGTGGAGTCACCACTGATGCTGTTTACCTTGCCGTAGACCAGCGCGACCGGCGCCACATCCTTGCCGTTGGCGGTGGCGGTGACCTTGAAGCTGTAATCGCCGTCCGCAACCGCGACGCCTGCGTCGTTCTTGCCGTCCCAGGCAACGTCGTGCACGCCGGCGGTCTGGCCATTCATGTTGATGTTGCGCACCACGTTGCCGTCCTTGTCGAGCACCTGGACGGTGACCGCGTCGGCGGTCGACGGCAGGTCGACGCCGATCTGGCCCGGCACGCCGCCAGCGACCGTCGTGGCGTTGCCCGGCACCATCACGGTGTGGCCGATCAGCGCCGCCGAATCCATCGCGCGGCTGGCACTGACCTGCGAGAGCAGCGAGTTCAGCGTGGTGTTCAAGGTCTGCATGCCGCTAACCTGGCTGATCTGCGCGAGCTGCGAAGTCAGCTGCGAGTTATCCATCGGGTTGAGCGGATCCTGGTTGTTCATCTGCGTGACCAGCATCGTCAGGAAGCTGTTTTGCAGGTCAGCAGCGGAGGCGCTGCCGCTTTGCAGGGTATTGTTGATCCCGGCGGCGCTGGTGCCGCCAGTGGCAGAAGTCGTGGTCATTGCATATCCCGGTTTTACTGACCGATGGTCAGTGTCTTGAGCATCATGTTCTTGGCGGTGTTGAGGACTTCCACGTTGGCCTGGTAGGAACGCGAGGCCGAGATCATGTTGACCATCTCCTCCACCGGGTTGACGTTTGGCATCGTGACGTAGCCGTCGGCGTTGGCCAGCGGATGCGTGGGGTTGTGCACCATGCGCGGGGGTGACGGATCTTCCATCACGCCCTCCACCTGCACGCCGCCCACGTCGTTCTGGCCCGGCGTGGCGGCCAGGCCGAACACCACTTGCTTGGCGCGGTAAGGCTGGCCGTTGGGGCCGACGGCACTGTCGGCATTGGCCAGGTTGGACGCGGTCACGTTCATGCGCTGCGACTGCGCCGCCATGGCCGAACCGGCGACTTCGAAGATGTTCATTGCTGGCATGGCGTGCTCACTGCTGGATGGCCGACAGCATGGTCTTGATCTTGGCGCTCATCACGGTCAGCCCGGACTCGAAGTGCACCGCGTTGTCGGCAAAGGCGACGCGCTCGGTGTCCATCTCGACGGTATTGCCATCGATGCTCGACTGCATCGGGATGCGGTAGTCGAGTTGCATCTTGTCGGCGAACGACGATGCCACGCCCGGCAGGTGCCGCGCCGAGGTAGTGGACAGCGACACGCCTTCGGCCTGCTTTCCGCGCTCGACGCTTTGCGCCAGCGTGCTGGAAAAATCAAAGTCGCGCGCCTTGTAGCCAGGTGTGTCGGCGTGGGCGATATTGGAGGCAATCACCGATTGCCTTTGGGTCCGCAAGCTCAGCGCTTCTTGTTGGAAGCGCAACGCCGCATCGAGTCTGTCAATCATGTCTGTGTCTCGCTGGAGGGGGAGAGCAACGAAGGTCGACCTTCTTCAGGTGTGCCATCTTAGGGGCGCCCCGTCGTGCCAATCGCACGAATAGGGCCAAGAAAACCGCGCATTTCGACTCGAGCAAGAACGCGGGGCTGCCTACAATGGGACCCGTTGACACGCACGTGACGCCCGCTTTCGCGGTGTGGCCCACGTCGCATCCTTGCTTGGACGTACACATGAACCCTCGTTTCCGGGCCGCCGCGGCGCGCGCCCTGCTCTGCGTGCTGGCCGCTGGCGGCACGCTGCCCGGCAGCGCCGGCGCGGCGCCGCCCTCGCCATTTCCCGAAGACCCGGTGCGCGCCGCGGTCGAGCGGTTCCTTGAGCAGCAGACCGCCGGCCTGCCCGGCAAGGCCAGCATCCAGGTGGTGCCGCCCTCGGGCGGGCGCGCGCCGGATTGCCCGCTGCCCGAGCCGTTCCTGCCGCCTGGCACGTCCCCCTGGGGCCGGGTCTCGGTCGGCGTGCGCTGCGCCGGCGAGCGCCCCTGGACCCGTTATGTGCAAGCGCGCGTGTCGGTGGTGGCGGACTACTATGTGGCCGGGCGCAACCTCATGCCCGGCGAGGCCATTGTTGCGGCCGACCTCGAAGTCCGCCAGGGCGACCTGGCATCGCTGCCACGCGCGGTGGTGACGGATCCCGCACAGGTGGCCGGGGCCGTTGCGGCCAACCGCATCGCCGCAGGTTCGCCGATGCGGATGGATCTGCTGAAGAAGGCCATCGCCGTACGCCAAGGTCAGAACGTGACCGTGGTGGTGGAAGGCGACTCGTTCCAGCTCAGCAGCGAAGGCAAGGTCATGGCCGAAGCCGCGGTGGGCAACAACGTCCAGGTGCGGCTCAAGAACGGTCAGGTGGTCAATGCGCTGGTGCGCAACGGCGATACGGTGGTGCTTGCGCAATAACGGATCGGGGCGGCGACGCCTTGGGGTTGCGTAGCCGTCTCATGGGCCTCCCCATGAGACAATAACGCGCGCTCCCGGGCTGGAAAAACGGCATTGCGGCGCCGCAATTCGCCCTAAAGTTTCGCCCGATGCATCCGATAAGCCAAAGGTACCCAGCAAGGAATCATCGTGAAGATCAATCAGACCACCTCGTCGAGGCCGAGCGACGCCAACGGCGCCGTGCGCAGCGTGGCCGGCGCCCCCGGATCGGCCGCCGCCCCGGAAACGTCCAGCGTGCGCGTCAGCAGCCCGCTGTCTGCCCAGGTGCGCGAGATCGGCGCGCGCATGGCGGAAGACCATGACGGCGATATCGATACCGCCAAGGTCGAGGAAATCCGCCAGGCCATCTCCGAAGGCCGCATCAAGATCGACCCAAGCAAGATCGCCGACGGCCTGCTCGCGTCCCTGCGCGAACTCAGCGGCGGCGCCTGACTTAGCCAACCTCACCCTAAGATAGGCAAGCCATGAGCCAGTCCCTGATCCAGAACCTGCGCCGCGAGACCGAGCTGGCGCAGGAATTCGCCGCCGTGCTAGGCGAAGAACGAAGCCTGATCAAGGCCGGCGATTACCAGGCCCTGGCCGGGCTGCTGGCACGCAAGGTCGAACTGGCGGAACTGCTTGGCACCCTGACGCGCACGCGTGAAGCGCAGATGGGCGCGATGGGGATTCGCACCGGCGCGGGCGGGCAGTTGTTCGGCCGGCAGATCGATCCGTCCGTGGAGGCTGCATGGCGCACGCTGGTGTTTGCCGCCCGCACTGCAAGCGATGCCAATGCGCTGAATGCCGCGGTGGTGGATGCGCATCTCGAGTTCACCGAGGAAGCGATTCTGGCGTTGCGCCAGCGGGGTGATAACACCACGCTGTACGGGCCGGATGGGCGTACACAGACTGGACCGCAAGGGGTTAGTCTGGCAAGTGGCTGAGATTTGGTAGTTTGTGGCATCTCGCTCCCGCGAGTGCCCGCCCTCTCCCCCCGGGCCCCTCGTACGCTGCGCGCGGGAGGGGAGCAAACCAGGGCGAGCGATAGAGGCAGACCAGCGATTCGTTGTCGCCTCCGCGCAGTAGCGATGAAACTGCGGCTGCCGTTGAAACTGCAGTTGAAGCTGAAGCTGAAGTTGTGGTTGAGGCTGGCACCAACGCCCCATCAACGAAAGCTGACAGTCACCTCATTCGACTGCCCAATCAACACCGGCATCAGCGCCCCCTTCCCCGGCACCTGAAAAGCAAACACAAAGCCTTTGGCGGCATCGTCCCCGCTAAACGCGTCGGTCAGCCCCTCAGCCCCAGAAAGCAACACACATCGCTGTGCATTGCAAAGGTAAGCCTGCAATTCATTTGGCGGCGTACGCGAGAAACTATAGCGCCACCGCACCGTGGTAATCGCCCCTTGCGCCTGCGGTAAATAGCCGGTAGGCGAGATCGGGGCAGAGACGGTGCGAAAGCCCTTGCCATGCAGCGCCGGCCCGTTCACCGAGGCCGACCAGCTATGCAGCGACTGCCCGACGGGCCAGGCCAGTGCCGGGCAGCACGCCACAGCCAGCGTGGCCACGCCGAGGCGATGAAACCAGCCGCTCACAGCAACCCGCGCAACTGCGAACGCAGCCGCGTAATCGCCTGGCTACGGATCTGGCAGACACGCGACTCAGTGACTTCCAGCACCGCGCCGATTTCCCGCAGGTTCAGCTCCTGGTCATAGCATAGCGACAGCACCAGCTTCTCCCGCTCGGGCAGGCGCTCGATGGCGCGGATCAGCGCTTCGCGCATGCCGCTTTCCATCAGCACTGTCAGCGGGTTGCCGTCATCGCTCACGCTCAGGTGCCGGTCCAGGAAGTCTTCTTCGCCGGAGCGCTCGAAGTCTTCGTAGTGCAGCAACTGGCAGCCATAGACCTCGTTGAGCAGCGTCTGGTATTCGTCGAGCGGCAGCTCCAGCTCCTGCGCCACTTCGGAATCGAGCGGCGCGCGGCCCAGTGTTTGTTCCAGGCCGCGCACGGTGCGCTCGATCCGTCGCGTGAACTGGCGCAGGCTGCGCGATTGCCAGTCGTTGGCGCGAACCTCGTCGAGCATGGCGCCGCGGATGCGCTGGCTGGCATAGGTCTCGAAACGCGCACCGTGCGTGTCTTCGTAGCGCTTGGCGGCGTCGAGCAGGCCGATCATGCCGGCCTGGATCAAGTCGTCGAGCTGCACGCTGGCAGGCAGCTTGGCCGCCAGTTGCAAGGCAATACGACGCACCAGCGACGCATGCGCCGTCACGGTGTCCGTCTGTTCGAGCTTTCCCTGAATCGTATACATGGTGGAATTCTCGTGAGTCCTGGCTTGCAGGTCCCGGCGCTTACGCCAGGGCCGTGGCCGTCGGCGCCATCGGTGCCGACAGGGTTGAACGGAGATCGGCGGACATTGGCCAGCTGGCAATGCCCGTGGCAATTCGGCGTAGTGCGGCGGTAGCGGGCGCGGCCGGGAAGGCCTCGACCACGCAACGGCCCAATGCGGTACTGCGCTCAACCAGCGGATCGTTGGGCAGGCTGCCCGCGGGACTTGCCTCCACGCCAAGGTACTGGCTGGCGGTGCGGGCCAGGTTGCCCAGCACCGCATTGGCGGCGGCGTCCCCGGCGGCGGCATTGATCACCAGGTGGAAACGCCGGCAGGCGTACAGGTGATTGAGCTGCTTGATACAAGCGTAAGCCGCCTTGATCGAGGCCGGCTCCGCGCGTAGCACCACGATGAGGTTGTGCGCCGCGCCGGCCATTTGCGACAGGCCGCCATCGGCATCGGCGCGGGCATCGCTGAGCACGGTGCGAAAAGGCTTCAGCAACTGCAGGTCGCCATTGGCCTGGGGGCTGCCCGGCAGTACGGCGATGGTGCCGGCGGGACGCTTGCCGAGCGCGGCGTCGAGCGTCACCGCGCCGCCAAGCACGGCGGCCAGGGTGCCTTCCGGCATGGCGCCGCAAGCCGGTGGCGCGGGCGCCAAAGCGGTCTTCGTCGATGAGCAGCACGCGTTCGCCTTGCAGGGCGAGCGCGTTGGCCAGGCCCAGCGCCACCGTGGTGGCGCCGGCGCCGGCATCGCTTGCGACCACGGCAACGCGGCGCGTAGCGCGGGGCGCCAGCATGCGCCGCAGGCTTTCCGCCTGGTCGGAGGCGAGTGAAGTCACGTCTTATTCTCCCTGCGCCAGCGTGTCGAACACGCGGCTAGCGCTCATGCTCGCCTCGAGCAGGCCACCTGCGTCGCCCAGATGGAACGGCTCCGGCGGGGTCTCCTGGACAGCGGGCTGCGTGGCACGGCCGCGGGCCGGATAGTTCTCCAGCACGTCGAGCAAGGCCAGCAGACGGCCGATGCCTTCGACCAGCACGGCGGCGCCGGAAGCCTGGCGAGCCGGCGCGCGGCCGGTCAGCCGTGCCAGGAATGCGGCGACCGAGTCGTCGCAGGCCTGCTCGAGACGCATCGCATGGCGCAGCGTGCGCAGTTGCGCCTCGCCGGCTTCGGCCCAGCGGGCCCACAGCAGGTAGTGAACGGCGAGCGTCTGGCCGTTCTCGCGGTCGACCACGCGCGACACCAGCAACCCTGCCTCGGTACCGCCCTCGGCGCCGCGGGTGCCGCGTGCCTGGCCTTCGAGCACGCGTACCGGGCTTTGCGCGATCCACTGCACAGCGTCGCGGCCGCGATAGTCCATGTCTTGCACGGCGTGGAAGGTCAGCGTCTCGGCTAGCGCATCGAGCTTGACGGCCGCGCCGCCGCTAGCCACGCGGGTGGTTTTGCGCGCGGTGGCCAACCAGCGCTCGCCAGCTTGCTGCCAGCGCGCCAGCACGGGGGGCGGCCGGCATGGCGTCGAGTACGTTGACCACGGGTGCGGGCGGCGGCGATGGGCGGCGCACAGCGTGGCCGCATCGGCTTCCCATCCGCCCTGGCCGGCTTGCAGCGCCGGGCCGGTCCGGCCTGCGGGTGCTGCGGCGGCCGCACCGGCAGCCCATCGCGGTCCGCCAGGAACAGCGTGTGCTGCCAGCGCGCGAGGTCGCGGCAGGCGGCCTCGCGCACTTGCTGCGCCATCAGGCGCGGCGAGGGTGCGCTCTCGGCGCGTTGCTGCCACAGCGAGCGGACCAGTTCGAAGCTATAGCTACCGGCGTTCAGTTGCTCCACGCAATCGCCCACCGCGTTGGCGCTGTCGGTCAGCGAGCGCAGCATGCCGTCGGCGCCGCCGGGGCTGGCCGCGCGTGTGCCATCGCTGTCGTCCTGCGCGGGCATGGCGCGCCGCGCGGCTTCCGCGTCGGCAAACACCGAGCCGCGGCGCGGCGTCTGGAAGGCGCGCTCGACCAAGGCCGCCCCGTTGGCGAGTTCAAGGTGCTCGGGCACGCGCTGGCCGGTGGAGGCGTAATACACCGGCAGGCGGTGGCGGATCACCACGTCGAGCACGGAGCCCAGGTGCGTGGCCTCGTCCAGCTTGCTGACAATGCAGCCATCGATGCCACCGTCGGGCGTGGCATCGTGGCGGTAGGCATGGACGACTTCGTTGAGCGTGTCGCCGTGGCTGGCGCCGTTGAGCAGCAGGATGCGCTGCACCGGCGCCTGCACACCGGCCAGCATGGCGATCTGCTCGGACAGGTTGCGGTCGCGCTGGCTCATGCCCACTGTGTCGATGATCACCAGGTGCTTCTCGGTCAGCGCCGCCAGCGCGAAGCGCAGGTCGGCAGCATCCTTGACCGCGTGCACCGGCACGCCAAGGATGTCGCCGTAGATGCGCAGTTGCTCGTGCGCGCCAATCCGGAACGTATCGGTGGTCAGCAGAGCCAGGCGTTCCGGGCCATGCTTGAGCACGAAGCGCGCAGCCAGCTTGGCGGTGGTGGTGGTCTTGCCTACGCCGGTCGGGCCGACCAGCGCCAATACGCCACCCTGGGCGAACAGCGCATCTTCGTCGTTCAGCACCGGCACCTTGCGCGCGAGTTCCTGGCGGATCCAGGTCATGGCGGCCGGCCGGTCATGACCCAGCGGCAGGTGGCCCAGCAGCGAACGGGCGAGCTGTCCGGAAAAGCCAGCGGTCACTAACCAGGTGAACAGCGAATCGCGCAGCGGGTCTCCACCCATGGACGGCAGGCTGTGCGTGCCCACGCCGGAGAACTGGCGCTCCATCATGGCGCGCATGGTCTGCAGCTCGCCACGCAGGTCGCCAAGGGCGCCGTCGACAGCCACCACCGCTGGCGGCGGCGTGAAGACCGGTGCGCTGCTGGAGATCGCGCCGAGATCGGTGTCGCGCATGGCGACGATCTCCACGCCACCTTCGACGGTACGGTTGGACAGCACCACGGCGTCCGGTCCCATCGCCTCGCGCACCTGCCGCAGGGCCTCGCGGCCATTGGCCGCCACGAATTTAGCTACGCTCATTTTGCGAAACCCCTCACGCTGCGCCACCGATCATGGCGGTGATCCTGATATTTCGGTTGTCCGGTACCTCGGCATGCGAGAGCACCTTGAGTTGCGGCATGGTCCGGCGCAGGAAGCGCGCCAGCAGCGGGCGCAGCGGATGCGGCACCAGCAGCACCGGATCCAGGCCCAGATGCTCTTGCCTTTGCACCGCCGCGTGGGTCTGCTGCAGCAGCGCGTCGGCCAGGCCCGGCTCGATGCCACCGCCGTTAGTGAGCGCTTGCGACAGCACGCGTTCCAGCCCGGCATCGAGCCCGATGACCTGGAGGTCCGCGCCGTTGGGGAACCACTGCTGGGTGATGGCGCGGCCCAGCGCCACGCGCACCAGCGACGTGAGCTCGTTGGGGTCGCTGACCTTCGGCGCATGCTCGGCCACCACGTCCAGCACGGTGCGCATGTCGCGGATCGGCACGCTTTCGTCCAGCAGGTTCTGCAGGATCTTCTGCAGCGCAGTGAGCGTGATGACCTTGGGGACCAGGTCTTCGGTGAGCTTGGGGGATTCCTTGGCGATGCGGTCGAGCAGCGCCTGCACTTCCTGGCGGCCAAGCAACTCGGCCGCATGCATGTGGATCAGGTGGTTGAGGTGAGTGGCCACTACCGTGCTGGCATCCACCACCGTATAGCCGTAGGTCTGCGCCTGTTCCTTGAGGCCACCCTCGATCCACACCGCAGGCAGGCCGAAGGCCGGATCCTGGCTGGGGGTGCCGGGCAGCGCGCCGGACACCTGGCCGGGGTTGATCGCCATCCACTGCCCGGGCGCGGCTTCCCCGCGGCCGATCTCCACGCCTTTGAGCGTGATGCGGTAGGCGTTGGGCTTGAGTTCCAGGTTGTCGCGGATATGCACCACCGGCACCAGGAAGCCGATCTCCTGCGCCACCTTCTTGCGGATGCTCTTGATGCGGCCGAGCAGCTCGCCATTCTGCGCGCGGTCCACCAGCGGGATCAGGCGATAGCCCACTTCCATGCCGAGCGGATCGACCAGGGTGACGTCGTCCCAGCTGGCTTCGGTCGATTCGGGCGCCACCGTGGGGGTGCGCTCCTCGCGCTTCTGTTCTTGCGCCTGCGCCACGTCGCGCCGCGCCACATAGCGGCCGAACCACACCAGCGCGCCGGCGAAGGCCAGGAAGGCGAAGTGCGGCATGCCCGGGATGATGCCCATCATGCCGATGATGGCGCCGGTCAGGTAGAGCACGCGCGGATTGGAGAACAGCTGGCCGGTCAGCTGCTGGCCCACGTCCTGCTCGTTGGAGACCCGCGAGACGATCACGCCGGCCGCGGTGGAGATCACCAGCGCCGGGATCTGCGCCACCAGGCCGTCGCCGATGGTCAGCAGGGTGTAGTTGCGCACCGCGGTGGCGAAGTCCAGGTCGTGCTGCACCATGCCCACCACCATGCCGGCGCCGACGTTGATGAACATGATCATCAGGCCCGCCACGGCATCGCCGCGCACGAACTTGCTGGCGCCGTCCATGGCGCCGTAGAAATCCGATTCCTGCGAGACCTCGGCGCGGCGCTTCTTGGCGCCTTCTTCGTTGATCAGGCCGGCGTTGAGATCGGCGTCGATCGCCATCTGCTTGCCGGGCATGGCGTCGAGCATGAAGCGCGCGCCAACTTCGGCGATACGCCCCGCGCCCTTGGTGATGACCATGAAGTTGATCACCACCAGGATCGCGAACACCACGATGCCCACGGCGAAGTTGCCGCCCACCAGGAAGTGGCCGAAAGCCTCGATCACCTTGCCCGCGGCATCCGGCCCGGTGTGCCCTTCCATCAGCACGACCCGGGTCGAGGCCACGTTGAGCGACAGGCGCAGCAGCGTGGTGAACAGCAGCACGGCCGGGAAGGCGGCGAAGTCCAGCGCCTTCTGGGTGTACATGCCTACCAGCAGCACCATATGATCGACAGGGCGATGTTGAAGGTAAACAGCAGGTCAAGAATGAAGGGCGGCAGCGGCAGGATCATCATGCCGAGGATCATGATGATCAGCAGCGGGCCGGCCAGGGCCTTCATCTGCCCGCCTGTCTGGCCCCCCGGCAGTTTGAACAGCGAGGTCAATGCGTTCATGCTTGGCTTTCCGGTACGGCTAACTCGTCAGGCACCAGCAGATCGGAAGGCGCCGCCGGGTGCGGGCCGTTGCTGTGGTGCCAGTGCTTCAGTTGATAGACCCAGGCCAGGACTTCGGCCACGGAGGTGTACAGGCCGGCAGGGATTTCCCTGCCCAGTTCCACGTGACGATGCAGCGCGCGCGCCAGCGGCGGCGCGCACAGCAACGGCACGCCGTTCTCGACGGCAATCTCGCGAATGCGCGCGGCAATCGCGTCACTGCCCTTGGCGACCACGCGCGGCGCGCTCATGCGGCCTTCTTCGTAGCGCAGCGCCACGGCGAAGTGGGTCGGGTTGGTGACCACCACATCCGCCTTGGGCACCTCGGACATCATGCGGCGCTTGGCCATGGCGCGCTGCTGCTGGCGGATGCGCGCCTTGATGTGCGGGTCGCCTTCGCTGTCCTTGTGCTCCTGCTTGACCTCTTCCTTGGTCATGCGCAGCTTCTTGTAGAAGGTCCAGTACTGCCAGGGCACGTCGAGCACCACCACCAGCACCAGCGAACCCGCCACCATCGCGGAGCAGCTCAGCACCATCTCCAGCATGTGCAGCAGTGCTTCGTGGATCGGCGCGCTCATCAGCGCGATGGCTTCGGGCAACCGCCGCCACAGCACCCAGCCGGCGACGCTGCCAACCAGCAGCGCCTTTGCAATGGCCTTGGCCAGCTCCACCAGCGACTGCGAGGAGAACAGCCTGCCCAGCCCCTTGAGCGGCGAGAGGCGGGAGAAATCGGGGGCGAAGGACTTGGCGGAGAACATCCAGCCACCCAGCAGCATGGGCCCGACCAGCGCTGCCGCGCCAAAGAACAGCAGCAGCGGCAGGAAGGCCAGCAGGCCCTCCCAGACCGCCACGCCAAAGCGCGACATCATGCGAGACGTGTCGAAGGCAATCGCCGGCTCAAAGGCCAGGCTGGCGTGCAACACGGCATCGAGCTTGTTGGCAAGCGTGCCGCCCAGCGTCCCCAGGCCCACTACGCCACTCATCAGCATGATCAGCGTGGCGAGCTCGCGCGAACGCACGACCTGCCCCTCTTCGCGCGCCTTTTCCAGGCGCCGCGCTGAGGCAGGTTCGGTTTTCTCGAGATCGCTTTCTTCGGACATGGCCGCTCCGTTACGAAGCGGCATGCGGCCGTTCGTCAGGATCGATTATCGGAGCGGAAACCGGCGGGCATTAACCGGAATAGGACTGGGATTGTGGCGCTGTTTGCGCGATGGCGCTGCTTGGGCGGGTCGCGCGGCGCGCGGGGGGAGGGGCGGCATGCGCGATGCGCTGCCCTCGCCTGGGCGGCGGGGGCGTTCCGGCTGTGCCGCCCGGCAAGGGGTGCACACGGGACGGCGCGGCGCCGCTAGCGGCGCCGCATCCGCCCCTGGCGATCAAAAGCCCAGGCTGGCGAGCAGGTCGTCGACCTGTGACTGGTCGGAGACCACGTCGGCCTTGCCTTCCGGATTGACCTGCGGGCCATTCATCAGCGTGGCCGGCGCTTCCACGCGGCGATCGGCCGGGACATTGTCGATCAGCACCTGCAGCAGTTCCTGCTCCAGGGAGTGGATCATGTCCATCATCTTCTTGATGACCTGGCCGGTCAGGTCCTGGAAGTCCTGCGCCATCATGATGTCGAGCAGGTGGCTGCCAGTGGCGCGGGCCTGCTGCGGCACATCCGTCAGGAAGGCGCGGGTGTCGAGCACGAGCTCGCGCGCGTCTCCCAGCTCCACCGGCTTTTCGAACCAGGCTTCCCAGCGCTTGTCGAGCGCTTCGGCCTGTTTCTCCATGCCGGACTGGATCGGCTGCGCCAGCTCCACCGCGGTCAGCGTGCGCTCGGCAGCCTGTTCGGTCATGGAGGCGATATAGCTAAGGCGGTCGCGCGCGTCGGGAATGGCCTGTGCGGCGCGCTCGATTTCCTTGTCGAGCCCCAATTCGCGCATGTTGTCGCGCAGCATCCGTGTCAGGGCGCCAATGCGCTGGAACAACTGCTCGGCGGATTCGTTGCTTAGAGTCGGAGTCGTCGACATGTCACCCACCTTATGCCCCTTCCTTCGCCAGCTTCTCGAAGATCTTGGTAATCTTCTCATCGAGCGTCGCTGCCGTGAACGGCTTGACCACATAGCCGTTCGCACCGGCTTGTGCCGCGGCGATGATGTTTTCCTTCTTGGCCTCGGCCGTCACCATCAGTACCGGCAACTTGGCGAGCGCCCCTTCGGCGCGGATCGCCTGCAGCATGCTCAGGCCGTCCATGTTCGGCATGTTCCAGTCGGAAATGACGAACTGGAAACTGCCGTCCTTGACTTTCTCCAGGCCCGCGGCGCCGTCTTCGGCTTCCTCGACGTTGGCAAAGCCCAGTTCCTTAAGCAGGTTGCGGATGATGCGACGCATGGTGGGGAAGTCATCGACCACCAGGATCTTCATGTTCTTGTCCACTCTAACGGCTCCAATACAGTTGTGGAAAGTTGCTTCAATACTTACGCCAGCCCCGCCGGTATGCGGCCGGGCTGGCGCTTGTGCCCTGTCAAACGCGCTGCGCGCGGGTCCCGAAGGTGGCCAGGCGTGCCATCACGCGCTGGCTCATCGCGTGCAGCGGTACTACCTCATGCACCCCACCGGCGGCAATCGCCTCCTTGGGCATGCCGAACACGATGCAGGAGCTTTCGTCCTGCGCCAGGTTGTAGGCGCCGGCCTCGCGCATGCGCAGCATGCCTTGCGCACCATCCTTGCCCATGCCGGTCAGCATGACGCCAATGGCGTTCTTGCCGGCATGCTTGGCCGCGGAGTCGAACAGCACCTCGACCGACGGCCGGTGCCGGTTGACCGCCGGCTCCTGCGACAGGTGGGCCACATAGTTGGCCCCACTGCGCGCGAGCAGCAGATGCGAGTCGCCCGGGGCGATATAGGCATAGCCGGGCAGCACGCGCTCGCCGTGCTCGGCTTCCTTGACCGTGATCCGGCACAGGCCGTCCAGGCGCTGCGCGAATGAACGCGTGAAGCCGGCCGGCATATGCTGGACGATCATCACCGCGGGACAATCAGGCGGCATCGGCATCAGGAACTCCTTGATGGCCTCGGTGCCGCCGGTGGACGCCCCGACGATGATCAGCTTTTCCGTGGACAGCAACGGGCTGCGCAGCATCGGAGTAGCCGGCGTTGCCGCTGCCCCGCTGGCGGGTACGTTGCTGCGAATGCGCGCACGCGACGCGGCGCGGATCTTGTCGGCGATGGTATCGGTGTAATCCATCAGGCCGTCGCGGATGCCGAGCTTGGGCTTGGTGACGAAATCCACCGCGCCGAGTTCCAGCGCGCGCATCGTGATTTCCGAGCCGCGCTCGGTCAGCGACGACACCATCAGCACCGGCATCGGACGCAGGCGCATGAGCCGCTCAAGGAAATCCAGCCCGTCCATGCGCGGCATTTCCACGTCGAGCGTGAGCACATCCGGGTTCAGGCGCTTGATCAGATCGCGCGCCACCAGCGGGTCGGGGGCGGTACCCACCACCTCCATATCGCTCTGGCTGTTGATGATCTCCGTCATCAGGCTGCGTATCAGCGCGGAGTCATCCACGCACAATACCTTGATCTTGGCCGCAGTCATGTCTGGAAAAAGTCCTTGTCGTATCAGGAGACGGCAGCCGAAGGCGCACGCCGTGAAAACAGCTCCGCGCCGCCCTTTGCGGGCGTCGTCGCGGAACTGGCGATGGCGCTTGCCAGGGCGCGTTCGTTTCGCTCGACCACCACCTGGTCGTCCTGGCGCGTGAGCCGGCGTACCAGCGCCAGCCCGGTAAGCGGGAAATAGCTGACCCGGCGCGCATGCGGGCCACGCAGGTCCTGCGCGGCCAGGCGGATGCCCTCGGTCTTCAGGTAACGGATCACGAACTCCGCATTGCGGTCGCCGATGTTGAGCGTGGTCATGTTGGCCAGCACCGCGCCGCCGCCAAACACCTTGGCTTCGAGCCGCTCGCGGCGTGCGCCCATCTTCAGCAGTTCATTGACCAGCACCTCCAGCGCGTAGCAGCCGTAGCGCATCGACGCGGACAGCAGCCGGTCGGCGCCTACCCCATCGTCATCCGGCAACATGAAGTGGTTCATGCCCCCTACCCCGGCCGTCTCGTCGCGGATGCACGCCGCTACGCACGAGCCGAGCACGGTGGTCAGCACCACGTCTTCGCGGGTCACGTAATACTCGTTGGGCAGCAGCTTGATGGCTTGCTTGCCGAATTCGCGGTCA
This sequence comes from Cupriavidus basilensis OR16, assembly GCF_000243095.1. Lineage (GTDB taxonomy): Bacteria > Pseudomonadota > Gammaproteobacteria > Burkholderiales > Burkholderiaceae > Cupriavidus > Cupriavidus basilensis_D. Next base: position 10,531 of record NZ_AHJE01000102.1, on the reverse strand, counting down.
AAGTAGCTGCGGGTAGCGATCGCCTCGGGCAATTGCGGAGTGCGCATCACGATCCTCCCAGCCGGGCCGATGGCGGCGCCAGCTCATAGACCGTCTGCCCGCGCAGCTGGAAGGCGCGCGTCACGTAGGAGAAATTTTCCGAGTGGCCCGCGAACAGCAGCCCGTGCGGCTTGAGCAACGGCACGAAGCGCTCGAGGATCTTGCCCTGGGTCGGCTTGTCGAAATAGATCATCACGTTGCGGCAGAAGATCGCGTCGAACTTCTCGCGGATCCCCCAGTCCGGCGCCAGCAGGTTAAGCGGCTCGAAACTGATGGTGCCTGCCAGGTCCGGCTTGACCTTGACCGCGCCGGCGCGCTGGCCGGTGCCCTTGAGGAAAAAACGCTTGAGCCGCTCGGGCGAGAGCTTGTTCACCTGCTCGGCCGTATAGACACCAGAGCGGGCCTTGGCCAGCACCTGGGTGTCGATATCGGTGGCCAGCACCGTGGCCGCGCGCTCGCCAAGCGCTTCGGCCAGCGTGATGGCGATCGAGTAGGGCTCCTCGCCGGTAGACGCGGCCGAGCACCATACCGAGTAAGGCCGGCCGGTCTTCTTGGCGTGCTCCGCCAGCAGGGGAAAGTGATGTGCCTCGCGGAAGAACGACGTCAGGTTGGTGGTGAGCGCATTGGTAAAGAACTCCCACTCGTCCGAGCCTTCATCGGCGTCCAGCATGGCCAGGTAGGTGCCGAAATCGACCAGTTGCAGCGTGCGCAGCCGCCGCGCCAGCCGGCTGTACACCATCTCTCGCTTGTGGCTGCCAAGCGAGATGCCCGCGCGGCGATGAATCATCGCGCGGATTTTCTCGAAGTCCCGCTCGGTCAGCAGGAAGTCACGCGGCTCGTCTCGCCGCGGGGAAGCGGGCTGCGCTGATTGCGGGCCGGCGGCAAAAGCGGTTGGGCGAAGCTGCGTCATGTGTTGCGAGGGCTTTTGGCCGTGGTCTTGCTGGGGCTTGCTTTGGCGAACTCAGGCGGATCCGGTCGGGATCAGGCGAGTTCGGCTTCGACCAGTTCCATTTCGGCACTGGTCATCAGCTTCTCGATGTCGATCAGGATCAGCATGCGGCCGTCGACAGTGCCGAGGCCGGTCAGGTGATCGTTGGAGACCGACACGCCGAACTCCGGCGCCGGCTTGATGGCTTCGCCAGTCAGGGTCAGCACGTCCGATACGCCATCCACCACGATGCCGACCACACGGCCGGCGATATTGAGGATGATGACCACGGTCTGGTGGTCGTAGCGCACGTTGCCCAAGCGGAACTTCAGGCGCAGGTCCACGATCGGCACGATCACGCCGCGCAGATTGGTCACGCCCTTGATGAAGTCAGGCGCATTCGCCAGGCGGGTCACCGCGTCGTAGCCGCGGATCTCCTGCACCTTGAGAATGTCGATGCCATATTCTTCGCTTCCCAGCGTGAAAACCAGGAACTCCTGCCCCGAAGCCTCGCTCCCGGGGGTATCGATGTGTCCGATGCCGGCCATGATGTCTTGTTCTCCTGAGCGTTAAGCAAGCGCCGGGTCTTGGCGGCGCACTCCGGTGCGCTGTAGCGCGCCGACGTCCACGATCAGTGCCACGCTGCCGTCGCCAAGGATGGTGGCGGCGGAAATGCAAGGCACCTTGCGGTAGTTGGTTTCGAGATTCTTCAGCACGACCTGGTGCTGGCCAATCAACTGGTCCACCAGCAGCGCGAAGCGCTTGCCTTCGGCCTGCAGGATCACGGCGATGCCCTGGGTCGGTTCGTGCACCGCTTCGTCCACGTTGAACACCCGGTGCAGCTCCAGCAGCGGCAGGTACTCGCCGCGCACATGCATCACGCGATCGTTGTTGGCTGCCGTGTGCACGTCTTCCGGCTTGGGCTGCAGCGACTCCATCACGCAGTTCAGCGGCAGGATGAAGGTCTCGGCGCCTACCTTGACGGACATGCCATCGAGGATCGCCAGCGTCAGCGGCAGCACGATGCGGGTGGTGGTGCCCAGGCCGGGACGCGAGGTGACCTCGACGTGGCCACCCATTTCCTGGATGTTCCGCTTCACCACGTCCATGCCCACGCCGCGGCCGGACAGGTCGGTCACCGCTTCGGCGGTGGAGAAGCCCGGCGCGAAGATCAACTGCCAGACTTCCTCGTCGCTGATGCTTTCCGACACCGGCAGGCCGTTCTGCAGCGCCTTGGCGAGAATCTTGTCGCGGCGCAGGCCGCCGCCGTCGTCGCTCACTTCAATGACGATGTTGCCACCGTGGTGCTGGGCCGACAGGATCAGCTGGCCGGTGGGTTCCTTGCCTGCGGCAACGCGCAAGTCCGGTGTCTCGATGCCGTGGTCCAGGCTGTTGCGCACCAGATGGGTGAGCGGGTCGATGATGCGTTCGATCAGGCTCTTGTCGAGCTCGGTGGCCTTGCCGAAGGTGACCAGGTCGATCTGCTTGCCCAATTTGCCGGCCAGGTCGCGCACCAGGCGCGGGAAGCGCGAGAACACGTAGTCCATCGGCATCATGCGGATCGACATCACCGCTTCCTGCAAGTCGCGCGCATTGCGCTCGAGCTGGCCCATGCCGGAGAACAGGCGGTCGAACAGCACCGGATCGAGCGCCGACGCGGTCTGCGCCAGCATCGATTGCGTGATGACCAGTTCGCCCACCAGGTTGATGATCTGGTCCACCTTTTCGGTGGGGACCCGGATCGAGCCGGACTCCTGCGCGTGCGCGGCCGCGGCGGGCTGCGCCTTGGCCTTCTCCTTTGCGGGAGCGGGCGCGGCCGGGGCTGCAGCCGCCGGCGCGGCGGCGACCGGCGCAGGCGCCGGGGCCGCCGCTACCGGCGCAGCCGCTCCATCTGGAGCGGGCCCGTCCACCGCCTCGACGACGATCTGGTCGCCGTCGACGACGAAGCAGCAAACCGCGATGATGTCATCGGCGCTGCACTGGCTCGACAGCCACACGGTGAGGTCGCCGCCCTCTTCCTTCTGGCCGGTGATCTCGCCCAGGTTGGCGAGCTCTTCGCGCAACAAGGCCTGGTCCGATGGCGACACCTTGACTAGCGTCACCTTCAGGCCGCCGCCGGCGGGCGCAGGCGCGCACGCCGCAGCTACCGCGGCAGGCGCCGGGGCCGGCGCCGCTGCCGGCGTGCCGCCCGCGGCCTCGAGCGCCAGTTGCTGAAGAACGGCGCAGATACGCGCCAGCGTTTCCGGATCGGGTTCCGTACCGCTACGGTAGGCGTTGAGCTGATCTTGCAACACGTCCTTGGTTTCCAGAAAAGTGTCGATGATGGTCCGGGACAACGCCAGTTCCCGCCGCCGCGTGCGGTCAAGCAGGTTTTCCAGCAGGTGCGTGGTTTCGGTCAGGGCCGCGAAGCCGAACGTGGCCGCACCGCCCTTGATAGAGTGCGCCGCGCGAAAAATCGCATTGAGCTCTTCCGCATCGGGGGATTCGAGATCCAGCCCGAGCAGCAGTTGCTCCATTTCCACGAGGAGCTCTTCCGCCTCCTCGAAAAAGGTCTGGTAGAACTGCGTGATATCGATATCGACAGACATAACCGTCCTGGCTCACTGAATTTTGCTGCGAAGCCCGCTGCCGGCATGGCAGGCGGTCTTCATTGAACACTGCCCGGCTTTGCCGGGGCCGCGGCGGCGTTGCCCGGCGCAGCCGCGGCCGGGGCGGCCGAAGCGGCCGGCGCGACTGGGGTTGCGGGGGCGGAGGCGGCCGCCAGGCCTGCCTGCACTTCCTGGCCGGCTTCACCGGCCTTTGCTGCTATCGAAACCTCGGCGGCGCTGGCATTCTCAGCCTCGATCCGGGACTGCGCGCGCTGGTTCAGCACCACGATGCTGATGCGGCGATTCACCGGCGCGAGATCGTCCTTCTTGTCGAGCGGCATGGTCGCGGCCAGGCCAATCACGCGCAGCACCTTGCCCTCGTTCATGCCACCGGCAATCAGCTCGCGCCGGGAGGCATTGGAGCGGTCCGAGGACAGCTCCCAGTTGCTGTATGTGCGTTCGCCATTGGAATAGTTGGCGGAGTCGGTATGGCCCGACAGGCTGACCTTGTTGGGCAATTCGTTGAGCACCGGGCCGATCTCGCGCAGGATGGTGCGCATATACGGCTCGACCGCGGCGCTGCCGGTGCGGAACATCGGTCGGTTCTGCGTATCGAGGATCTGGATACGCAAACCTTCGCTGGTGATATCGAGCAGCAACTGCGGGCGGAACTGGCGCAGCACCGGGTTGTTCTCGATGATCTGCTCGAGACGCTTCTTGAGCGCGCGCAGGCGCTCGCCCTCCTGGCGCTCCCTGGCCTTTTCCGTGGCGTCCTCGGGGGTCTTCCTGACTTCCGCATCCTGGCGGGTCACGTCCGTGCCGCCGCCCGGGATCACGCTGGAAGACAGGCTGCTCTTGTTGCCCCCCGCAATGGCCACTTTCAGCGGCGTGCGGAAATATTCCGCCAACTGCACCAGGTCCTTGGGCTGCGCAGCCTTCAACAGCCAAAGCACCAGGAACAGCGCCATCATTGCGGTCATGAAGTCGGCGTAGGCAATCTTCCACGATCCGCCATGATGCCCGGCGCTGCTCTTCTTGATGCGTTTGACGACAATGGGGTGCGCACCGTGCTCACTGCTCATCGCTGTCGCTCCTCTTCGTCAGGTGATGCTCTTGACTTCGCGAACGTGGTCGTCCAGTTCGAGGAAGGATGGCCGCTCGGTCGAGTACAACACCTTGCGGCCGAATTCCACCGCCACCAGAGGCGCGTAGCCATTGAGCGAAGCCAGCAGCGTGACCTTGATGCACTCATACATCTTCACGGTCTCGTCCACCTGGTGCTCGACCCGCGCCGCCAGCGGCGAGACAAAGCCGTAGGCGAGCAAGATGCCGAGGAAGGTGCCGACCATGGCGTGCGCGATCAGCGCGCCGAGCTCCGCCGGCGGCAGGTCCGCCGAGGCCAGCGCGTGCACCACGCCCATCACCGCGGCCACAATGCCGAAGGCGGGCAGGCCGTCGCCGATACGGGTCAGCGCATGCGCCGGCACCTCGGCCTCGTGGCGGAAGGTCTCGATCTCGTGATCCATCAAGGTCTCGATCTCGAAGGCGTTCATATTGCCGTTGACCATCATGCGCAGGTAGTCCGTGAGGAACTCCATCATCCCCGGGTCGGCGAGAATGCGCGGATACTGGCTGAACACGCTGCTGGCCGCCGGATCCGCGATTTCCTTCTCGAGGAACAGGATGCCTTCGCGGCGGGCCTTGGACAGCAGGACGTAGAGCAGCGCCATGACCTCCATGTAGAGCGCCTTGCTGTACTTGCTGCTGCGAAACAGCGTAGGCAGCACGCGCATGGTGGCCTTGATGGCCTTGCCATTATTGGAGCTGATGAAGGCGCCGATTGCGGCTCCACCAATGATGACAAGCTCTGCCGGTTGATAAAGCGCGCCCATATGGCCGCCGGTCATGGCGTATCCACCAAGCACCGCCACTATCACGACAACAAAGCCAATTACAACTAGCACGATTGATTCCCCGTCAGAAAAACACACGTCAGGCATGCACAAGGGTCACCCCTCCAAGGCAGACGGATTAACCGCCTGCCTTGGCTGGGCTCACCTGTCACGCAGGCTGCCATCGAATCTGAGACCTTGGGACGTTCGGACCTTAAAGCCGTGGGTCCTGAAGTCTGGTCCGTCTTATGACTTAACGACTCAAGACGGCAAGACTTGAAGACTTAGTGACCTATCGACCCAAGGATTTCAGTCAGGCGACAGCTTGCGCTGGTGCGATGTCCTTCGAGAGCTTCTTGGCCTTGCCAGCACGCGAGGGCGGACGGCACAGGCTGCATACGAAATTCGCATGCGGCTCGTACGCGTGCGCAACGAAGCGCCCGCCGCAGCAGGTGCAGCTGGAAAGCTGCAGCATGTTGCTCTCGAAAAACCGTACTAACGTCCAGGCACGGGTGAAACTTAAGACAATTTCGCTTTCGAGCAGCGATACGTGCTCAAGATAGAGCCGATAGGCTGCCACCACGCCGCGGATGCCAACTGTCTCGCCCTGCTGGACCATGAACTGATAGGCCGAGAAGAACAGCGAGGAATGGATGTTGGGCAACCAGGTGGTGAACCAGTCGGTCGAGAAGGGGAGCATGCCCTTGGGCGGCGAGGCGCCGCGCAGCTCCTTGTAGAGGCGGATCAGGCGATCGCGCGAGAGCGTGGTCTCGGCTTCGAGCACCTGCAGGCGCGCACCCAGGCCGATCAGCTCAATGGCGAGCTGGGTCTGGTTGGCATCCTGCAAGACACTCTTGCGATTGGGGACGGGAGTGGCCGTGGTACTCCGGGCTGATGGGGCCTGCAGGAGCGCGGTCAATTGAGCGACTCCACGGGCTGCCGTGCGAGCAGGATCGCAGCATGGATCTGCTGCATATCATGGCTCTTGGCCGTATGGGTGAGTGTAGACAGCAAGGCGTGGTCGTCGAACCGAAAACGGCATAGGACCATGTTTGATGCTGCCAGTTTGACAAGCTGGGCCGGCGTCAACTTGGCGAGAATGTCGGCAATTTCCTTGCTGACGCCAAGCCGGAACATGGCTTCCAGATGGTTTTCGCGCACCAGGCGTTGCGCGAGCAGCAGATAGGCGAGATTGACCTCCCTGATCTCCTGGAGAACTTCACTGCTTTCCAATTTTTCCCCGCTACCAAAAACCCTTCGACCGCTTGTCCGGCGCTTACCCGCAGCCGAAGGCTGAAGGCGACCAGATCGTTTGAGTGCGTGTTCGACGGGTACTGCATACAACTAAGGAACTGCGCTTGGTCAGACTTTTCTGAAACGTTACAGATGTTACAGAGTGTAAGTGCGACTGACAGAGTTATATCGGCAATTAGACCAGACTGCCAATCCCCTCTTACGTTGGGATAGAGCTATGTCGCATGAAACATACATGGGATTCGAAGTTTGTAACAAGTCACCTCCTTGTCATGTGATTTGCATCAAAACTGTTACGCGTATGTAACAGAGGAAAAGATCTAAAATTGCTTTTGGATCACTTCGCCAGGGAGCGCACTAGTCGCATTCCTCTATTGACGAGCCGGCGTCAGAGCACTAGGACCCGGCGCAGCCATGCAGCCACCCGTGCGAACAGGTCGTCTGGCTCTTCGCGGAACAGATGCGGGCAGGTTTGCTCCACCTGCTCCATCACGCGTGCGGCTTCCTCGGCACTCACCGTGCCGTAGTCCATCGATAGCCCCAGCAATGCACGCAGCTCGCCCAGCCGCGAGCGTGCCGTGCCCGCCGTGCGCTCTGTCTGCACCATGTACATGACGTCGTAGACCCGGCGGCGCAGGCTCTCGGCCACGCGCCACGCCGGTGTCTGCATCTGCTCCTCGAGCGTGCGGATATCCACCGCCGAGGTGGCCAGCTGGGATGCCAGGGGATCGATGAAAGCCAGGTCGGCCCCGGCGTCCTCCAGGATCTGACGGGACCAGTCACGGGCGTGCGCAAGGCGCTCCTGGGGGGTCCATTCGTGGCGGACCGCCAGGCCGTAGCCATAGCGCTGCGCGTCGCGCATCAGCGTTGCCATGGCGTTGGGCAGCTGCTTGTTGAACACGCGCTTGGCCCAGGCGTACTCCCCGCCCGAAAGCAGCCGCGTGACGGCACGCTCAGTCAGCGGGCCGTCATGGTGCAGCAGGCGCGCACGCAGGAAGTCATCAAAGCCCGGCGGCGTGAACTCGTTGTCCAGCCCCGTGGAGACATTGACGAAGTGCTCGAACTCGGCGCGTAGTTTGGCCGCAGCTTCTTCGGGCAGCGCCAGGGTGATTTCGGTATTCATGATGTGCAGTTCTGGCTATGACGCTTACGGCGGGAGTCCCTCGCTTGCATGCCGTCAGAAGGCGCTCCAGTCGCCGCTGTCGGAGGTCGCTAGCGCTGCGGGACGGGGCGCGCGTGCCACGGCGGGCGCAGGGGCTTCGCGCTCGGCCGTTTCTGCCGGTGCTGCCTCGGCGTGGCCGGCCTCGTCGTCGCGGGCGGCGGGTGCCGACGGCTCCTTGCGCTTGGGCTTGGACGCCGCGATCACCTTGGGCCGCGGCGCTTCCACGCGGGAGCCGGCAAAGGCATCCGTTCCAGCCAGGCGGTAGCCTGCCACCGAGGTTTGCAGGCGCGTAGCCTGGTCTTCCAGCGAACCGGCAGCCGCAGCGGCCTCCTCGACCAGCGCCGCGTTTTGCTGCGTCACCTCGTCCATTTGCGCCACGGCCCTATTGACCTGCTCGATGCCCGAGCTCTGCTCGGCGGAGGCCGCGCTGATCTCGCCCATGATGTCCGTCACGCGCTTGACCGCCTGCACGATCTCGCCCATGGTGTGCCCGGCCTGGCCCACCAGCGCCGAGCCGTTGTCCACCCGTGCCACCGTGTCGCCGATCAGGCCCTTGATTTCCTTGGCCGCGTTCGCGCTGCGCTGCGCCAGGCTGCGCACCTCGCCCGCCACCACCGCGAAGCCGCGCCCTTGCTCGCCAGCACGCGCGGCTTCCACTGCCGCGTTCAGTGCCAGGATATTGGTCTGGAACGCAATGCCTTCGATCACACCGATAATGTCGACGATCTTCTTGGATGCATCGTTAATCTCATCCATGGTCTTCACCACGCGGCCCACCACTTCGCCACCCTTGAGCGCGGTCTCGGAGGCGTTGGCCGCCAGGCCGCTGGCCTGGCGCGCGTTGTCCGCGTTCTGGCGCACCGTGCTGGTCAGCTCTTCCATGCTGGACGCGGTTTCCTCCAGCGACGCCGCCTGCTGTTCGGTACGTTGCGACAGGTCGCTGTTGCCCGCAGCGATCTCACGCGAGGCAGAGGCGATCGATTCGGCGGAATCCTTGAAGTCGCGCACCATGGCCGAGAGTTGCTGCTGCATCAGCTTCATGGCGTGCAGCAGGCTGTCCTTGTCGCCCGCACGCAGCTTCACGTCGGCAGAGAAGTCGCCCTCGGAGATACGCGAGGCGATGGCCGCCGCATAGGCCGGCTCGCCGCCCAGCTGGCGCGACAGCGTACGGGCCAGGAAGGCGCCCAGCAGCACGGAGACGGCCAGGCCGCCCAGCACCAGGCCCAGCATCCACAGGCGCGTGCTCTCGTAGACACCGCGTGCTTCATCCATATTGGCCAGTGCGCGATTGTCGCGGCGCGTGACCATCTTTGCCATCACGTCTTCGAGCGCGCGGCTATCCTTGACCAGATCGGCGCTTTCGGTGAAGACCTGGCTCTCGAACTGCGAGGTATCGAGCGGCTGCTTGCCGACGAGCGCTACATACTTGGCCAGGCGTTCCCGGTAGGCCGGCAGCAGGGTATCGAATTGCTTGACGAGCGCCATTCCCTCGGGCTGGCCGAACGCCGGGCGCGCGCGCTTCATGCTCTCGTCCAGACGGACCAGCGATTTATCGATCTCTTCCTTCTCGCCGGCACGCTCGCCCATGGTCGATGCCGACAGCAGCGCAATCTGGGCGCGGCTGGAATAGAGCAGGTCGATGTTGCCGCTCTGCACCGCCTTGAGCGCCTGCAGGTCGTCGTTGTAAATCCGGCTGGTCCAGTCCGTCATGCGTCCCATATTGACGACGCCCAGCAGACCCATCACCGAGCCGATAAGCGACACGACCAGAAAGCCAACGACCAGCTTGGTCGTGACGCGGAGCTGATTGAACCATTGCATGCAGACTACCTCTTTTTTCTGAATGACTTGACCGGGGGCCTCATCTGTCCGCTGCTGGCGAGTTGCCGGCGGTGCGCACGACAGGCGCTACTTCTCTTTCTTCTAGAACACGCTTTCGGGCTGATTGCCTCAGCACTGCCTTTTCACTTTCCCTGCTCAGGCACGCGCCAGTTGCCGCGCGCCGCGCTGCGCGTCGTCCTGGCGGGCGCGCACTGGCCGTGCTTCGGGACGCAAGCTGACGCGGAAGGTCGCCACCGCATCGCGCAGGCGACCGGCCTGATCTTCCAGCGAGCCGGCCGCGGCAGCGGCCTGCTCCACCAGTGCCGCGTTCTGTTGCGTTACCTCGTCCATTTGCGCCACGGCCTTGTTGACCTGCTCGATGCCAGAGCTCTGCTCGGCGGACGCCGAGCTGATCTCGCCCATGATGTCCGTCACGCGCTTGACCGCTTGCACGATCTCGCCCATGGTCAGCCCGGCCTGGCCCACCAGCGCCGAGCCGTTGTCCACCCGCGCCACCGTGTCGCCGATCAGGCCCTTGATTTCCTTGGCTGCGTTCGCGCTGCGCTGTGCCAGCCCGCGTACCTCGCCCGCCACCACCGCGAAGCCCCTGCCTTGTTCGCCGGCGCGCGCGGCTTCCACCGCCGCGTTCAGTGCCAGGATATTGGTCTGGAACGCAATGCCTTCGATCACGCCGATAATGTCGACGATCTTCTTCGAAGCGCCGTTGATGTCGTCCATGGTCTGCACCACACGGCCCACCACTTCGCCGCCCTTGACGGCGATCTCGGAAGCGTTCGCCGCCAGGCCGCTGGCCTGTCGGGCGTTGTCCGCGTTCTGGCGCACCGTG
>NZ_AHJE01000103.1 GCF_000243095.1 Cupriavidus basilensis OR16 | reverse complement strand
CACGGGCCGGCCCGCAGTGGACGTCATCCCCAATTCACGCCTCGCGCAGGTGGCCGCCAGCGGCAAGGCCGAGATCGGGCAGTTGCAGGAGATGAACGGCGTGACACGCGTGGTGAACCGCATCCCGATCAGCGCCGCGGGCGAGGTGGTTGGCGCCATCGGCCAGATCCTCTTCAAGGAGCCCGAAGCCATTGGCCGCATGCACCGCGAGATGACACAGTTGCGCTCGCAACTGGCACAAACACAGCGCGAGCTCGACGCGTTGCGCGAGCAGCAAGCGGGCGCCGGCCCCGGCCTGCTGATTGGCGACAGCGCACCCATGCAGCGGCTGCGCAGAGAGATCGACACCGTGGCGCGGCTGGACGTGCCGGTGCTGATCCTCGGCGAGAGCGGCACCGGCAAGGAACTGGTGGCGCGCGCCATTCACGGCGCCAGCCGCGCGGCCCAGGGAAAGCCGCTGGTGAGCCTGAACCTGGCCGCGCTGCCCGCCACGCTGATCGAGTCCGAGCTGTTCGGGCATGCGGCGGGCGCCTTCACTGGCAGCCATCGCCTTGGACAGGCCGGCAAGCTGGAGCAGGCGGCCGGCGGCACGCTGTTCCTCGACGAGGTCGCCGATATCCCGATGGAGATGCAGGTCAAGCTGTTGCGCGTGCTGGAGGACCATATGGTGGAACGGCTCGGCAGCCGGCAGGCGCAGCGCGTGGACTTCAGGCTGGTGGCGGCGACCAACCGCGACATCCAGGCGCTGATCGATGGCGGACGCTTCCGCCTGGATCTGTATTACCGCCTGAGCGGCGTGGTGCTGCGCATTCCCGCGCTGGGCCAGCGGCGCGAGGACATCCCTGCCCTGCTGACCCATTTCGTGCGCGGCTTCTGCGCGCGCAACCGGGTGCCGGTGCCGGAAGTGGCATCCGAAGTGCCGCGCTATCTGGCCGAGCGGCGGTGGCCGGGCAATGTGCGCCAGCTCAGGCAGAAGATCGAGGAAGCACTGGTGTTCTGCGACGCGCGCGTGCTGCGCGCGGCGGATTTCGCCCGGGGCGAGGAAAGCGCGGCGGCGTACGGTTTGAGCGAGCCGCCGTTGCCGTATGGCGAGGCACTGGACGAGGCCATGAACGAGGCCGCGATCGACGCGGGTGCCGCAGCGCCGGCAGACCTGCGTGAAGTAGCGTACGAGGCCGTGCTGCAGGCCATCGCGCGGCACGGTGGCAACAAGAAGCGCGCGGCGGAGCAATTGCGTATTTCACGCTCGCATCTGTACAAGCTCCTGGAGCGTGGCGCGCGCGGCTGAGTGCAGGCGTTTGCCTGGCCTACAGGATCTCCGAGACAAACCAGGCATTGAAGCGATAGAGCGCGATCGATGGCATCACGGAAAACAAGACCAGGTTGACGGCGGCGCGCTGGTTTCTATACAGATAGAGCGCCAGCAGGTCCCTCAGCATGTAGCTGGCAACCAGCACCACGAGCGGAATGTAGGCCAGGAAGCAAAACAGGAAAAGCCAGACAAAGGCGCCGCCCTGCAACCCTCGGTCGGCAATGCCAGCACCGGCGATCCAGTGCGCATCCCCGGCACTGAATGTGACAAGCAGCATCAACAGCGAAACGATCAGCGTGGTACAGCGGAGCATGGTGTTTGCCGGAGTGGATGGCACGGCGCTATCGTAACCCGGGGCGACGCCTGCAACGCCAGGCGCATGGCGATGCGCTGCCGCAAGCCGAGCGCGGCCTCGCGCGCCAGTGCGGCGCGGAGCTCCGCGCTGAGATCGGCTTCATCGAGCGGGAGAAAGCCGAGGCGCGCATAGAACGGCGCGTTCCATGGCAGGTGGCTGAAAGTGGTGAGGTTGAGCGACTGCAGGCCTTGTCGGCGCAAGCCATCCGCGACGGCGCTCACAAGCGCGCGGCCGAAGCCACGGCGGGCATGGTCGGGGTGGACGTCCATCTCTTCGAGGCAGGCATGCGGTCCGTTCGCGCTTGCCAGCGCGAAGCCGGCGACGCTGCCGTCGTCAGCAACGGCGACCCACAGGCGGCCCTCACGCTGCGCGCACCGCAGGTCTCCAATGGGGGTGACGTGCTGGCGCAGCGTGGGCGGCAGGTCGGACTCGGGAAACAACGCGGCCGCCGCGCGTTCGATGGCGGGCAGGCTCGCTATGTCTTCAGGCGTGGCGAGGCGAATGTCTGGCAACGGCATCTGTGTGCGACGGTATGTGGCTAGCTCGGGCGCCCGGACGAGGACAGTCACACCGCGTGCGCCTGCCCGTCCGGGCCCAACGCGCTCAGGCCGCCGGGAACATCCCCAGCAGATTCGTCACCGCCGCCGGCACGTCAGCGGCCTCGGTAATCGCGCGCACCACGGCCGCGCTGCCCACGCCAGCCGCCAGCACTTCCGGCAGCCGCGCGGCATCGACGCCGCCGATGCCCACCAGCGATGGCACCACCGGCTGCATCAGCTTGACGTAGGCGTGGAAGCGGCCCAGGCCCTGCGGCGCGGTCGGCATGACCTTGGTGGTGGTCGGGAAGATCGCGCCCAGCGCCAGGTAGCTCGGGCCGATGGTGGCCACGCGCAGCATCTCGGCATAGCCGTGCGTGGACACGCCAAGCCGCAGCCCGCAGGCGCGCAGCGCGTCGAGGTCGGCGTCATCAAGGTCTTCCTGGCCGAGGTGGATGCCGTAGATGCCGCTGTCGCCGCCTTGGCTGGCGTGGTAGTCGATGGCGGCACGCCAGTGGTCGTTGATGAACAGGCGCGAGGCGCTGCCGCGCGCGGCCTTGGCGGCGCGCTCGATCTCGCTGCGCACGGCCTGCGCATCGTCGGACTTGAAGCGCAGCTGCACGGTGGGCAGCGCCAGCGCGACCAGTCGCTCGATCCATTCAGCGCTGGGCACCACCGCGTACAGACCTAGCGGCGGGCACGGTGCGAAGGGCTCGGCGCGCTGCTCCGGCGCAACCAGCGCGGCGTGGCGCACGTGCGGGAAGCGCGCGAAATCCACCGGCCAGTCCAGCGAGCCCGGCTGCCAGGCACGCGCCAGGCAGAGCGCATCGTGCGCGGGGAAATGCAGCGCCAGGCAAGCCAGCAGCACGGCGACGAAGGCCGGCGAATGCGCAGTATCGTCGTCGGCATGGGCGCTGAAGACCCAGGTGCCCATCGGCGAGCGCACGGTGTCGCTCCACTGCCCGCCTTCGCGGTCGCTCTCGATGGCGATGGCGCCGGCGGCGGCAATGCGCGCCAGCGTGGCCGCGTCGGCCTCGCCGTCGAACAGCGCCACATCGGCATCGCCGAGCGCGGCGGGCACGTCGCCCCGCGCCCAGGCGCGCCAGGTCTTGTCGCTGATGCCGAAGGTGGCGCCATAGCGCGCCAGCAGCGTGTCGCGCAGCGCGGCGTCGATGCCGGCCGGGAGAAGATTGCGGGTCATGCGCGGTCCTCCACGCCTTCGGCATGCCAGAACGGCATGCCCACCACCGGCGTGCTGGCCTGTGCGATATCGCGCTCCGGCATGGGGCCGGCCAGGTAGGCGGTGCGGCCCGCGTCCACGGCCAGCGCGAAGGCGCGTGCCATGTTGACCGGATAGGCGGCCTGCGCCACCGCGGTGTTCAGCAGCACGCCGTCATAGCCCCACTCGAGCACTTGGGCGGCGTGCGACGGCAGCCCGAGGCCGGCGTCGACAATCAGCGGGGTATCGGGCAAGCGTTCGCGCAACAGGCGCATGGCGTGCGGATTGACGGCGCCCTTGCCGGTGCCGATCGGCGCGGCCCATGGCATGAGTGCCTGGCAGCCCACGTCCAGCAGGCGGCGGCACAGCACCAGGTCCTCGGTGCAATATGGCAGCACCTTGAAGCCCTCCTTGATCAGCGTCTCGGCCACGGCGGGCAGGTTGAGCGTATCGGGCTGCAGCGTGTAATCGTCGCCCACCAGCTCCAGCTTGATCCAGTCGGTCTCGAACACCTCGCGCGCCATCATGGCGGTCGTGATGACTTCCTGCGGCGCCATGCAGCCGGCGGTATTGGGCAGCACCGGCACGTTCAGTGCACGGAGCATCTGCCAGAAGGCTTGGCCGCCCTCGCCATCGCCGACCGCGCCCTGGCGGCGCAGCGCCACCGTCAGCATGGCGGGCCGGGCCACTTCCACCGCGGCCTGCAGCGTGGCGGGAGACGGGTAGCGCGCGGTACCCAGCAACAGGCGCGAGGCGAACGACTCGCCATAGAGCACGAAGGGGTCGGCGAACAGGTCGCGGCGGGGTTCAGTGGTATTGAAGGTCATGTTTGGTCAGCCTCCCGTCACGGGTTGCACGAGGTCGATTCGGTCGCCGGCGGCGAGCACGGTGGCCGCATGCGCGGCGCGCGGCACGAACTGGCCGTTGAGCGCGGCGGCAAAGGGTGGCGCGATGCCTGCGCCCGCCACCGCATCGGCCAGTGTGGCGCGATCGGCGAGGGCGAGCGGACGGCCGTTGAGCAGGATATCCATGGTCATTGTCGTTCAGTGCAGCACCGGCGAGCCGGCGACGGTATCGAGCACGGCCGCGATCATGCCTGGCCAGCGCACCGAGGCGGGCACGGCATGCGCGGCGGGATCGTCGCCGAGCAAAGCCTGTACCACCTGGCAGGCAGCCTCGGTGACCGCCGGGGCAATCAGGAAGCCGTGCCGGTACAGGCCATTGAGGCGCACGATGCGGGCATGCTGGTCGACCCGGATGGCCGGCAGGTGGTCCGGGCGCGTCGGGCGGCGCTGCACATTGAGTTCAAGCACGCGCGCTTCGCCAAAGGCCGGGTGCAGCGAGTACGCCGCGGAAAGCAGTTCCAGCGCGGAGCGCACGCTCATCGGCGAATCGTCCTCGCTTTCGAGTTCGGTGGCGCCGATCACATAGAGGTCGTTAGGCTTGGGCGCGATATAGATCGGATAACGCGGGTGCAGCAGGCGCACCGGGCGATGCAGCTTGACCTCGGGCGCGTGCACTCGCACGACTTCGCCGCGCAGGCCGCGCAATCCCGGCATGCTGCCGTGCGCGGCGGGCTGTCCCGGCCACGCGGCGCGGGCGCCCAGGCCGCGGCAATCCAGCACCACGCGTGCGCAGATGCCCAGCGCCGGCAGGTCGCCGGCCTCGATTTCACCGGCTTCCCAGACGCAATGCAGGCCGCCGGCAACCGCGCAAGCCAGCAACGCGCGCAGCGTGCCGCGATTGTCCAGCTGGCCTTCGCCCGCCAGCAGCAGCCCCTGGGAGAAACGGCCCGCGAGCGCCGGCTCGAGCGCGGCCACGCCATTGCCGTCCAGCGCGCGCATGCGCTCGGCCACCAGTTCGGGCGGCGCCACGGCACGCACCCGGCTGGTGAACAGCGACATCTCGCTGCGGTCGCGCGTATGCCATAGCACCAGCGTGCCGTCTTCCTGGAAGAACACGGGCTCCAGCATTTCGGCTACCCAGGCGCGCCAGAGGCCGACACTGGCGGTGCCGAGCTCCACGATGCGGCGTTCGGCAATGGCGGATTCCGCCAGGGGCGCCAGCATCGCCGCGGCAACGTGCGCGGCCGAGCCAGCGCCATCGGGGCCGCCGCGCTCGACCAGCGCCACGCGCAGGCCGGCACGTACCAGTTGCCAGGCGGATAGGCGCCCGGCCAGGCCGGCGCCGAGCACGGCCACATCAAACGACTGCACTGTCATGGGGATGGTTGTGCCGGTGCTCGCCGCGACGGCGCGGCGAGCACCGGCCTCCTTTAAGTCATGGCGTGCCCCTCGAAGGGCACGGAACTTCGTGTGCGGCGCTGCACGGGCATGCGCCACACCTATTCACCTAATCACCTAATCACCTATTGCATTACGAGTAGATCTTGCTGCCGCTCTTGACGAACTCGATCGACTTTTCCTGCATGCCTTGCTGGGCTTCGGGCTTGAGCGAGGCGGCGTAGTCGCGCACTTCCTGCGTGATCTTCATCGAGCAGAACTTGGGACCGCACATCGAGCAGAAGTGTGCAATCTTGGCGCCTTCGGCCGGCAGCGTGGCGTCGTGGTACGAACGCGCGCGTTCCGGGTCCAGGCCGAGGTTGAACTGGTCTTCCCAGCGGAACTCGAAGCGCGCCTTGGACAACGCGTTGTCGCGCAGCTGCGCGCCGGGCCAGCCCTTGGCAAGGTCGGCCGCGTGGGCGGCGATCTTGTAGGTGATGATGCCTTCGCGCACGTCTTCCTTGTCCGGCAGGCCCAGGTGTTCCTTCGGCGTGACATAGCACAGCATGGCGGTGCCCATCCAGCCGATATTGGCCGCGCCGATGCCGCTGGTGATGTGGTCATAGCCGGGAGCGATGTCAGTCACCAGCGGCCCCAGCGTGTAGAACGGCGCTTCGTAGCAGTGCTTCAGCTCTTCATCCATATTGGCCTGGATGCGCTGCAGCGGCACGTGGCCCGGGCCTTCGATCATGACCTGCACGTCGTGCTTCCAGGCCTTGTCGGTCAGCTCGCCGAGCGTGCGCAGCTCACCGAACTGGGCGTCGTCGTTGGAGTCGGCGATACAGCCGGGACGCAGGCCATCACCCAGGCTGAACGACACGTCGTACGCCTTCATGATTTCGCAGATCTCGTCGAAGTGCGTGTACAGGAAGTTTTCCTTGTGATGCGCCAGGCACCACTTGGCCATGATCGAGCCCCCGCGCGAGACGATGCCGGTGACGCGGTCCGCGGTCATCGGCACGTAGCGCAGCAGCACGCCGGCGTGGATGGTGAAGTAGTCCACGCCCTGCTCGGCCTGCTCGATCAGCGTGTCGCGGAACATTTCCCAGGTCAGGTCCTCGGCGACGCCGCCGGTCTTGTCCAGCGCCTGGTAGATGGGCACCGTGCCGATGGGCACCGGCGAGTTGCGCAGGATCCACTCGCGGGTTTCGTGGATGTGCTTGCCGGTGGACAGGTCCATGATGGTGTCGGCGCCCCAGCGGATCGACCACACCATCTTTTCCACTTCCTCGGCCAGCGACGACGTCACGGCGGAGTTGCCCAGGTTGCCGTTGATCTTGACGCGGAAATTGCGCCCGATCGCCATCGGCTCCAGCTCGGTGTGGTTGATGTTGGCGGGAATGATGGCGCGGCCCGAGGCGATTTCGCGGCGCACGAATTCCGGCGTCATGTCTTCCGGGCGCAGCGGCAGCGAAGCACCCAGCGCGTTGCCGGGGTGCTGGCGCAGCAGCGCCTTGTATTCGGGCTTGTCGTACAGCGCCTGCAGGTTCAGCGACTCGCGCAGCGCCACGTATTCCATCTCGGGCGTGATGATGCCGCGGCGCGCATAGTGCATCTGCGACACATTGGCGCCGGCCGCCCTGTGAGCATGGCCGCGGCGGTGTGGCCGGGTCATGTGCCTTGGAGAAGGCAGGAGCTGTTCGGTAACCATGAAACTTCCCACGCCGGTACTAGCCGGATCGGGTTCGAAGGGACTCTCTCAGCCGCACGGCCCATCCGTACGGCACCCCTGTTTCATCCAACGGGGTGAATTTAAGCACAAGGCTCGGGGCTTGACCACCCCTGTTTCAATCTGGAGTGTCGTGCGTTTCAGGGAGCTTATCGTCTTGCTGCGGTGCACGACCGCGCCGCGGCGGGCGTGGAGCGCCCGAATCGGCACAGCGTTCCGGCCCCGCACAGCGCCCGCCGCTTGCTCTACCATGTAATCAGACATGCCCATGCGCACGCGCGCAGAAGACCGCACAGGAGACCTCATGCCGCAAGCCGCCACCCATCGCGTGTTCAATCAGGTCGCGGACCTGACCGACTACAACCTGTTCACCGGCGACCCCGCCCTGCGCGCCGCGCTGGAGCGGCTGGGCGGCGGCTGGCATGCCGATGCGCTCGACGTGTTCGGAGCCCGCCTGGGCAAGGCCGATGTGCAGCAGTGGGCGGCCGAGGCCAATCGGCACGCGCCCGAATTGCATACGCACAGCCGTACCGGCGAGCGCATCGACGAAGTGGAATTCCCGCCAGCCTGGCACGCCTTGCTGGCCTTGCTGCGCAGCCAGCAGTTGCAGGCGCTGCCGTTCGCCCAGCCGCGCGAGGGCGCCTGGGTGGCGCGCGCGGCGGGCTACTTCCTGCAGGCGCAGGCCGAATCGGGCTCGCTGTGCCCGCCCACCATGACCTTTGCCAGCATCCCCGTACTGCAGAAGGAAACGGCGCTGTTCGCGCAGATCGGCCCCAAGCTGTTCGCCACCGACCATGACCCGCGCGACCTGCCCTGGCGCGACAAGCGCGCCGTGATGATCGGCATGGGCATGACGGAAAAGCAGGGTGGCTCGGATGTGCGCAGCAACACCACGGTGGCGCGCGCGCTGCGCGGCGAGGGCCGTGGCGCCGAGTATGCGATCACCGGGCACAAGTGGTTTTTCTCCGCGCCGATGTGCGACGCGCACCTGGTGGTGGCGCGCATGGGCGCGGAGGACGGGCCGCTGTCGTGCTTCTTCGTGCCGCGCTTTCGCGACGACGGCAGCAAGAACCCGGTGCAGATACAGCGCCTGAAGGACAAGCTCGGCAACCGCTCCAACGCGAGCAGCGAGGTGGAATTCCGCGAGGCGACGGGCATCCTGATTGGCGAGGAAGGGCGTGGCATCCCGACCATCATCGAGATGGCCACCTATACGCGGCTGGACTGCGTGATCGGCAGCGCCGCCATCATCCGTGCCGCATTGGTGCAGGCCACTCACCATGCGCGGCACCGCATGGCCTTCGGCCGCCTGCTGGTGGAGCAACCGCTGATGCGCAACGTGCTGGCGGACCTGGCGCTGGAGAGCCAGGCCGCGACGCTGCTCATGATGGAACTCGCTAATGCCTTCGAGCGGGCCGATGCCGATCCGCTGGCCGCCGCCTGGAAGCGCGTTGTCACGCCGGCGGCCAAGTTCTGGATCTGCAAGCGCGCCATCGAGGTCACCGGCGAAGCCATGGAAGTGTGGGGCGGCAACGGCTACGTGGAAGAGGGGCCGATGGCTCGGCTATACCGCGAGGCACCGGTCAACTCGATCTGGGAGGGCTCGGGCAACATCATGTGCCTGGACGTGCTGCGCGCGCTGCAGCGCAACCCCGAGGACGCTGGCCGGCTGCTGCAGGACCTTGGCCGGCGCGCGGGCGGCCATCCCGCGGTGCGGGCAGAGCTTGCCTCGCTGCAGGCGATGCTGCGCGATGCACCCGAGCGCCTGGAAGCCGGCGCGCGGCGCTTTGCCCAAGGCCTGGTGTTGACGGCGCAGGCGGCGCTGATGCTCGCATATGCCGACGCCGACGATGCGCAGCGCTTCGTCGCGAGCCGGCTGGGGCGTCAGCACGGCCGCGTGTTCGGCACGCTGGAAGGCGACGATGCCGCGCTCGCGCGCGTGGTGGCGCGTGCCTGGCCAGCCTGAGGCAAGCGAGCGCGTCAACGGCCTCGTCACGCATTTTCTCGCGCCATCCCGCTACAGGTGGCGCCGGTCCTGCCGTAAATCCCTTGGTATTAATGTCATGCACTTAATACATAAGTGCATATTGATCCCCTTTAAATCACCAAGCGGCGCGCCCGGCTACACGGCGGGCGCCGACATCCCGACATGAACATCAGCCAACGCCTGTTGCTATCTTTATCCTTGGCCCTGCTCGCCTTGCTCACCGTGGGCCTCGGCGGCATCTGGCAACTCAGCGAGTCGGAACAGCGTTTCGAGTACCTCAACGACAACACGCTGGGTAGCGTGCGCACCCTGATTTCGCTCAAGGACAACGTCAACGCCATGCGCATCTCGCTTTACCGGCACGCCATGAGCGAAGACCCCAAGGCCAAGGCCGAAGCCGAAGCCGCACTGGCTCGCGCCGACGAGAAGTTCGACACCACCGCCGCAAGGTATGAGCGCGACGACATCAGCGACGATACCGACCGCAAGATGCTCGAAGCCGACCGCGCCGCGATCAGGCGCTACCGCGCCGGGCGTGCCGCCATGCTGGAAAAATCGCGTGCCAACGATTTCGCCGCGGCCCATGCCATGCTGGTGAGCGGCGAACTGGACGACGCATCGATCGCCTTGCGCAAGGCGATCGACGATCACATCACCTATAACGGCGATCTGGGCGATCTCGCCGAGAAGCACAATCGCGAGCAGTACACCACGGCGGTCCGCGTGTTCTCGGCGGTCATCGTCGTTTCGGTGCTCGTCACCGGCTTCCTGGCGGCAACGCTGTATCGCCGCATCCGCGGCAGCCTGGCCGAGATCGAGGAAACCCTGGAGTACGTCAGCAACTCCCTGGACCTGGAACGCCACGCGCCGGTGGGCCGCCTGGACGAAATCGGCCGTACCGCGGCTGCCTTCAACCGCCTGCTGGAGCGGGTAAGCGTGGCGCTGCGCGAGGTCCGCGATTCAACCGACTCCGTCGGCGTGGCGGCGCGCCAGATCGCCGCGGGCAATACCGATTTGTCGGCACGGACCGAACAGCAGGCTGCGTCGCTGGAGCAGACCGCATCGAGCATGGAAGAACTCACCACCACCGTGCGCCAGAACGCCGACAACGCGCGCCAGGCGAGCGGCCTGGCCGGCAATGCCGCCAGCGTGGCCGAGCACGGCGGCGCCGCCGTGCAGCAGATGGTGCAAACCATGGGCGCGATCAGCACCAGTTCCAACCGTATCGCGGAAATCACCAGCCTGATCGAGGGCATCGCATTCCAGACCAACATCCTGGCGCTCAATGCCGCGGTGGAAGCCGCGCGCGCCGGCGAACAAGGCCGGGGCTTCGCGGTGGTGGCGGGTGAGGTGCGCAGCCTGGCGCAGCGCTCGTCCAGCGCCGCCAAGGAAATCAAGGACCTGATCGACCGCTCGGTCAACACCGTGCGCACGGGCTCGGCGCAAGCCGAGGATGCCGGCAAGACCATGAGCGAAGTCCAGAATGCGGTGAAGCGCGTGTCGGACATCATCGCCGAGATCGCCGCGGCATCCGATGAGCAAAGCGCGGGCATCGAGCAGGTCAACCAGGCCGTGGGCCAGATGGACGAGGTCACGCAGCAGAATGCCGCGCTGGTGGAAGAGGCGGCCGCCGCCGCGCAGTCGCTGGACGACCAGGCCGGCAAGCTGCGCGACACGGTATCGACCTTCCGCCTGGCTACGGCCTGAGCGTGGGTATGGGGGGCGCGACCCCGCCCCTCATACCGCCAACACCTCCGCCATGCGCAATACCACGCGCGGGCCGTGCCGGATCAGGTCATGCGCGCGCTCGCCGATCATGATGGCCGGCGCATTGGTGTTGCCGCCAATCAGCGTCGGCATGATCGACGCATCCACCACGCGCAAGCCCTCCACGCCCCGTACCCGCAGTTGCGGGTCCACCACCGCGTATTCGTCCATGCCCATGCGGCACGTCCCGACGGGATGGTAGATGGTGTCGGCGTGGGCGCGGATCATTGCGCGGATCGTGCTGTCGTCGCCGCCATCGGCCGGCAGGTGCGCCGAATACAGCTCCTTGCCGCCGAACGCCGCCAGTTGCGGCTGGGCCAGGATGCGGCGCACGATCCGCACGCCGGTCACCAGGCCGTCCAGGTCCCGCGGGTCCGACAGGAAGCACGGGTCGATCATCGGCGCCTCGCGGATATCGGGCGAGGCCAGCCGCACCTCGCCCCGGCTCTTCGGGCGCAGCACGCAAACGTGGCAGGAGTAGCCATGGCCCAGGCGGATGCGGCGCATATGGTCGTCGGCCATGCCGACCACGAAATGCAGCTGCAGGTCCGGCTCGTCCAGCCCGGCGTGGCTCTTCAGGAAGGCGCCTGCCTCGGCAAAGTTGGAAGTCAGCATGCCGGTGCGCTCGCGCCGGTAGCGCAGGATCTCGGCCAGCAGGCGAAACGCGCCGCCCACCGACACGCCGAACAGCTCGGATGCCGCCACGCGCTTATGGATGATGATGTCGAGATGGTCCTGCAGGTTGGCGCCCACGCCCGGCAGGTCGTGCACCACGGGAATGCCTAGTTCGCGCAGATGCGAGGCAGGGCCGACGCCCGACACCATCAGCAGTTGCGGCGAACCGAACGTGCCGGCCGACACGATCACCTCGCGGCGTGCCCGCAGCAAGGTCTCGCGGCCATCCAGGCGCACCACCACACCCACCGCGTGGCGGCCCTCGAACTCGATGCGCAGCACCTGCGTGCCCGTCATCACATGCAGGTTGTCGCGCCCGCCATTGCAGGCGCGGTCGGCGGCGTCGGCGCGATGCAGGTAGGCGCGCGCTGCGTTCCAGCGCTCGCCGCCATGCTGGGTCACCTGGTACCAGCCAGCGCCTTCCTGATCCACGCCATTGAAATCGTCATTGCGGCGATAGCCGGCCTGCTGGGCCGCCTCGATAAAGCGCTGGCCAAATGGATTAGGCGTGCGCAGGTCCGACACGTTAAGGGCAACACATCGTCCCAGGCCCAGCCGTCGCAGCCGGCCGTGGCCCAGCCGTCATAGTCGGACGGCGTGCCCCGCGTGTAGATCATGGCATTGAGCGAGGAACTGCCCCCCAGGCCGCGCCCGCGCGGCTGGTAGCCGCGGCGCCCGTTCAGCCCGGGCTGCGGCACGGTGCGGTAGCCGTAGTTATGGCTGCCGGCACGCGGCAGCATTGCCGCGCAGCCCGCCGGCGTCGACACCAGCACATGGTGATCGTGGCCGCCGGTCTCGAGCACGGCCACGCTGTCGCTGCCGCTGTCGGCCAGCCGGCCGGCCAGGGCACACCCCGCCGAACCGCCGCCAACGACGAGATAGTCAAAGGTGGTTTCCATCCGTCTCCCCGCCTGGTCCGAGGTCAGTGTGCCGGGGTTGCGCCGAACGCTTCGGCAGTGCCGGTCAACCCGGTCTGGCTGGCACGCCGAGAGCATGCCGCGAAATCAGTGTAGGGCGTTGCCGGGGCCCTGGAAAGGGCGAAGGCGGGTCGGCCAATACGGTTGTTTGAAGCGCGCGGCTAGTGACCGGTCTCCATTGCCAGGCGCCGCCGCATGGCATATGGTGCGGGATTCGAAACGCCTCGCGCGCCAAGGGCAGCGCACAACCCCAAGGAGAGCGCGCCATGAGAGAAGTGCCCGAGATGTCATCCGTATTCGACGCCATGCGCGCCGCCTCGCGGCGCGACCAGGCTCCGGCCTGGGAAGTGCGCGCCGACCGGCTGCGACGCCTGCGCAAGCTGGTGACCGGGCACATGGACGAGATCTCGCAAGCCATCAGCGCCGATTTCGGCAACCGAGCGCGCCAGGAAACCGCCCTGCTCGAGGTCTTTCCCAGCGTGGCCGGCATCGACGATGCACTGCGTCATGGCAAGCGCTGGATGCGGGTGCGCCGGGTGAGCACCGGGCTGTGGTTCAAGCCCGCCACATCGCGCCTGATGCCGCAGCCGCTGGGCGTGATCGGCATCGTGGTGCCGTGGAACTACCCGCTGTACCTGACGGTGGGCCCGCTGGTGGGCGCGCTGGTCGCGGGCAACCGCGCCATGATCAAGCTCTCCGAGTACACCCCGCGCTTCGCCGCGCTGTTCGCGCGCCTGGCGCAGCAGATCTTCGCCGCCGACGAGGTCACGGTAATCAATGGCGACGCCGAGGTGGCGAGCGCGTTTTCCGCCCTGCCCTTCGATCACCTGCTCTTTACCGGATCCACCCAGGTTGGCCACCATGTGATGCGCGCGGCGGCTGCCAACCTCACGCCCGTCACGCTCGAGCTGGGCGGCAAGTCGCCGGCCATCGTCGGCCCCGGCGCCGACCTGCAGCGCGCGGTCGAACGCATCCTGGTGGGCAAGCTGCTCAACGCCGGCCAGACCTGCATCGCCCCGGACTATGTGCTGCTGCCGGAGGCCCTGCGCGAGCCCTTCGTCGAGGCCGCCCGCGCCTGCGCCGCCCGCCTCTACCCGGACCAGCCGGGCGATGCCGGCAACCCCGACTACACCACCATCATCAGCCCGAGGCACTTCGCGCGGCTGGACGGCCTGGTGAGCGACGCCGCCCGCGCCGGGGCGCGCGTGGTGCCGCTGTCACAGGCGCCATCGGACCCGGAGCGCCGCCGCCTCGCGCCGGTGCTGTTGCTGGATGTCCCCGCCGACGCCACTGTGATGCGCGAGGAAATCTTCGGCCCGGTGCTGCCACTGGTGACCTACCGCACGCTCGAAGAGGCCATCGGCTTCATCAACGACCGGCCACGCCCGCTGGCGCTCTACCTGTTCGAGAAAGACAGCCGCACGATCGACCACGTGATGGCGCAAACCGTGGCAGGCGGCGTCAGTGTCAACGAAACGCTGCTGCATATTGCCCAGGAAAACCTCCCCTTCGGCGGGGTAGGCCCCAGCGGCATGGGCGCCTATCACGGCCAGGCTGGCTTTGAAACTTTCTCCAAGCTCAAGCCGATCTTCCGCCAGTCCGGGATCAATGGCGCCGGGCTGCTCAAGCCGCCTTATGGCAAGCGCTTTGAAACGATGATCAAACTGCTGATGCGCTGAGGCGGGGGCGAAAGCCAGCAGCCAGGCAGGTGCCGGTTCAAGCCAGGCGTCAACCCGCCACCATCGGCCGCCCCAGCATCCGCGCCAGCACCGCCTCCGGCGAATGCGTATGGTCCGAGATCGCCTTGGGCGACAGGTAATAGGTCTGCTCCATCATGGCCCGCCCCCGCATGGCCGCATGCAGCACCTGGTCACTGAATACGATCCAGGTCGACCCCGGCGGGAACTGGAACTCCTGCTGCGCAACATTGGCCTGATAGTCCAGGTCAGCCTTGGCCAGGTCATGCAACTGCAGCATCCGGTGGTCGTATTCCGAGCGCCGGCGCTTGGTGATATGCAGCATCTCCATCACCCGCGCCTGCCCCGGCCACATGCCTTTGGTCTTCGGCACGAAGCGCTTGGCGAAATCGCCGAATGGCTCGCCCACGCGCCACACGCGCGGCGCCTGCGGGTCAATGTTGTGGAACACGCGCAGCAGCCGCTGGCCCAGCATCGGATTGGACGGGAAGGAATCCACGTGCAGCCGCGTGTCGTCCTTGCGCCAGCTCACCGGCCGCCCGGCGATCTCGCTCGGCCGCAGCGACGTGCCGGCACGCACCATGTGCGGGCCATACTCCGGGAACAGGCTGAGCACCAGCTTCTCGCTGTACTCGGCATAGCGGCGAATCAGCTGGTACAGGTCCTTCAGGTCCTGCTCGCCGCCAATCGCGCCGCGCACGGCCTGGTCGTTGGCGCGCAGGTTGATGTTCTTTGCCTTGCCGTCCGACCAGCGGCTATCCAGGAAGCGCTCCTCGCCGGGCGCGAACTGGAAGCGCAACTGGGGGAAGAACAGCACGGCGCCCTGCTCCAGCTCGCGGCGCAACCCGGCCTTGGTGGCGGCATCGAGTTGCGGGGCCCACTCTGTATAGGGCTGGGGCCGGATCAGGTTGAACGCGGGCGCAGCTGCCCCGGGCACGGTGGCCGGGGAGGGCGTGGAAGGGCTAAAGGTCGAATCAAGTGACATGGGCATCCTCGGTATGCGGGCTCCGGCGGTCTTGAGCGCGCATGCGCGCGCCGCGGCAGGATAACAAAACGCCACTCGCCGGGCCGCCTTGCCATCCCGCGATTCTACCCTCGCGGCCATGGCGCGCCACGCCCCGCCCTGCCCCGGTTGATCCAGGACAAAGCTGCGGCAAGCCAGGAACGCCACCCCAGGCGCGAAAAAAAAGCAGGCAGCGGTCTTCTCGTAGATCGGGCGCAGCAGGTCAAGCATCTGCACGATGCCCTTCGGGCGCAGGTCGAAGTGCTCTTGCACCAGCGCGGCGATCGCCTCGTCGGAGATCTTGCCGGTGCCTTCCGTGTACACCGTCACGTTGATCGGGCGGGCCACGCCGATGGCGTAGCTGACCTGCACCTGGCACTGGCGCGCCAGGCCGGCGGCGACCACGTTCTTGGCGACATAGCGTGCGGCATAGGCTGCCGAGCGGTCGACCTTGGACGGATCCTTGCCCGAGAAAGCACCGCCGCCGTGGGGCGAAGCGCCACCGTAGGTGTCGACGATGATCTTGCGCCCGGTCAGGCCGCAATCGCCTTGCGGGCCGCCGATGACGAAGCGCCCGGTCGGGTTCACCAGGTACTTGGTGTCCTTGAGCATCGCGGCCGGCAGCACCGGCTTGATGATTTCCTCGATCACGGCTTCGCGGATCTGCGCCTGGGTGATATCCGGCGAGTGCTGGGTCGACAACACCACGGTATCCACGCTGTGCGGACGGCCTTCGACGTAGCGCACGGTCACCTGCGACTTGGCGTCCGGACGCAGCCAGGGCAGGCGGCCATCGCGGCGCAGCTGCGACTGGCGCTCGACCAGGCGGTGCGAGTAATAGATCGGGAAGGGCATCAGCTCCGGCGTTTCATCGCAAGCGTAGCCGAACATCAGGCCCTGGTCGCCGGCACCCTGGTTCAGGTAATCGTCGGAGGCGCGGTCCACGCCTTGGGCGATATCAGGCGATTGCTTGTCGTAAGCGACCAGCACTGCACAGCCCTTGTAGTCGATGCCGTATTCGGTGTTGTCGTAGCCGATGCGCTTGATGGTGTCGCGCGCAACTTGGATGTAGTCGACGTTGGCGGTCGTGGTGATTTCCCCGGCCAGGACAACCAGGCCGGTGTTGCACAGCGTTTCAGCGGCCACGCGTGCGTACTTGTCCTGGGCCAGGATGGCGTCCAGGACAGCATCGGAAATTTGGTCGGCGACCTTATCGGGATGGCCTTCGGAGACGGATTCCGAAGTGAACAAGAAGTCGTTTGCCACGAACTTTTCTCCAGGTTTGGCTATTGCGCGCCAACCTCTAAGCCCGGGCGGCGACGCTTTAGCGGTATTTTCATGCCGTTCCGGTAGAACGGTATCGCCCCGCAAGTTGTCAGTTAACTCGGCGATACGCGCTATTATACGCGCCTGCTAGCTACGCTGCAGCACCCCGGTTATCTGGCAAGCCTGCCAAATACCGGACGCTGTCGAAGCCAGGCCGCGCCACCCATATCAGCGGCGCGTTTCCGGCCTGGCGCAAGCCGGCAAGCAGTGCGAGCCGTACGGTGGGCCCCGTAACAACACCAGATTCATTTTGATTGCCCCACTAACGGCAGCGCCCGGCAAAACATTAACGACCTACCCGGCCCGCCGGGCCGCTACCGCAATCCGATGACCTTCCTGTTCTGGCTGATTTCCCGCTTGCCGCTTTCTTGGCTCCACGCCATCGGCGGCGCGCTCGGATTGCTGGCGGCACGCCTGCCAGGACGTTATGGCACGCGGCTCAGGGAAAACCTTCGCCATGCCTATCCCGACGCCAGCGACGCGATGGTGGCGGAGGCGGCCCGCTCGACGGGCCGCATGATCCTCGAAATGCCCTATTTCT
The DNA here is from genome assembly GCF_000243095.1 of Cupriavidus basilensis OR16. GTDB lineage: Bacteria > Pseudomonadota > Gammaproteobacteria > Burkholderiales > Burkholderiaceae > Cupriavidus > Cupriavidus basilensis_D. Next base: position 38,741 of record NZ_AHJE01000103.1, on the reverse strand, counting down.
GGAGCCGGCGCAATCCAGAGGCACGCATGTACAGCTTTGCCGACCGGCTCTGGCCGGAACTGGACAAGCTGATGGCGCAGGGCCGCGGGCTGATCATCCTGGTGCCGCATCACGGCTGCTTCGAAGTGCTTCCGCAGGCGTTTGCCCTGCGGCATCCGGTCACGGCGCTGTACAAGCCGCCGCACCAGGCCTGGCTGCGCGACTGGATCGTCAAGATGCGCACCCGCCCCAACCTGGCAATGGCGCCGGCGCTGCCGCGCGGCGTGCGCATGCTGGTCAAGGCGCTCAAGCGGGGCGAGGCCATCGGCATCCTGCCGGACCAGGTCCCGACCGGCGGCGAAGGCGCCTGGGCGCCGTTTTTCGGCAAGCCGGCTTATACCATGACGCTGGTGCAGCGCCTGCAGCAGCACACGGGCGCGCCCATCGCGGTGATTTTTGCAGAGCGCCTGCCGCGCGGCGCCGGCTTCCTCGGCCATATGCAGGTCATCAAGGACCTGCTGCCCGATGACCAGGCCGAAGCCGCCGCCGTGATCAACGCGGCTGTCGAGAAGCTGGTGAAGACATGCCCGACGCAGTACCTGTGGGGCTACAACCGCTACAAGCATCCGGGCGGCGCTGCGCTGCCGCCCGCGGAGCCACCTCGCACGCCCGCGGCCGACGCCTCGCGCAACCCCTTGGAGGTGCCGGAAGCGGCACCTGCCTCTCTCTCCAACGACCAAAAATGAGCCGCATCTTTACCTGGCTTGGCATCGGCCTCCTGACCGTGCTGGGCAAGCTCCCCTATCCGCTCGTGGCGCGCTTCGGCGAAGGCCTTGGCAGCCTGCTCTACCTCATTCCCAGCAGCCGGCGCCGCGTGGTGCAGACCAACCTGCGCCTGTGCTTTCCCGAGCGGACCGACGCCGAGATCGAAGCGCTCTCGCGCCAGACCTTCCGCACCGTCTTTCGCAGCTTTGCCGAACGCGGCATCTTCTGGACCGGCAGCGAGGCACAGATGCGCCGCTGGGTCCAGATCGACGACCAGGCCGGCCTGGTGGCGCTGGACGGCACGCCCCATATCCTCGTCACGCTGCATCTCTCCGGCGTCGAAGCCGGTGCGATCCGCCTCACCATCCACCTGCGCGAGCACGTGAAGCGCTCCGGCGCATCGCTCTACACCAAGCAGAAGAACGACCTGTTCGACGGGTTCCTCAAGCATGCGCGCGGCCGCTTTGGCGCCAAGATGATTGCCCGCAACGACAGCGCGCGCGACATCATCCGCTGCCTGCGCAAGGGCGAGGCCCTGCAGTTGATCGCCGACATGGACTTTGGCGAGCGCGACTCGGAGTACATCCCGTTCTTTGGCGTGGAGGCCCTGACCTTGACCTCGGTCTCGCGCCTGGCGCGGCTGGCCGGGGCCAAGGTCGTGCCGATCTATACCGAAATGCTGCCCGACTACCAAGGCTACATGCTGCGCATCCTGCCGGCCTGGGAAAACTATCCTGGCGATAGCGTGACCGAGGACACCCGGCGCATGAACGCCTTCTTCGAAGACTGCATCCGCCCCCGCGTGACTGAGTATTACTGGGTGCACAAGCGCTTCAAGCACCGCCCGGACGGCGAGCGCGAAAACTACTGACCACGTGCGCGCGGCGGCGGCATCGCCGGGCAGACGTGCTGCACGCGCCACCCTCGACACGCCGCCAGCAAGCGCCGGACGGCCCGACTACAATCGCTCTATGAAACTCCAGTTCACCAAGATGCACGGCGCCGGCAACGACTTCGTCGTGCTTGACGGCATCCACCAGACCCTCAACCTGACACCGGTGCAGTGGCGCGCGCTCGCCAGCCGGCATTTTGGCGTGGGCGCCGACCAGATCCTGGTGGTCGAGAAGCCCACCCGCGACGACGTTGACTTCCGCTACCGCATCTTCAACGCCGACGGCGGCGAGGTCGAGCACTGCGGCAATGGCGCACGCTGCTTCGTACGCTTTGTCACCGACCACGGCCTGACCGACAAGCGCTCGGTACGCGTGCAGGTGATGAACGGCGTGATCACCCTGACGCTGCAGGACGACGGCCAGGTCACGGTCGACATGGGCCCGCCGGAACTCGAACCGGCCCGCGTGCCGTTCCGCCCCGACGGCCTGCCGGCCAAGGCCGAAGGCCGCGACACCCTGTACGGGCTGGAAGTAAACGGGCGCACCGAGTGGATTTCGGCAGTCTCGATGGGCAACCCCCACGCGGTCCAGGTGGTGGGCGACACCGAGGCGTTCCCGGTGCTGCAGGACGGCCCCATCATCGAGCATCACACGAGCTTTCCCAACCGCGTCAACGCCGGCTTCATGCAGGTGGTGGAGCGCCATACGATCCGCCTGCGCGTGTTCGAGCGCGGGGCCGGCGAGACGCTGGCCTGCGGCACCGGCGCCTGCGCGGCGGTCGTCGCCGGCATTCGCCGCGGCCTGCTGGACTCGCCGGTGCTGGTGCACACCCACGGCGGCGACCTCTCAATCGCCTGGGACGGCGAGGGCGAGCCGGTACGCATGACCGGCCCGGCCACCACCGTGTTCGAAGGCAGCATTGACCTGGACCGGCTGCCTGCCTGACCATAGGGGCTTGCGGCCTGCCACGGCCGCGCCCTCCATGGAGTGCCAATGCCGCTCGCCGATTTCCGCATCACCTCGGACAAGAACTTCCGCCTGGCCGACTTCAACAGCAGCGCCAAGCCGTTCTCCAGCGGCGACAAGGCCGCCGACCAGGCCCGCATCACCGAACTGAGCACCCGGCTCGACGCGCTGCAGGACATCTTCTACGCCGAACACCGGCGCAAGCTGCTGGTGGTGCTCCAAGGCATGGACACCAGCGGCAAGGACGGCACCGTGCGCGGCGTGTTCCGCAGCTTCGACCCTCTTGGCATTCGCGTCGTCGCCTTCAAATCCCCCACCGCCGAAGAACTCGCGCACGACTACCTGTGGCGCATCCATGCCCAGGTGCCGCGCGACGGCGAGATTGTGGTGTTCAATCGCAGCCACTACGAAGACGTGCTGATCACGCGGGTGCACGAGTGGATCGACGAAGCCGAATGCGAGCGCCGCTACAAGCAGCTGCGCGCTTTCGAGACGATGCTGCTGGAAACCGGCACCACCATCGTCAAATGCTTCCTGCATATTTCCAAGGACGAGCAGAAGGCCCGGCTGGAAGCGCGCCTGGCGGATCCGCAGAAGCACTGGAAATTCGACCCCAAGGATCTGGAAGAGCGGCAATACTGGAAGAACTACGAGACCGCCTATCAGGCCGCCATTGCCGCGACCAGCACCCAGGAAGCACCGTGGTATATCGTGCCGGCGGATTCGAAGACGCACCGTAACCTGATGGTGGCGGAGATCTTGCTGGAAGTGTTCGAGAAGTTGAAGCCCAAGTATCCGCCGGGAAAGCCGGAGCTGGCGAAGTTGAAGGTGGTGTAAGGCCGCAAGCCGAAGCGAGGGGATCAGGGCCAGGCCGGCCCCTGCCCCCGCGCACCTGATCAGACGTGCCCGTTGCCGCGATGGATGTCGTGCGTGACAAACGGCTTTTCGTGCGCCGGCATGGCCAGCCATTCCGGATGCTTCAACGTTTCCCGAATGTCATCCAGCCCGCTGGTCCAGTGTTCATTCATCGTCAGCAAGCCAAACTGATAATCCTTGGCATTGCCCTCAAACGTCTTGTCGCGATAGATCAGCTGGATCACGTTGCGGCGCGCATCGCATGCGTACTCCGCCGCCTTGCGGTACCAGTCATTGTCCCGCTGCCCCTGCGGCACCAGCGCCATCACCTCGCTCAGCATGCGGCGGTAATTCTGCTGCTCGCTCATGTAATCCGTGATGGTGCGCGTGCGGCTGGAATACTGGATGTCTTTCTGGCGCTCGGCCACATCCAGCAGGTTGTGCGGCAACTTGCCACGCGCGCTCCACAGGTCCACCTGGAAGATCAGCGCATCGCGCCGGGGCTGGGCGGTCAGCACTTCCGACAGCGGCGTGTTGGAGACCAGGCCACCGTCCCAATAGAACTCGCCATCGATCTCCACCGCGGGAAATCCTGGCGGCAAAGCGCCGGAGGCCATGAAATGCTCGGCGCGCAGCTTGCGCCGGGTGTTGTCGAAATAAGCGAAATTGCCGGTTCGCACATTCACCGCGCCCACCGACACGCGCATCTCTTTATGTTGCGCGTTGATGCGGTCAAAGTCGGCAAAGCGCTCCAGCGTCGCCTTGAGCGGGCTGGTATCGTAATAGCTGGCGTTGGTGGGGCCGCACTGGCGCTCCACCAGGCTGGACCACGGACGCGGCTGGAAGAAGCCCCGCTGTCCCTCGAAGATGGCGCGCGCGGCCTCGATGCCGTCGAACCAGATGCGCAGCGGATCGGGCCAATGCGCGGCCCCCTCCGCGGCCACCTCGTAAGGCAGCAGGCTGGGCAGCCAGGGCTGCTGGCAGATGTAGTCCCAGAAAGCGCGCAACTGCTCGACCCTGCGCTCGGGCGCATTGCCGGCGATCACAGCAGCGTTCAGCGCGCCGATTGAAATCCCGGCTACCCAGTTCGGCTGGATGCCGCCCTCGGCCAGGCCCTGGTACACGCCTGCCTGGTAGGAACCCAGCGCCCCGCCACCTTGCAGCACCAATGCCCTGACCGTGTATTCATGGTGAACCGGCCGCTTGCGGCCGGCGCCTTCGGGCGCGAGGTCCGGTGGCGCGCAGCCGCCGGGAGGCAGCAGGTTTGGCTCCGGCTCTCTTAGCGATTCGGGCTTTGGCGCCCCGCGTTGGCGCGCGGGCGCCGCCGGGGTCGCGACCACGGCCGCCGCCGCGCGTTTTACAGCCGCGCTTTTAACAGCCTGCTTCGGCGTGCCCTTTTGCTGTGCCACTGTATTTTCCTGTGCCACTTTATCCAGCTTCTGCCGACGTCCACCTGCCACGACCCCTCCTTGATGACATTGTTTTCCGACGTTTCACGCGGTCATGCCGGCCGGGCGGCGGTATCTGCGCCCGGCCGCTTTTCGTATCGCTTACTGCATGTACCAGCCGTGGCTCACGATAAAGGACTGACCGGTCAGCGCCGCCGACGGGAACGCGCACAGGAACAGCGCGGTTTGCGCCACGTCGTCCACGGTGGTGAAGACGCCGTCCACGGTGCCGCCAAGCATGACACGGCGAATCACTTCTTCCTCGCTGATGCCGAGTTCCTTGGCCTGCTCGGGAATCTGCTTGTCCACGAGCGGCGTGCGCACGAAGCCCGGACAGATCACGTGCGAGCGCACGTTGTACTCCGCCCCTTCCTTGGCTAGCACACGCGCCAGGCCAAGCAACGCATGCTTGGCGGCAACGTAGGCGGACTTCAGCGGCGAGGCCTCGTGCGAATGCACCGAGCCCATGTAGATCACGGTGCCGCCGCGCTTGTCCTTGTACATATGCTGGAGCGCGGCCTTGGTGGTGAGGAAGGCGCCGTCGACGTGGATGGCCTGCATCTTCTTCCAGTCGGAGAAAGCATAGTTCTGGATCGGGTTGACGATCTGGATGCCGGCGTTGGAGATCAGGATATCGATCCCGCCAAACGCCTTGGCTACCGCCTCGGTCGCGCTGTTGACCGCGTCCTCGTTGGTCACGTCCATCGCCACGGCGATGGCGCGCCCGCCGGCGGCTTCGATATCGGCGGCGGCCTTCTGCGCCGCCTCGAGATTCAGGTCGGCGATGGCAACCGCCGCGCCTTCCTTGGCGAGCAGGTCGGCAATAGCGCGGCCGATGCCGCTGGCAGCGCCGGTTACGATGGCGGATTTTCCCTGGAGCTTCATGGACGTTTCTCCTGTCTGGATGGTTCAGGTGGGCCGGGCCGATGCGCCGGCACCGTTGGAAACCGATGTACGCGTGGCCGCTCAGGCCAGGTAGTCGAACACGACCTCGCCCAGCCCTAGGGTGAGGTCGGCAACGTAATGCTTGGCACCAAGGACTTCCAGCACAGGGAGGGCGGCCACCGGCGCGAGCGCATGGGGCGACAGCGACAGCGCCGCAGGCCCGGTCCACGCGCCCTTCATCTGCACGTCCTTCAGGAAGTAGCAGACCAGTTCGCAGATGCGCGCAGAGCCGTCCACGTGCGGGATGACCTTGAGCAGGTAGTTGGGCGTGCTCGCGAGCGCCAGGCCCAGCGCATCCTTGTCGAGCTCGCGGTGCTTGTAGCCCATGGTGCCGGTGGCAACGCGCACCGGCCCGTAGTCGAGCGTGCCGACCAGCGTATCGGTGTGGACCGCCAGCGTGGGGCTGGCCAGCTTCTTCGGGAAGCCCCATAGCTCGCGCCCGCCCGCCAGTGGCGGATGGTCGTCGAGGTACATGGCGTGGGTATAGTTGCCGGGCTTGCCTTGGTAGGTGACGGGAATCACCTGGCCCGACTCGGTGTAGTCGCCAAACCCGGTGGAGTCTGGCATGCGGATGAATTCGTAATTGACCACCGCATCGGTGATCTCCAGCGGTTCCGGCACCACCGCGCGCAAGAGCTCGGGATCGGTGCGGTAGGAGATGATGAAGAACTCCCGATGGATGAAGCGGTATGGCCCCATCGGATAGGCCGGACTGGTGAGCGGCATGGCGAATGCCTGCTCGCGGATCGTCTTGATGTCCATCGCCAGCTAACCTCCAGGAAAGAGATGCTGTGCCACCTTGCCGGGCGGCAAGGCGAATCGCCGGCGGCCCAGGGATCCGGTGGGGCCGGCCAGCGAGATCAGTCAGACCGGCGATTTTCCTGCGCGGTTCCCGGTTATCTGCTGCATTGCGGGAAAGCTTTGCAAACAACAGGCAACAGGTTCCAGACTATACGCCGTAGCGCTGCCGATAGGCAGCCACGGCCTCGCGCGAACCGCCCAGTGCGGGATCCTGCGATGCGTCCAGGTAAGCCAGCAGATCCTTCAGGCTGGCGATGGAGATCACCGGCACGCCATATTCGCGCTGCACGTCCTGCACTGCGGAATGCGTCCCGACCTGGTCGGCCGTACCGCTCTTTTCCATGCGGTCGAGCGCGATCAGCACGGCAGCCGGCTCCGCGCCAGCCGCGCGGATCATCGCCATCGACTCGCGCACCGAGGTGCCGGCCGAGATCACGTCGTCGATGATCACGACCTTGCCCTGCAGCTTGGCGCCCACCAGCGTGCCGCCTTCGCCGTGGTCCTTGGCTTCCTTGCGGTTGTAGGCGAAGCCAACGTCACGGCCGAGCCCGGCCAGCGCCACCGCGGTCGCGGACGCCAGCGTGATGCCTTTGTACGCCGGCCCAAACAGCACGTCAAACTCCAAACCGGAGGCCAGCAGGGTTTTCGCATAGAATTGCGCCACCTGGCCCAGCATCGCACCCTGGTTGAACAGGCCTGCATTGAAGAAATACGGCGACTTGCGGCCCGCTTTGGTCACGAATTCGCCGAAGGACAGCACGCCAGCGTCGAGCGCGAAGCGGATGAAGGTCTGGCTCAGGTCGCCAGCGCCGGGCTGCGGCGTCGTCTGCTGCGTCATCTTTTCTCTCTGATTTCAAAATTTCCCGAGATGTTACGGATTATCAGCGCCAACCTCAACGGCATCCGCTCCGCGGCCAAGAAAGGCTTTTTCGAATGGATGGGCAAGCAGGACGCCGACATGGTCTGCGTCCAGGAGCTCAAGGCACAGGCTGCCGACATGACGGAAGCGTTCCTGGCGCCACATGGCTACCACGGCTACTTCCATTATGCGGAAAAAAAGGCTATAGCGGCGTCGGCCTCTATACCCGGCACAAGCCCGAGCGTGTCATCACCGGCTTTGGTGTCGACGAGTTCGATAACGAAGGCCGTTATGTAGAGGTGCAGTATCCGCATCTCGCCGTAATCTCGGTCTACGTGCCCTCGGGCTCCAGCGGGGAAGAACGCCAGCAAGCGAAGTTCCGCTTCATGGAAGCCTTCCTGCCCCACCTGCTGCAACTCAAGGCCAGCGGGCGCGAGATCGTGCTGTGCGGCGACGTCAACATCGCCCACAAGGAAATCGACATCAAGAACTGGAAGGGCAACCTGAAGAATTCGGGTTTCCTGCCGGAAGAGCGCGGCTGGATCGGCGAGCTGTTCGATGTGCACGGCTATGTGGACGTGTTCCGCAAGCTGGACCCGCGCCCCGAGCAGTACACCTGGTGGAGCAACCGCGGCCAGGCCTATGCCAAGAACGTCGGGTGGCGCATCGATTACCACCTGGCCACGGCGAAAATCGCCGAGACCGCGCAGGCCACCTCGATCTACAAGGATGAGAAGTTCAGCGATCACGCGCCGCTGTCGATCGACTACGACTTCCCGTTGTAAGCAGGCGCGCCGGCTACGCCGAGCGCACTTCTTCAAGCAACTCGGGGTGCCGCTCCAGCACCTTGAGCAGCTTGACCAGCGCCAGCGGCCGCTTGGACTTGCCGGTTTCATAGCGCGAGAAGGCATTGACGCCGCCGCCGAAGATCCCGGCGGCCTCGCGCTGTTCCAGGCCCAGCCTCCTGCCATCATCACCGGGAGCCTGCTATGAGACGTATGCTTCTCCACCGAATTTAACCTACTAGGTTACGAATAACAAAGGGATTTGCGTTGCACTGCGGCATGCACCCTGCGACGTCCCCCCAACCTAGTTACAATGCAGGTTCCCATCCGATTCCGGCGTGGGACCTTTCGTATTTCCAAGTGAGTCCGCCATGGTTTTCAAAGTGTTCGTAGATGGTCAGGAAGGCACCACCGGTCTCCGGTTGCTCGACTATCTCTCCGGCCGTTCCGATGTGGAGCTGCTGCGTATCGCCGATGACAAGCGCAAGGATCCGGCCGAACGAGCACGCTTTTTGAATGCCGCCGACGTCGCTTTCCTGTGCCTGCCCGACGTTGCCTCGCGCGAGGCCGTGGCGTTGGTGACCAACCCCAATACCTGCGTGATCGACGCCAGCACGGCGTTCCGCACCACCGATAGCTGGGCCTATGGCCTGCCGGAACTCACGCGCGGCCAGCGCGAGAAGATCCGCACCAGCAAGCGCATCGCGGTGCCGGGCTGCCACGCCAGCGCCTTCCTGATGGCGGTGCGTCCGCTGGTGGAAGCCGGCGTGATGCAAGCCGACTATCCCGTCTCGGCGTTCTCGCTGACCGGCTACAGCGGCGGCGGCAAGCAGATGATTGCCGAGTTCGAAGCCGGCGGTAACCCGAAGCTGGATAGCCCGCGCCCGTACTCGCTTGGCCTCGCGCACAAGCACCTGCCCGAGATGCGCGTGCAGGCCGGCTTGGCGCAAGCGCCCATCTTCAACCCGATCGTCGGCAATTTCCTCAAGGGCCTGGCCGTGACAGTGCCGGTGTACCCGGATCGCCTGGCGCGCCAGGTCACGCCGGAACAGATCGCCGATATCTACCGCAAGCACTACGAAGGCGAGCAGTTCGTGCGCGTGATGCCGGTCGGCGACGAAGCCAACCTGGACGGCGGCTTCTTCGACGTGCAGGCCAGCAACGACACCAACCGCGTTGACCTGTTCGTGTTCGGCTCGGCCGAGCGCATCGTGCTGATGGCGCGCCTGGACAACCTGGGCAAGGGCGCTGCCGGCGCTGCCGTGCAATGCATGAACGTGCATGTCGGCGCGGACGAAGCGACCGGCCTGAGCGCCTGATGCACTGATGCGGCGGCACTATCCGCCCGCCAATGAAAAAGCCGGCGATGGGTTCGCCGGCTTTTTTTCGCCTTCCGCCTTCAGGCAGCGTCTTGATCAGCCCCCGGCCTTGACCACCATGCCCTTGAGCGCAACGCCAAGATAGGCGCTGCCCTTGGCGCAGACATAGGTGCTGTCGCTCGCGGTCTCGTCGTCCTTCCAGTTGCTGCGGATATCGACCACGGCGTTGCCGCCGTCCTTGGTCGCGCGCTGCTGCAGTTCCTGCACCGCCTGGATAAAGATGGTGGCGCACAGTTCCTCGTCGCCTGGCGGCGGCGGACCGCCGGTGGCACGGCTGTTGTCGATAGGCCGCCGCATGCGCTTGACGGTCTTGAAGGACTGCCCATCGTGCGCGCCCGGCAGCTTGTTGAAACCAAACAACAGCTTGATCGACGGATCCACGCGCTCCTTGGCCGCCGGCGTCGCCAGCGCCTTTTCGATCGGCATGTTCAGCAACTGGTCGGCCGCCTGCGCGCTGCCGCCCGCCAGCATGGCGCCAGCCACCAGGCTGAATCGCACCCAATGCTTCATGGTCTTCTCCTCATTGCCCCGGTTCGATGTTTTTATCGTACAGGATCCACCATAAAGAGAGCCTCTCGGGCGTCTTTACTTTTTTAGTGGCTTTTGCCGGTCGTCGTCGCCGCTGTCGACCGGCGCGCCGCCCAGGTTAGCCATATTGGCGCGATAAGCCGGCAGCTTGCCAACGCTGGAATCGATCGCGCGCGCGTAGAGCGGCAACACCTCGGGCAGATGCTTCTCCAGCTCCGCGATGCGGGTGCGCCCGGATGGATGGGTGGAGAGGAACTCCGAGCCCGACTGCGCCGAGGTTTGCGAGACCGCGCCCATTTTCTGCCACAGCGACACGGCGGCGCGCGGGTCATAGCCAGCACGCGCGGCGATGTCCATGCCGACCAGGTCGGCCTCGGTCTCGTCCGAGCGCGAGAACCGCAGCGTGAGCAGCTGCGCCCCGGTGCCCAGGGCCATATTGCCGAGATTGCCGAAGCCGAACAGTTGCGAGATCACGTTGGCGCCCAGGTTGGTGATCTCGGACTTGGCCGCCCGCTCGCGCGCATGCTCCTGCAGCGCGTGAGCGATTTCGTGGCCCATCACCATGGCGACTTCGTCGTCGGTCAGCTTGAGCTGGTCGAGCAGGCCGGAGTAGAAGGCGATCTTGCCGCCTGGCATGCAGAACGCATTGACCTGCTTGGAATTGATCAGGTTCACCTCCCACTTCCATTGCTTCGCGCGCTCATTCCAGCGCGGGGTCTGCGGCAGGATGCGCTTGGCGATGGCGCGCAGGCGCACCAGTTGCGGGTTGTTGTCACCGGCCAGCGTCTTCTTGGCCTGCGCCTCTTCCTTGAGCTGCTCGTACTCCTGCGAGGCCTGCTGCTCGATGACTTCGACCGGCACGATCTGGCGGATGGAAGCGCCGCCGCGTTGCACGCGGATGCCATCTTCGGCGTCCTGGGGCTGGGCCTGAGCCCGGACCGCGCTCATGCTCAGCGCGGCGCTGGCTGCCAGCGCCAGCGCGGCCAATCGACGTGGCAACGCAATCCCGGCCCGCCGGTGGCGGCACTGACAACGCTGGCGATCGGACATGGACGATTCCTTGGATGCGGTTTTCGGCAAGCAGGGTGAGCAAGGGTGTTGCGCCCAGGACACCGTATGGGTCCGGCGCATCCCGCTCATCGGGTCGGCGCTGACGGTAATGCAATAATACACGGCGCCTTGCCCCGCCTGAATGCCACCCCGATTGCCATCCCGATTGCCATCCTGATTCATGACCTTTCAAGCCTATCTCGACATTTTCCGCAATCGCCGCATCGGCGCCATGCTCACGCTGGGCTTCGCGTCCGGGCTGCCGCTGGCGCTCACCTCCGGCACATTGCAGGCCTGGATGACGGTGGAAGGGCTTGATATCAAGACCATCGGCTTCTTCTCGCTGGTGGGCCAGGCCTATATCTTCAAGTTCCTGTGGGCCCCGCTGATGGACCGCTACACGCCGCCGCTGCTGGGGCGGCGCCGCGGCTGGCTGCTGGCGACCCAGATCGGGCTGGTGCTGGGCATTGCGGGCATGGCCTTCTGCCCGCCGCGCGAGGCACTGTGGATGCTGGCGGCGCTGGCCACGCTGGTGGCCTTCATGTCGGCCTCGCAGGACATCGTGTTCGACGCCTACAGCACCGACGTGCTGCGCGCGCCGGAGCGCGGCGTGGGGCTGCGGTCAAGGTGCTTGGCTACCGGCTGGCGATGCTGGTGTCAGGCGGGCTGGCGCTGTGGCTGGCCGACCGCGTGCTGGGCTGGCAGCAGATGTACCTGCTGATGGCGGGGTTGATGGGCATCGGCATCATCAGCCTGCTGTGGGCGCCCGAGGCGGAATCGCCCGCGCGCATGCCGCGCTCCATGGAAGAAGCCATCCTGGGCCCGCTGCGCGACTTCTTCTCGCGCCCCGGCGCCTGGTGGCTGCTGCTTCTGATCGTGCTCTACAAGCTGGGCGATGCGTTTGCCGGCAGCCTGTCCACCACCTTCCTGATCCGCGGCGTGGGCTTTTCGGCCGGCGAAGTCGGCCTGGTCAACAAGACGCTGGGGCTGGCCGCCACCATCGTGGGCGCGCTGTTCGGCGGCACGCTGATGGTGCGCCTGGGCCTGTACCGCTCGCTGCTGCTGTTCGGCATCCTGCAGGGGGTGTCCAACCTCGGCTACTGGATCCTGGCGGTGACGCCGCCGCACCTGTGGACCATGGGCGCCACCATCGCGGTGGAGAACCTCTGCGGCGGCATGGGCACGGCGGCCTTCGTGGCGCTGCTGATGACGCTGTGCAACCGCTCGTTCTCGGCCACCCAGTACGCGCTGCTGTCGGCGCTGGCCTCGGTCGGGCGCGTCTATGTGGGGCCGAGCTCGGGCTACCTGGTGGAGGCCTATGGCTGGTCGGCCTTTTACCTGAGCACCGTGGTGGTGGCGGTGCCCGGCGTGGTGCTGCTATGGGCGATGCGCAACACCGTGCACCGCTACGAGGCCCAGGCCCGCGCCGCGGCCTGACACCCCGCGGCGCTTGCCGCTTACTGCTTGTAGTAGACGATCTGGTGCGAGGTCGCGAGCAGCTCGCCCTGCGGGCTCCAGATCTGCGCGCTCTGGTCGAAGAAGCCCTGGCGGAACACCTGGGCCTGGGCGCTGCCCAGCACATGGCTGTCGCCCAGCGCGGCCAGGGTCGGGGCATCGGCATGGAAATACGTGGTCAGCGACACCGTGCCGGCCGGCACGAAGCCGGCGCGCTTGAGAAAGATGCGTGGGTAAAAAGTGTCGCACCAGGCGGCCATCGACGCGAAATCCGGCGTGCGTGCCGGCGCATCGCGCAGCCAGAACTGCGTCAGGCTGTCAGGATTCTCGGTGCCGGCCTCGGCATTCGGCTTGGCGCCGCGCACCGGCCGCATCTCATAAGCATCCAGCCAGCGCACCGGTGCGAAGCCCGCCATCGGCGGGACATCGCTTGCCGGCGGCACCTGCGGGAACACCGCCTCGCCGCAATTCCAGGTCTCGCGGCGCACCGCGAAGAAGGCGGTGGCGGTGGTCGCCACTTCGTCGCCCTGGCGCAGTTCGATGGTCCAGTGCTGGGTGTTGCGGTTGGTGCGCACCGGACGCGCTTCGATCACGAACGGCCCTTCGACGATCGGGCCGGCAAAATTGACGGTCAGTGCGGACGGATCGCCCAGCCGCTCGGGATGCTGCAGCGCGGCCTGCAACAAGGTGGCCGCGGTGATGCCGCCGAAGGGGCCGATCATGTTCCAGTAAGCCGGCGTGGTGCGGCCATGGAAAAGGTTGCCTCCGGCCGGCTCCAGCGCAAGCGCGTGGTCGAAGGAATGGACGGTCTGGCTGGCTGGCATGGCGGGCATGTTGTGGACCAAAAAAGTACGATCGTTCGATAATACTGCAAACGATGGACGGGCGCTGGGGCCGCGTCAACCGAGCGCCCCCTCCAATCCGCCGCCGGGTCAGCCCCGCGCCCGCCGCAGCGGATTCCAGCCGAGCTGGTTGCCGATCACCGCCAACAGGACCAGCGCCATGCCAGCGAGTTGCAGCGGCGTGAGCACCACCCCGAACACCAGCACATCGATCACGATGGCCACCAGCGGATAGACAAACGAGAGCGTGGCGATCGACAGCACGTTGAGGCGCTGGAAGGCGCCGTATAGCAGCGTGTACATCACGCCGGTATGCACGAGGCCAAGCGCCAGCAATGCCCCCCAGGTCCGCCCGCCGAACGTCTGGACCGCCGGATGCGCCAGGGGGAACAACATGACCACCCCCATCGCCATCTGCAGGCCCGCGATCTGCCCGGCCGGAATCCCCTTGAGGCGGCGCGTGGCCATGGTGGTGATCGCGTAGAGCAAAGCCGCCAGCATCGCCAGTCCGACCCCGGCCAGCATGCCGCCGGCGCCGCCGCCGTGTTCCAGGCCGGTAATCAGCACCACGCCGCCAAAGGCCAGTACCAGCCAGGCAAGCCGGCCGGGCGCGATGGCCTCGCGCTGGAACAGCGCTGCCAGCAGCAGCAGGAAGAATGGCTGGGTGTGATAGACCACGGTGGACACCGAAATGCCGCTGTACGAATAGGCGGAGAACAGGGCCAGCCAGTTGAGGATCAGCGTAACGCCGCCCAGCGCCAGCCAGCCCCAGTCGCCGGCGCGCATGGGCTGCCAGCCGCGCCGCAGGGCGAGCGTGCCCAGCAGCGCGGCGCCGCCGAAGATGCAGCGGAAAAACACGACGTCCAGCGGCGACTGCCCGCTGGTCACCACGAACCAGCCGATGGTGCCCGACAAGGCCATGGCCGCCACCATGCGCCAGGCGCCGCCACGCCGCATGGGTTCCGTGGCCTGCGTGGCGGCGGCAGGGGAAGCCGCGGCGGCGCCAGATGTATCGATATTCATGCCAATCTCCTACGGGACTCCATACGCTTGGCCGTCATTGTTCCACCGCGCAACCAGGTCAACAATCCACTCAGGAAACAATTACTATTTGACCTGTAATCACAAATACGGGAGCCAGCCCATGCCGGTCGTGCAACTCAATGCCATGGCCGTATTCGCCCGGGTGGTGGAATGCGGCAGTTTCTCCGCCGCCGCCCGCGAGCTTGGCATGACGCCATCTGCCGTCAGCCGTCATGTGACGCGGCTGGAAGCAGCCATCGGCGGGAGCCTGCTGCAACGGACCACGCGTGCCTTCACCCTGACCGAGCTCGGACAGGCGGTGCACGCCGCGTGCGCCCGGATGGTGGCCGCGGCGCAGGAAGTCAGCACGCTGGCCGGCGGCCACGGCGGCGCGCCGCACGGCCTGCTGCGGGTCAGCGCGCCGGTGGTGTTCGGGCAGGCCTGGCTGGCGCCGCGGCTGCCGGCCCTGCTGGACAGTTTTCCCGCGCTGGACCTGCAACTGACGCTGGCGGACCGCCTGGTGGACCTGGTGGAAGAGGGCGTGGACGTGGCCATCCGCATTGCGCGCGAGCTGGCGCCGGGACTGGCAGCGCGGCCGATCCGCGCGGTGCGCTACCGGCTGGTGGCGGCCCCTGGCTGGCTGGCCCGGCATGGCACGCCGCCCGAGCCCGAGGCGCTGGCCGGCCATCGTTGCCTGTACCTGGGCTATGGCGCCTTCGGCGAGCGCTGGAGCCTGCGCCGCAAGCGCGACGGGCAAACCGTGGCGCTGCGCATCCCGCCCAAGGTCACGCTCAACAACAGCGCTGCCATCGTCGCCATGGCGCAAGCCGGCGGCGGCATCGGGCTGGTGCCGGATTTCTCGGCCGCCGCTGCGCTGGCCTCAGGCAGCCTGGTGCCGGTGCTGGACGACTGGGAAATCCTCGAACCCTACGTCGGCACAGCCTTCGCGGTCTACACGCCGACCCGCCACCTGGCCCCCAAGGTGCGCGCCTTTATTGACTACCTGGTGGCGCAGGCCGCGCTGGAGACCGGCAGCTAGCGCGGCGGGCGGCCAAGCGCAGCCCCCCCGCCCTCGCCTGCTCAGGCGGCGCAAACCCGGTACACCGCCAGGCTGCCGCGCCAGTTCGAGCCCCAGTTGACCGTCACGCCCTCGTGCATCACCACGCGGTCGAGAATGCGCAGGCCGACCTTGGACGCCAGCGATTCAAAGTCACTGATGGTCAGCACCCGCACGTTCGGCGTGTTGTACCACTGGTACGGCAGCGCCTCCGACACCGGCATGCGGCCACGGAACACCGACAGCCGGTGCGGCCAGTAGCCGAAGTTGGGGAAGGACACGATGCACTCGCGCCCCACCCGCAGCGTCTCGCGCAGGACCTGCGCGGTGTTGTGGATGGTCTGCAGCGTCTGCGACAGGATCACCGTATCGAAGCTCTTGTCCTCGAACAGCGCCAGGCCGCCTTCCAGGTTTTGCTGGATCACGTGCACGCCCTTCTGCGCGCACGCCAGCACGCCGTCGTCCTGGATCTCGATGCCGTAGGCCTGCACGTCGAGCTCATCCTGCAGCACGCGTAGCAGGCTGCCATCGCCACAGCCCAGGTCGAGCACGGTGGAGTTGGGTTCGATCCAGCGCGCGATGGCGCGGAAGTCGGGGCGCAGCGCCAGGATATTGGGGTTGGCCGCGGCGTTCATGCGCCTATCTCCTCGGCAATGCGTTCGTAGTAGGCGCGCATCAGGTTGTGATAGCGCGGGTCGTCGAGCAGGAAGGCGTCGTGCCCGTGCGGCGCATCGATCTCCGCGTAGCTGACCGGGCGCTTGTTGTCGAGCAAGGCCTTGACCAGCTCGCGGCTGCGGTTGGGCGCGAAACGCCAGTCGGTGGTGAAGCTGGCCACCAGGAAGCTGGCCTGCGTCTGCGACACCGCGCGCGTGAGATCGCCGCCGAAGGCCAGTGCCGGATCGAAATAATCGAGCGCGCGCGTGATCAGCAGGTAGGTGTTGGCGTCGAAGTATTCGGCGAACTTGTCGCCCTGGTAGCGCAGGTAGCTCTCCACCTGGAACTCGACATCGAACGAGAAGCGGATGTCGTCGGTCTTGAGCTCGCGGCCGAATTTCTCCGCCATGTCCTCGTCGGACAGGTAGGTGATATGGCCGATCATGCGCGCCACGCGCAGGCCGCGCTTGGGCTTGACGCCATGCGCGTAGTAGTTGCCGCCGTGGAAGTCGGGGTCCGACAGGATGGCGCTGCGCGCTACCTCGTTGAAGGCGATGTTCTGCGCCGACAGCTTGGGCGTGGAGGCCACCACGATACAGTGGCGCAGCCGATCCGGGTACATCAGGCTCCAGGCCAGCGCCTGCATGCCGCCCAGGCTGCCGCCCATCACCGCCGCGAACTGGGTGATGCCGAACCGGTCCGCCACGCGCGCCTGGGCATTGACCCAGTCCTCCACGGTGACCACCGGGAAGGTGGCGCCGTAGGGCTGGCCGGTGGCGGGGTTGGCACTCATCGGGCCAGTCGAGCCGAAGCAGGAGCCGAGGTTGTTGACGCCGATGACGAAGAAGCGGTCGGTGTCGAGCGGCTTGCCCGGGCCGACCATGTTGTCCCACCAGCCCACGTCGCGCGGGTCGTGCTCATACACGCCGGCCACGTGGTGCGAGGCATTGAGCGCGTGGCACACCAGCACGGCGTTGGAGCGGGCGGCGTTGAGCGTGCCGTAGGTCTCGACCATCAGGTCGTAGTCGGCGAGCGAGGTGCCGTTGCGCAGCTTCAACGGCTCGGTGAAATGCATGCACTGCGGCGCGACGATGCCGACCGAGTCGGTCGGCAGGGCAAGGGCGGCAGGAGGCGGGGCTACGTCTGTCATGGAATAAGCCCGTTGGCAACAGGCGTAAAAAAACCCGACCGGCCTTGCGTGGACGTTGCCTGCGGATGACATCAAACCTGACATCAAGCACAGCATCAACGACGGCGCAGCCAAATCGGGTTTTGCGCGGGTCTTGCGTCCCGCGGGTCGGTGCCTTGCGTGGCAGGGAACCGACCCACCTCTTTAGCCGCATTTATATTGGCTGCCGGAACCCCCAAAACCAATCCTCCAGGGGTTACCATGCCGCCGCGCGCCCGCAAGCCAGTCATCAAATCGGCGCGACCCGCTTATTATAGAGCAAACAAACGCGCCAGCGGCGGCGCACCGCAGGACGCGCTCCGAACGCCAACCCAACGCCAATCCAGCCTTGACGAATCCACCCAGCATCCTGGTCATCGAAGACGAATCCGCGATCGCGGACACCATCCTCTATGCGCTATCCACCGAGGGCATGACGGTCGAGCATTGCGCGCTCGGCAGCGTGGCGCTGGCGCGCCTGCGCACGCAGGCGCCGGACCTGGTGATCCTGGATGTGGGCCTGCCCGACATCAATGGCTTCGAAGTCTGCCGCACGCTGCGCACCTTCTCCGATGTGCCGGTGATCTTCCTCACCGCGCGCAACGAGGAGATCGACCGCATCGTCGGCCTGGAGATCGGCGCCGACGACTACGTGGTGAAGCCCTTCTCGCCGCGCGAGCTGGCGGCGCGGGTACGCGTGATCCTGCGGCGCGCGGGCAAGCGCGCGGCGCCACGGGAGCCGGTGCAAGCCCCGGCGCCGCCCGAAGGATTCACACTCGATGCCGACGGCGCGCGCCTGGCCTATCGGGGCCAGTGGCTCGACCTGACCCGCTACGAGTACCGGCTGCTGGCCTTGCTGCTGCAGCATCCCGGGCGCATCTATTCGCGCGCGCAGTTGATGGACCTGGTCTGGCACGACGCGCTCGACACCATCGACCGCACCGTCGACACGCATATCAAGACGGTGCGCGCCAAGCTGCGCGCGCTCGATCCCGAGTGCGATTCGATCCGCACCCATCGCGGCATGGGTTATTCGCTCGAGGGCTAAGCCACTCCTCCACCTCATTCACAACCCACCCACGGGCACGCATGCATATCGGGCTTCGCATCTTCCTCGGCTTCTTCCTGATCGTCGGCCTGGCGGCCTTCCTCACGCTGCGGGTGTTCGTGCAGGAGGTCAAGCCCGGCGTGCGGCAGGCCATGGAAGACACGCTGGTCGACACCGCCCACGTGCTGGCGGTGCTGGCCGCCGACGACATGAAGAGCGGCCGCATTGCCAACGGCGCCTTCGCGCGCCGTCTGGCGCGGCTGCGCGAGGATAAGGTCGACGCCAATGTATGGGGCATGCACAAGGATGCGGTGGGCTACCGCATCTACATCACGGACGAGCGCGGCATCGTGCGCTTCGATTCCGGCGAGGCGGCCGTGGGCGCGGATTACTCGCGCTGGAACGATGTCTACCGCACGCTGCGGGGCGAGTACGGCGCGCGCAGCACGCGTGCCAACCCCGACGACGACGCTAGCACGGTGATGCATGTGGCAGCCCCCATCCGCGACGGCAACAAGACCATCGGCGTGCTGACCGTGGCCAAGCCCAACGTGACCATGGCGCCGTTCATCGAGCGCAGCCAGCGCAAGATCCTGCTCAACGGCTTGTTGCTGATGGGCGGCGCGTTCGTGATCGGCCTCGGCTGCACGCTGTGGCTGGTGCACGGCCTGCGCCGTTTGCAGCGCTATGCGCGCGCGGTGGCCGCCGGCGAGCGCGCTGAGATGCCGCTGCGCGGCGCCAGCGAGCTGGCCGAGCTGGGGCGCTCGGTGCAAAGCATGCGCCTGCGGCTGGAGAACAAGCAGTATGTCGAGCACTACATCCACACGCTGACGCACGAGATGAAGAGTCCGCTGGCGGCCATCAGCGGCGCCGCCGAGTTGCTGCAGGAAGACATGCCGGCCACCGACCGCAGCCGCTTTGTCGCCAATATCCGGCGGCAAGCACAGCGGCTCGAGGAAATGATCCGCAAGCTGCTGGCGCTGGCGGCGCTGGAGCAACGCCAGAGCCTGGAGACCCACGAGCCGGTTGCACTGGTGCCGCTGATCGAGCAATTGCTGCACGAGCTGGAGCCGCGCGCCCGCCAGCGCGACCTGACACTGCGCATGCTGCCGCCGGACCAGCCCGCGCTGGTCGTGAAGGGCGATCCGTTCCTGCTGCACCAGGCGCTGGGCAACCTGCTGGAGAATGCCATCGACTTCGCGCCGGCGGCCAGCACGGTCGAAGTGTCCGTGGCACATGGCAGTGAGCCCGCCGAGAAGATCGCCGTGCGCGTGACCGATCAAGGCCCCGGCATTCCCGACTATGCGCTGCCGCGCTTGTTCGAGCGTTTCTATTCGCTGCCTCGCCCCGGCGGGCAAGACAAAAGCACCGGGCTGGGCCTGTGCTTCGTGCGCGAAATCGCCACGCTGCATCACGGTGAAATCAGCCTCGCCAACCGCGCCGGGGGCGGAGCCTGCGCGACGCTGACGCTGCCAGCGGCATAGTGTCTTCACACTCGGCACACAATCGATTCCATCGCTTCACACAGGCTTCCGCGGCGGCTCACACGACGATCCCAAGCTAGCGGCATCGTCACTTTTCGCGCGCCTGCCGCCATGAACCAAATCCGCCATCACCGCGCTGCTGATCCTGCTGATCCTGATCCCGCTGCACCTCGTGGGCAATGCCGTGCAGGACCGCAAGCACTACCGCGAGGAAGCGGTGCGCAGCGTCTGGCAGAGCTACGCGGGCCCGCAGACCTTGACCGGCCCGGTGCTGGTACTGCCGTACAAGGAGATCCTGCGCGTAACGGACAGCAGCGACCCGAAGCGGCCAAATGCCACCGTGCTGCAGGCGGAGCTCGGGCAGGTGCTGGTCTTCCCCACGACGCTGCGCGTCAAGGGCGAGGTCACGCCGAGCGAGCGCTATCGCGGCATTCACAAGGTGCTGGTGTACGAGATGCAAAGCCGCTGGCAGGGCACCATCGCGCTGCCTGACCCGGCCGAGCTGCCGCGCTCGGCCGGCCACGTCGGCTTTGAGGTAGGCCAGCCGTACATCACGATCGGCATCAGCGACACGCGCGGCCTGATGGCGGCGCCTGCGTTCGAGCTGGACGGCAAGCCGCTGAAGCTCGAGCAAGGCGCGCGGCTCAAGAGCCTGTCGCAAGGCCTGCACGCCGAGATCGACTTGCCGCCCGCCAAAGCCGCCAGGCCCGGCCAGGATGGCAGGTCCGCGCAGGCGCAGCGCGTGGTGCCGTTCTCGCTGACCCTGCCGCTGCTGGGCGCGCAGTCGCTGGCGTTCACCCCGGTGGGCGACCAGAACGATATCTCGCTCGACTCCGCCTGGCCGCATCCGAGTTTCGACGGTGACTTCCTGCCCCGCACCCGCAGCGTGACCGCGCAGGGCTTTCGCAGCAACTGGAGCGTGACCTCGTACAACACCAAGGTCCGCGGCCAGCTCGCTGGCTCGGGCGACGGCACACTGGAAACGGTGTCGGTGACGCTGATCGATCCGGTCAACATCTACCTGCAGGCGGAGCGCGCGGTGAAGTACGGCGCCATGTTCGTGCTACTGACCTTCGCCGGCTTCTTCATGTTCGAGCTCATCAAGCGCCTGCGCATCCACCCGATCCAGTACCTGCTGGTAGGGCTGGCACTCGCGGTGTTCTTCCTGTTGCTGCTGAGCCTGTCCGAGCATATCTCGTTCGCGCTCGCCTACCTGGCGGCCAGTGCCGCCTGCATCGGGCTGCTGGGCTTCTACCTGTCGTTCGTGCTGCAGAGCTGGCGGCGCGGGCTGGCCTTTGCCACGCTGCTGACCGTGCTGTACGGCGCGCTCTATGGCCTGCTGCTGTCGGAGGACAATGCGCTGATGCTGGGCTCGCTGCTGATGTTCGTGATCCTGGCCGCCATCATGGTCATGACCCGGCGCATCGACTGGTACGCCGCGGGCGCCGCATGGCAGCCGCTGCGCGACAAGCCTGCCGCCCCGGCCGACTCGGCCACCGATGCCGCCGCAGTACAAGCCTGAACCGAGGGCAACGCCATGCCAACCTATCTGCACTGCGGCCCGCCGCTCGCGCTGGCGGCCATGCTGGGACGGCGCCGGGTGTCGACCGGCCTGCTGCTGGCCGGCGTCGCTGCGAGCATCGTGCCGGATATCGACATGCTCAACGTCTGGTACGCCGGTGTGCGCTACAACACCTTGCTAGGCCATCGCGGCCTGACCCACTCGATCGGCTTCGCCGTGGCGCTGGGCCTGCTGGCCGCCCTGGCGGCACGGCGCTGCGGCTGGCAGCGCGGCATCGCGTTCCTGTTCGTGGCGCTGAGCACCGTGTCGCATCCCGTGCTGGACCTGCTGACCGACCGCGGCATCGGCACGGCACTCTTCTACCCGCTGACGGAGCAGCGCGTGAGCCTGCCGTGGCGGCCGCTGCCGCTGACAGCCGCGGGCCTGTTTGGCGCCGCGCGCTTCTGGCTGGAGTGTGCATGGATCGGCCTGCCGCTGCTGGCGTTCGCCGCGTTCGGTGCTGCGCTGCGCCGCTGGTGCGATCGCATCAGGCCTGCCGATCGCCGCGTGCCGGCGCGCGCCTATGCGGACTGAAGCCAGCATGACAACCATCGCTACACGCATGCGCGATTCGCTCGGCTTGCGCCCGGGGCTGCAGCACGGCCATGGCCCCGCGCATAACCGGCTCGACCGGATCCTGACCGCGCCACGCCCTGGCCTCGCGCTCGCCGGCGCGCGGCGCGGGCTGTGCGAGTTCCTGGCCTTCGGCGTCAAGGAGGCGCGCTCCTGCTTGTTCGCTGGGCTGTTCTTCCTCTGCGTGTTCGCTGTCCCGCGCGGCGGCCTGCTTGGCATCCCGCGCTACGACCTGCTGCTGGCAGCCGCGCTCGGCATCCAGGCGGCGATGGTGTGGGCGCGCCTGGAAACGCTGGACGAGCTCAAGGCCATCAGCCTGTTCCACGTCGTTGGCTTCGCGCTGGAGGTGTTCAAGGTCTCGGGCGGCATCCAGTCCTGGAGCTACCCTGATTTCGCGTACACCAAGGTGCTGGGCGTACCGCTGTTCTCGGGCTTCATGTACGCGGCGGTGGGCAGCTACATCATCCAGGCTTGGCGCATGCTGGATGTGAGTGTGCGCCATCACCCGCCGTACTGGATGGCGGGCCTGGCGGCGGCGCTGGTCTACGCGAACTTCTTCGCCCATCACTTTATCGGCGACTACCGCTGGTACCTGGCTTGTGGCATCGCCGGGCTGTACGCGCGCACCACCGTGCGCTTCCGCCCGCTGGACCGCGAGCGCGAGATGCCGCTGTTGCTGGCTTTCGTGCTGATCGGGCTGTTCGTCTGGATCGCGGAGAACATCAGCACGTTCTTCGCGGTTTGGCACTACCCCAACCAGCTTGGCGCGTGGTCGGCGGTACATGTGGGCAAGTGGAGTTCCTGGTCCCTGCTGATCGTGATGACGTTTACGATCGTGGCCAACCTGAAGCACATCAAGGCCAGCATCCATGTGCCGGCTGCCTGAAAACGAAAAAAGGGCAGGCGCGAGCCTGCCCTTTCTCATGGCCGCCGGCGCGGCCTAGCCGAGCAACACGCGCAGCTGCGCGTCCGCGTTCTCGCTCGGCAGCTTGCGAAAGCCGCTCTTGGCATAGCGGTGCCACTGCCCCTGCACAGTCGCCATGATCAGCGCGGCGCGCACCGGCACATCGGCGTCGGGCGGAAACGCGCCCTGGCTGATGGCGATCTTCAGGCACTGCCGCAGCGAGGCCTCGATGCGGTCCACCACTTGGTTGATGCGCTCCTGCAGGCGATCATGCTCGCCCACCAGCGCTTCGCCGGTCAGCACGCGCGTCATGCCGGGATTCTTCTCGGCAAAAGACAGCAGCATGCGCACCACGGCGTGCGCCTGGCGCAAGCCATGCTCTTCCTGGGTGGTGATCTGGTTGATCAGGCCGAAAACGGTTTGCTCGATAAAGCCGATCAGGCCTTCGAACATCTGCGCCTTGCTGGCGAAATGGCGGTACAGCGCCGCCTCCGACACGCTGAGCTTGGCAGCCAGCGCCGCGGTGGTGACCTTTTCCCCGCGCGGCACTTCCAGCATACCGGCCAGCGTCTGCAGTATCTGCACACGCCGCTCGCCAGGACGCGGGCGTTTGCGTGCCGGCGCCCCGTCCGCGCCTGCGCCCTGCCCGGCGGCGGCCGGGGCCGCACCCGATGGGCGCTCGTTACTGTGCATCATGACCCGATTCTCCGCATTCGTCGTTGGAGTTGATGCATGGATTGTACTTTTACGTCCACATAACCGGGGCGATTTACGATCCGCGCCCGCACGCGCGGTGCCGATGCCGGCAGCGCCTGCGGCGCAATCGTGCCCGGCGCCAGCGCCGGCGGATCCTGCGTCTCGGCTGCTACCAGCGTCACCGAATGTTCCTGCGCGGCGTGGCCGGCGTGCTGCCGGTCTTCCGCATCCAGCGTGCTGCGCAGCACGGCGTCGCCGCTGGCGCCCGCCACGGCAGCGCCGGCGGGCATCGGCACGTCGTGCGGACGCGATGGCGCCAGCGTGCGCAGGTAGCCC
The DNA here is from genome assembly GCF_000243095.1 of Cupriavidus basilensis OR16. Taxonomy (GTDB): domain Bacteria; phylum Pseudomonadota; class Gammaproteobacteria; order Burkholderiales; family Burkholderiaceae; genus Cupriavidus; species Cupriavidus basilensis_D. Next base: position 14,687 of record NZ_AHJE01000103.1, on the reverse strand, counting down.
GTCACCCAGGCCGTGCGGATGCCCGTGCCCGCATAGCGCTTGAGGTGGGACAGCGTGTCCTCCACCAGCACCGCGCGATGCGGCGCCACCCGCTGCTGCACCAGCAGCCGGCGCAGCATGCGCCGGTCCGGCTTGGGCCGCAGGTGCCCATGCACCCACATGTCCTCTATGGCGACCACCCGCTCGAAACACCGCTGGATGCCGGCCACCTTCATGACCGCGCGCGCGTACTGCTCCGGCGCGTTGGTCACCAGGATCTTGCGCCCCGGCAGGCGGCGCAGGTGGCCGACCAGGCCGCGGCGCACCCGCACCATCTCCGCCAGCTCGGGGAAATCATGCGCGGCGCGCAGGAAGTCGGCCGGGTCGACGTTGTGGTGGCGGATCATGCCGAGCAAGGTCGCGCCATAGCGCTGCCAGTATTTCACCCGTACCTCGCTGGCGGTGGCCTCGTCGCTGCCCAGCACACGCGCCACATACGCCGTCATCAACTGGTTGATGGCGGGAAAGATCGCATGGGACGCGTCGTGCAGCGTGTTGTCGAGGTCGAACAGCCAGACTGTGCGGCCGGAATTGTCGCCCGCGGGGCGGCGTCGGCGCGCACCGCGCAGGCTGCGGCGCAAGGGCGGGGAAATAGAGGGCACGCGGGAAAGAAAGAAGAGTGAGGCGGCAGCGCGCGCAATGCGCGCAATGGGCACGCTGCCGGGAGATGCGTTCTAGTGCGAACGGATCATGGTACCGAACGCTTGTTCGGTCAGGATTTCCAGCAACAGCGAGTGTTCGATGCGGCCGTCGATGATGTGCACCGAATTGACGCCGCTCTTGGCCGCGTCCAGCGCCGACGAGATCTTGGGCAGCATGCCGCCCGAGATGGTGCCGTCGGCGAACAGTTCCTCGATCTCACGCGCCGACAGGTCGGTCAGCAGGTTGCCGGCCTTGTCCATCACGCCCGGGATGTTGGTCATCATGACCAGCTTCTCGGCCTTGAGGATCTCGGCCATCTTGCCCGCCACCACATCGGCGTTGATATTGTAGGCCTGGCCATCGTCGGAGAATCCGATCGGCGAGATCACCGGGATGAAGGCGTCGTCCTGCAGGGCCTTGACCACCGCCGGGTTGATGGCCTCGATATCGCCCACGAAGCCGATGTCGATGAAGGCGCCGGGGCTTTCGCGGTCCGGCATCTTGAGGCGCTTGGCGCGGATCAGGCCGCCGTCCTTGCCGGTCAGGCCCACGGCCTGGCCGCCGTACTGGTTGATCAGCATGACGATGTCCTGCTGCACTTCGCCGCCCAGCACCCATTCGACCACTTCCATGGTCTCTTCATCGGTGACGCGCATGCCCTGGATAAACGTGCCGACCTTGCCGACCTTCTTCAGGGCTTCGTCGATCTGCGGGCCACCGCCGTGAACCACGACCGGGTTCATGCCGACCAGCTTGAGCAGGATCACGTCGCGCGCGAAGCCGTGCTTGAGCTTTTCCTCGGTCATCGCGTTTCCGCCGTACTTGACCACAATGGTCTTGCCGTGGAACTTGCGGATATAGGGCAGCGCCTCGGCAAGGATTTCGGCCTTGAGGGCTGGGGCAATTGCGGCCACCGCGGTAGCGGCAGGCCCAGGGGTGTCGGCGTTCATGGCAAGGGACATCCGTGAGATTCAACAGGTATCATGGCAATTCTGACCGGCGGTGAGCTACTGGTTAAGGGGCTTTTTACCCCGAATAGGCCACCTCCGGCCGCGGCAGGCGCCGATTTTACAAGAAACCGCGGCACACGCGTGCAGACGGTGGTGCAGCGGGGGTCCAAAACCGGTGCATGCGTACTGCGGCGCACCATGGCGTTCTATCCACGCAACAGTTATTCAACGGTAGTCCTACAGTCGCATCGCCACCGAATAGCGGCAACTCAATGAGCCTGCACCCCGACGATCTTAGCGCCCTGCGCCCCCATTTGCTGCGCTTCGCCCGCCTGCAGCTGCGCGACCAGGCACTGGCCGAGGATACCGTCTCCGACACCCTGGTGGCCGCGCTGGAACACCCGGAGCGCTTCAGCGGCCAATCCGCGCTGAAGACCTACCTGATCGGCATCCTCAAGCACAAGATCATCGATACGCTGCGCAGCGGCCGGCGCGAAGTGCGCCTGACGCTTGGCGGCGGCGACGATGGCGAGGCCCAGTCCGATATCGATGCCTTCGACGCCTTGTTCGCCAAGAACGGCCACTACCATACGCCACCGTCCGATTGGGGCAACCCGGACCGCGCGCTGGAGCGCCGCGAGTTCTTCGAGATACTGCAACTGTGCGTGGACAAGCTACCCGCCAAGATCGGCCGGATTTTCATGATGCGGGAATGGCTGGAACTGGAAACCGAAGAAATCTGTCAGGAACTGGAAATCACGACGACTAATGCATGGGTCATGCTGTACCGAGCCCGCATGCGCCTGCGCGAGTGCCTGGAACTGAACTGGTTCGGGCAGAAGGCGTAAGCGCCTAGCCGGACCTTGTAACCGGGCCACCGCAGCCAGGCGAGCTGCTACGGCCTGAAACCGCCTGTCGACCTGTCGATCAAAGGAAGCCATGTCTGATACGCCACCCCGCCGCCGGCTGCTGCCAAACTGCCGCGAGATCCATCACCTGACCATGGAGGGCATGGACCGTCCGCTCAGTTGGTTCGAGCGCGTGCGCATGCGCGGGCACATGGCCATTTGCGATGCGTGCACCAATTTTTCGGGCCAGATGCGGCTGATGCGCTCCGCCATGTCCCGGCTGGGCCAGGAAGACGAGCCACCCAGGGACAAGCCGTGAGCGATCCGGCCACGGTGCTGACGGGACAGTTGCGCCCCGTCGAGCATTGCAGCGCCTGCGGCGCCGGCTTTGTCTGCGGCTATGCCGCCGGCCTGCCGCACTGCTGGTGCGCCACCCAGCCGCTGCTGCCCGCCCGCCAGATCGTGCCGGGCCAGCACTGCCTCTGCCCCGCCTGCCTGGCGCGCCGGCGCGAGGATGCCGGCCAGGCACAAGCCGCAGGCTGATCAGTTCGCCGCCTGCGCTGGCGTTGTGCTTGCCCCGCCACCGCGGCGAACTGCATCACCACGACGCCCAGCACCACCAGCGCAGCGCCGGCCAGGCGCCCCGGCGTCACGGCGCGCGCCGCGAAGCCCGCCAGGCCAAACTGGTCCAGCAGCAACGCGCCCACCATCTGCCCCGCCACCACCGCCGCGATAAAGCCGCCGGCGCCCAGGCGTGGGGCCAGCACCAGCGCCACCGTAATGTAGAACACGCCCGCCACGCCACCCGCCCACATCCAGGCCGGCCCGCCCGCCGCCAGCGAGGGCAGCGGGACCTTCAGCAGCCACAGCAGCGGCAGCACCACCGCCAGGCTAACCAGCAGCGATACCGAGGTGGCCCACAGCGGATGGCCCAGGCTGCGCCCGAGCGTGGCATTGGCGCCGGCCTGGAAGGGAATCAGTGCCCCGGAAACAATGGTCACCGCTATGGGAACGAGGCCTGCAAGCGCCGGCGAAAAGTTGTTGAGACCAGGCATCGGGGCATCTCCTTCGCAAGAAATTTGATGCCTCAGTGTGAAATACTGCGCCGCGAATTACCAATTCTCGTTTCATAGCGTTAATATGCGCCGCATGAATGATCTCCGCGGTATCGACCTGAACCTGCTGGTGGTGCTGGAAGCCCTGCTGGCCGAACGACATATTTCGCGCGCCGCGCTGCGCCTGCACCTCAGCCAGCCTGCGGTCAGCCACGCGCTGGGCCGCCTGCGCCAGTTGCTGGACGACCCGCTGCTGGTGCGCGGCCAGGGCGGCCTGGTGCCGAGCGCGCGCGCCCATGAACTGGCGGGCCCGCTGGCCGAGGCGCTGGCGCAGGTGCGCATCCTGCTGGGGCCGTCCGGCTTCCAGCCCGCCACGGCGCGCCGCAGCTTCCGCCTGGCCATGTCCGACTACGGCGCCATGGCGCTGCTGCCCGGCCTGCTGCGTGCGGTGCGCAAGATCGCCCCGGGCATCGACCTGGTGGTCAGCCAGGCCAGCCGCGAAGCCATGACAGCCAAGGTCGCGGACGGCGAGATCGATATGGCGCTGGGCGTGTTCGGGCCGTCCCCGGAGGGCGTGCGCACCACGGAACTGTTCGAGGAATCCTATGCCTGCATGGTGGACGCGGCCACGGTGCGCGGCCTGGGCAAGCTCGACCAGGTGGCGTACCTGGCCCGCTCGCATGTGCTGGTGGCAACCCATAGCGAGCGCGTGGATGCCATCGACGCTGCCGTGGCCAAGGTCGGTGGGCGGCGCAAGATTGCCTGCGTGCTGCCCCACTGGAGCGTGGCGCCAGCGCTGATTGCCGGCACCAACCTGGTCCTGACCACGGCACGCCGCAGCCTGGCCGCGTTCGAGGAGGACCCGCGCTTCGCGGTGTTCGATCCGCCCTTCCCCCTGCCGGGCTTTGGCTTCAGCCTGATCTGGCACGACCGCACCGACGCCGATCCCGGCCATAGCTGGCTGCGCGAGCGCGTGATCGCGGTGGCCGCCGGCGACGAGCCGGACGACGCGATCAGCCTGCGCAGCTAGGCAGCCTGGCTAGCTGCCTGCACGGCTTCAGACTTCAGTGCTTGTGGTCGCCGTGCGCACCGGCGGCCGGCGCCGTTGCGGTGAGGTCGCGCACTTCGGCGTCGACCTTCTGCTCGATCACCTTGCCGCCCTGCTCGATCTTGAGCGTCAGCGCCACGGTATCGCCCTTCTTCAGCGGTGCCTTGAGGCCCATCAGCATCACGTGATAGCCACCCGGCTTTGCGCATCACGTTGCCATCCATCTTCATTTCATGCACTTCGGCCGTGGCTGCCGCCGGCGTGCTGACGCCGACCAGCTTGTCGCCCAGGCGTTGCTGACATCGACCTGGGCAAACGCCGCGTTCGAGCACAGCGCGGCGAGCAGGGCTGCGGGCACCGCGGCGAGGAATCTGGCTTGCATCTGGACTATCTCCACTGAGATTCAAAGGACTGCATAAAGGAAGCATTAAACCATGGCGACCCTGGCAGCGTGAGCCAGGCGGCGCAAACCGGCGAGCCGGCCTGGCGGCGAACCGCTCAGTCTGGCAGCGGCCATGGCGCCAACCAATGCGGCACGGTGTCGCACGCGGCGGGCCGGGCGCCGGTCGTTGTTAAACTCGCGGCATGGATACCACCGCAGCCGTGCCACCAGACACGGCCCCCTCCCGCCCCGGCTCCGCCACGAGCATCGCCCCGGTCCGCCACAACCTGATGAGCCTGCGCCGCCTGTTCTGGCTGCGCTGGGCGCTGATGGGCGGGCAGGCGGTGCTGCTGGTGTCGTGCGAGGCCGTGGCCGGCGTGATCCTGCCCTACAGCCCGCTGCTGGCGATCCTCTCCCTGCAGGCTGTGTTCAACCTGCTGACCGGCCTGCGCCTGCGCATGCACACCGGCCGCGGCGGCATGCCGAGCGACGCCGAGCTGATGGGCCAGCTGATGGTCGACCTGACGGCGCTGTCGGCCAACCTGTTCTTCACCGGCGGCGCGACCAACCCCTTTGTCTCGTTCTACCTGCCGGGGCTGGCGATTGCCGCCGCCATCCTGCCGTGGCGCAACGTGATCGCGCTCGCCGTCTACGCGATGGCCTGCTACAGCCTGATGCTGATCGAGTATGTGCCGCTGAACCTGCGCAACCCGGACAATGCCGTCAACTACCACCTGGCCGGCATGTGGCTCAACTTCGTCGCCAGCGCGACCATGATCGCGGTGTTCGTGGCGCGGCTCTCGGGCGTGCTGCGCCAGCGCGACGCCGAACTCAACCTGGCGCGCGAGCAGTTGCTGCGCGACGCACGCGTGGAAGCGCTGAACGACCAGGCCGCCGCGGTCGCCCACGAGATCGGCACGCCGCTGGCCACGCTGGCGGTCATCGCCGGCGAGCTGCGCGCCGATGCGGCGGACCCGCGCCTGGCCACCACGCAAGTGTCCGTCTACCTGCCGGACCTGCAGACCATGGAACAACAGCTCGATCTGTGCAAATCGATCCTGGCCCGCCTGCGCGACGACCACGAGACCGCGGCGCCGCAGCGCATCGAGACGTGGCTGGACGGTTATGTGGAACGCTGGCAATTGCGCCACCCCCATGCCCGCCTGGAAGCCAATGCCATTGGCGAAGCCGCTGCCCTGCCGGTGGAGGCCGCGCGCGTGGGGCAGATCCTGACGATCCTGCTGGACAACGCCGCGCGCAGCCAGCTGGCCGCGGGCACGAGCAGATTCCGCTGCGCCTGGCCATCGCACTGGAGAACAACCGCGAGTTGCCGACGCTGACCTTCCGTGTCACCGACCGCGGCCTGGGCATCCCCAAATCCCAGCGCGCGCGCCTGGGCGAAGCACCGATGACCAGCATGCATGGCGGCCAGGGCATTGGCGTGTACCTGGCGCAAAGCGCGGCCCAGCAGATGGGAGGCCGGCTGGCCTGGCACGACCACCACGAGGGCGGCACCGTCGCCGAGCTGCGCCTGCCCGCGCCCTCCCTGGCAGCCTTACCGGCCGCCCCACCGTTTGCCTCACCCCTGACAACGAGCCCGCGATGACCGACGCCCTCCACGATCCCGCCGCCGATGGCGCACAGCCCGGCGCCAGCGACGCCGCTCCCTTCCTGGTGGTCGACGACGATGCCGTGTTTGCCGGCGCGCTGGCGCGTGCGCTGACGCGCCGCGGCTATGCCGTGCAGATCGCGCACAACCGCCAGCAGGCGCTTGCGCTGGCCGCGCAAACGCCCTTTGCCTACATCACGCTGGACCTGCACCTGAGCGCACCGCCGGAAGCCGGCAGCACCGCGCCGGCCGAGTCTGGCCTGCAACTGGTCGCGCCGCTGCGCGCCGCGTTGCCGCAGGCGCGCATCCTGGTGCTGACGGGCTACGCGAGCATTGCCACCGCGGTGGCCGCGGTCAAGCATGGTGCCGACGAGTACCTGGCCAAGCCGGCCAATGTGGATTCGATCCTGACCGCGCTGATGGCCGGGGTATCGGAAGACGCGGCCGAGGCCGCCATGGAAGAGCCGGTGCCGCTATCGGTGGCCCGGCTGGAGTGGGAACACATCCAGCGCGTCCTGTCCGAGCATGAGGGCAATATCTCGGCCACCGCGCGTGCGCTCAATATGCATCGGCGCACGCTGCAGCGCAAACTGGGCAAGCGGCCGGTATCGCGCTAGGCAATCGCCGGGATTCGGCAAGTTCAGAGGCGCAACTGGACGTAGTCCCAGTCCAGATCCTCTTCCCGCCCGGGGGATTGCTCGGCCACGCGCAGGGCGTCGCTGGCGTGGCGATCGGCGCGCGAGCCAAGATCGCCGGCCTGCACAGCCAGCTCCACCGCGGCTTGCGGCGTGACGCTGGCCAACATCGCGGGCTTCGCCACAACGGGCGCGCTCGCCTGGCGCAGTACGGGCGCGGCCTCCGGGCGCACGCAGAGAAAGACGGTTGCCGCGGCAAGGCCGCACAGCACGCCGAACGAGGACAGTAGCTCGCGTTTCATTTCGGTTCTCCTGCCTGGTTGGTGGTTGAGAAAGCGGGTACAAACCGGCCGGCTGCGATCGTTCGATCGTGCCGGCCGCCACTTTGGCATTGCATCGCAACACGCACCAGCGTGCTTACGAATGCTTACCTGTCTTACTCTTCTCTTTACGAGCTTGTCTTAGCCGTGCGTTCTAGCTGCTGGCGCGGCATGCGTCATGCGTGAAGGCGGCAGGGCCGGCGAACATCATCGAACACACAGCTGCGATCAGGCGTCACGCTCCGAAAGCCGCGCAAGACAATGCCGGCATGATTCCCTGGGCAGGCGGCGCCGTGGCGCTGCGGCTGTGCGCCGCAGCGCCGGCGACCGCCATCGGCGCTAGACTGGCGCGCTTCCCTGGAGAATCCACATGACCGCATCCCGCCTGCGGCCCGCAGTGACCATCGCGCTGGCCTCGCTCGGCGCCAGCTGGGCGCCCGCCGCGCTTTCCCACATCGTGTTCGAGCAGAAGACAGCAACAGCGGGCAGCTACTTCAAAGGCGCGCTGATGGTGGGTCACGGCTGCAACGGCAGCGCCACCCGGTCCATCACCGTGACCATCCCCGAAGGCGTGCAAGGTGCCCATCCGCAGCCCAAGGCGGGCTGGCAACTGGAAGTGAAACGCGCGCCGCTGGCCAAGCCCTATGCCTCGCACGGCAAGACCGTGAGCGAGGACGTGCGCACGCTGCGCTGGTTTGCCGGCACGCTGGCCGACGCGCATTTCGACGAGTTCGTGATGCTGATGAAGCTGCCGGAGCAAGCCGGAAAGCTCTATTTCCCAGTGGTCCAGGAGTGCGAGGACGGCCGTACCGAGTGGACGCAGGTCCCTGCGGATGGCCAGAGCCCGCGCGAGCTGAAGACGCCGGCGGCGGAGCTGGAGCTGAGCGCGCCGATGCCGGCGGCGCATGTGCACGCGCACTGAGCGGGCACATCGCAAAACAACAAAGGGCGCACCGAAGTGCGCCCTTTGTCGCGGGATGCCGCGGAACCAGGCTCAGGCTTACAGCACGTAGCGCGACAGGTCCTCGTTGCCAGCCAGGTCTCCCAGGCGTTCGTCCACATAGGCCGCGTCGATGGTAACCGTCTCGCCCGATGACTTGGTGGCGTGGAAGGACAGGTCCTCCAGCAGCCGCTCCATCACCGTGTACAAGCGGCGCGCACCGATGTTCTCGACCTTCTCGTTGACCGAGAAAGCGATCTCGGCCAGCCGGCGGATGCCATCCGGCGCGAACACAAGCTGCACCTGCTCGGTGTTCAGCAGCGCCTGGTATTGCTTGGTCAGGCTGGCATCGGTCTGCGTCAGGATGGCCTCGAAGTCGGACACCGACAACGATTCCAACTCAACGCGGATCGGGAAGCGGCCTTGCAGCTCGGGGATCAGGTCGCTCGGCTTGGACAGGTGGAACGCACCGGAGGCAATGAACAGGATGTGATCGGTCTTGATCATGCCGTACTTGGTATTCACCGTGGTGCCCTCGACCAGCGGCAGCAGGTCGCGCTGCACGCCCTGGCGCGATACTTCGGCGCCGCCCACTTCGCTGCGGCTGGCGATCTTGTCGATCTCGTCCAGGAACACGATGCCGTTCTGCTCGACGTTGGCCACCGCCTTGTGCTTGACCTCTTCGTCATTGAGCAGCTTGGCGGCTTCCTCGTCGATCAGCAGCTTGAAGGCTTCGTGCACCTTCATCTTGCGGCGCGCCTTCTTGCCCTGGCCCAGGCCGGCAAACATGGTACGGATCTGCTCGGTCATGTCTTCCATGCCCGGAGGACCCATGATGTCCATGTTCGGCGAGCCGGCGGCAACCTCGAGCTCGATTTCCTTGTCGTCAAGCTGACCCTCGCGCAGCTTCTTGCGGAACACCTGACGGGTGTTGGAATCCTTTTCCTCGGGCTGGTTGAAGCCGATATCGCGCGGCGGCGGCAGCAGCACGTCGAGCAGGCGGTCCTCGGCGGCTTCCTCGGCCTTGGCGCGCACCTTCTTCATTTCGGATTCGCGCGCCTGCTTGACCGCCATCTCGGCGAGGTCGCGCACGATGGTGTCCACGTCGCGGCCCACGTAGCCCACTTCGGTGAACTTCGTGGCCTCGATCTTGATGAACGGCGCATCGGCCAGCTTGGCCAGGCGGCGCGCGATCTCGGTCTTGCCGACGCCGGTCGGCCCGATCATCAGGATGTTCTTGGGCGTGATTTCCTGGCGCAGCGGTTCTTCCACCTGCTGGCGGCGCCAGCGATTGCGCAGCGCAACCGCTACCGCTTTCTTGGCCTTGGTCTGGCCGATGATGTGCTTGTCGAGTTCGGAAACAATTTCCGACGGGGTCATGGTATGCGACATGGTATCCGTTCAGAGGAAGACGACGGACCGGAGCGGGGCGGCATCCGGGCCCAGGCGGCCGCGCGTCAGGCGATTGCGCGGCCGGCCGACGCTCATTCCAGCGTCTCGATGACGAAATTGGTGTTGGTGTAGATGCAGAGCTCGCCGGCGATGCCCAGCGACTTCTCGACGATGTCCTTGGGCGAAAGCTCGGTGTTCTCCACCAGCGCCTTGGCCGCCGACTGGGCATAAGCACCGCCCGAGCCGATCGCGGCCACGCCGCCTTCAGGGTCGAGCACATCGCCGTTGCCGGTGATCACCAGCGTGGTGTCGCGGTCGGCGGTGATCAGCATGGCCTCGAGCCGGCGCAGCGCGCGATCCGAGCGCCAGTCCTTGGCGAGGTCGACGGCGGCGCGGGTCAGGTTGCCCTGGTACTTCTCCAGCTTGGCCTCGAAGCGGTCAAGCAGCGAGAAGGCATCGGCGGTGCTGCCGGCGAAGCCAACCAGTACCTTGCCGTTGTAGATGCGGCGGACCTTGCGGGCCGTGCCCTTCATCACAATATTGCCGAGTGTGACCTGGCCGTCACCGCCGACTGCAACCTGGTTGCCGCGCCGGACGCTGACGATGGTAGTGCCGTGATACTGTTCCATGATGGCTTCGCGAGAATGTGTCGGAGAGGTAGGTGGCGACGGGGGTGGCCGAATTCAAGGGCCGCCGTGCGAGGTCCACCGTGCGCATTCCTTGCCGCGTCGAAGGCAATCAGACCAATATAGACGAGGCGGCCGCCTGCGCGCGCGGGCAATGCCGCTGGAAAACAAAAGGCCACGCATCTCGTGCGTGGCCTTTTCACCATCCACGGGCGGCTGCCCGCGGACGAGGGCGATCCGTGCGCCCGGTCAGTCGGCGTAGACGCCGGCCTTCTTGATGACCGGGCTCCACTTGCCGATCTCCCCGGCCAGGAAGGTCTTCAGCGATTCCGGCGTGGCGCGCTGCGCGGGCACGGCTTCGGCGCCCAGCTCAGCCATCTTGGCGCGGAAAGTCGGATCCGTCACCGCTTTTTGCAGCGCTGCCGAGAGCTTGTCCACCACTGGCTTGGGCGTGCCCTTGGGCGCGTACATGGCGTGCCAGATCTTCACTTCGACACCCGGCAGGCCTTGCTCTGCGGCCGTCGGGATGTCCTTGAAGGCTTCCACGCGGCGGCTCTGCATGGCCGCATAGGGCTTGAGCGCACCCGCCTTGAGCTGGCCTGCGATATTGGTGGTCTGGTCGCACATCAGGTTGACCTGGCCGCCCAGGATATCGGTCAGCGCCGGCGCCGTGCCCTTGTAGGGCACCGTGGTCAGATCGGTCTGGATCGCGCTCAGGAAGAGCAGGCCGCACAGGTGCGAGGCCGAGCCGATGCCGGCATTGGCCAGCGACAACTTGCTGGCATTGGCCTTGATGTAGGGCAGCAGCTCCTTGAAGCTGGCCGGCGGCAGGTTCTTGTTGCCGACCATCACCATCGGCACGTCGGCGATCTCGCCCACGGTTTCAAAGTCCTTGAGCGGGTCGAAGCCGAGGTTGCGGTATAGCGCCGGCGCGGTGGACATGCCGATATGGTGGATCAGGATGGTGTAGCCGTCCCCCTTGGCCTGCGCAACCTTCTTGGCGCCGATGGTGCCGCCCGCGCCGCCCAGGTTCTCGATCACCATCGTGGTACCCAGGTGCTTGGACATGATCATGACCAGCTCGCGCGAGACCTTGTCGGTCGGGCCGCCAGCGGCAAACGGCACCACGACCGATACCGGCTTGCTGCCGGGGAATTCCTCTGCCTGCGCGCCCGCATGCACCCCCATTACGCCAACCGTCAGCGCGGCAGCCACAAACTGTGCAACTCGTTTCATGCTATCTCCTGGATACCCTGCTATTCCCGTTCCGACGCTGCCCCGGCCGGAGTGGCGCACCCTGTCGGGCGCTGCCATTCCTGCGCTGCCAGCCCGATCCGGGCGGCAGCGCCGACCATGACGCGGGCACAGCGCATACGGACGCCGCAGCTTGGGCCGCGCGACCGGAGCGCAATGCTATCAATGTCGAAAAGTGGCAAATATCCGGAATAACCCGCTAAGACATTTCTTCGCAAATGCACGCCAAATGTATCGAACTCGGCGCAGCCCGCGGGAATCGGCGCGCAACAGGATGGCAAGGGAAGATCAGCAAAAGAAACCGAGCATTTCCTCCTGCAGCGCTTCGGGCGCCTCCTCCGGGATGTAGTGCCCGCAAGGCACCGCGCGGCCGCTGACCTCGCTCGCCACCTCCTGCCACAGCGACAGCGGCTCGAAACAGCGGGCCACCACGCCGTGCTCGCCCCACAGCACGCGCAGCGGACAATCCAGCCGGTGGCCAGCGGCGCGGTCCGCGCGGTCATGGTCCAGGTCGATGGTGGCTGCCGCGCGGTAGTCCTCGCACATCGCGTGCACGCGGGCGGGATCGCGCATGGCAGCGGTGTAGGCGGCCATCGCGTCGGGCACGAACGGGCTTAGCCCGGCATGACGCAGGCCCATCAGCTTGTTAAGGTAGAACTCGGGCTCGGCGTTGATCAGCGTTTCCGGGAACGGCGCCGGCTGGATCAGGAAGAACCAGTGCCAGTAGGCGGCGGCAAACGCCATGCTGGTGCGCTCGTACATGGCCAGCGTGGGCGCGATGTCCAGCAGCATGGCGCGCGCGACACGGCCCGGGTGGTCCGCGATCAGCCGGTGCGCCACGCGCGCGCCGCGGTCGTGGGCGCATAGCGCGAAGCGGTCGAAGCCCAGTTTCGCCATCACCGCCACCTGGTCCTGCGCCATGGCGCGCTTGCTATAGGTCGCCAAGCCGGCGTCGCCCGGCGGCGCGCTGCTGCTGCCGTAGCCGCGCAGGTCGGTGGCGATGACGGTAAAGCGATCGGCCAGCGCGGGCGCCACCTTGTGCCAGATCAGGTGGCTCTGCGGATGCCCGTGCAGCAGCAACAGCGGCGGGCCGGAGCCGCCGCGCACACCGGCGATCCCGACGTCGCCGACGTGCAGGCGAAAGGGTTCGAAATTGGGGAACAGCAGGGCGCTGGCGTCGTTCTGCATGGGGTGTCTCCTCGCGTCTCGGAACCTGCTGGCGATGATAGACGCAATCCGGGAGCCTGAAGGCGCGGACGGTGCGGATGCCGGTTGCGCCGCTGCGTTGACGCCGAGTTGACGCCGAGTTGATGCCGAGTTGATGCTGAGTTGACGCTGAGTTGACGCTGAGTTGACGCAACTGAATTGCATCACCCGGAGCGCTATGGTTAAATCGGTCCATGAGCAGCAGCCCCTCCCCCACCCAGGCCATGCCTGGATCCGCCATGCCCCCCGCGCCGACTACCCTGGACGCCGCCCACGAACGCCTGCGCGAGCTGGGCGCCCGTGTGACCCAGCCGCGTCTTGGCATCCTGGCCTGCCTGATGGAGAGCCATGAGCCACTGACCCATCAGGCCGTGATCGACCGCATGCCGGCCGATGGCGAAGCGATCGACCGCGTGACCGTGTACCGCGTGCTCGACTGGCTGGTCGAGCAAGGGCTGGCCCAGAAACGGGCTGGCCACGACCGCGTTTTCCGCTTCAGCCTGGTCGAGCACGAAGCGGCGCGCGCGCAGGTGCATCGGCAGCACAGCCACTTCCACTGCAACCGCTGCGACCGCACCTTCTGCCTGGACAGCGTCAGCGCGCCGGCGCAAGCCGCGCCCAAGGTGCCGAGCGGCTTTGCCGTTGAGCATGTGGAGCTGACCGTCAACGGCATTTGCGCCGAATGCGGCGCACGCACCCACGGCAAGCATGGCTGAGCGGCGGCCCTGCCCGCCCGTCCGCGACATGAATGAACGAACAAGTCACCCAAACCACACTTAACCCGCGCACGACAGGCCAAAGCGGCATCCCTTCCCGGAGAAAATAATGTCCAAACTGATTCCGGTCACGATCCTGACCGGCTTCCTCGGCAGCGGCAAGACCACCCTGCTCAAGCGCATCCTGAGCGAGCAGCACGGCATGAAGATCGCCGTGATCGAAAACGAGTTCGGCGAAGAGAACATCGACAACGAGATCCTGGTGCAGGATGGCCGCGAGCAGATCGTGCAGATGAGCAACGGCTGCATCTGCAGCAACGGCTGCATCTGCTGCACCATCCGCGGCGACCTGGTGGCGGCGCTGTCGCAGTTGATGACCCGGCGCGACGCCGGCGAGATCGATTTCGACCGCGTCGTGATCGAAACCACGGGCGTGGCCAACCCCGGCCCCGTAGCGCAGACCTTCTTCATGGACGACGAGATCGCCCAGCGCTACCTGCTGGACGCCGTGATCACGCTAGTGGACGCCAAGCACGCCAACCAGCAGCTCGACAAGCAGGAAGAAGCGCAGCGCCAGGTGGGCTTTGCCGACGCCATCTTCATGACCAAGGCCGACCTGGTGCCGGAGGGCGAGATCGCCGACCTGCGCCACCGCCTGCTGCATATGAACCCCCGCGCGCCCGTGCGCACGGCGCATTTTGGCGAAGCGCCAATCGACACGATCTTTGACCTTCGGGGCTTCAACCTGAACGAAAAGCTGGAAATCGACCCGGATTTCCTGCGTGCCGAGGCCGAAGAGCACGATCACGACCACGCGCACGCCCATGGCGACCATTGCGAGGATGACTGCGACCATGACCACCATGACCAAGATCACGGCCACGGTCACCAGCACGACCACCACCATCACCACAACCACACCGACCGCATCGGTTCGTTCGTCTTCCGCAGCGAAAAGCCCTTCAACTACGCCAAGCTGGAGGAATTCCTGTCCGGCATCCTGTCGGTCTACGGCGAAAAGCTGC
>NZ_AHJE01000104.1 GCF_000243095.1 Cupriavidus basilensis OR16 | reverse complement strand
GGTGAAACTGCCGTTGAAGTTGCAGTTAAGCCCTTGAATCTGAAGCTGATTTTGCGGCTGAAGTTGCAGTTGCAGCCCCGACCCCAGCCCCCCTTTACTCCCGCCGATTCACCAACACAATCCCCCCCAACACCAGCACCGCGGCAATCGCAAACCGCATGCCTACGGCGTCATGCATCAGCACCACGCCAAATGCCACCCCGAACAATGGCGTCAAAAACGAAAACACCGACAAGCGCGAAGCCAGGTACTGCTGCAGCAGCCAGAACCAGGTCAGGTAGCTGGCAAACGCGATCAGCACCGACTGGTAGAACAGGCTGGCAATGACCAGGCCGTCAACGCGCGCATGGAGATGCTGGCCCGCGGCCAGCGCCATGGCCAGCAACATGACCGCCGAAACCGCCAGTTGGTAGAGCAGTGTCTTGCTGGGCGCGGCCGAGGCCAGCTTGCTGGCGCGCACCACCACCGTGGTGGCAGCCCACAGGAATCCGGCGAGGATCCCCAGCGCATCGCCCACCAGCGTGCTGCCGCCATGCGCGGGTGGTGCCGCGATGCCATCGGCAAAGGCCAGCGCCATGCCGCAGAAGGCCAGCCCGACGCCCAGCCATTGCCCGCGCCGGAGGCGTTCGCCGGCCACGCTCAGATGCAGGCCGAGCGCGGTAAAGATGGGCGCGGTGTAGAGGAACACCGCCATGCGCGAGGCGGTGGTGTGGCCGAGCCCGACGAAGATGCAGAAGAACTCGGCGCCGAACAGGAGTCCAGCCAGCAGCCCGGCACCCAGCGTGCCGTCGGGTTGCCACAGCGGCGTGCGGCGCCAGGCGGCAAAGCCGAACACCAGCAACGCTGCCACGGCAGAGCGCACGCCGGCCTGCAGCACCGCGCCCATCAGCGGCGCCGTCGCCTTGATGACCACTTGCTGCAGTCCCCAGGCCAGGCACAGCACCACCATCAGCGTGACGGCCGTGCCATCGAGCGGGCGCCGGCTTGCCAGGGGCGTGCTCACCTCAAGGACGGCTGGCGTCGCGGGTCGAGTTGCGCTCGATCAGCTCGATCTTGTAGCCGTCCGGGTCTTCGACGAAAGCGATCACCGTGGTGCCGCCCTTGACCGGGCCGGCTTCGCGCACGACGTTGCCGCCGGCAGCGCGGATACGCTCGCAGGTGGCCGCCGCGTTGTCGGTCTCCAGCGCGATATGGCCGTAGGCGGTGCCCATCTCGTATTTTTCCACGCCGTAGTTATAGGTCAGCTCCAGCACCGCGGTTTCGGATTCCGGGCCGTAGCCGACGAAGGCGAGGCGGTACTTGTACTCGGTGTTGTCGCTCTCGCGCAGCAGTTGCATGCCGAGGATGCGGGTGTAGAAGTCGATCGAGCGTTGCAGGTCGCCGACGCGGAGCATGGTGTGCAGGAGTCGCATTTTGGGAGAGGCCTGATTTTGTTTTGGGATAGGCCGGATATTCTAAACGGGTTGGAAGCAACGGGTTTGCCTTGGCACAGGCATGCCATTTTCCCGTTTCAAATCAAGGCCCAGCTTAGAACGTGGGCAGCAACTCGGGCGGGTGGGCCCGCAATTGCGCGCGGGCATCCCGGAACTCCGGAAAGATCGATGCCACCGTATCCCAGAACCTGGGGCTATGGTTCATCTCCTTGAGATGCGCCAGCTCATGGGCGGCGACGTAGTCGATCATCGACAGCGGAAAATGCATCAAGCGCCAGTTCAGGCGGATCTTGCCGTCGGCGGTGCAACTGCCCCAGCGTGTCGCGGCGGAGGTCAGCGCAAACGCGCTATGCCGCACGCCGAGCTTTTCCGCGTAGATTTCGAGCCGCTGCGCCAGCAGGCGCCGTGCCTGGTGCTGCAGCCAGCCTTGCACGCGATCCTTGATCTGCTGCTCGTCGGCATGCCCGGGCAGCGCAAGATGGAGAACGCGGGTCTCGGCATCGAACAGCAGCATGCCGGCGGGAGACTCCAGCTGCAGCGTGATGGGCTTGCCCAGGAAGGGCAGGCTGGCGCCTTCGCGCCATTGCACGGTGGGCAGCACGCGACGGGCTTCGCGGTGCTGCCATTCGCCCAGCTTGTTGAAGATCCAGCGCTGCTTTTCCAGAATGGCCGACTCGATGTCGGCCAGCGTGACCCAGCGCGGCGCCGTGATGGACAGGCCGCGGTCGTCCACGGTGAAGCCGATGGTACGGCGCGACGAGCGCTTGAGCGTGTAGTGCACGGCGCGCTCACCCACCAGCAGCCGCCGCGCATTGGGCTGCGGCTGGGGCCAGGGCTGTGCCGTTGGCGAATTGGGCTGCGCCGGCGCCAACCCGCCTGGCACCATGCCTGGCACCCTGTCCTCGCCCGTGAGGGCGTCGGACAGTGGCAGCTCCATCTGGGAACCGGGGGAGTCAGGGGTCGGGCGCAGCAATTTCATGCGGGCGTTTTGCTCCGGTAGCTCTCGGCGTCGATTCTACGCATATCTTGTTCGATCCACGCCTCGACCTCTTGATTGACCTGGTCGGCCGTCTTGTTGGCCGACGAGATCGGCGCGCCGACGGAGACCGTGATCAGGCCCGGGTACTTGAGGAACGAGTTGCGCGGCCACAGGCGGCCCGAGTTGACCGCCATCGGGATCACCCATGCGCCGGTCTCCACGGCAAGGCGGGCGCCGCCGCTCTTGTAGCGTGTTTTCTCCAGGCCCGACGGCGTGCGCGTGCCCTCCGGGAACATGATGATCCAGGCGCCTTCGGCCAGGCGCTCGCGGCCCTGGCGCACGGCCGAGGCGAAGGCGCGGGTGCCTTCCTTGCGGTTGATGTGCACCATCTTGAGCATGCCCAGCGCCCAGCCGAAGAAGGGCACCATCAGCAGTTCGCGCTTGAACACGAAGCACATCGGCTTGGGCATGGTGGCCAGGTAGGCCACGGTCTCCCATGCCGACTGGTGCTTGGACAGCACCACCACCGGCTTGTCGAGCATGCCAGCGAAATGCTCTTGGCCTTCATAGCGGTAGCGGATGCCGCAGATCAGCGCGGCCGCGCCGGTCACCAGCCGCGGCCAGCCGCGCACGAAGAGGTAGCGGCGGTCGGCATTCATGAACGGAAAGACGATGAAGCACGCGCAGGCATAGGGCGGCGTCACTACCAGGAGGAACAACGCGAACAGCAAGGAGCGGAGAAAAATCATCGGTGCGGGAGTTGGGTTCAGGAGCCGGCCTGGCGCGGGGCGCCATCGCCGGTGAGCAGCCAGCGTGCAAAGGCACGCAGGTCGTCGTGGATCAGCGTGCCGGGCGGCAGGCCGCCCTTTTTCTCGGTCTTGGGGCCTTTGCCGGTCAGCACCAGGTGTGGGGCGCAGCCCACCGCCAGCCCGGCTTCGAGGTCGCGCAGGGAGTCGCCCACCAGCGGCACGCCCTTGAGTTCGACGCCAAAGCGCTCGGCCAGCTGCGCGAGCATGCCGGGCTTGGGCTTGCGGCAATCGCAGCAGTCCGCCGCCGTATGCGGGCAGAAGAAGACCGCGTCGACGCGCCCGCCGAGGTTGGCCAGCGCCTTGTGCATCTTCTCGTGCATGGCGTTGAGCGCGCTCATCTCGAACAGGCCGCGGCCAATGCCGGACTGGTTGCTGACGATCACCACGCGATAGCCGGCCTGGTTGAGCGCGGCGATCGCTTCCAGGCTGCCATCGATGGGGATCCATTCATCCGGCGTCTTGATGAACTGGTCGCTGTCGAGGTTGACGACCCCGTCGCGATCGAGCACGACAAGCTTGGGTGGTGTCTGCGGCATGATGGCTTCCCGGTATGGTGCCGCGCCGCTTACGCGGCCAGCTTGGAGATGTCGGCCACGCGATTGGCCAGCACGTGCAGCGAGGCCAGCAGCGCGAGCCGGTTGGCGCGCAGCTGTGGGTCTTCGGCCATCACCATGACGTCGTTGAAGAACTGGTCGACCGCCTCGCGCAGTTGCGCCAGGTCGCGCAGCGCGGTGGCGAAGTCGCCATTGGCGAAGGCGGCATCCACCTGCGGACGCACGCTTTCCACCGCCTTGTACAGCGCGCTTTCGGCGGCTTCCTGCAGCAGGGCCGGCTGCACCGTGCCTACGGGGTCCGTGTTCTTGCGCAGGATGTTGGTGATGCGCTTGTTGGCCGCGGCCAGCGCTTCGGCCTGGGGCAGGGCGGCAAAGGTGCGCACGGCTTCCAGGCGGGCCAGGATGTCGTCCAGGCGCTGCGGGCGCAGGCTCACCACGGCTTCCACCTCATTGGTGGTGTAGCCCTTGTCCTTCAGGTAGCCGCGCAGGCGGTCGTACAGGAAATCGGCAATCGCGGCTTGCGCGGGCTTGACCGCGGCAATGCCGGCGAAAGCCTGCTGGGTGAGTTCGAGCAGCGCGTCGATCGACAGCGGCAGCGGGGTCTCGACCAGCATGCGCAGGATGCCGAGCGCGTGGCGGCGCAGCGCGAACGGGTCCTTCTCGCCGGTGGGCGACAGGCCGATGCCCCAGATGCCGACCAGCGTTTCCAGCTTGTCGGCCAGCGCCACGGCCAGGCTCACCGGGCCGCCCGGCAGGGCGTCGCCGGCAAAGCGCGGGCGATAGTGCTCGGAGCAGGCCAGCGCCACGGATTCGGCTTCGTCGTCGTGGCGCGCGTAGTACGTGCCCATGGTGCCTTGCAGTTCCGGGAACTCGCCGACCATGTCGGTCAGCAGGTCGGCCTTGGCGAGCTCGGCGCCACGCATGGCGGCCGCCTTCTCCACGGCAATGCCGGCCGCGGCTAGCGCATCGGCGACGTGGCCGGCGATCTGCTGCAGGCGCTGCACGCGGTCGAGTTGCGTGCCGATCTTGTTGTGATAGACCACGTTGGCCAGTTGCGGCACGCGCGAGGCCAGGGTCTTCTTGCGGTCCTGGTCGAAGAAGAACTTGGCGTCCGCCAGACGCGGGCGCACCACGCGCTCGTTGCCGCTGATGATGGACTCCGGCGTATCGGTGGCCAGGTTGGAGACCACCAGGAAGCGGTTGCGCAGGTGGCCGGCGGCATCGGTCAGCGCGAAGTATTTCTGGTTGGTCTGCATGGTCAGGATCAGGCATTCCTGCGGCACTTCGAGGAAGACCTCCTCGAAGTGGCAAGGATAGACCACCGGCCATTCCACCAGCGAGTTGACTTCATCGAGCAGCGCCTCGGGCATCACGACCTGGTCGGCGCCCGCCTGTTCCAGCAGCATGGTGCGGATGCGTTCGCGGCGATCCGCGTAGCTGGCCAGCACGCGGCCTTGCGACGCCAGCACGGCTGCGTATTCGCCGGCGTGCGCGATCTCGATCTCGCCGCTGGAGAGGAAGCGATGGCCGCGCGTGGTGCGGCCGGCCTGCAGGCCCAGCACGCTGACCGGCACCACCTCGGTGCCCAGCAGTGCAATCAAGGCATGCGCGGGGCGCACGAAATGCACCGTGCTGCCGTCCGGGCGCTGGTAGCTCATCAGCTTGGGGATGGGCAGCTTGGCGATGGTGTCGTCCAGCGCAGCCTGCAGCCCGGCGCCCAGTTCGGCGCCGCGCGCGGTGTAGCGGTAGAAGAAGGCGTCGGCCTTGCCGTCGGAGGCGCGCTCCAGGGTTTGCCAGTCGATCGCCTCGACGCCTACCGACTTGGCGAGGGCGGCCAGCTTCTTGGACAGTGGAGCGGTGGGCTGGCCGCTGGCGTCCAGCGCCACGGTCAGCGGCAGCACTTTTTCGCGCTGCTCTCGGTCGGGCGCGTTGCGGCGCACTTTGGTGACCTGTGCGGCCAGCCGGCGCGGCGTGGCGAACGCGGTCACGGTGGCGCCGTCACCTACCAGGCCACGCTCGGACAGGCCGGCGAAGAGGCCCTGCGCGAAGGCGTCGCCCAGGCGTGCCAGCGCCTTGGGCGGGAGCTCTTCGGTGAACAGTTCGATCAGCAGCGTATCGTTCGAATCGGTCAGGAGTTGCGACATGAATCGTTTCCAACAAGTTGTGGCACCCGCTGCGCTTTAGCAGCGCGGTGCAATAGTAGGTTCTACGCCGGACAACAGCCACAGGCCGTTTTGCTGGCGGAATTGCAGCGTGGTTGCTACGCACTGCGTATCTGCGCTGGTGCCATTGGTGCCATTGCCGCCGTTGCTTGCGCTGCCGCCACGGCCGCCAGGGGCGGGACGGGGCGCGAAGAAGCGGGCATCAAGGCGGCGCAGCCGCTTGTCGTAGCGGATCTCGTCGATGCGCCCGCTCACCCAGAAATCGATCTTGGGCGGCAGTTGCGCGGCCGAGTAGTACGTCTTGATCTGCCGGCGTACGCGCCCGTTGACCGTCTCGGTCTCGACCCACGAGAGCGGATAACGGATGGCGCTTTCATAGGCGCGCAGCGGCACGCGGTGCCAGCCCAGGTCCTTGGACCCGGACAGATCGCACGAGAACGTGCGCACCAGTTGGGTCCACTGGTCCAGCGAGTTGTTCGGACCGAAGGCGCCATGCCAGTGCCGGTCGATCGCCTGCTGCAGGGCCTGCGGATTGGCCTCGCACACATTGGACAGGTCGGCCGGCAGGTACAGCACCTGCGGGCTCGGCATGGGCACGGTGGCCTGGGCGGCACCAAGTGCCCCCAAGGCCATCAGCGCCATGGCAGCGCCGCGGCATAGCGCGCTGCGCGCCGTGCGGGTCATGCGGCAGCCTCGCGCTCGCACATCGGGAAGCCGAGCGACTCGCGCGAGTCGTAGTAGGCCTGGGCCACCAGCCGCGACAGGTTGCGGATGCGGCCGATGTAGGCCGCGCGCTCGGTGACCGAGATCGCGCCGCGCGCGTCCAGCAGGTTGAAGGTGTGGGCGGCCTTGAGCAGTTGCTCGTAGGCCGGCAGCGCCAGGCGCTTGGCGACTTCAGCTGGCGCGTCCTGCTGCGTGGCTTCGACGGCGCCCATCAGGCGCTTGGCTTCGGACTCATGCTCGGCGAAGTGGCGGAACAGGATCTCGGTGTTGCTTTGCTCGAAGTTGTAGGTGGATTGCTCCACTTCGTTCTGGTGATAGACGTCGCCGTAGGTTAGCCGGCGCGTCTTGCCGTTCTCTTCCCACTCGGTCCACACCAGGTCATAGATGTTATCGACCTTCTGCAGGTACATCGCCAGACGCTCGATGCCGTAGGTGATCTCGCCGGTGATGGGTTTGCAATCGATGCCGCCAACCTGCTGGAAGTACGTGAACTGGGTGACTTCCATGCCGTTGAGCCAGACTTCCCAGCCCAGGCCCCAGGCGCCGAGCGTGGGGTTCTCCCAGTCGTCCTCGACAAAGCGGATGTCGTTCTGCTTGAGGTCCAGGCCGAGCGCTTCCAGCGAGCCGAGGTACAGCTCCAGGATGTTCTCGGGTGCTGGCTTGAGCACTACCTGGTACTGGTAGTAGTGCTGCAGGCGGTTGGGGTTCTCACCGTAGCGCCCGTCCTTGGGGCGGCGCGACGGCTGAACATAGGCGGCCCGCCACGGTTCCGGGCCGATCGCGCGCAGGAAGGTATGCACGTGCGAGGTGCCGGCGCCGACCTCCAGATCGATAGGTTGCAAGAGTGCACAACCCTGCCGGTCCCAGTAGGCCTGCAGGGTGAGGATCATTTGTTGGAAGGTCAGCATAGGCGAAGACTAGTAAGGGCCTGCACGCAGGCCAGCAAGCAAGGGCGGACGGCGTGGCGGCAAAGTTGCCGCGGCGCCTCACGAAGATCGTGCCAAACCCTGAATTCTATCGGTTTTTTTGGCGCCGCCAGCCATCGGCACGGCCCTTGCATAGGTCAGGGCGTCCAATCCCGCCCGCGGGGCTGGCAAGTGGTGTCGGCGTTTTGCAACGAATCGGGTAAACACCGAAGGGTGCTAAAGCCTTGCTGGATACTGGCCGTTAGTGTTTTTGTATACAGTATTAGGCAGAGCTGTGCATAACAGCCGCAACGTTTGAAACAATCCAGTTACGGGGACACCGGTCATGTCGGTCCGCCTGACGACGAGGCTGGCGCAGGCCGGCCGATCCGCCGCCGTCAGCCTTGCCGGCGGCGCCAGGCCGCTAGTGCCAGCACCAGCAGGCATGCCGCCAGCGCCGGCATATTGCCCCAGTGCACGTAGGGGGTGAAACCCTGCGTGCCCTGCACATTGACGGTGAGCGTGCCGACGGTGAAGGTCGGCAGTTGTCCCGCCACCACGCCATCCGGCGTCACCACGGCCGTCATGCCGGTATTGGTCGAGCGCAGCATCGGCCGGCGCGTTTCCAGCGCGCGCATGCGCGAGATCTGCAGGTGCTGGTCCAGTGCGATGGTGTCGCCGAACCAAGCCAGGTTGGTCACGTTGGCCAGGATGTTGGCCGGCACCTTCTGGCTGCGCAGCGTTTCGGCGATTTCCTCGCCGAACAAATCCTCGTAGCAGATATTGGGCGCCACCATGATGCCGCGCACCGGCAGAGGCGCCTGGTCCAGTCCGCCGCGGCGGAAGTCCCCCAGCGGCATCTTCATCATGTCTACGAACCAGTGGAAGCCGAAGGGAATGAACTCGCCGAACGGTACCAGATGGTGTTTGTTGTAGCGGTACAACCGTTCGGTCAGCGGGCCCAGGCCGAAGACACTGTTGGTGAAATCGACCGGCGAATCCGCGCCGGCGGCGCCGAACAGCACGGTGGTGCCGCTGGCCACGGTGAAGTCGCGTACCGCGATGGCGATATCCACCGGCAGGTCCTGCAGGATCACTGGGAACGCTGTCTCGGGCGTCACCACCAGATCGGCCGGGGCGGCCGTGATCAGGTCGCGGTACAACTCTAGCGAGCGCTGCACACCGGCAGGCTCGAACTTGATGTCCTGCGCCACATTGCCTTGCAGCAGCCGCACCGAAATGGGTTTGCCGGCAGGCGTGGTCCAGGCGATCGGCACCAGCGCGGCGCCGGCCAGCGGCAGCGCCACGGCAGCGGCCAGGGCGATGGCGCCGGCGCGGATGCCGCGCGGGTTCGCGCCGCCGCGGCCAAAGCCGCGCACGGCGGCCACCAGCAACGCGGCCACGGTCGCAGCCAGCGCGCCAATGCCATACACGCCCACCAGCGGCGCGAAGCCGGCGAGCGGGCCATCGGTATGGGCGTAGCCGCTCGACAGCCACGGAAAACCGGTGAAGACCACGCCGCGCAACCACTCCGACAGCCCCCAGGCCGCGCCAAAGGCGAGCGGCGCAAGCAGCGTCAGCGCGGTGGTGCGCGCCCGGCGGGCAGTCAGCCAGTGCCAGGCCGCGCAGGCCAGCGCCGGATAGAGCGAGAGGAAGGCGCCGAACAGCAGCACGGCAAGCATCGCCATCCACGCTGGCATCTCGCCGTAGACGTGCATGCTGATATAGAGCCACCAGATGCCGGAGAGGAACCAGCCGAGGCCGAAGGCGTAGCCGGTAGCGGCCGCGCCACGGGCGCGCGGCGCATCGGCGGCCAGTGCCACCAGCCCCGCCAGCGACAGCAGTTGCAGCCACCACCAGGTGTGCGGCGCGTAGGCCTGGGTATGGGCTACGCCCAGCACGGCGGCCAGCAGAAGGCGGGGCAGGCTCACGCCGCGCGCGTCGTCGCGTCCGGCGCTGGCGGCGCCGGACCATGCCTGGACAAGGCGCTTCATGCGCCGTCCACGTCGGGCGGGGTGAGCGGGGCCTCGTGGCGTACCAGCAGCAGGTGCGCCTGGCGGGCGTCGGCACGCAGGACTTCGAAGCGCATCGGCGGCAGTACCACCACTTCGCCGCGATGCGGCACGTGGCCCAAGTGGTTGCTCAGCAAGCCGCCCACGGTATCGACGTCGTGATCCGAGAATTGCGTGCCGAAGGTTTCGTTGAATTGCTCGATTTCGGTCAGCCCATGCACGCGCCAGCCGCCATCGGGCAACTGCACGATGTTGTCATGGTCCTCGTCGAGGTCGAACTCATCCTCGATGTCGCCCACGATCTGCTCCAGCACGTCTTCAATGGTGACCAGCCCGGCAACGCCGCCGTACTCGTCCACCACCATGGCGATGTGGTTGCGGTTGATGCGGAAGTCGCGCAACAGGATATTGAGGCGCTTGGATTCCGGAATGAACACCGCCGGGCGCAAGGTTTCGCGCAGGTCGAACTCCTCGTCGGTGTAATACCGCAAGAGGTCCTTGGCGAGCAGGATGCCGATGATGTTGTCGCGGCTGCCCTCATAGACCGGAAAGCGCGAGTGCGCTGTCTGCCGCATGAAGGGAATGAAGCTCTCCGGCGCGTCCGCGATATTGACGGTGTCCATCTGGCCGCGGGGGACCATGATGTCGCGCGCGGTGAGCTCGGATACCTGGAACACGCCTTCGATCATGGAAAGCGAGTCGGCGTCGATCAGGTTGCGCGCATGCGCATCCTGGAGCACCTCGAGCAATTCGGCACGGGAGTCGGGCTCCGGAGAGATGAAATCCGAGAGCCGTTCGAGCAGGGATCGGGGACGGTCGGCTGACTTCGAACTGGGATAAGGGTCGTTCATGGCGCGACGAGCGCGGGGTGGATATCGGTTGAAGGATACACTAAAAGGGTTTGGGGGCTGTGACAGGGGGGTGACGGGGGAGGGTTGGTGGTGTTTGAAACTGCAACTTCAGCTTCAACTGCAACTTCAACTGCAGTTTCACCTCCCCTGCGGGGAGGCGACCTACTTTTTTGTCTTGCCCTCCATGTCAGGATACTTGT
>NZ_AHJE01000105.1 GCF_000243095.1 Cupriavidus basilensis OR16 | reverse complement strand
GGCGGAGAGCATGGCGCGCACCGGCGCAACGGTGCGCGGCATCGACCTGTCCACCAAGGCACTGAAGGTCGCCGACCTGCACAGCCTCGAGTCCGGCGTGACAGTGACCTACGAGGAGATCGCCGCCGAAGCCCTGGCGGCGCGCATGCCCGCCAGCGTCGATGTCGTGACCTGCATGGAGATGCTGGAACACGTGCCCGACCCGCAATCGATCCTGCGCGCCTGCGCCACGCTGGTACGCCCGGGCGGCTACGTGTTCTGCTCCACCATCAACCGCAACCTGAAGGCCTATCTGCTGGCCGTGGTCGGTGCTGAATACGTGCTCAACATGCTGCCGCGCGGCACGCATGACTACGACAAATTCATCACGCCGTCCGAACTCGCACGCTACGCCCGCAACACCGGGCTTGAGCTCGTCGAGATGCGCGGCATGACCTACAACCCGCTGACCCAGGTCTACGCGCTGGGCCGGGACACCGATGTGAACTATTTGATGGCATTTCGCCGGCTCGCCTGAACATGCGCACCTACGACGCAGTCTTTTTTGATCTCGACGGCACCCTTGCCGACACCGCGCCCGACCTGGCCGCGGCCGCGAACCGTCTCGTCACCGAGCACGGCCGCCCGCCCGTGGCCTACGAGAAACTCCGCCCGGTCGCGTCGCACGGCGCGCGCGGCCTGATCGGCGCCGCCTTCGGCAAGAACCCGGCCGACCCCGAGTTCCCCGCGCTGCGCGATACCTTCCTCGATTACTACGAGGCCGATATCGCGGTGCATACTCGCCTGTTCGACGGCATGGCCGAGGTGCTGGAGGCGCTGGAGTCCGCCGGCATCCGCTGGGGCATCGTCACCAACAAGATCACGCGCTTCACCGCGCCGCTGGTCGCCGCCATCGGGCTGGCGCCGCGCGCCTCGGCCGTGGTCAGCGGCGACACCACGGCGCACGCCAAGCCCCACCCGGCGCCGCTGCTGCATGCCGCTGAAGTCAGCGGCGTGGCGCCCGGGCGCTGCGTGTACGTCGGCGACGACGTGCGCGACATCCAGGCCGGCAAGGCCGCCGGCATGATCACCATCACCGCTGCCTACGGCTATTGTGGCGACGACGAGCCACCAGAAACATGGGGCGCCGACTACCTGGTACGCCATCCCAGCGAGCTGATCGCCCTGCTGGCCCCCAGCGGACAGCGCTGACGCTACAGGAGGCCCGGAAGGCATTCACACCTGGGGCCTCCAACAGAGTACAATGACCCTTCTTGACACTGTTCACACAGTTCACGCAGGGGCCGACCTGGTTTCGACGTGGGTTACAAAGCAGTGGAGGGCATACCGAGGACCCGTCACCTCGTTAATCAATGGGAATGCAATAACTGCTAACGACGAACGTTACGCACTGGCCGCTTAATTGCGGCCGTCCTCGCACTGGCTCGCTGGCGGGCTAGAGTCGCAAGACTACGCGAGGTCATTAACGCCAGATAAGCCCTGAGTTTGTCACGGACCTAGGGACGAAAATCTAGTGAATCGCCGTTGTAGAGCGTGTCCGTCCGCGATGCACCGGTTAAATCAAATGGCAGGACTAAGTATGTAGAACTCTCTGTGGAGGGCTTGCGGACGCGGGTTCGATTCCCGCCGGCTCCACCAATATTCAGTTCCGGCTATTTCCGGGACTACCAAAACCCCGAGGATTAGTATCCTCGGGGTTTTATTTTTTTTTTCCGGCTTTGATAATGGGGGGGGCGATACAAAGCCCCCACTCTCCCCTCAAAAAATCGCCGAAAAAAGCAGGCAATTTCCGCCGGCTTAAGACTCGTCCGATTCACAGAACTCCCCTGGGCCTGCATCATCTACGCAAGCTGCCTCTGCAGAGGCGGGCTTCCTGACGCAGGCCATCGTGGCCTCACGTCCGGGGTTGCCCTCCAGCGCCCGCGCACTCCTGCGCGGGCGTCTTTTTTTGCGCGCTCGGGCATGCGCGGCCCGGCCAGCAAGCGGCAAGGTCATCGGCAATTTGTAATCATCTGTTACAGTCGACATTTTTTCGGCAATCGAAAAGCGGCGCTAGAGGCGCCCATGCGCACGGGAACAGGCAAGGTACAAATGAAGAGACTCATTGGGGCTGCGGGCATTGCACTGGCACTGGCAGGCTGTGGCGGATCGGGCGACAACGATGGCGGACTGGCGATCGTGCGCACCCCACCCGCCGCTACGTCCACGACGCCGACGACACCCACGGCTCCGACGACGCCGGTGATCCCGGCGGCGCCCGACACCATCGCGCTCGGCTCGGGCTTCTACATCGGCACCTCCGCCACCAACGAGCGGTTCAACATCCTGGTGCTGGACGAGAACGTCTATTACGCCTTTTACGCCATGCCGGGCATACCAGACGTGTCGCGGGGCGTACTGACCGGCAACTACAGTTCGGGCAGCGGCGCGCTGACCACGAATAACAACGGGCTGGATTTCAATCAGGAGGCGGCGGGCTACAGCCTGACCGCGGCGAACCTATTGGCAGCCTATGTGCCAGGCAAGTCGATCCAGGCGCAGGTCACCTATCGCAACGGCAGGAGCACGGTCGTCAACGCCACCTACAGCACCGACTACAACTTCATTGCGACCACCGACGGCCTGAAGGGGACTTACAACGGCACGTCGAACGTCATCGACACCAGCGGGATCACCGCGGGCGGCGTGCGGCTGGTGGTCGACGCCAGCGGCAACTTCACGCTCGATGGCAGCGGCTCGGGCTGCAGCTTTACGGGAACCGCCACGCCGCGCCGCCAGGGCAAGGTCTATAACGTCGTCCTGCAGTTGAGCGGTCCGACCTGCCTCTACGCGAACACGCCGATGAGCGGCATCGCCTACTACGACCCTACCACCACGCATAGCTTGCCCGCGCCCGGCCAGCTCTACCTGTTTGCGATGCGCCCCGACCGCCAGGTCGGGGTGATCTTCACCGGCAAGCTCTGAAGCGCAGGTCAGAGAAAGCGGTCGAGGATCTTGCGGCTGCCCTTGTCCAGGGCCGTGAGGTTGCGCACCAGGTAGTGAATGCCGTGGCTGTCGGAGATCAGCAGCGTGGAGCCGGCCAGGCGGCGGATGTCTTCCTCGCCGCGCAGCACCAGCGAGGTGAGGCCGCGATCCGTCTCCACCTCCCAGGTGCTGGGGGTGGCATAGGTCGACACCGAGCGGATGCGGCGGATCTCCGGCATGAATTCGCGGCTGGCCAGCTCCGCCTCGATCATCTCGCGCACGGGCGCGGGCAAGGTGTCCAGGCGGGGCAGCCAGGCCAGTTCGCGGCCATCGGTGCTGATCAGGCCGACGCCATCGTCAGGCGCGGCGATCGGAAAGGCGCGCACGGGAACCACGCCGTCGTGCACGATGCCGTCCGCCGTGGTCAACACCAGCCGGCCAAGGGCATTGCGGGAGAGCTTGAAATCGACTTGCTGCATATGAGCTCCCATCCTTATTGCACGCTGACCGCATCGGCGGCGGTAGAGCTTGTAGTAGGCGCCTTCGCGCGCCAGCAACTCATCGTGGTTGCCGACTTCCACGATCTGTCCGCGGTCCATTACCACCAGGCGGTCCGCCTTGCGCAACGTGGACAAGCGGTGGGCGATGGCGATGGTGGTGCGGCCTTGCACCAGGTTATCCAGTGCCTTCTGGATTTCCTTCTCGGTCGTCGTATCCACCGACGAGGTAGCCTCGTCCATGATCAGGATGCGCGGGTTGATCAGCAGCGCGCGCGCGATGGAGATACGCTGGCGTTCGCCGCCGGACAGCGCTTGCCCGCGCTCGCCCACGAGAGAATCGTAGCCATGCGGCAGGCGCAGGATGAACTCGTGCGCATGGGCCGCGCGCGCCGCGGCGATGATCTCTTCGCGCGAAGCACCCGGCTTGCCGTAGGCAATGTTCTCGGCAATCGTGCCGAAGAACAGGAACGGCTCCTGCAGCACCAGCCCGATATGGCTGCGGAACTCCGATACCGGCAGCGAGCGGATATCGACACCATCCAGCCGGATCGCGCCTTCGGAGACATCGTAGAAGCGGCAGATCAGGTTGACCAGCGTGCTCTTGCCCGAGCCGCTATGCCCGACCAGGCCAATCATTTCACCCGGCGCGATCGACAGGTTGAGCCCGCGGATCACGGCACGGTTGCCATAGCGGAAGCCCAGGTCGCGCAACTCGATGGCGCCCTCCACGCGCTCCAGGTGCACCGGCCGCGCGGGCTCCGGCACGCTGGAGACGTGATCGAGGATATCGAAAATGCGCTTGGCGCCGGCGGCGGCCTTCTGCGTGACCGAAACGATGCGGCTCATCGAATCCAGGCGTGTATAGAAGCGGCTGATATAGGTGAGGAAGGCCACTAGCACGCCGACCGTGATCGCCTTGTGCGAGACCTGCCAGATGCCAAAGATCCACACCACCAGCAAGCCGATCTCGGTCAGCAGCGTGACGGTCGGGGTAAACAGCGACCACACCGCGTTGACCCGGTCGTTGATTGCCAGGTTGTGCCGGTTGGCTTCGCGGAAGCGCTCCACCTCGCGCTTTTCCTGCGCGAAGGCCTTGACCACGCGGATGCCCGGGATCGTATCGGCCAGCACGTTGGTGATCTCCGACCAGATCCGGTCGATTTTCTCGAAGCCATGGCGCAGCCGGTCGCGCACCAGGTGGATCATCCACGCGATGAACGGCAGCGGCACCAGCGTCACCAGCGCCAGCCACGGGTTGATCGAAATCAGGATGGCCGCCGTCATGACGATCATCAGCACGTCGGTGGCAAAATCCAGCAAATGTAGCGACAGAAACACGCAGATGCGGTCGCTTTCCGAGCCGATGCGGGCCATCAGGTCGCCCGTGCGCTTGCCGCCGAAGTACTCCAGCGACAGCCGCAGCAGGTGCTCGTAGGTGGTGGTGCGCAGGTCCGCGCCAATGCGCTCGGAGACCCGTGCCAGCAGGTAGGTGCGGGCCCAGCCGAGGCTCCATGCCACCAGCGCCGCGCCCAGCAGGCCGGCCAGGTACAGCTTGACCCGGTCGTAATCGATGGGCAGCCCGTTCTGGTAGGGAATCAGCACGTTGTCCATCAACGGCATGGTCAGGTACGGCGGCACCAGCGTCGCGGCGGTGGACAGCAGCGTCAGCAGGAAGCCCGACAGCAACTGGAAGCGGTACGGCCGGGCAAAACGCCACAGACGCAACAGCGCCCAGGTCGACGGCGGCGTTTCCAGGTCACGGCTGCATTGCGGGCATTGGTCGTCGTCCGGGGGCAGCGGGGCCTTGCAGGTCGGGCAGACCGCTTCGGTATCGATATCCACCTGCCCCGCCCGGCCTGAGGCCGACAGGTCGCGTTGCGCGTGAAACTGGTCGATCAGGCGCAACGCGGCCGGGTTGTGGCCCAGGGTGTAGCGCCAGCTGGCCAGCAATCGCCCGTTGTCTTGCAATTCCAGCGTGCCGACCCCCGCGTGATCGGCGTGATGCAGCGATAATCCGGGCTGGATTGTCCATTCCTGCCAGTCTTTTTGCGCCGGCATGCGTGCCAGCAAGCGACGATCCGTCACAAGTACCCAGCCTTGGGTAAAATGCAGCTTTGCGTCAAGGTCGACTTCGAGCCAGGCAAGGACGGCTTCGCCAGGTTGCAGGCGGGCGCCGGGTTCGTTACGCCACGGCTCGGTCTGGGCGTCGCTGTCAATCACGGGCAAGGAAGGTTGGGTCATCGTTGGTACGGCATGCTGCGTCCTTGGACTATGGACATAACTTGAAACAATTTAGCGCGGGCGCGCCCTGGCGGCCCGTCGATTTGCCCGCAGTATACATAAGGCCAATCACACGGGCGCCCATGATGCACTGCACAATCGCATTTTAATAAAGAAAGTCAACCGGCTGACCGTTGTAACGTTACTGAAAGGTTAGGCTTCTATTTCTCGGGCACTCGCCCACTGCCTCAAGCTAAATCAATGAAAAAGAAGGACATTGAGATTTTCGATGTCATGTCGCTGCGCGGCCCGAATATGTGGACATATCGGCCTGTGCTGGAGGCGTGGGTCGATATCGGGGAACTGGAGGATTTTCCCTCCAACAAGATTCCGGGGTTCTACGAGCGCCTGTCGGCATGGCTGCCCTCGCTGGTCGAGCACCGCTGCAGTATCGGCGAGCGCGGCGGCTTCCTGCAGCGGCTCAAGGAAGGCACGTGGCCTGGCCACATCCTGGAACACGTCACGCTTGAGCTGCAGAACCTCGCCGGCATGCCCGGCGGCTTCGGCAAGGCGCGCGAGACCCCGATCCGCGGCGTCTACAAGGTGATCGTGCGGGCCTGGCACGAGGATGTCACCCGTGCCGCCCTGTTCGCCGCCCGCGACCTGGTGATGGCCGCCATCGAGGACCGCCCCTATGACGTCCAGGAGACGGTGGATCACCTGCGCCGCCTGGTGGACAAGCACTGCCTGGGCCCGAGCACGGCCTGCATCGTCGACGCTGCCGACGACCGCGGCATCCCTGCCCTGCGCTTGTCCGAGGGCAACCTGGTGCAACTTGGCTATGGCAGCCGCCAGCGCCGCATCTGGACCGCCGAGACCGACCGCACCGCGGCCATCGCCGAGAGCATCTCGCGCGACAAGGACCTGACCAAGAGCCTGCTGGAATCCTGCGGCGTGCCCGTGCCCGAAGGCCGGCTGGTGGAAAGCGCGGCCGACGCCTGGGACGCCGCCGAGGACATCGGCCTGCCAGTGGTGGTCAAGCCCTATGACGGCAACCACGGCCGCGGCGTGTTCACCAACCTGACCACGCGCGAGGAAGTCGAGACCGCCTATGGGGTCGCCATCGACGAAGGCAGCGGCGTCATCGTCGAGCGCTTCGTGCTGGGCAACGAACACCGCCTGCTGGTGGTGGGCGGCCGCCTGGTGGCCGCCGCCATGGGCGAGACCGCCAGCGTGACCGGCGACGGCAAGTCGACCATCGACGAGCTGATCGAGTCGCAGATCAATTCCGACCCGCGCCGCGGCAACACCGAAGACCACCCGCTCAACAAGGTGCGGCTGGACTCGGCCGCGCGCCTGGAACTCAAGCGCCAGGGCTTCGACGCCACATCCGTGCCACCCGAAGGCAAGCACGTGCTGATCCAGCGCAACGGCAATGTCGCCTTCGACGTCACCGACCGCGTGCACCCGAGCGTGGCCGCGCATGCCTCGCTGGCCGCCCGCGTCGTGGGCCTGGACATCGCCGGCGTCGACCTGGTGGCGCAGGATATTTCGCGGCCGCTAGCCGAGCAGCGCGGCGCCATTGTCGAGGTCAATGCCGGTCCTGGCCTGCTGATGCACCTGAAGCCCTCCAACGGCGAAGCCCGCCCGGTGGGCCGTGCCGTGGTGGATCACCTGTTCCCGGCTGGCGAAGGCGACGACAACGGCCGCATTCCGGTGGTCGGCATCACCGGCACCAATGGCAAGACCGTGGTGGCCAAGCTGGTCGCGCGCCTGCTGCAGCTCTCGGGCAAGCACACCGGCCTGGCTTGCAGCGATGGCCTCTACCTGGACCGCCGCCAGGTGCAGGGCGGCGACCGCGCCAACTGGGACGCGGCCCACCGCATCCTGATGAACCGCGCGGTGGATGCCGCCGTGCTCGAGAACGATAGCGGCACCATCCTGTCCGAAGGCCTCGCCTACGACCGTTGCCAGGTCGGCGTGGTGACCAATATCGATGTGCCCGACCACCTCGGCCAGTATTACGTCGAAGAAGTCGAGAAGATGTACAGCGTGCTGCGCACGCAGATCGACGTGGTGCTGGACGGCGGCGTGGCGGTGCTCAATGCGCGCGACCCGCTGGTGGTGGAGATGGCGGAGCTGTGCGATGGCGACGTGATCTTCTTCGGCCTGTCGGCCGACCTGCCCGCCATTGCCGCGCATCGCGCGGCCGGGCGCCGCGCGGTCTACGTGCGCGACGGCAAGGTGGTGCTCGCCACCGGCAGCCGCGAGGTGCCGCTGACCGATGTGGCCGCGATTCCCCTCACCTATGCGGGCCGCGTGGCCTTCCAGGTCGAGAACGTGCTGGCGGCCGTGGCCACCGGCTGGGCGCTGGGCATCTCCAATGACCTGATTCGCGCTGGCGTGGTGACATTCGATGTGGGCCAGGTGGATGTGCCCGGACGCTTCACGCTGTTCGAGCGCAACGGCGCCATCGTGGTGATCGACGACGCCCACAATTACGGCGCCGGCGCGCCGCGCCGCGATGAAGACATCGTCAAGCAAGGCAAGGTGCTGGGTGCTGCGTTCGACCGCGTGTTCCTGTGCGAGGACACCTCGATCAAGCGCACGCTGCCGGACGCCGAAGCACGCGCGCTGCTCAAGCAGGGCCTTTACGAAGGACGGCGCGTGACCAAGATCATCGACGAGGGCTCGCGCCGCCAGGCGATCGAGGCCGCGCTCGCGCAAGTCGTGGCCGGCGATCTGCTGGTCCTGCAATGCGATGAAGCGACGACCCTGCCGACGATCGACCTGGTGCACCAGTGGATGGGCCAACCGGGCCGCCGCGCCTGATCCGCAAGGAAACTGATTTCATGGAAGTCTCACGTATCCGGGCCCTGCGCGGCCCTAACCTGTGGTGCCGCCACACTGCCATCGAAGCCATCGTTTCGTGCTCCGACGAGGCCCACATGCTGGCTGAGCTGCCCGGTTTTGAAGAGCGCCTGCGCGCGCGCTTTCCCGAGGTAGGCCCGCTGCGGCCCGATGACAACGAAGGGGTGGTGTCGCTGGCGCACGCGCTGGAATGTGCGGCCATGCGCCTGCAGGCGGAGGCCGGCTGCCCGGTCAGCTTCAGCCGCACCGCACCCACGGTCGAGCCCGGCACCTACCAGGTGGTGGTGCAATACAGCGAGGAAGAAGTCGGCCGGCTGGCGCTGGAACTCGCCGCCACGCTGTGCCGCGCCGCGCGCGACGACATGCCGTTCGACCTGGCCGATGCGCTGCATCGCCTGCGCGAGCTCGATGAAGACGTGCGCCTGGGGCCGAGCACCGGCTCCATCGTCTACGCGGGCGTGGCACGCGGCATTCCGTATCGCCGCCTGACGCAAGGCAGCATGGTGCAGTTCGGCTGGGGCAGCAAGCAACGCCGCATCCAGGCCGCCGAAACCGACATGACCAGCGCGGTCTCGGAATCGATCGCCCAAGACAAGGAACTCACCAAGACGCTGCTGCACGCCGCCGGCGTGCCTGTGCCGCTGGGCCGCTCCGTCTCGGACCCCGAAGAAGCCTGGGCCGCCGCACAGGAAATCGACGCGCCGGTGGTGGTCAAGCCGCGCGACGGCAACCAGGGCAAGGGCGTGGCGGTACGCATCCGCACCCGCGAGGAAGTCATCGCCGCCTATGAAGTCGCCGCCGAGATCAGCTCCGATGTGATCGTCGAGCGCTATATTCCGGGCCACGATTTCCGACTGCTGGTGGTGGGCAACCACCTGGTGGCCGCCGCCCGCCGCGATCCGCCCCAGGTCACTGGCGACGGCAAGCACACCGTGCGCCAGCTGGTCGACGAAGTGAATCGCGACCCGCGCCGCGGCGAGGGGCACGCTACCTCGCTGACCAAGATCCGCTTTGACGATATCGCGCTGGCCACGCTGGCCAAGCAGCATCTGAGCGCGGATGCGGTGCCGCCCAAGGGCACCCGCGTGGTGCTGCGCAATAACGCCAACCTGTCCACCGGCGGCAGCGCGACGGACGTCACCGACGATGTGCACCCCGACATGGCCGCCCGCGCCGTGGCGGCCGCGCGCATGGTCGGCCTGGACATCTGCGGCGTCGATGCGGTCTGCGAGACCGTGCTCAAGCCGTTCGAGGAACAAGCCGGCGGCATCGTCGAAGTCAATGCCGCGCCGGGCCTGCGCATGCACCTGCAGCCCTCCTACGGCAAAGGCCGCGCGGTAGGCGAAGCCATCATCTCCACGATGTTCGCCGACGGCGACGACGGCCGCATCCCCGTGGTGGCGGTCTCCGGCACCAACGGCAAGACCACCACGGTCCGCCTGATTGCCCACCTGCTGGCTGGCAGCGGCCTGCGTATTGGCATGACCGGCACCGACGGTGTCTACGTCAAGGGCGAGCGCATCGATACCGGCGACTGCAGCGGCCCGCGCAGCGCCCGCAATGTGCTGATGCACCCCGACGTGGACGCAGCCGTGTTCGAAACCGCGCGCGGCGGCCTGCTGCGCGAAGGCCTGGCCTTCGATCGCTGCGATGTGGCCGTGGTCACCAATGTGGGCGAAGGCGATCACCTCGGGCTGTCCTACATCAGCACCGTGGAAGACCTCGCCGTGCTGAAAAGCGTGATCGTGCAGAACGTGGCCCCGCACGGCATGGCCGTGCTCAATGCCGCCGACCCGATGGTGGTGCGCATGGCCGACGCCTGCCCCGGCGCCGTGACCTTCTTCGCGTTGGACCTGAACAATCCCGTGATGGCAACGCACTGCGCACAAGGCAAGCGCGTGGTGTATGTCGAGGATGGCCATATCGTGGCCGCCGAAGGCGAAAACCAGGTGCGCATCGCTCTGTCGAGCATCCCGCTCACGCGTGGTGGCTCGATCGGCTTCCAGGTCGAGAACGCCATGTCCGCCACCGCGGCGGCATGGGCGCTCGGGATCGACTGGGACGTCATCCGCCGCAGCCTGGCGACCTTTGTCAACGACGCAGCCACCGCCCCCGGACGCTTCAACGTGTTCGACTACAAAGGCGCGACGCTGATCGCCGACTACGGCCACAACCCGGATGCGATCCAGGCGCTGTGCAGCGCCATCGAAGGCATGCCGGCCAAGCGCCGCTCGGTGGTGATCAGCGGCGCGGGCGACCGCCGCGATGTCGATATCCGCCGCCAGACCGAAATCCTCGGTGGCGTGTTCGACGAAGTGATCCTGTACCAGGACCAGTGCCAGCGCGGACGCGAGGACGGCGAAGTGCTGGCCTTGCTGCGCGAGGGCCTGGAAGGCGCGACGCGCGCCGGCACGGTGGAAGAGATCCGCGGGGAATTCCTCGCCATCGATACTGCGTTGTCGCATTTGCAGCCGGGCGACCTTTGCTTGATTTTGGTGGACCAGGTGGAGGAGGCGCTGGGGCATATTGAGCAGAGGATTGCTCAGGGGTAAGTGGGGGGGGCCTCGCGATAAACAAGAAAGCCAGCCTTATCGGCTGGCTTTCTTGCTTTCTTGCTGTGGGGCGCGGTGCTGCTTCTTTTTTGCGGCGATGGTTTTTGCACCCAAGACGCCATCGCCGCCCAAATCAAAGCCCCCCTACCCCTCACCCCCTAATGCCTCCCCGGCAACGACAACCGCCGCTCCAGCCGCCTTTGCACCTGCGACAACGCCGTGCTGAGCATCCAGTAGATCGCGGCCACCGCAAGATAGAGCGGTAGCGGCTGGTAGGTTGCGGCAATCACCTCCTGCGCGGTGCGCAGCAGTTCGGTCACGGTAATCACCGACACCAGCGAGGTGTCCTTGATCAGGCTGATCAGGCTGTTTGACAGGCTGGGCACCGCCAGCCGCAGCGCCTGCGGCCCCACCACGTAGCGCAGCGTCTGGCCCTGGGTCAGCCCCAGGCTATAGGCCGCCAGCCACTGCCCGCGCGGGATGCCGAGAATCGCGCCGCGCATGCTCTCGGACAGATAAGCCCCTACGTTCAAGCTCAGCGTCAGCACCCCGGCCGGGGTGGGCTCCAGCGCAATGCCGATGCCGGGCAAGCCGTAATACACCACGAAGATCTGCACCAGCAGCGGTGTGCCGCGCATGATGCTGACGTAGACCCGAGCGATGGTCGTCAGCAAGCGCTGGTGGCTGATGCCCATCAGGGCGATCACGGTGCCGATCACCAGTCCGAAGACCATCGACAGCACGGCAAACTTGATGGTGAGCAGCATGCCCTGTAGCAGCACGGGCAGCGAGTTGGCGACAAGCTGGAGAGCGGACATGGTAGGCCCTGGAGCATGCCGCCATCGCAACGAGGGCGGCCGTGGCGGCATCGCGAAGTCTCAACGCCCGGGTGCCGGGATCACCGGCGAGGCCACGGTATCCGCACCGCGGCCCGCGCCGGATGCGCGCAAGCTACGCTTACCTGGCCGGCTTGGTCACGTCGGAACCAAACCATTTCGCCGAGAGCTTGCCGAGGCTGCCGTCCTTGCGCATCTCCTCGAGCGCCCGGTCAATGGCCTGCTTGAACTTCGGATTGTCCTTGCGCAAGGGAATCCCCACCTCGGAGGTGCCGCCTTCGACAATGGCGCCGGGCCGCAGCGGCAGGTTCGAAGTCTTGATCAGGTAGCCGATCATCAGGCGGTCGTTGAGCGCGGCGTCCACGCGTTCCGAGGCCAGGTCGCGCAGGTATTCAGGCGCACCCGGGTAAGTCTTGACGTCGATGCCCGGCACCGACTTGGCCAGCTCGTTGTAGTTGCTGCCAAGGCTCACGCCCAGCTTCTTGCCCTTGAGGTCTTCCAGCGACTTGAACTGGCGCTTGTCGTCCTTGCGCTGGATCAGTTGTGCCGCCGAATAAACGTACGGCGTGGAGAAATCCAGCACCTCCTTGCGCTGCGGCGTCACCGCGACCTGGTTGACGATCACGTCGAACTTGCCGGCCTGCAGCCCGGCAATGATGCCGCTCCACTCGGTGGTGACGAACTCCGGCTTCACGCCCAGTTTGGCCGCGACCGCCTTTGCCACGTCCACATCGAAGCCTTCCAGCTGGTTGTTGCCGCCGCGGTAGTTGAACGGCGGATAGGTGCCTTCCAGCCCGATCCTGAGCACGCCGGCTTGCTTCACGGTGTCGAGCAGGTCGGCGGCCTGCGCGGCGGCGCCGGCCGCCAGCAACGAAACGGCGAACAGGGCTTTGAGGCAGGCAGTACGAAGCGATCGCATATGTTCTCCAGTCAGCACTGCCGGCGCGGACGGCGTCCGCACTGGTCCGGCAAGCGTTGGCCCATCCAGAGCGCAGGCCGGCTTTCAGCCTAGCGCAATTTCCTGTCGAACGGCAATAACGATTCGCCCTGCCCTGCCCTGCCTGGCCCCGCACCGCCCGGCTTACTGGAACGCCTTGTCGTTCGGGTGGGCATAAAGATCCTTCATGTCGGCCGAGAGCGGATAGTTCAGGTTGATGTTGCGCGGCGGGATCGGCGACTGGAACCACTTCTTGTACAACTGCTCGGCACGGCCGCTGGTCATCAGGTCGGCGATCACGCCGTCGGCCAGCGTTTTGAAGGACGGATCGTCCTTGCGGAACATGCAGGCGTAGTTCTCGGTCTGCAGCGGCGTCCCCACCACGGTCCAGTCATTGGCGCTCTTGGCCTTGGTCAGCTCGCCGTAGAGCAGCGGCTCGTCCATCACGAAGGCCACCGCGCGGCCCGTCTCCAGGATCAGGAACGACTGCCCATGGTCCTTGGCGCTGATCAGGTTCATGTTCATGGCCTTTTCGCCATTCATCTTGACCAGCAGGCGCTCGTCCGTGGTGCCCGCGGTGGTCACCACGTTGCGATCCTTGAGGTCGGGGAAGTCCTTCACGCCCAAAGAGGCTGTTGGAGAACGCAACCTGCTTCTGCCGCTCGAGGTTGTTGGTGGTGGTGCCGCACTCAATGTCGATGGTGCCGTTCTGCATCAGCGAAATGCGATTCTGCGACGTGATGGGCACCAGCTTGACCTCCAGCTTGGACAGTTGCAATTGCGCCTTCACCTTGTCGACGATCTGCAGCAGGATCTCGTGCGAGTAGCCCATCACATCGCGGCCGTTGGTATAGGAGAACGGGATGGAGGACTCGCGATAGCCCAGCGAGATCACACCGGTGTCCTTGATCTTGCGCAGCGTATCGCCGTCGGCGGCATTGGCGTTGTTGACGGCGCCAGCGGCGCCAGCCAGCATGCCGAGCGCCAGCAGGCAACGGGAGATTCGGTTGTAGCGGACGTGCGATTTCATATCGTTTTCTCCTTGGTGGGAATGGCTCGAAGTCTTGCTTGGTCGTGAAGCGATGAGGCAAACGGTAAGGCAAACAGCAAGGCAAAAAAACGTGGCTCCGGAGCGCTGCCGGTCAAACCAGCGTCGCGGCAAAATCCCTTTCATCAATGGCCGGCTTGCGCCCGGCCAAGCCATCGGCCAGCAAGCCCGCGCTGCCCATGGCCAGCGTGAAGCCGAGCGCGCCGTGGCCGATATCGAGCCACAGGCCGCGCAGGCTGGTGGGCCCGACCATCGGCAAGCCGGTCGGCGTGGCCGGGCGCAAGCCCGCCCACGGCTGCAGCTGCTCCGGGGCCATGCCCGGCGCCATGTCGCCGAACAGCGCGCGAGTCTCCAAGGCCAGCGTGGCGATGCGGGCACGGTCGATGACGGTGTCCGCGCGTACCAGGTCGGCCATGCCCGCCACGCGCAAGGTGTTGCCGATGCGGGCATAGACGATCTTGCGCGCAAAATCGGTGATGCTGATGTGCGGCGCGCACTCGCCATCGCTAATCGGCACCGTGATGCTGTAGCCCTTGAGCGGCCACAGCGGCGCCCGCACGCCCAGGGGCTTGAGCAAGGCCACGCTGCCGATGCCGCCTGCCACCACCACGGCATCTGCCCGCTCGATGCCGGCATCGGTACGCACGCCGGTGACGCGATCGCCCGCGCGCTCGATGCCCAGCACGCCGGTGCCAAAGCGCAGCGACACGCCAGAACGATCACGCAGCAATTGTGCCAACGCCAGGCAGAACCGATGGCAATCGGCCACTTCCTCGCTCGGCGTATGAATCGCCCCGGCAATCTCGCCGCGGATGCCGGCCAATGCAGGCTCCAGCGCCACGCACGCGTCGCCGTCCAGCGCCTGCTGCTCGCAGCCCAGGCTGGCCTGGTAGTCGAGCAAGCGGCAGGCGGCATCAAAGCTGGCCGCGTCGCGGTGCACAATCAGCTTGCCGCGCCGGGCAAAGCCAAACTCCACCGGCTGGCTGTCGACAAAAGCCTGCATCAAGTCGCGGGAGTAGAAGGCGAGGCGCAGCAGCTTGCGCGTCGTGGCCTCGCTGGCGGAGGCATTGCAAGCCAGCGCAAACGCCGCCAGCCAGCGCCACTGCGCCGGGTCCATCGATGGCCGGAAGCGCATCGGCGAATCCGCGCGCAGCAGCCACCCGGGCACCTTGGCCAGCACCCCCGGCCCCGCGAGCGGCGCCACATAGCTATAGCTGAGCTGCCCGCCGTTGGCGAAGCTGGTTTCCTCGCCCGGGCCGTCGCGCCGCTCCAGCACGGTGACATCGTGCCCGTCGCCTGCCAGCCGCCATGCAGCGCTCATCCCGATCACGCCCGCCCCTACGATCACAACCTTCATCACCCGCCTCGTTGACCCGGCCCTTGCCGATCCGACACAGGGTAGACCACGCAGCCGGCCTTGCCCAATGCGAATACGTGCAAGAATATGTCTTTAGGCTATGGGTGCCGCTTTGCTGCGGCGCCCGCCCTTGCCACATGCGATTGCGTCAGATCGAAGTCTTTCGCGCGGTCATGCTGACCGGCACCGTCAGCGAGGCCGCGCGCCTACTGCACGTCTCCCAGCCAGTCGTCACGCGCGTGCTGCAGCATGCCGAGGCCACGCTCGGCTTCCGTTTGTTCGACCGGGTCAAGGGCAGGCTGCGGGCCACGCCAGAGGCCACCGCGCTGTACGGCGATGTCGAGCGGCTATATGGCGAGATCGAGCGGGTACGCCGTGTATCCGAAAGCCTGCGCCACAAGGGCGCCGGCCGCCTGCGCGTGGCAGCCACGCCCAGCCTGGCCAATCCGCTGCTGGTGCCAGCCGTACGCCGCTTTTGCGCGCGCCATCCCGACACGCAGGTGCAGGTGCTGACCCACCACACGGACGAGATCGTGCAAGGGTTGCTGGCCAACCAGATCGACCTGGGCTTCGCGTTCTCGCCGCCGCGCCATGAAGCCATCCTCAGCGAGCCGGTAGCTGGAGGCCAAATGCTGCTGGCGGTGCCGCGCGGCGAACCGCTGGCGGCCCGCGGGCGGCGCGCCGACGTGCCAATGCACAAGCTGGTGGAACGCCCCTTTATCGCCTACGACGACAACAGCTCGCTAGGGCTGCTGGTGCGCCAGACGCTGGCTCGCAATGCGCTGGAGCCGCGCTCCACGCTGGAAGTCCAGACTTACTCGCTGGCGCTGGCCCTGGTCGATGCCGGCCTGGGCCTGACCTTGCTCGACCAGTACACCGCGCTAGGCGCAAGCCCGGAGCGCGTGTCGCTGCATGCGGTCAAGCCTGCGCTGCCGTTCGAAATCCAGTTGCTGCGCGCCAGCCACCGCGGCAGCTCCAGCCTGGCCGACGATATGTGCGCACAGTTTGCCGCCGCCGCACGGGAGCTGGCTGCTGCGCTGCCGCAGCGGCTGGAAGCGCCAGCGGTCAGTTTTGAGCATGCCGCTAAATGAAACGTCCCGCCGCCCTTGCGGAATTTGACAGTACCGTGCGCCGTGCACCATCATCAAAGCGCCTGAACGGTGTTTTCCCAAACCTATGTTCGCCCTAATCCTGCTTCTGCTCATACTGATCAGTGCCTTCTTCTCGATTTCCGAGATCGCGCTGACCGCATCGCGCCGCACCAAGCTGCAAACGCTGTCGGAGCGTGGCGACCGCCGCGCCACCAAGATCATGCAGCTCAAGGAGGAGCCGGGCAATTTCTTCACCATCGTGCAGATCGGCGTCAACAGCGTAGCCATCCTGGCGGGTATCGTCGGCGAGAAGCACGTCTCCGACCTGTTCCAGACGGCGCTGCTGCCCTACCTGGACGTGGTCACGACCCAGCGCATCGCCAATGTCGGCTCCTTCCTGATCGTCACCCTGCTCTTTATCCAGTTCGCCGACCTGATCCCCAAGCGCATCGCCATGACCTTTCCCGAGGCCTGCGCGCTGGTGGTGATCGGGCCGATGCTCACGCTCATCAAGATCTTCAAGCCGCTGGTCTACGTGTTCAACGGCGCCGCCAACGCCACGCTGCACCTGTTCGGCGTGCCCACCAAGCACATCGACCAGATCACCTCCGAAGACATCGCCGCCATGGTCGACGCGGGGGCGGAGGCCGGCGTGCTGCACAAGCACGAGATCCACCTGATCGAGAACGTGTTCGAGCTGGACGCCAAGAACGTCACCGCGGTGATGACCCCGCGCGACGATGTGGTCTACATCGGGCTGGACGAGTCCGCCGACAGCCTGCGGCGCAAGCTGGTCAACTATCCCCATGCGCAGTATCCGGTATGCGGGCATAACCTCGACGACGTGCTGGGCTACATTGATTCGAAGGACATCCTGCAGATGTTCCTCGCCGACGACTCCACCGGCGTGATCGGCAACATCGGCAATATCGGCAAGCACCACGACAAGAACGTGCTGGTGATCCCGGACACGCTGACGCTCACCGAATCGCTCACGCGCTTTCGCGAGATGCACCAGAATTTCGCGGTGGTGATGAACGAATACGGCCTGGTGGTGGGCATCGTCACGCTGGACGATATCGTCGGCGCGCTGATGGGCAACATCATCTACTCCACCGAAGACGAGCAGATCGTGCGGCGCGACGAAAGCTCATGGCTGGTCGACGGCGTGACGCCGCTGGTGGACCTGAAGAAAGCGCTGGAACTCGATGAGCTGCCCGGCGAGGATTACGTCGATACTGCCGCCGGGCTCGTCATCTACACGCTCAAGCGGATCCCGAAGAAATCGGAAGCGATCGAAGCAGCGGGATTCCGCTTTGAAGTGCTGGACATCGACCATCACAAGATCGATCAGTTGCTGGTCTCGCGGCTGCCGCCGGCGGCGCCGTTCCAGCCGTAAGCGCGCGGCGATAGCGCTCGACCGTGGCGGGCAGCTGGAACACCACGATCCAGGCGCCGACCACCACCACCGCCGCGGCGGCGACCGCGCCCAGGCGCAGCGGCGCCAGGCGCTCCGGCACATGCAGGGTGGCATACGCGGTGCCCAGCAGCACGATCCACGCCAAGCCGAGCGCGCAGCCCGCCAGCACGTCGGACAGCCAGTGCATGCCAAGGTAGAGGCGCGACAGGCAGATCAGCGTCACCACCACCGCCGTCAGCGCCACCACCGGCATCCGTACCCGCCACGGCTGGCGCAGGCACAGCAGGAAGGCCAGGAAGCCATAGGTCACCATGCTGCTGGTGGCGTGGCCGCTGGGAAACGAGAACGACTCCAGGCCGCCGTAGATGCTGGCCGGCCGGCTGCGCTCAAGGGCAAGCTTGAGCACCATCACGCAGGCGCGCGCGCCAACCAGCGCCCCCACCCAGTAAGCGGCCGCCACCCAGGCACGGCGCCACGCCAGCCAGCCAAAAAC
The DNA here is from genome assembly GCF_000243095.1 of Cupriavidus basilensis OR16. Lineage (GTDB taxonomy): Bacteria > Pseudomonadota > Gammaproteobacteria > Burkholderiales > Burkholderiaceae > Cupriavidus > Cupriavidus basilensis_D. Next base: position 36,565 of record NZ_AHJE01000105.1, on the reverse strand, counting down.
CGCCACGCCCACCGCCACGGAAACCCGCGCGCCGCCCAGCTCGGTCAGCGCCACCATGGCCGTATCCAGCCAGCCCTGCTGCCACGCGCGCAGCTGCGCGAACACCGCCTGGTCCACCTGCACCAGCGGCGCGCCTTCGGCGATGGATTCACCCAGCCACAGCAACGCGGCGGCGCAAGCCAGCAACAGCACACCGGCCACAGCCAGCAGGAGCAACTCGACGATATCGCGCTCCAGCATGCTGGCCACGCGCGGCCACCGCGCCCCTGAACGCTCGCGCAGCGCATCGCGGCCACGCAGGCGCGCGGTATCGAGCCTGCGCACCAGCGGGCGGATGACCAGCAGCAAGCCGCGCACCACGCAGAGCAGCAACAACGCGAACAAGGCGAGAAGGCCCACCACGCCCAGCGCGGTTGCCGGTGTGAGCCACGGCGCGGCAGCGGGCTGGACGGCCGCGAGCGCCTGAACGGGAGCAGCCACCATCGCCTCAGCCCCCCGCCGCCATGCGCGCGATATTGGCGCGCGCCGGCGCTTCGCAATCGGCAAAGGCGGGCGTCATGAACAGTTGCGGGCGCTGCGCCATGGCCTGCAGGAACGCGGCCCTGCGTTGCAAAAAGGCCGCATACAAGGCGTCTCCAGACAAGCCCAGGCGATTGGCCAGCAGCGCCTTGTTTTCCTCGAACACGGCGACGGTGTATGCGTCGAAGTCCGCGTCGGGCACAGCCAGCCGATACAGGTCCAGGTCCAGCACCGCCCCCGACTCCGGCACCGACGCACGATGCCCGCAGGTATCCATCACGATACGCGCGGCCAGCGACGTCACCGCCGCGTCAACCCCGCTCACCATGGTCTCGATCAACGCCGCCGATGCCGCTTCGTTATGCTCGCATCCCGGCACGTAGACGGCATCGTGGAACAGCACGGCTAGCGCTTGCGCGGGCGCGAGCGCCATGCCGCGCGCCTGCGCAAGCGCGAACATTTCCAGCACATGGTGGCGATCGTGGTAATGGCGGTATGGCGCGTCGTAGCAGGCCAGCACTTGCAGCACCGCCGCGCGCGGGATGAAGTCCAGGCAAGCCAGCGCGGCCGGCCAGTCCGGTGCGAAACGCGGCTGCGTACCCTGCGGCGTGGCGACGCTTTCGCCGAACACCTCCAGCGGCCTCACCCACAAGCGCGAGCGATCCCGCATCGACTCGTACACCACCACCTGTGACAGGTCCGACTCGATCACGCCGAGGCCGACGATGGCATAGGCGCCGCCCTTGTAGTGGCGATAGGGCATGCCTTGCAGGTAATCGGAGGATGCAGCGGCGCCGGGCAAGGTGTGCGGGGTCGGCGGGCAAGAAGACTGTGTCATGAGCGGCTGTTCGAATCGGAGCAGCGTCATGATAGTGCATTGACTACGCGGGGCCGCTTGCGGGCCCCGCGCGGGTGCGCAGGATTGACTGCGCGGTTGACTGCGAGTTGACTACGAGTTGACTACGAGTTGGCCCAATTACTTGCGGTGCGTGCGCTGACGCATCGCGCCAGGTTCAGCCATCTTCGGGTCCTTTTGAGAAATCTCCTGCACCTCGCTCTCCTTGCTGTGCCGTTTCTCAATGCGGATGTTCGGGGATGGCCGCTTCGAATTGGAGTGCGCGTTCCGGCTCATGCCTTGCCTCCATTCTGCCGACGTGGCGGTTGCCACGTAATCAATATAGAGGTCTGGCACCCAGGTTGCCATGACCGGCACGCTTCGGAGCCCCGGCACTGCCATCGATTACGCCGCGCCTCCCTCGCCGCGCTGGGCCGCCAACTCGCTCAACACCAGCGTCTCTTTGGCCAACCCGGCCGCCAAGGAAAGGACACCGTTCTGGATTTCCTGATTTAGTGCGCTGAAGGTATCGCCAGAGGCTGCATATTCGCTAATCATGGACAGCAAGCCGTAGAGCTGCGCGGCACGCTCAGCGGCAAGATTCAAAGGATTACTGGCGCGTCGAATCAGGCTACGTTGTTGGAAAAAAGTGCATTACACGATCACGCCCGTGAGAAGAGGACGGCGCTGGCCAGGTGCAGCCTTCCTCTGATCGGCCGATCATGTAGTAGCCGACAAAGCAGTGCTCAATCGAGACGCATCAAGTGGCGCCATTCGGTACCCATGTTGTCGTCGGTGACCGGCCTCAGCCCAACGGTGCGGGCCAGGATCCGCGGACAGGTTTCCATGGCATCCTCGCGATGAGAGCCGCCACCGTGCAGCGAGGATTCCCACTCGGTCATCAAGGCATCTGCGACGATGTGGTCTTGGCCGCGACCCACGTCGAGGATCGGCCGGCCATTGATGCGATAGGCGTCCAGCGTGCGGCGGAAGTGTTCGAAGTCCCAGGCCAGCGGCTCACGCGACACAACCATATGATTGCTGAATCGCACCCCGTAGGGGAATGCCAGGCAAGCCGTGCGCTGAACCCGCTCCGAATCGGTGGTGTTGTAGTAAAGGACTCCCCCTGGCTTTAAGTGGGCATCGGCCAGTTGAAGGAATTCGGCGGACAGCAGATTGGTGGCATTGGCCCTGAAATGCCAAGTCGTATTGGAGACGATAGCGTCAAAGCGCCGTTCGCGGTTCATGCGCAACCAGCGGCGTCCGTCGTCAGTAACGAGAGTCACCTTGGGGTTGCTCAGTACAGATGCAACTTCCGCCGAACCCGCCACCAACTCTACGTAGCCGGGATTGATCTCCACGATCGTGAGCGATCGCACCTCCGGATTGTTGGCAATCACCTGCGCCCACGAACCGGATGAAAGTCCGATCATTAGCACGTCGCGAGGGTGGCGGTGGAACAGGTTCAGCGCATAGGGACGCAAGATGCCATTTGTGTCATGCCGCAGATCGACGTTGAAACGGCCGTCATACATACCGCCGCCATACACAGTACCCTCCCGGTCAACCGTGATGATGCCGCTGCGGTTTTCGATCACATGGGCGAACGGCCCCTTGGCGTCGGGTGAACCTTTCCATAACAGCGTTTCCAGTACGCCGTGACTAAGCGCAGGCAGCGCCGCTACGGTCAACACGCCCATAGCGCCGGCGCAGCCAACATGCCAGCGCTTCACCTCTGGTGGCAGAGGCAGCCACGCGTGCAGCAACAAGGAACATGCGACACCCGCCCCCACCAGCACCATGGAAATGCTGACCAGTCCGAGATGCTCCATCAGGACAAAGCCGGTAAGGACGCTGCCCGTAACCGAGCCGACTATGTTGGCGAGATAGAGTAGCCCAATGCGCATGCCGGCATGGCCATCGGGGGACACGCCCCAATGGGCCAGGCAAGGTAGCAGCGCCCCCCAATTGCGGGCCACCACGAACACCACCAGCAGCGAGACGCCAAGCTGCGCGCCACCGGGCACGGGGAAATGCGCCAGCAGTGGCAGAAATAGCAAGCCCACCAGATTGGCCTTGAACAGCGAGCCTGCCAACTGCCGCATGCCGTCGTCGAGCACCCCGCCGCACCACTCCCCCGCCTGGCGCGATCCCGAGGCGATGCCGATCAAAAATGCCCCCAAGGTAGCCGCGAAAGCCGAGGCGCCGCTCCCCGAAGCATAAGACACCGTGCGGAAGAAGAAGATCTCATATGAGAGCGAGATCGCCCCGCCAGCACAAGCCAGGGCCAGCACCGCGCCAAAGCGCAGTGCCGGTGTGACGGCCGATAAGACCTGCGATTGTGCCGCGCCGGTATCGCCCCCACCACTGTCGCGCCAGTGCGCGACCAATGCCCCGACCGCCACCGCTGCATTGATGGCAACCGCCACGTACACCGCAGCCTGCATGCCGAGAAAAGGGAACAGCAACACCGTACAGATTAGGCAAGCAACGCCAGCCCCCAAGGTATTGACGTAGTAGAGCAAGCCAACGGAACTGCCCACGTTACCAGAGCGTCGAGCCAGATGACCGACCAGGACCGGCAGCGTGGCGCCCATGAGCAGCGTCGGCGCCAGCACCAGCGACAGCGCCATTGCCGCTGTCGCGCTTAACGGCAGACCCAGCGCAAATGTGCCAACCCGGTCGAAAACATCAAGCGACACGAGGCCGAAGGCTCCAGTGAGAAGCTCGATGGCTGCCAGCAGCGGAAGCAGGGCAAGGCCGCGTCGCTTCGACAGCAACCCGCCCGCCAGACTGCCGAGCCCAAGCCCCAGCATGAAGGCGGTGACGACGATAGTCACCGACTCGATATTGACGCCAAGAATCCGAAACAGAGCGCGTTGCCATATCAGCTGATAAATAAGCGCCGGAAATCCGGAAAAGAAAAACAATATGCAGAGGGTGTGCTTCCAACGTAGCGCAGTGGCATCCGCGGGGACTTTGCCGCCGCCTTGAATCCGTGTTGCCGTCGGCAATGCGGTTGCGATTGAATTTCTCGATTCCATGGGGTTTTCCCTCCACCCGAAGATTATTCTTGTCGGTCGCGCGTTAGCGGTTCGCCCGCCCAAGCAAACCGATCAGCATTGGCAGGCAGACCGCTGGCCATCAGCCAGACGAAATCCGGCACCAGAATCACGACCACAATTGCCCATCGAATAACGTCGCAGCGGGTAAACACCCGAGTATCGATTGTCGTTTTGCAGCTCCCGCGGAACCGTGCGACGAGGGTGCATCCACTCGCCAACCTTCGGCGAGCCGACCTGTCCGCACTTTCTCCGCTCTAATCTCGGTGTGTGACCCCACACCCGCCCCAAAGCGTTCGCGGAGGGCCATGTACTTGATCTGCTTGCGTCCGCGGCGAGGATGTCTTGGGTGAAATTCTGGACCTGCACGGTCCTGGACTGCGCGAGGTCATATTTCACGCCTTGGTAACGGGCTTGCGCGGCATAGCCCTGCCGGAACTCGCGATAGTTTGGCCCAATGGCCGTCCCGGAAGCGCCCGAACAGATGCGCTCTTTGCGATAGTAGTAATTCGACATGGTTGGGGCTGTCTTCCAGCCGTCCGGCGAGACGGCGCACCCATTCTGGTCGAAGAACATCACGCTGCCGGTGGACGTTGTTGCCTCCCGCCCGACAACATATGGCTTGTAGTCGTTGCGTTGATAGGAAGTCGTGGCGCACGCGCCCAGCAAGAAGGTGGTGGCTGGAACCGCCACTTTTAAACGCCTCATGATTCCCCCCCGGGTAAGGCTTCGCTGAATCTTGCGACAGTTCTGTCACGGGAGACATCCGCCAAAAGTAGGAGGGCCGCCAAGTCTCAGGAGGAGGGGGGCCATCAGCAGCCTATCGTTTCAGCACGGCTTGATTGCTCGGGTATTTAGCAATAAGGCCGTTTGTCCGCTGGGCGTCTAGTCATATTCGATCTACCTAATACACTGGCCGTTCTTTCTCCTTGGAAATGGACTCCCCCAAGGCTTGATCGGGATGTTGCTGAAGTTGGCGGGGTGACGTTGTTAGCCCTGGCGGTCCACGTTGCCTCTGACGGCAAGCAGATTCTAGTGACGGCGATGGGCAGCGACGAATTGCCAAAGGACGCAAGGCCTACGTTGAGAGGGGCCGCCCACTAGACAAACCCTGCAACCTGTACGACCAGCGGGGTAGCAGGCGAGGGAGAAGGAGAAGGACCACGAAAAGAAAAAGCCCTTGAATCTCAAGGGCTTTTTCATACTGCTGGCGGAGAGGGTCCTTTTCGAACCTCTCTGAAAGCTGCCTAACGCAGCATCAGCGTGCCATGCGGATGCCTTGTTCCGGGGCGTTAAACAGCTTCCGAAAAACCTGTTTGACTTGGTCGAGCATGCCCTTCCGCTTGGCCTCTTCCAGAGCCAGCACTCGCATCGCTTCGTTCTCCGACACGCCCGCTTCCTTTGCCAGGATCAACGCGTTCAGGAAACCCGGGAGGTTCACGCCCAGTTTGTACTTGTTCAGCAATGTCTGCGTGATGCCCATGTCGTGGGCAGCTTTGTTGACGGATCGGCCCCGTAATGCCTTCTCTATCAATTCCGCGTAGGTCATAGATAACTCCAATTGGTGGAGCTAGCACTATGTGGCTAGCATTCCGTTAGCCACATTGTTCTAAGACCTAAGTGGCTAGTTGCACGAAGTGTAGGCGGTAAACAACACCGCGTAAACCGATCTCGGGCGGCACAGCCGGCCCCTTACCAAAGGTTACAAGCCATGAACTTCAAACTGACCATCCTCGCCATCAATACCCGCTCGGGCCGCTCGATCAAGACCGGTCGTGACTACACCATGCACGAGGCACAGTGCGTCATCACGGCTCAACGCGAAGGCGAAGAGCAAAAGATCAGCGTGGGTACGGTCATGGTTGCGGACACGCTCAAGGACACCCCGCAAGGTGACTACCTGCCTGAGTTTGGCCCGCGTGTGCGGGATGGTCGGATCGAATTTGAAGTCGTGGGTCTCAAGCCCCTCAACGCGCGCACGCCTGCGCAACCTGTTCCGAAAGCTGCCTAGTTTCCTCGCAAGCCATGGTCCCGAACAAGAGGGGTCTGACAGGTCGGAAAGACGGCCATTTTTTCGTAAACGAGGGGCCGAATATGAAAACGCCAAGCTGGCACGAAATGTTGCACATGAATCTCCGCACGCTGGAATCGTCGCGTAATTCGCGCATGCCGGGTGAGCGTGAGTATCAGGTGGAATTCGGTTCGGGCTTCCTCTCTGCGATTTGCCTGGAGCGTCTCGGCGGCTTGATGGGGGAATGGTGATGAGCATCTCGCCTATGGCGTGGGATCAGGTCGCGAACTTGGTCACGGTGTCGGTGTTCTCCGTGATCGCGGGTGCGATGCTCGGGGGCTTCGTCTACTCCCTCACGAAAAACGTTTGGGAACACGTTGGCGAGGTTCTGGCCAAGAAGGTCGATGCGTCGAATGCGCGCCGGGTGCGTGAGTTGTCGGAACGCGTTTGGCGGATGAAGCGGGGTCTGTGATGCGTTCTGTCTGGCTCGCTCTCGTCCTGCTGCTGGTGGCTTACGTGCTCGATACGGGCCGCGTCTATCCGGTGCTTTGGGCGTTGCGAATCGAGCCAGCGGATTTCTATAACGCGATCAAGTTTGTGGCCCTCGCGTTTGTCGTGCTCGGTGTGCTTGATGAATCGATGAGGTTTCCGCGATGAGCTACAGCATCGGTGAACTCGAAGACATCATTGAGCGCGCAGACGTCAAGCTCGCGGAACTTGGTGCGTCCTATGCCAAGCACCTGGAAGACACCCCTAGCGATGAAATGTTCGAGATTGGGTTCGAGGGGGATGAGACAGAGCAATGGGCCGATAGAGCCTACTGGTACATGGGCATGATCGATGGTCTTCGGGAGCGTCGTGCAGTTCTCGAAGCGATGCTTGAAGAGCTTAATTCAGAGCTTGCCGTCGAGTATGAGGAGCAATCTGAGGAATGGCTCCAAGACGAGACGATTCGCTCGGACTATGAAACGTCAGGTGGCACTTGGAATGGTGATGGCGAGCCGGAGGATCCTGATCTTTGGGCCGCTTGCGTGAATGATTTTGTGGTCAGTGCTGGCAAGGAAAGGCAGTGATATGGGCCTGTGTGTAACCCTCGCTGACAACGGCACGCTACAGGCGTTGACCACTCCCCCCGATGGTGGCCAGTGCGCAGGCTACGTGCTGGTCACCCCTACCGAATACCTGAACAGCCAGGTAATCCACAACCTCTTTGATGTGCCAACGCAAGGGCAAATGCAGGCGGCGTTTGCGTTGGGTTTCACTTTGCCAATGGCGGCTTATCTGGTTGCCTATTGCGTCGCCCGCATCGTTTCAATGTTCAATGACTAGGAGGTCACCCATGAACAAATTCCTCAACAAACTGGCCGTTGGTGCTGGCCTCGCTGTTGCCGGTGGTGTTGCGTTCGCGCAATCGACCGGCCCGGACTTTTCGGCCATCGTGTCGGCGGTTGCTATCGGTAGCGTGTCGGCGTCGATCATCGCGATGGGTGCAGTCAAGATCGTGCCCAACGTCACGCGCTGGGCAACGAACAAGCTGGTCAGTTTCTTCCGCTGATCGGGCTGCAGGACTGGCCGGGGCAACCCGGCCTTTTTCGTTTCTGGGGAATGATGCTATGACGGGATCAATCTGGCTTCTCTACTTCGCGCTGCTCGGTGCCTTCACGGCGCATGCTGCGGTGTCTGGCTTCCGCTCGGGGAACGCATGATGCGGTATCTCGTTCTCGTCATCGCATTCGTCCTAGCGGTCGTTGGCGGCGGCTATAACGAAGAGGCGCGTGCTCAGACGCTTACATCGAGTGGCATTTCTTGGGATGTTCGCTCCGGCTCGTCTGCTTCGTCGGCTGCGCTCAGTGGCACTAGTCTTGCGGTAACGCAGTCACTCGCTGTGGCGGCTGTGCTCTTGTGCTCTACGGCGTCACACAGGTGTGGCCGGTTGGTCGTGTGGTTACGGCAGGCGCTTCAGTAATGGGAACTGCTGGGCGGATGATTCTGCAATCGCAGATGGCTAGGGGTGCGCTGACCGGAACTGCTCTGGCTGCGGCGTTGATGATGGCTGGTGACACGACTTACGATGGTGGTAGCAATACGTGGCGTACTACTGACAAGACGCAGAAGCAACAGGGTACGCAAACTGGTTCGTGGGTCCAGTATGGGACGACTTCGCCGACGTTTGGTAATGCCGATGCCGCTTGCGCGTATTGGGGTCCGGTTAAATACAATACGACTACGTATCCGCCTCCTTGGATTGCCGACACGCATGCTGTGAGCGATACGATTGTGGGTTGTCGCCCTTCGTCTTGGGCGCCGAATACCGCGCAATTTTCTGTGTCAGGGCCTGTGACGACCTGTCCTGCTGGCTCCACTAGTCTCGGGGCTGGCTGGTGTACGGTTCCTGGTGCGTATGTGGCAGCCACCAATACTCAGATCGAGTCGGCGATTGCTGCCACTCCCGCGGCGTTCGTGCCGCTGTGGCAGGCCGGTGGCTGCGATGCCAAGGCTAACACCTATATTGACCTTGCTGGCCTGACAACTACGGCGGGTAGTGATCCGTGCGCGGTGGTGCTGGCTGGTGGGGCGGTGGCGCCTGCTACGGTGCCGACGACCAATAACCCTTACGGTTGGCCTCCTCAGGTCTGGTCGAAGGCGTCTAATGGAACGACCACCACGCATACGGTGACGACGTCCGGTCAGGTGGCGCCGAACACAGGGGTAGACCAAAAAACGAATCCTGTGACGGTGAAGGGGACGACGGTGGAATCGGTGGCGGTCAACGATGGTACTAATACCACCACCACGACAACTACGACGACCAGTCCAGCGCAGACTAAGAGCGACACTCCTGCTCCGACTACCACGGCTACTTTTAATGGGGGTGACGCGTCGCTGTACACGAAGAAATCGAAGACCTTCGCGGATGTTCTGGGCGCGTTCCAGACTAGAGTAGCGGCTGCTCCGTGGTACACCGCTTCGACTGGGTGGTTCACGGTTAGTGTGGCGTCGGGTGCGTGCCCAAATTGGGTGGTGCCGAAAACGGACTACACACCTTCAGTTCCGTTGGGCGATATCTTCTGCGGCTCTGTAGCGCTTGGTATCTATAGCATCGCTGGCCTGGCGGTGATCGTCATGGCTGCGTGGGCTGCGTTCCGGATCGCGTTCCTATGAGCTTCGATCCAATCATCAACGCGTTGAACGCGTTCGCAACGTGGCTGCTTGGCCTGTTCGGCAAGGCATTTGCTGCGCTGTGGGACTTGTGCTCAGATCTCTTTATCAACGTCGCTGATCTGTTCTTTCAGGCGCTGGCCGCGTTGATCGTTGCGATTCCCGCGCCGACCTTCCTATCGAACTACACACTGCAATCGCTGTTCACGGGGTTCAGTTCGGACATCCTGTACTTCGTCGGTGTGTTCCGTATCACTGAGGGAATCGCGTTGCTCGGGGTCGCTTTCGGCTTTCGCATGTTGCGCAAGGTCGTGACTCTCTTCCAATGGTGACGCTATGACAATCATCTTTCACGAAGGCTTGCCGGGTGCGGGCAAGAGCTATGAGGCAGTGGTTGAGCGAATCATTCCTGCGCTACAGAAGGGGCGCAAAGTGTTCGCGTTCGTCGCTGGCCTCGATCACGAAAAGATTGCTAACGCGGCGGCTATTCCGCTGGATCGCTGCAAGGAATTGCTGGTACAGGTCGAGCGAGAGCAGGTCGAAAAAATCTACGACGTGGTAGGGAATGATTCGTTGGTGGTGCTAGACGAAGCGCAGAATTTCTGGCCATCTGACTTCCGCCCGCTGGGTGAAGCGATAACAAAGTTCGTGACGGAGCATCGTCATCGCGGACTCGATATCGTCATCATGGGTCAGGATCTCAAGGACGTGCATACCCTGTGGCGTCGACGTGTTGACCAGAAGATGGTTTTTACCAAGCTCGACGCGTTGGGTAAGGTCAACAAATACCAGTGGGCGACCTTCAAGGGGATGGGCAACGAGAAATTCGAAAAGGTCACTAGTGGTATCAAGACGTATGACCCGAAATTCTTCGGCACGTACCTGAGTCATGAGGCGGGGACCGAAAATAAGGAAACGTTCGTTGATAAACGCGCGGTCATATGGAGTAGCCCATTGTTTCGGCGGTGGATTCCGTTGGCGCTTCTGCTCGCTGTGGCCGGTCTCGGCTACGTGGTCTACATGTTCAAGGGCGGCGGGCTGGAAAGCGTGGCGCATGTGCAGACTCAGACGAAGCCTGTGACGACGACGACAGTAGTTGTGACGCCTTCGTCTGGCGTCGCTGCCACTCCAGTTGCTGCGGTCGTGCCAGTTGCACCTGCGGCTAGGCCGGGCAAGGACTACATCACGGATCTGAACAGCAAATGGCGTCCGCGGCTGACGCTCTACTTTCAGGGTGCCAGGCGCTCGCAAGCGGTGATCGAATGGTATGACGAGGGGTTTAGGGTCAAAGAGCGCCTGTACGCACGGCAAATCGAAGAGCTTGGCTGGCAGGTGGTCCCGTCTGCCTATGGTGATCACGTCATGCTGGTGCGCGGTGATCAGCGTGTGGTCGCTAGTAGCTGGCCGATCGAGGCGATTGGGAAAACGTCTCTCGAAACGAATCAGGCTCTATCTCGTGCGAGTGGGTCGGGCGGTGCAGGTTCGCTCGGCCAGCGGCGTCTCGGTGCGGTTGATCTCGCCGCATTCCCTGAGGGTTAGCGCTTCGATGTCTTGAGGCGCTTCGCGGTGGGCAGCAATCCGCGCAACAGTGCGCCATCCCAATCCATGACGCGGGCGACAAGCTGGCGGATCGTGCGGCAAACAAACTGCTTTCCATCGGGGCGGGTCCAAATGAAATGCGAGGCGTTGCGGATGAGTTTGCGGATCGGCAGGCGTAGGGTGAGCTGCTGCCAGGGTGCGAAGGCGATGCGGCCCTTGCTGACACGGCGCTTGCGCGGGAGGGCGAACCACAGCGGAGCATTGCAAAGGCCGCCAGCGAGCGAGAGGGTCAGTTGGTTCATGGTGTTTTCCTTTCAAGGCACCGGGCCGCTAGATTCTGAGTCCCGGCGTATCTGTCTCCGGGAGGCTTGCCGAAGCTGCTTCGGCTCCAGTCCGCTGAGTTCGTCGTCCCGCGACCATGCTATGGCGCTCGCTTCGAAACGTGGAATAAATGGGAGGGGCCCGATTGCGGCCTTTTCGCAATTGGGAGGTCACCCGTTTATGCCGCGAAAGTTCGAAGCGAGTGACATATGGTCGATCAAGGGACGACGGGCTCAGCGGACTGGAGACGTTCGGGAGGGCGACCGGAGACGCCGCGCGGCGAGCGCCCTCTGCGCGAAGCGCTCTGATCGTTCTTTGTGTAGCGGTGTGGGTCGAGTGGCCTGCCGCCAAATCAATCGCGTACAGACTGATCTGAGCCTTCTGCGGGGCTGTAGCGCTTGCCCGGTCAGGCTGAGCGTAGCGAAGTCGGCCGGGCGAGCGAAGCGAGCCTAAACTTGAAGTAATAACACTTAACGGAAACGCACTACTGGCACGGGTTTCCGGGTAGCAGAGACAGCCAGGCCAAAGAAAAAGCCCCGCGGATGCGCCAACACCCCGGGGCCGTACATAGCGACAGTTAAGGACACCCGCCATGCGTGAAAGCATTATAGAGCCTACCTATCACGAAGTAAAAGGCCATTACTCGGATGCGGATACTCGTGCACTCGAGTACCAAGAGCGATGCAGGCAAGCCGATGCCGAACGCGGCTTCGTGGATGGCGCGTGGAAAGACACCATCGTCGGGCGTATGCGCTATTTCGAAGCGGACGGCTCGGTGAACTTCTACGGATACCCTCTGGCGGTGCGCAAGCGCATGGATGAGATTCGCGCCATGCCCCGCGCCAAGCGTGGGGAATCCACTAACGTCGAGCAATCCATGCACGCATCCTCGAAGCGTGCCCGCAAGAATGTGCGCCTGCGGTGCCAAGCCATTCAAGCTGATCGCCTGCTTACCCTCACTTACCGGGAGAATATGACGGACGTGGAGCGGCTAAAACGCGATTTCGACGCGTTCCGCAGGGCTATGAAGGGTGCGGGTCTGTGGCACTACGTGGCGGTGCCTGAGACACAAACGCGGGGCGCTTGGCACATCCACGTGGCCGTGCATGGTCGCCTCGTCTACAACCTCGTTCGCGCCATCTGGCAACGCATCGTTGGCGGTAAGGGTATGGGTAGCGTCAACGTGCGCAACCCTAAGACTGGGGGTAAGTGGAAGCGTCACGCGTTGGCGGCCTACATCGCGAAATACATCACGAAGGATGTGGAAAGCCGCGAACTCAATAAAAAGCGCTACTGGACGTCTAAGGGGATCGTCGTGCCTGAGCCGCAAACCTACTTCGTGCAAGACAGCAACGATATGCACTCGGTGATCGTGGATGCGATGAAAGCGGCCATGGAAGTCTGCCCCGCTGATCAGATACAGGCGTATGTGTCCGATGGGGGGCGGTACTTTTTTGTTGGGGCCTCACCTGCTATGTGAAGCTATTTGATTACACTGAGGTTTTCCAACACTGGAGCGAGGCATGGAGCAGGTTCAAAACATCCGTGAGAGGGTTCTTGCTGGTCAAGTCTTGGTTGCCGGTGTAGGTAAGACATCAGCGTCATTGGACGGTTTTTCTGGTTGGCTGCTTGCTGGCTCTGCTGCCGCTTCTACCTTCTTGCTAAGTCATCTGGACGTGGTGACTGCTCATGTAGCGGCGGCTTGCGTCCGCTGGTTCTTCGCTCTGTTCTTTGTTTCCGGCGCCCTTGGGATTTTTGCTAAATTTCTCGCTGCCTTGATTTCCGGCGCGACGTCCGCCTCCTCTCTCGGTTTTGAGCTTGGTAAGCAGGTTGACCTGAAGACAGCGCCTTTTGATTTTGCGGTATTCCTGGACGAAGCTAGTCGGGCACTTTTTTGGCCGGGCCGTCTGTTCGTTGGCTGGATGTTCGCCAAGGTCTTGAAGGGTGATTTGGCTGTCAGCGGCCGAATGATTGCCAAAATTGGGCAAGTGCAGGGCTTGATGGTGATACTGCAGGCCCTTGTTGCTGTCGGTTCTGTTGCAGTGCTTGCTGCCGGTGTGCAAGGCTAGTTTCAGTGTCAAGCAAGCTTGAGATACACGCACACGTGTCCGACGGCGGGACACACTTCTTCGTGCGCGCATCGCCTTCGGCGTGAGCTTCAGCAACGCTGCCGGTACTGCTCGTCGCGCACCTCTCGGTGTTGTCGCTTCAGGTTATCCATCCATTGCCAAGCGCTGATCTGGCGCATCTGAATTTCGAGGGACCGAGCGCGTTCGGAGAGGGAATTGCACAGGAAACGCCTCTCGTTATCTGCGGCTCGAATTTGTACTGCTGGTCTTCGACATGCTGCTGCAGAAAATCTTGCTCTTGTTGGGTTGCGGGGGGGCTCTTCCCAATTGTCGATACTGTGCCACCAAGCTCTCTAGTTATGTCTGTGTACCCTGGTGGGCAATGTTGATCTTGTGTGTATAGGATGCTCTTTCCACTCCTGCACTTTGCTGCCTGGATCGTGGGAGTCAGTAGCGTAAGTGCAACGGCCATGATGATTCTTAGCATTCGCGCCCCTTTATTTTTGTGCTAAAGCTACCACCTGTGGTTGTTAGGGGCGCCTATGCTGTAGTGGGGTTGCGCGCGCTGTAGTGGGTGGCGCACGGCACAAAAGTGACATTTTAGCCACATACGACATCTCACACCGAAACTACTGTACATATATACAGTACTCGGTTAAAGTAGTGTGAGTTACGCCACTAAAGCCAAAGCCGATTCATAGTAAAAATGAATTGGAACTGGGGACGGCAGCCTATATGGTCCGTTCCAACTTGCAGGGCTAAGTAACTTCGGAAGCCAGTCGTTATCTACGGGAGGGAGGCCAGACCATGCTTGACGAAACCAAACTTGCACAAGCCGCCGCCTATCTCGTTAGTAAACGAAACGGCGGTCGCATGTCGCACCTGAAGCTCATGAAGCTTCTGTATCTCGCCGATCGCGAGGCCTTGCGCCAGTTTGACACCCCGATTACCGGTGACAAGTACTTTGCCATGCCTCATGGACCGGTTCTTTCGCGAACCCTTGACCTCATGAGCGGGTTCGAGCGGTCGGCCCCGGAAGGTTGGTCCGCTTGGCTAACCGAACGGCGCAACAACGAGATTTCGGTAAAGCGCGATTCATCGCGAGGATCTCTCGATCATCTGAACGACGCAGAAATTGCCGTCCTGGATGCAATCTTCGAGGCGTACGGCCACATGAATCGTTGGGAGCTACGAGATCTCACACATGATCGGCGGGTAGTCCCGGAATGGGAGGATCCGCAGGGATCTAGTTCACCCATCCCTCTGGAGAGGATCTTACGGGCCCTCGGGAAATCGTCAGAGGCGGCAGCTGCGGTCAGCAGAGATCTAGAGGATCATCAAGCGATTGATGATATTTTCGCGCAACTATGAGCGGGAGTATTTTCATTCCATGCCGGAAGGCGACGCTGCTTATTCCTTCCGGTCCCGCCGCAGACCCTGACCGCCGACATCTGTTTGTTTTACTGACCAATCCAAGCGCGGATGGGCACGTCCTTCTCGCAACCTTTTCGTCAATCAAGCCAGGGATTTTTCATGACACTACTTGCTTGATTGCGGCGGGCGAGCATCCTTTTGTGGTTCGCCCCACGTGGGTGAACTATTCCCACTGCCGAATCGAGGAGGCGCGGAAACTTCTGAAGGGGGTCAAGGACGGGATCTTTGACGCGCGCCCCTTGGTAGATGACGCTCTTCTCCAACGTATCTGCGCCGGACTTCACGCAAGCCCATTTGGCGCTCCTGTTCATCGAGCCTTTTTGCTGGCGAATCCCTGAGCCGAGATTGGCCGATTCATCGACCTATTCGCACGAATCAATCGGGAATGCTGCCAGCCATGAGGGCGCCCTCGCTTTCGCCCGGATCAGTTTAGGCTGCGCAAGCGCGAACCCGCTCGATGCTGCTGAGATGGGTGCCATAGCGCTTCGCTAGTGCGGTGCGCGTGTAGTTGCCAGAGAACCATAGACGCATGCATTCAGCTTCCTGCTCTTGCGTCATGGCCGTAGGGCGACCCATTTTCACGCCACGTCGCGCCGCTGCTGCCATGCCCACCTTCGTACGCTCCCGGATCAGTTCGCGCTCGAATTCCGCGAAGGCTCCGACGATTTGAAAAATCATCCGTCCAGCCGGCGAGCGCGTGTCGATATGTTCAGTCAGGCTACGGAACTCGGCGCCGCACGCCTCAATGCGCTCGATGATGATTAGCAGGTCTTTCAGGGATCGTGCGATGCGGTCCAGCTTGTAGACGACGACGGTGTCGCCTGCGCCAATCTTGGTGAGCATTTCCTCAAGCGCGGGCCTTCGCTTCATACTGCCGCCCGACCGCTTCTCGGAAAAAATAAAACCGACGCCTGCTGATTGCAGAGCGTCGGTTTGAGCGTGTGTTTCTTGTTCTTGTGTGCTTACCCTAGCGTATCCGACTAACATTCGACCCTTCTACGACTTGTTATTGTCGCGTCAGTTTAGTCGCATGCCAGCTGGTGCTGGGTTAGGCAGCTTTTTTGGCGGAGAGGGTGGGATTCGAACCCACGGTAGGCTCGCACCTACGCCTGATTTCGAGTCAGGTACATTCGACCACTCTGCCACCTCTCCGGTAACTGGGTCGCTTGTCGCGAAGAACAAGATTATAGAGGAAACCCTATTTCCACCGCAAGCCCCTCGCGTGAAAAATTACGCCTCGGGCTCCAGCCGCGTCAGGCCGCCCAGATACGGCTGCAATGCGGCGGGCACCGTCAGCGAGCCATCGGCGTTCTGGTAGTTCTCCAGGATCGCCACCAGCGTGCGGCCGACAGCCAGGCCGGAGCCATTGAGCGTATGCAGCAACTCCGGCTTGCCCTGCCCCGCACGGAAGCGCGCCTGCATGCGGCGCGCCTGGAAGTCGCCCATGTTCGAGCAGGAGCTGATCTCGCGGTAGGTGCCCTGCGCGGGGATCCACACTTCGAGGTCATAGGTCTTGGTGCTGCCGAAGCCCATGTCGCCGGTGCACAGCACCATGGTGCGGAACGGCAGGTCCAGCTTCTTCAGGATGGCTTCGGCGTGGCCGGTGAGCTGCTCCAGCGCGTCGAAGGCGTGCTCGGGCTGCACCACCTGCACGAGCTCGACCTTGTCGAACTGGTGCTGGCGGATCATGCCACGCGTGTCGCGGCCGTAGGAGCCGGCTTCCGAGCGGAAGCAAGGCGTGTGGGCAACGAAACGCAGCGGCAGCTTGTCGCCGGCCACGATGGCGTCGCGCACGATGTTGGTCAGCGGTACTTCGGCCGTGGGGATCAGGTAGAAGTTCTCGGTGCGCTCGCCACCCTCGCTGTTCTCGCCACCGACCTTGCGCGGCACCTTGAACAGGTCTTCCTCGAACTTGGGCAACTGGCCGGTGCCGCGCATCGATGCGGCATTGACGATGTAGGGCACGTACATCTCGGTGTAGCCGTGCTCGAGCGTGTGGGTGTCCAGCATCAGTTGCACCAGCGCGCGGTGCATGCGTGCGATGCCACCACGCAGCATGGCGAAGCGCGAGCCCGTGACCTTGCTGGCGGTATCGAAATCGAGCCCGAGGCGCTCGCCCACGTCGACGTGGTCCTTGACTTCGAAGTCGAAGCTGCGCGGCGTGCCGACGCGGCGCACTTCCACGTTGCCGGTCTCATCGCGGCCAACCGGCACGCTTTCGTGCGGCAGGTTGGGGATGGCTTCCATGATCTCGGCGAGCTGGGCCTGGATCTCTTCCAGGCGCGCGGCCGAGGCCTTGAGGGCGTCGCCGATGCCGCCGACCTCGGCCATCACCGCCGAGGCGTCTTCGCCCTTGCCCTTGAGCATGCCGATCTGCTTGGAGAGGCTGTTGCGGCGCGCCTGCAGCTCCTCGGTCTGGGTCTGCAGTTGCTTGCGCTCGGCTTCGAGTGCCTGGAAGGCCGCTACGTCGAGTTGGAATCCGCGCGTGGCAAGGCGTTGCGCCACGGCGTCGATGTCTTTGCGGAACAGCTGGATGTCTAGCATGTTGCGTGTGAGGGCAGGTGCATTGGCCAGCAACATGCTGGCGGATCCGGCATTTTACTGCACTGGCCCGGGCCCACGCCGATCCGCTGGCTGGAGAACAGGCTGGCGGATCTCCCGCTGTTCGCGGGGACAAGCTGCGGGCGAAGGGCGATGCGCGTTATTGCGCCCCGCCGCCCTCGCTGCCGCCTTCGTCCCGGCCCCTGCCTTTGCCCTGCTGCCGGAGCCACTGCGCGTCAAGATCGCGCAGGTGGCGCAGCTTGTCGCCGATCTTGCCTTCCAGCCCGCGCGGCGTGGGCTTGTACCAGCCCGGGCGCTTGAGGTCGTCGGGGAAGTAGTGCTCGCCGGCGGCATAGGCTTCGGGCTCGTCGTGCGCGTAGCGGTAGGCGTGGCCGTAGCCCAGCTCTTTCATCAGCTTGGTCGGCGCGTTGCGCAGGTGCACCGGCACGCCGCGCGACTTGTCCTTGGCCACGAAGGCGCGCGCAGTGTTGTAGGCGTTGTAGCCGGCATTGGACTTGGGGGCCACGGCCAGATAGATCAGGGCTTGCGCCAGCGCGAGCTCGCCCTCCGGCGAACCCAGTCGCTCGTAGGTCTCGGCAGCGTCCAGCGTGATGCGGGCGGCACGCGGATCGGCCAGGCCGATGTCCTCCCACGCCATGCGTACGATGCGGCGTGCCAGGTAGCGCGGATCGGCGCCGCCGTCGATCATGCGGCAGAACCAGTACAACGTGGCATCGGGATCGGAGCCGCGCACGGATTTATGCAGTGCGCTGATCTGATCGTAGAACGCGTCGCCACCCTTGTCGAAGCGGCGCAGGTTCTCCGACAAGGCGCTGCCAAGCAAGGCGTTGTCGATGACCTGCGCGCCGGCACTGCGCGCGGCGCGCGCCACGATCTCGATATTGTTCAGCAGCTTGCGGCCATCGCCGTCGGCCGAGGCCACGATCAGCTGCAGCGCCTCGGCCTCCCACTGCAGGCCGCCCAGCTCTTCGCTGGCGCGCCGCGCCAGCTGCGTCAGCTCCGCGTCGTCCAGGCTCTTGAGCACGTACACCGCCGCGCGCGACAGCAAGGCACCGTTGACCTCGAAGGACGGGTTCTCGGTGGTGGCGCCAATAAAGGTGAACAGCCCGCTTTCCACGTGGGGCAGGAAGGCGTCCTGCTGGCTCTTGTTGAAGCGGTGCACCTCGTCCACGAACACCAGCGTGCGCCGTCCGTGAGCACGGTATTGCTCGGCGCGCTCGACCGCCTCGCGGATGTCCTTGACGCCGGACAGCACCGCCGACAGCGCGATGAACTCGGCATCGAAGGCCGTGGCCATCAGCCGCGCCAGCGTGGTCTTGCCCACGCCGGGCGGGCCCCACAGGATCATGGAGTGCGGCTCGCCGGACGCGAACGCTACCCGCAGTGGCTTGCCGGCGCCCAGCAGGTGTTGCTGGCCGATCACCTCGTCGATAGTGCGCGGGCGCAGGCGCTCGGCCAGGGGTTGCTGGGAACGATCGGGAGCTTCGGAAAACAGCGTGTCCGCCACGGTATTCAGGCCTTTATGTCAGGACAGGCGCGCACGGTGCGTGCCCGCTGCGCCTTGGAACCTGACAGTGTAGACCATCGCGCGATGCGGCCCGCGCAGGCCGCGCCAGCTAGCGCGCAGCGCGCTCGGCGCGGGTGAAGGCATCCAGCACGCCGGCGCGCTCGCTGCCCACGCGTTTGCGCCAGGCCATCACCGCGCCCGCGCCGGCTTCGCGCAATGCCTGCTGCACCGCCGAGGCGGGGTTGTCCTGGATGGTCACGCCATTGGCGCGCATGCGTGTGGTGTTCTCTTCCAGGCGGGTGCCCAGGCGCGCCCACTGCGCTTGCTCGGTCGCCTGCGCGGCGGCGTCCACCGAGGCGCGCAAAGCGGGCGGCAAGGCCGCGTAAGCGGCCGCATTGACCGTGGTGAACGACAGCGGCATCGCATACCCAATGGCTGTGAAGTTGGGCAGGTAATCCCACAGCTTGCGCCCCGCGCCGCCGTCGCCGGAGGACAGCACCGCGTTGACGGAGCCGTCCTTCAGGCGCGGCATCGCATCGGCAAACGACAGGTTGGTCGCCTGCGCGCCGGCAGCGCGCATGACTTCGGTGGAGGTCTCGTCATAGGTGCGCGCCGATAGCACGCGCAGGTCGGCCAGCGTGGCGACGGCGTTGCGCGACCACAGGCCGGTTGGCGGCCACGGCGTGGCGTAGAGCAGGTGCTGCCCTTGCGCCGCGAAGGCGCGCGCGTAGTCGGCGCGGGCCAGTTCCGCCAGGCGCTTGGCCGCATCCACCGAAGTGGCGACGAACGGCAGCGATGACAGCAGGAACAGCGGATCGACCGCGCCCAGCGCGCCGCCGAAGGCGTCGCCGCCCTCCAGCCGCCCCTCCTTCACCGCGGCCGGCATCTGCGCCGATTTGACGCCCGCGCTAGCGTCAAAGCTGGGCTTGACCTCGATGGCGCCCGCGGTGCGCGCCTTGACCTCTTCGGCGAAGCTGGCCAGCCCTTCGCCCGGCATGGCGCTGGCCGGGTATTCGGTAGCCATCCGCCAGGTGGCGGCAGCCGGCTGGGCCCAAGCCTGGATTGCGCCACAGGCCAGCAAGGCCAGCAGCAGGCCGCCGCGCAGGCGATGGCGGCGCAGCGGCCGGGATGCGCGCGATACGCACTTCAGGGAAGCAACGATGATGAGAGTCCTGGGATAGTGGGGTAGTGCCGCCGTGGTGCCGCCGTGGTGCCGGTAAAGACAGACGAGTAAGCCATGAATGCGCTCAGCCGCGCCGGAACGCCACCACGTCATCCACCTCCACGCGGATGCCGATGTGCTCGCCAAGCGCATGATCGTGGTGCGAAGGCACCAGCGACAACACCTGCCCGCCTCCGGCCAGGCGCAGCGTGTACAGGATCTCGGCACCGCGGAAGGCCTTGTGCAGGATCTCGGCACGCAGCGGGCTGCCGTCGTCGTGCACGATATCGTCGGGGCGGATCAGCACATCCACGTCCGCGGTCGCGGGTGGCACGCCCAGCGGCTCGCGGCTGTGCAGCGTGCCGAGTTCCAGCGTGACCGAATGCGGGCTGGCAAGCTGGCCGGGCATCAGCACGCCCTGCCCGATGAAGTCAGCGACCACGCGCGTGGCCGGCCGGTGATAAAGGTTGTAAGCGCTGTCCCACTGCTCGATGGCGCCAGCATGCATCACGCCGATCTCGTCGGCCATGGCAAAGGCCTCGTGCTGGTCGTGCGTGACCAGGATGGCGGTGGCGCCCTGGGCCTTGAGGATATCGCGCACCTCCAGGCTCAGGCGCTCGCGCAGGTCGATGTCCAGATTGGAGAACGGCTCGTCGAGCAGCAGCAGTTCCGGCTTCGGCGCCAGTGCGCGCGCCAGCGCCACGCGCTGCTGCTGGCCACCCGAGAGCTCATGCGGAAACTTGCCGCCGGAACCCGCCAGGCCCACCAGCGCGAGCATCTCCTCGACCCGTGCCGCGCGTTCGCCGCGGCGCGCGGCATGCAGCCCGAAGGCGACGTTGTCCGCCACGCTCAGGTGCGGGAACAAGGCGTAGTCCTGGAACACCATGCCGATGCGCCGGTGCTCGGGCGCCACGGCAAACCCCGGCGACGACATCACCTCGCCTTGCAGCAGGATGCGGCCTTCGCGCAGCGGCTCGAAGCCGGCGATGGCGCGCAGCACCGTGGTCTTGCCGCAGCCGCTGGGACCAAGCAGGCAGGCGATGCTGCCGCGCGCGAGGGTGAAGGACAGGTCGTTGACAACACGGTGGCTGCCGAAGCCATGGTGGATGCGATCGACCTCGATCACGATGTCGGATCGTGCTGGCATGGATGAATTGGGATGCGGGTGGCCTGGCATGGCCAGCATTATATGGACGCGGGCCCTGGATGTCTGTCACCTGCGGATATGCCGCCCGGCGTAGCCGCATTGCTAGAATGCGAGGCTTGCCTGCCATGGCATGCCGATCGAGTCCCGCCACCGGGCCTCGCCCTGCCCCGCACCAACGCCGTCACCCAAGCCGTTACCGCATGAGCCTGCTTCGCCCCAGCCGTACCCGCCGCCTGCACCCGCTAGCCTTGCTCGCCGCCCTGGCCGCGCTGCTGATCGCCCTGCCGATCGCGCAGGTGGCCGGCAGCCTGCTCGTGCCCAGCGGCGACACCTGGCGGCATCTGGCCGACACGGTCCTGGCCGAGTACGTCGGCAATACGCTGTGGCTGCTGATCGGCGTCGGCGCCGGCGTGCTGCTGGTGGGCGTGCCCAGCGCGTGGCTGGTCAGCACCTACCGGTTCACCGGGCGGGCCTGGCTGGAATGGGCACTGGTGCTGCCGCTGGCCATGCCGGCCTATGTCATCGCCTACGCCTATACCGATGCGCTGCAGTTCGCCGGCCCGGTGCAAAGCTGGCTGCGCGAGGCGACCGGCTGGCGCGCGCGCGAATACTGGTTCCCGGATATCCGCTCGCTGGGCGGCGCCGTGGTGCTGTTCACGCTGGTGCTCTATCCCTACGTCTACCTGACCGCGCGCGCGGCCTTCCTGCAGCAAACGCTGAACACGCTGGAAGCGGCACGGCTGCTTGGCTACGGCACGTGGGGCAGCGTCTGGCGCGTGATGCTGCCGCTGGCGCGGCCCGGCATCGTGGCCGGCACGGCGCTGGCGCTGATGGAGACGCTGGCCGATTTCGGCACGGTGGCCTACTTCGGCATCCCGACGTTTTCCACGGGCATCTACCGCGCGTGGTTCTCGCTGGGCGACAAGAACGCGGCCGCGCAGTTGTCGGCCTGCATGCTGGTGTTCGTGATCGGCATCCTGCTGGTCGAGCGCGCCAGCCGGGGCCGTGCCCGCGTGCACGGCGGCCAGCGCCGCGCGCCGGCTTACCGGCTGCGTGGCTGGCGCGCCGCGCTGGCGCTGCTGGTGTGCGCGGTGCCAGTGCTGCTGGGCTTTGCCATTCCGGCGCTGATGCTGTGCAAGATGGCATTGGCCGAGGGCGACGCGCAGTTCGGCCCGCGCTTTGTCGGCCTGGTGCGCAACAGCTTCCTGCTGGCCAGCGTGACCGCGCTGATCGCAGTGCTGGCCGCACTGGTGATCGGTTATGCGGGCCGCGGCATGGCCGCGGGCGCAGGCTGGCTGCTGCGCGCGCTGACGCGGGTGTGCGGCATGGGCTACGCCCTGCCCGGCTCGGTGGTGGCGGTTGGCGTGCTGGTGCCGGTGGCGCGGCTGGACAATGCCATGTCAACGTGGCTGCAACAGCACCTGGGATGGTCGGCCGGCCTCCTGCTGACCGGCGGCATTGCCGCGCTGGTCTATGCCTACCTGGTGCGCTTTCTGGGCGTGGCGCTGCAAACCGTCAACGCCGGCCTGGTCAAGATCACGCCGGGCATGGATGCGGCGGCGCGCAGCCTGGGCCACGGCCCCGGCGCCACCTTGCGGCGCGTGCACCTGCCAATGCTGCGCGGCAGCCTGCTGACCGCGGCGCTGATCGTCTTCGTCGACGTCATGAAAGAGCTGCCGGCCACCTTTGTGATGCGGCCGTTCAACTTCGACACGCTGGCCGTACAGGCCTACAACCTGGCCTCGGACGAGCGCCTGGCCGAAGCCGCCACGGCATCGCTGGTGATCGTGGCGGTAGGCCTGCTGCCGGTGATCCTGCTGTCGCGCTCGATACGGCGGGATGCACGGGAATAGCGCACGCGGATCGCCCGCGGCAACAGGCCGCGAGCTTGCCTAAAGTTCTTCAACGTATCGCCGATATTCCACTAGTACGAAGCTGTTCCCCGGCGCTCGCCGCCCCGTTCTCGCGCGTGCCAGGCGGCCTGCCCCCGCCGCTGGCGTGCTTCGCACCGATCGTGACTGTGCCGGCCGCAATCCTTGCCCGGCGCTTGTTCGCAGCGACTTCAGAGAATGTTATGCAGCTTCGTTACCGCATGCTCGTGTTCAAGCTGAACCGGCTGACCCATCAAGACCGGATCAACGCCGTCGAGGAAATCGCCCTGGCCGGGCAACTGGCGGAGCAACTGGAAAAGCCAGGCATGGTCGAGCGCCTGGTGGCGGACCTGTTCGATCACGAGAACTTCCATGTCAGGCGCATTGCGCTCAATGCGGTAAGGCGCGCGCGCGGCTACCAGCAGGCCGATATCTCGCTTGCCCTGCTGCGCAAGCTCCGCGACCCCGAGCCATGGCTGCGCCATGATGCTGCCTGGATCCTCCAGGAGGCCGGGCTGGACAGCCCGCACATCCGCGCGGCGCTGCGCCAGCTTGCGGGCCCGGTCCTGCTGCCTTACGACTTGATCCGCGCCAAGGCCAACCCCTCGGATGCGCTGCTGCATGCGCAGGTGCGCGCGCGGCAGGCGCTGGACGTGCTGCTTGCGCGCCAGACCGCAAGCAAGGTGGTGGCCAAGCTGCCGTATGCGGCCGGCACGTTGGGCCACTCGCACAAGCAGCGCCGCGAGCAGTTGAAGCTGACCTTCGAGAAGCACAGGGAACGCGGCGCGAAGCTGCGCTTCCGGCGCCTGGAAAGTGGTGATGGTGGCGAGGGTGGCGAGGGTGGCGAAAGCAAGGCCGCCGCGCGGCCCGGTGCCAAGGCCAGGCCTGCGCCCAAGCCGTAGCAAAGAAAAATGGCGGCTCGCGCCGCCATTCCCCTCCAGCCAGCCAGACTGCGCCGGCATCTTGCTCGTCTTTACTCGTCTTACTCGCTTTACTTGTAGCCAGCCTTGTCCGCCAGCTTCTGCGCCTGCGGCTGGTGCTTGCCCAGTTCGGCGACATTGATCTTGTCCGCCTTGAAGCTGCCCAGCGCTTCCAGCGCCGGATTGCTGATCTTCACGCTTTCCACCACCGGCCACTCGTTGTTGCCATCGGCAAAATAGCGCTGCGCGTCGTCGCTGGCCAGGTACTCCAGGAACGCGCGCGCGGACTCCTTGTTGGGCGCATGCTTGAGCATGCCGCCGCCGGAGATGTTCATGTGCACGCCCTGGCTGGCCTGGTTGGGCCACAGCACGCCGAGCTTCTCCGCCACGGCCTTGTCCTCGGGCTTGGACGACTTGAGGATGCGGGCGATGTAGTAGGTGTTGGCCACCGCGATATCGCACTCGCCTGCCGCCACGGCCTTGAGCTGGTCGGTGTCGCCGCCCTTGGGCGCGCGCGCCAGGTTGGCCACCACGCCGCGCGTCCATTGCTCCGTCTTGGCCTCGCCGTCATGGGCGATCAGGCTGGACATCAAGGACAGGTTGTACACGTGCCCGCTGGAGCGGATGCACAGCTTGCCCTTCCATTTGGGATCGGCCAGGTCTTCGTAGGTCTTGATGTCGCCGGGCTTGACCGCGGCCTTGTTGTAGGCAATCACGCGAGCCCGCGCCGAGAAGCCAAACCAGTCGCCATTCGGGTCGCGGTAGTTGGCGGGAATGCGCGACTCCAGCACGCTCGACTTGAGCGGTGCGAACACGCCCGCCTGCTGGGCTCGCCACAGCCGCCCAATGTCGACGGTGATGAACACATCGGCCGGGCTATTGGCGCCCTCGCTCCTGATGCGCTCCAGCAACGGGTCTTCCTGGCCCTCGATGCGGTTGATCTTGATGCCGGTCTGCTTGGTGAAGTTGGCGTAGAGCGCTTCGTCGGTCTGGTAGTGGCGGGCGGTGTAAAGGTTCAGCACCTTTTCCTGGGCGGACGCGCCGAGCGGCAGTGCCAGAACAGCGAGCGCGGCGAGCGCTGAAGTGCGCGGCAGCAAGCGGCGGAATACGGTCATGACTCTCCCCTTCGATGATTAATGTATGCCGTCCTGACGATGCCATGGATGCATCACGAACAAGACAAGCAGGAACAATAATCATTCTTGTTTCGGGGGTCAAGTTACAACGTTGTTATCTTCCTCGCCGCGGGCCCGAAAATGAAAAAAGTGCCGATTTAGACACAAAAAGGAAAACAAGAGCCCGCCGGGTTCTTCGACCGCACCACCAAGTTAACTATGCGCTACATTCAGGTGCTGGCTCGCGCCACCAAGGCCTTCATGGCATCGGCCGGCAGTGGCCCATGACAGGTCCGCTCGCCGCCGTTCTTGCTGACCACCAGCCACACTTGGGCGGGGGCGCCAGCCGGATGCAGCAGCCAGGCGGGGCCGCGTTCGCTGCCGGTAGGCGGCAGCCCTTCCAGCACGCCGCTGCTGACCGACTGCAGCAGCACGGCGCAATCGTTGGCGCTGGCCTGCGTGGCGGCGAGGAAATCCGGATTGGCCAGCACTTCCGGCAGCGCCGTATCGGAGGCGCGCAGGAAGGCATCCACGTCGAAGTGCTTGCTGGCGCCGGTCTGGCTCGCGCAGGCGGCAAGCAGCGCGGCAGCGGCAAGGCCGGCGGCACCACGGCGCCAGGCGGGCAGGGTCAGGAATGCTGGGATCATGGGGCGCCTCACTGCTTGAGCTGTCGTAGATGTAGAGCGTCTGGCCATCGGCCTGCAGCAGCTGGTCATAAGGCTTGATGTAGCGCCAGGTGAACTTGCCCGGCCGCGAGAAAGCGAACGTGCCGCTGGAGGTGCCTGCCACCTTGAGGCTGTCGCCCTGCCCTTTGACCTGGCGCTGGGTGAATTCGCCCTTGGCGCTCTTCACGCCCGCCACGAAGGCCTGGAGCTGGTCGGTGCCGGCTGCCATGGCCGCCGTCGCTGTCAGCGACAGCATGGCCACCGCGGCACAAGCCGACACGAGAATGCGGATTCGCATGGTGTTGTCCTTGCTGGGTTGGAGGGTGCCCACCGCCGGGGGCGGCTGCACTGCCTGTCCGGTTAGAGCGGCGGGCGGGCGCCGGATTCCGCAACGATGTGCTTCGCACGTAACAGCATGTTACGCGCGGCAGCTTATTCTTCCTCGCGGGCGGTGCCTGCCGGGGCCAGGATGTCGCGATTGCCGTTGCCCGACATGGCCGAAACCAGGCCAGCCTTCTCCATGTCCTCCAGCAACCGCGCGGCACGGTTATAGCCGATGCGCAGGTGGCGCTGCACCAGGGAGATCGAGGCGCGGCGGTTCTTCAGCACCACGTCGACGGCCTGGTCGTAGAGCGGATCGGCCTCGCCGCCACCGCCAATGCCGGCGCCGCCGCCCATGCCATCGCTGCCCAGGTCGCCCTCGGCCACGCCGCCTTCGAGGATGCCCTCGATGTAGTTGGTCTCGCCGCCTTCCTTGAGCTTTTCGACCACGCGGTGCACTTCATCGTCGGAGACAAAAGCGCCGTGGACGCGGATCGGCACGCCGGTGCCCGGCGCCAGGTAGAGCATGTCGCCCATGCCGAGCAGCGCTTCCGCGCCCTGCTGGTCGAGGATGGTGCGCGAATCGATCTTGCTGCTGACCTGGAAAGCGATACGGGTCGGCACGTTAGCCTTGATCAGGCCGGTAATCACGTCGACCGAAGGACGCTGCGTGGCCAGCACCAGGTGGATGCCCGCGGCGCGGGCCTTCTGCGCGATGCGCGCGATCAGCTCTTCGACCTTCTTGCCCACCACCATCATCAGGTCGGCCAGCTCGTCGATGACGATCACGATCATCGGCAGCTTTTCCAGCGGCTCGGGCGCGTCCGGGGTCAGGCTGAACGGGTTGGGCAGCTTTTCCTCGCGCGCGGCGGCTTCGTCGATCTTCTTGTTGTAGCCGGCCAGGTTGCGCACGCCGAGCTTGCTCATCAGCTTGTAGCGCCGCTCCATCTCGCCGACCGCCCAGTTCAGGGCGTTGCCGGCCTGGCGCATGTCGGTCACCACCGGGCACAGCAGGTGCGGGATGCCTTCGTAGACGCTCATCTCCAGCATCTTCGGGTCGATCAGGATCAGCCGCACCTGCTCGGCCTTGGCCTTGTAGAGCAGCGACAGGATCATGGCGTTGATGCCCACCGACTTGCCCGAGCCGGTGGTGCCGGCCACCATGCAGTGCGGCATCTTGGCGAGATCCGCCACCATCGGCTTGCCGGCGATGTCCTTGCCCAGCGCCATGGTCAGGTTGGACGCGCTCTCGTTGTAGACCTGCGAGCCCAGGATCTCGGACAGCCGTACCGTCTGGCGCTTGGGGTTGGGCAGCTCCAGCCCCATGTAGATCTTGCCGGGGATGGTTTCCACCACCCGGATGGACACCAGCGACAGCGAGCGCGCCAGGTCGCGCGCCAGGTTGACCACCTGGCTGCCCTTGACGCCGGTGGCCGGCTCGATCTCGTAGCGGGTGATGACCGGACCCGGATAGGCCGCCACCACCTTGACCTCGACGCCGAAGTCCTTGAGCTTCTTCTCGATCAGGCGCGAGGTGAATTCCAGCGTTTCGGCACTGACGGTTTCCTGGTGCGTGGGAATGGGGTCGAGCAGCGCCAGCGGCGGCAGGTCGGAGTCCTGGATATCGGCGAACAGCGGCTGCTGCTTCTCGCGTTCCACGCGCTCGTGCTTGGGCACCGCCTGGGGCCGCACGATCTGCACGGGCGCGGCCTCCTCAATCTTGACCCGCTGCACTTCCACGGTTTCGGTGCGCACGACCTTGGCCGCCTCACCGATGATGCGGTCTTGCTTGCTCTCCCTGCGCGCCTTGAAGCCGAGGAAGAGCGTTTCGACGAAGCCGCCCACGTGCTCGGCCACCGACAGCCACGAGAAATGGAAGAACAGCGACAAACCGATGGCCAGCGTCAGCAGCAGCAAGAGCGTGGCGCCGGTAAAGCCCAGCGCCATCTGCATCCAGCCGCCCAGCAGGTCGCCCAGCACGCCACCCGGGGCGCGCGGCAGCGCGGAGCGCAGCGGATACATGCGGATGGCTTCCAGGCCCATGCTGGCGGTCAGCGACAGGCCAAAGCCGATCCAGCTCACCACCAGCCCCTGCCGGGCCTCGCCGGTGCGCTCGGGCAGCTCGGCGGTCAGCCCGCGCCAGCCGCGCCAGCAGCGGCGCACCAGCAATACCGCCCACCAGTAGGCGGAGAAGCCAAAGATAAAGAACAGCACATCGGCCATCCAGGCGCCCACGCGGCCGCCTAGGTTGTGGATGTCTGCCACCTGGTTGGCGTGCGACCAGCCGGGGTCCGCCTTGCTGTAGCTGGCCAGGATGCAGACGAAGGCCAGTGTGACAGCCAGCAACAGGAACCAGCGCACTTCGCCCAGCAGCTTGCCGATGCGCGAGGGCAGCGCGGAGGGATCGGTACGTGTTGTGGTAGTAGCTCGGGCCATGCCTTGGGTCTGGGTTGCCGTGTGAAGATTGGTTTGCCGGCCATTTTAACCTTGGGCGGGGCTATCGCTCTCATTGGAATTTGCAACAGTGAGCAAACGCAGGTCCACTTATAATGCTGGTTTCGATTCATGCTGGTGCGCATCAAGGCGCACCAGCCATAGGAAAGCATCATGGCCAAACACGCAAAAGTGCTGATTCTCGGTTCCGGCCCCGCCGGCTATACCGCTGCCGTCTACGCGGCCCGCGCCAACCTGCAGCCGGTACTGATCACCGGTCTGGCCCAGGGTGGCCAGCTGATGACCACCACCGACGTGGAAAACTGGCCGGCTGATGCCAACGGCGTGCAAGGCCCGGAACTGATGCAGCGCTTCCTGGAGCATGCCGAGCGCTTCAACACCGAAATCATCTTCGATCACATCCATACCGCCAAGCTGACCGAACGCCCGATCCGCCTGGTCGGCGATGC
Organism: Cupriavidus basilensis OR16; assembly: GCF_000243095.1. Taxonomy (GTDB): domain Bacteria; phylum Pseudomonadota; class Gammaproteobacteria; order Burkholderiales; family Burkholderiaceae; genus Cupriavidus; species Cupriavidus basilensis_D. The sequence continues at coordinate 7,443 of NZ_AHJE01000105.1, read as the reverse complement.
CGGTGAATACACCTGCGACTCGCTGATCATCGCCACCGGCGCCTCGGCCCAGTACCTCGGCCTGCCGTCGGAAGAGCTGTTCATGGGCCGCGGCGTGTCGGCCTGCGCCACCTGCGACGGTTTCTTCTACAAGAACCAGGAAGTGGCCGTGATCGGCGGCGGCAATACCGCGGTGGAAGAAGCGCTGTACCTGTCGCATATCGCCAGCAAGGTCACCCTGATCCACCGCCGCGACAAGTTCCGCGCCGAGCCGATCCTGGTCGACCGCCTGCTCCAGCGCGAGAAGGAAGGCCGTATCGCGATCCGCTACAACACCGTGCTGGACGAGGTGGTGGGCGACGATTCGGGCGTGACCGGCATCAAGGTGCGCGGCGCCCAGGGCGACAAGACGGAGGAGCTCAAGCTGGCGGGCGTGTTCGTCGCCATCGGCCACAAGCCAAATACCGACCTGTTCGAGGGCCAGCTCGACATGCGCAACGGCTATATCGTGACCAAGACCGGCCTGGCCGGCGATGCCACCGCAACCAGCATCCCGGGCGTGTTCGCCGCCGGCGACGTGCAGGACCACATCTACCGCCAGGCCATCACCAGCGCCGGCACGGGTTGCATGGCGGCCCTGGATGCGCAGCGTTACGTGGAAGCCCTGCAGTAAAGAGAAAACGATGGAACGCTTAGGCCGGGCTTGCCCGGCCTTTGTTTTTTTCACACGGGCGGTGCCGGCATCGCCGCGCGACCCGCGCCCTGGCCTGCCCCCCTATAATCACGCCGAGCACCCCGGAGACACGCCATGACGCACGGCGCCAAGAAACCTGCCAAACCCGCCAGCCCGCCCAAGCGTTTCGGCCTGACCGATCTGTCCGGCCTGCGCGACTCCCTCAAGGCCGACACCGAGCGGCGCGAAGCCGAGCGCCGCGAGGCAGACGCCGCGGCGCAGCGCGCCCGCGAAGAGGCCGACGTATTCCGCAGCAGCGTAGGCAACGTCAATACCCTGCGCGAGCGCAACCGCATCACCCCCACCCCCCGCCACCCGGCGCCCGTGCCGGTACAAACCCAGCTGGACGACAAGGCCGTGCTGGCCGCGTCGCTTTCCGACGAATTCGATGTCGAAAGCCTGCTTGATACCGATGAAACCCTGTCGTTCCGCCGCCCCGGCATCGGCATGGACGTGGTCAAGAAACTGCGGCGCGGCGAATGGGTGCCCCAGGACAAGATCGACCTGCATGGCCTGCGCAGCGACGAAGCGCGCGAGGCGCTGGCCGAGTTCGTGCGGCGCTCGGTCAAGCGCGGCGTGCGCTGCGTGCGCGTGATCCACGGCAAGGGCCATGGCTCGCCGGACAAGACACCCGTGCTCAAGGGCAAGGTACGCAGCTGGCTGGTGCAGAAGGAGGAAGTACTGGCCTTCGTGCAGGCGCGTGGCGCCGAGGGCGGTGCCGGCGCGCTAATGGTGCTGCTGCGCCAGCCGCACGCCTGAGAACGCGCGCACGATGCACCTGCCGCTCGATCTCCTGATGGGGCGGTTGCCCCTGATCCTGCATGTCATGGAAGTGGTCGGCGTGCTCGCCTTTGCCGTCTCCGGCGTGGTCGATGCGCGCAAGCAGCGCTTCGATGCCGTGGGCACTTTCGTGGTGGCGTTCGCCACCGCCTTCGGCGGCGGCACGGTGCGTGACGTGCTGCTGGACCGCCGCCCCTTCTACTGGGTCGACCACGAAGGCTATGTCATCCTGATCTTCGTGATGTCGCTCGGTGCGTCGTTCGTGCTGCGGGTGGTCAGCCGGGTGGCGTCGGAGCGCACCATGATCACGGCCGACGCGATCGGCCTGGGCCTGTTTTCCGTCACCGGGACGTCGCTCGCGCTGGTGGCGCAGATGACCCCGACCGTGGCGGTCATGATGGGCATCATCTCTTCGGTGTTCGGTGGCGTGGTGCGCGACGTGCTGTGCAATGAGGTGCCGATGATCCTGCGGACCGCTCGCCCTATGCCACCTGTGCCTTCGTGGGCTGCTGCGTCTATGTCGGGCTGACCTGGCTGCGGGCCGATCAGGAACTGGCCCTGCTGGCGGGCGCCATCACCATCACGGCGGCGCGCCTGCTGTGCGTGCGCTTCGGCTGGAAATTGCCGAGCTAGGCTGCGCCGAGCCAGGCGACAATGCCGGCGGCAATCCTGGCGCCCCCTCCCGTGGGACCGCCAGGATTGCCCGCCGGCGCTTGAACCCTAAAAAAGCCTGGGCGCCTGGATACTTAGACTGCGGCTTCGTCCTGTTCGCCGGTGCGGATGCGGATCACGCGCTCGATCTCGGTCACGAAGATCTTGCCGTCGCCGATCTTGCCGGTGTGCGCAGCCTTGACGATGGCATCCAGCACGGTGTCGAGCTGGTTCTCGGCAACCACGACCTCGATCTTGATCTTGGGCAGGAAGTCGACCACATACTCAGCACCGCGATACAGCTCGGTATGCCCCTTCTGGCGGCCAAAACCCTTCACCTCGGTTACCGTCAGGCCGGTCACGCCGACGTCAGCCAGCGCCTCGCGCACTTCGTCCAGCTTGAACGGTTTGATGATGGCGGTAATCTGCTTCATATTGGCCCCTTATATAGTCGTTGGTTAGTGAGAGATTTTAGCCTGCCTGCCGGCAGCTGGATGTGGCCTGCCGCACTGCGCCATTTCCGGTAGACTCAACCGTCGCCCCGCCCGTATCTCCGCGGGTGCGGCGCGATCAGCCATATCAGCCATGCCGGAACAAGGGCGCTGCCCGAGAGCAGAGCCAATGATGAGCGAATCTAGCGCAATGCAGTCTGAATCTTTCAAGCCCGGCACCGACCAGCCTGACGCGCCCCCCCTTGGGGCGGCTGCGGCACAAGGCGGACAGGAACACAAGCGGATGGGGAATTATCGCACGCAGATCGTTTTCGATCTGTCCGAGCTGCCCGAGGCCGAATGGGACGGCCTGGTGGCGGCCCAGCCCGGGGCCACGCCGTTCCTGCGCCATGCCTTCCTGCATGCGATGCACGCCAGCGGCAGCGCCTGCGACGAGACCGGCTGGAGCCCGCGCTACCTGACGCTGTGGGCGCCGCGCGCCGAGGGCGGCGAGCGCCTGGCGGCCGCCATGCCGCTGTACGCCAAATCGCACTCTTATGGGGAATACGTGTTCGACTGGGCCTGGGCCGACGCCTACGCCCAGCACCGCCTGCCCTACTACCCCAAGCTGCTGTCCGCGCTTCCCTTCACGCCCGTCCAGGGCGCGCGGCTGCTGGCCGAGGACGAGGACGCGCGCCGCTACCTGCTGCAATGCGCGCTGGCGGTGGCGGAGCAAAGCCAGCTGTCCTCCCTGCACGTGCTCTTTCCCGATGCGCACGAGGCCACGCTGATGGAAGACGCCGGCATGCTGATGCGCCACGGCGTGCAGTTCCACTGGACCAACCCGGGCTATGAGAGCTTCGAAGCATTCCTGGCCACGCTCTCGCAAAAGAAACGCAAGAACATCCGCGCCGAACGGCGCCGCGTGGCCGACGCCGGCATCACCTTCCGGCAGTTGCGCGGCCCCAAGATCGGCGATGCGCAATGGCGCTTCTTCAACCGCTGCTACCGGCAGACCTACCGCGAGCACCATTCCACGCCCTACCTGAACCTGGATTTCTTCCAGCGCATCGGCGCCGCCATGCCGGAGAACCTGCTGCTGGTGGTGGCCGAGCGTGCCGGCCAGCCGATCGCCGCGTCGCTGGTGGTCTACGACGACGACCCGGCGCGCAGCACCCTGTTCGGGCGCTACTGGGGCGCGCTCGAGCACCACCCCTGCCTGCATTTCGAGACGGCCTACTACCAGCCGCTAGAGTTCTGCATTGCCAGCGGCATCCGCACCTTCGAGGGCGGCGCCCAGGGCGAGCACAAGATGGCGCGTGGCTTCCTGCCGGTGGCGACCCGCTCCGCCCACTGGCTGGCGCATCCGTCCTTTGCTGACGCCGTGGAGCGCTTCCTCGCGCGCGAGCGCCAGGGCATCGATGCCTACCTGGACGAGCTGAACGACCGCACGCCGTTTGCGCGCAACTAGGGCTGGCTTGCCCGGCGCGGGTTTAGCGCCACATGCGCCGCAGCGTGTTATCGCCCAGCATGTAGTGGTGGAACAGCGCGGCGATGGCGTGCAGCCCGATCACCGTGTAGAAGGCGGTGCCCAGCGTGCCGTGGACTTCCTCAAGTGTCTCTTTCAGGTCCTTGCTTTGCGCCACCAGCGCGGGCAGTTCGATGCCGAGCCCCGGCACCGTCAGCAGGTGGCCGCCCGCGTTAAGGGCCAGCAGGCCCAGCACGGGCTGCACGAAGATGAACAGGTAGAGCAAAAGGTGCATGGCACTGCCGAGCCGCTGCATCCAGCGCGGCCCGGGCTCGGGTGCCGGCGCGCCGCCCACCAGGCGCCACAGCAGGCGCGGCACCGCCAGCACGAGCACTAGCGCGCCAGCCCAGGTGTGCACCGACATCGACAATGCCCGGGAGGCGCTGCCCTTGGGCAGAAACCCCTTGAGCTCGATCGCGCCATACGCGGTGGCTATCAGCAGGAACACCGCCCAGTGGAAGAACACCGCCGGGGCGGAATACCGTGCCATGGTGGACGGCGTCGAAAAGGTTGCGGACATGGGGAACGGGCAGTTGGCCTGCCGAGTTGTTCTGTGATTGAAGCTTAACCCGCCGGCTTTATGGCGTCTTTGGTTTCCATCAAGCTCGGCGCAACAAAAAACCCCGCCGCAGCGGGGTTGATTCAGCATCGGTTCAGCCACGCGCCGGAATCAGGCATGACCGGCCGTGGATGCCGGCGCTTACTTGGTGTAGTTCGCCACGCCGTCGGTGATTTCCTTGTGGGCTTCTTCAATGCCGGCCCAGCCTTCCACCTTGACCCACTTGCCTGCTTCGAGTGCCTTGTAGTTCTCAAAGAAGTGCTTGATCTGGTCCAGCAGGTTCTGCGGCACGTCCGACAGGCCCTTCATGAAGGCGGTAGCCGGCGACAACTTGTCCAGCGGCACGGCGATCAGCTTGGCATCCACGCCCGACTCGTCGGTCATCTTGAGCATGCCCAGCGCGCGGCAACGCACGACGGCGCCGGCCAGGATCGGGAACGGCGAGAGCACCAGCACGTCGACGGGATCGCCGTCGCCCGACAGGGTCTGGGGAATGAAGCCGTAGTTGGCCGGGTAGCGCATGCCGGTGCCGATGAAACGGTCGACGAAGAGCAGGCCGGTTTCCTTGTCGGCTTCGTACTTCACCGGATCGCTCTGGGCGGAGATTTCGATGATGACGTTGAAATCGTTCGGGATGTCCTTGCCGGGGGAAACGAGGTTGAAGCTCATGCTTGCTCTCCAGATGCCTGTGTTTGAGGATGGCGGGCATTATAGCGTTTCGAAGCTGACCCAGGCCTGACGCGCGCGTGCCTTGCGCGTCTCGCGCCGTGAGTGATAATGGCGGATTGTCCGAAAGTCGCATCGACAGGCGCACTGCCAGCCACAACCTGGCGGTCGCATCCAGCCGGAGCCATCCAATGCACGCCCAGCACTTCGTTGCCAACCGCCTGATCGCGCCGGACTCCGGCTTGCGCATCAAGGTATTCGACCCATCCAGCGGCGAGCCTTTCGCCGAAATCGCCCGCGGCAACGCGGTCGACATCAACGTGGCCGTGCGCGCCGCGCGCCAGGCCGCCGAAGGCGCCTGGGGCGCGATGGCGCCTGCCGAGCGCTCCCGCCTGCTCAACCGTGTGGCGCTGACGCTGATCGAGCACGAGGCCGAGCTGGCCGCGCTGGAGGCGCGCGATACCGGCAAGCCCCTGCGCCAGGCCGCCGCCGACGCGCGCGCCGTGGCCCGCTACTTCGAGTTCTACGCCGGCGCGGTCGACAAGCTGCACGGCCAGACCATTCCCTACCAGCCGGGCTTTACCGTGCTGACCGTGCGCGAGCCCCATGGCGTGACCGGCCACATCATCCCGTGGAACTACCCGCTGCAGATCTTCGGGCGCAGCGTGGGCGCGGCGCTGGCCACGGGCAATGCCTGCGTGGTCAAGCCCGCCGAAGACGCCTGCCTGTCGCTGCTGCGCGTGGCGGAGCTGGCGGCCGAGGCCGGCCTGCCCGAGGGCGCGCTGAACATCGTCACCGGCTACGGCCATGAAGCCGGCGCCGCGCTGGCGCGCCACGCCGGCATCAACCACATCTCCTTCACCGGCTCGCCGCAGACCGGCAAGCTGATCGCGCAGATGGCGGCAGAGAACCACGTGCCCGTCACGCTGGAGCTCGGCGGCAAGTCGCCCCAGATCGTCTTTGCCGATGCGGACATCGACGCGCTGGTGCCCGTCATCGTCAACGGCATCGTGCAGAACGCGGGCCAGACCTGCTCGGCCGGCAGCCGCGTGCTGGTGGAGCGCCCGCTCTACGACGCCGTGCTCGACCGCCTGGCCACGGTGTTCGAGTCCCTGCGCGTCGGGCCATCGGAGCTGGACCTGGAATGCGGCCCGCTGATCAACCGCAAGCAGCAGCAGCGCGTCTGGGACTTCGTCTCCGACGCGCAGCACGCCGGCATTGCCGCCATGGCGCAAGGCCAGATCGTGGCGCAAGCACCGGAGTCCGGCTATTACCAGGTGCCGATGCTGTTCCGCGACGTGCCGCCCACGCACCGGCTGGCGCAGGAAGAAGTATTTGGCCCTCTGCTGGCCGCCACGCCGTTCGACACCGAGGCCGAAGCCATCGCACTCGCCAACGGCACGCCCTACGGCCTGGTCGCCGGCATCTGGACCCGCGATGGCGCGCGCCAGCTGCGCCTGGCGCACAAGCTGCGCGCGGGCCAGGTCTTCATCAACAACTACGGTGCCGGCGGCGGGGTAGAGCTACCGTTTGGCGGCAGCGGGCAGTCCGGCTACGGCCGCGAGAAGGGCTTCGAAGCCCTGTACGGATTCACCACACTGAAAACCATCGCAATTCAACATGGGTAATATCAACTTCCTGTCGGTCGCCTTCGCCATCTTCTTCTTCTGGATGGCGTGGCACGTCAGAAACAAGCGTGCCACCAACCCTTCCGCCATGCCGCGCCTGCAAGTCTTCAAGCGCAAATGGGGCGACACCGTGGGCGACCGCGTGCACTGGTGCCTCTACGTGGCGCTGCCATTCCTGCTCGCGCTGATGATGGTCGCCAACGCGCTGCGCGGCCGCGGCCCGTTCTCGCACTAAGGCGTTCGCCCGGAGACTCTCGGACGTTTTTTTCGGCGCCGCATGCGGCAAGCGGCGCCTCCCCAGCGGTATCGTGCAACCAGAAAATAGATCCATGTAGATCTACAGAACCAAGAGGAGACAGCATGACAACGACCGCAGTACACACCAGTGCCGCCGACCCCGCCTTCGAGGACGCCACCTACCGCAAGGTGACCTTGCGCCTGGTGCCGTTCCTCCTGCTTTGCTACGTCGTGGCCTACCTGGACCGCGT
>NZ_AHJE01000106.1 GCF_000243095.1 Cupriavidus basilensis OR16 | reverse complement strand
ATCGGCGATGCTCTAAAACGGGGTTCATTGGTGATGCGAAATAATCCCGGCCTGAACAGCTTTTTGGCTTCCGCTCGCCGGGTTGAGAATAGCGCAAAATTATCCACCTCATCAAAAATTCTCGGCGTCAATACCAACAAAGATCCCTGGCCAATTTCATCGATTCCAAAATAATCCAGTCCCTCACAGGAGCCGTAGAGCATCCCCTGCAGAATTGACGAACCCGGCCGAAGCCGGGTCTTGTCGTGATTGCTCACTGGTTGGTAGCGGTAATCTTCCAGTGTCAGTCGAACTCGATCTTGCACTCACTCAATGGAAACAGGCGGCCATCCGAGACCACGAACTTGTCGCCTTCGATCCGGGCCAGCAGGAGGTGCATCGCCTGTGCGCCAGCCTCTATGTCCTTCCGCCAGCCCTCAAGGTCGCCGTGGTAGCCAATTGCATGAAACAGCTGACCACTAGACAAGGTTATTTTACAACCTCGCTCGTTGACCCCTCCGCTCTTAGCAATCGGCGGATTAGTGAATTCTGTTAGGTTTCTAAATTGTTTCCGGAACTTGTACTTACCATCATCAGCGAAATAGACAAACTCCGTACCCTCTACAGCGACAGTGCCCGGGATCACCCGAGCGCCCTGCCTCTCAAGCTTCCCGCCTAGAGTCTGCTCTAGCCGCTCCAATTGGCTGGTCATAGCTCCCCTCCTCATCACTTGATCGGAGTAATCACGAATTTGAAATTCTTGACCCCCGCGTTGCGAAACACCTGACTGTAGTAGGCTGCAAGTTGCGGGCTGTTGGTATGGTACACCACGCCCCCATCGAAGCCCGCAGCATACTTTTGCGCTTGAGTGACCATGTTCTGCTGTTCCGCGCGAGCCCACGGGCTCATCCCATAGGGACTGCTGGGGTTACGGAGCGACGTGGACCAATCGTCTGCGTATTTCGCCTCTACGGCAGTGAGTTTCCCGTCAAGAATCGCCACATCGTCAGCAACACCGCTAACCCGCTGACCATTTACAACGGCCGCATATTGCCGCTCCGCGAAGGGAGTTTTGTTGTACATCCCTTGGACAGCATTTTCATAACTTTGAGCCTTATCGATTGAGCGGTTTCCGCTTACAGAAACGGCGTCCGTTGTTGGTAGACCGCTCGTGCTACTCCCGGAGCCGCTCCCCGATCCACTTTCGCTGTTTCCGCTCGAAAGAACTGCATTGCCTGGCGCTCCCGGTGAAACAAGCGGAGGCGTCATTAGGCACGGGCCACCTGGAGAGCAGGCCGCCACCGGCGGCGTTACCACCGCACCGCCTGTGGCAGGCGGATTACCGCCGTTTGTGACATCTACCAGCGGATTCGCCTCGGTCGGCGGCGTCTGCCCAGGTAGCATGCCAAGGAACTCCTTGCCCCAACGCGCCAAATCCCCAAGAGGATCTTGGTAGGTCTCCTTGGCCCACTTTACAACCTTGTCGGACGTCGAGTTGTTCAGTGCCTCGTTCTGCGCTGCCAGCGTGGCGGCTGTAGCATTGGTCCCCAGCAATGCACCGGCAGAGCCGCCAATCAACGTGGCCAACGCGACGGTCGCCGCGTTGTAGCTGGTGTTCTCATACTTGACGGTCAGCGTGCCGTCACCGTTGTCAATGACAGTCTGGCTGCCCGCATAGAGGCCATCCCGAATCAGCGGCGCCGCAATCGCGCTAGCCGCCCCGCCAACCGCACCACCCGCGCAATCGCCCCCACTCAAACTAGCCGCAGCACATCCAAGGAGCGCGTGACTAGCCGCGTTAGCCAGGATCGTGCCGGTATCCGGGTTGACCATGCCAATGCCCGGCAGCTTCACACCGATGGCGTTGGCCCCAACCGCCGCCGCATCCCGCACCAGCCCGTTCGCAAAGGCCTGGCCGAAGCTGCCGCCATAGGCCACGGTGTTGACTCCGGCGCTAATCGCCGAGCGCACCACGCTCGCTGCGACATAGCCGCCGAGGTTGGACTGGACAGCGTCCCAACTGCCCTTGACAAGGCTGTCGCTGATGCTCTTGATGCCGACATCACCGAGGTCCAATCCACCCAGCCCGCCCTGCGTAAGGCCTGCTGTTGCCCCCGAGACAATGCCGGCCTTGAGCGCCGCGCCCATGTTCAGCGAGCCTGTGGTGATCAGTTGGCTCGCCATGCTCGACAGCGTGCCGGCTATCAGCCCCGACACCGCCAGCGACATTGCCGCCCCGATGCCGGCAGCCGCGAATGATGCGCCGGCCGCGACCGTGGCGCCCATGACGGCGGAATATGCCGCGCCCACAATTGCTGTCCCAGCCCCCGCCGTCACAATCGAAATCGCTACCGCCGCCACCATCGCCACCACCATGCCGATGGGGCCGAGCCCGCCCTTCTTCTCCTTAATAAACTGCGTATGAATATCGTCAGCGACCGTGCCCTCGGTGTAATTCAAACCAAGGTTGGCCTTCAGCTGATTCACCAGCGCCACGGTCGCGGCCTCGTCGACCGTGCCGTCGGCGTTGCGGATCAGGAACGCGTTGTTGACCGCGTTGATGCTGTCGGCCTCGATGTGCATGCGCATCGCGCTCATGAACCCGCCCGGCTGCACCACCGTGCCGGTGATCACGTTCCAGCCGCCCTGGGCCTTGTAGGCCGAGGTGCCGATGTCCACCACGTTGGGCGCGGCGTCGATGCTGCCG
>NZ_AHJE01000107.1 GCF_000243095.1 Cupriavidus basilensis OR16 | reverse complement strand
TATCCTCGTGGGTTCGGAAGGCACGCTGGCCTATAGCCGCCAGATCACGCTGAAGCTGTCCGCGCTGCCGCAGCACAAGGTGCTGGGCGTGGTGAATTTCCCACGTTCTACCAGGCCATGGACATGACGCAGCATATCGTCAAGCTCAAGCCGGTTGCGGTGGAGTTGGTGGATCGCACCATGATCGACCTGTCGATGGAGAATCCGGCGTTCCGTCCCGTCATCGAGAGCGCCTTGTCCGGCGACCCGCAGGCCATCCTGCTGGTCGAGTTCGCGGGGGAGGAACACAGCGCGCTGCTGGCGCAACTGGACGACCTCGCGACGCTGATGAGCGACCTCGGGCTGCCAGGCTCGGTGGTCAAGATGGCCGACGCCAAGGCGCAGAAGGCGTTGTGGGACGTGCGCAAGGCCGGGCTCAATATCATGATGAGCATGAAGGGCGACGGCAAGCCGGTCTCCTTCATCGAGGATTGCGCCGTGCCGCTCGCGCACCTGGCCGAGTACACGCGCCGGCTCACCGCCGTGTTCCACAAGCACGAGACCGAAGGCACCTGGTATGCCCATGCCAGCGTGGGCACGCTCCACGTGCGCCCGATCCTGGACATGCGGCGCGACGGCGCGGTGCGCATGCGCGAGATCGCCGAGGAAGCGGCGGAGCTGGTGCGGGAGTACAAGGGCGCGTACTCCGGAGAGCACGGCGACGGCCTGTGCCGGGGCGAATGGGTGGCCTGGCAGTATGGCCCGCGCATCAACGCCGCCTTCGGCGAGATCAAGGCGCTGTTCGATCCGGACAACCGCTTCAACCCGGACAAGATCGTACGCCCGCCCAAGATGGACGCACGCGAGAATTTCCGCTTCGCGCCGGGCTATGCCGCCTTGCTACGCTGCGGCTGGCCGTGTCCGGGCAACTGGGCGATGACGGCCTGGCCAGCGTGGAGGTCAAGGAGGCGCTGGACCTGTGCGTCTCCTGCAAGGGCTGCAGGCGCGATTGCCCGACCGGCGTGGACATGGCCAGGTTCAAGATCGAGGCGCGGCACGCCTGGACCCAGCGGCACGGCATCACCCTGCGAGAGCGCATGGTGGCGTTCATGCCGCGCTATGCGCCCATGGCCAGCCGCTTGTCGGCGCTACTTGCACTGGCCGACAGCATTCCCGGCATTGCCGGCGCGGTGAAGCGCGCGATGGGATTCGCGCCGCAGCGCTCGCTGCCACGCTTCAGGGTTTCGTTCTTGTCCAAGGCCAGGGCGAAACACCAGGACGCGGGGGGGCGCGAAGTGATGCTCTTCGTCGATACCTTCAGCAACTACATGGAGCCGGGGAACGCGCTGGCGGCGCAGCAGGTGCTGGAGGCAGCGGGCTATACGGTGCATTTCAACCGCATCGAGGGCGAGCGCCCCTTGTGTTGCGGCCGCACCTTCCTGGCGGCGGGGCTGGTGGACCAGGCTAAGGAGGAGGCGCGGCGGCTGCTGGACGCGGTCAAGCCCTATGTGGATCGCGGCATCCCCATCGTCGGCCTGGAGCCTTCGTGCCTGCTGTCATTGCGCGACGAGTTCCTGGGCTATGGCTATGGCGACGAGGCCAAGAAGCTCGCCGCGCAGGCATTCCTGTTCGAGGAGTTTCTAGTGCGGGAGAAAAAGGCCGGCCGCCTCGCCCTCGATCTCGATGCGCTGCAGGCGAGCGAGGCCGTGGTGCATGGCCACTGCCATCAGAAGGCATTTGACGCCTTCACGCCGGTGCAGACCGTGCTTGGCTGGATCCCCGGCCTGAAGGTGTCTCCGGTGGAATCATCCTGCTGCGGCATGGCGGGCAGCTTTGGCTACGAGACCGAGCATTACGAGGCGTCCCAAGCCATGGCCGAGCTGTCGCTGCTGCCAGCGGTGCGCAAGCGTGCCGCCAATGCCATCGTGGTGGCCGACGGCACCAGCTGCCGTCACCAGATCCTGGACGGCGCGGACACCGAGGCCATGCACGTGGCGCGTGTACTGGCAATGGCGCTGAAGCGGGAGGGCGGGCCTCAGGCCTGAGGCTCACGCCGAGATGGTCCTGGCGCGACGTGGCTGATCCGGCGTGCCGCCAGCGCTGCCAGGGCCGGCGCCAGCGCAAAACTGGCGAACAGCCAGGCCGCGGCGGATTGTGCCCCCGCCGTGCCGCCTGGCGCGATGAGCCCGGCCGCATTGGCCACCAGCCCCGCAACCGCCGCGCCGATCGCCATGCCATAGAGCTGTACGGTGGTGATGGCGGCCGACGCCATGCCTTCCTCTCCGCGTGGCGCAAGCGTCAGCACGCGCGTCAGCAGATGGGGCCAGCCGATGCCCACGCCGGCTCCAGCACCGGCCAGCGCCAGGCCGCAGAGCAGCGTGCGTGCCCACGGCACCAGGCTGGCGCCGGCAGGCATGGCCATCGCCAGCGCCAGCAAGCTGGCCGCGCACAGCCACCGGCCCCGCCCGCAGCACGGCCCGCCGCGCGCGCACTGGGCTGCCCGGCAGAGAGCAAGGCGCCCAGGCTCCGAACACCTCGGTGGTGGTGCCGACGAGCAGCAGGGCCACGCTGGCGTAGACCGCACCCAGCGGCGTGCCGGGCTCGGTGCCGCTGGTCGGCAGCAAGCGCACCGCCGCGCGCCGGTCCCGCGCGATGGCCATGGCGCCCAGCGCCAGCCCTGCCGCCATGCCGGCGGCCTGCCAGCCCATCGCGGCCGACAGGCTGCCCGCGGCCACGGCCAGTACGGAAGCCGCCAGCAACGCGATCTGCATGGCCGGAATGCTGGGCACGGCGCTGGAAGCTGCTGCCTTGCCGTTCGGCCGTAACTGCACTGCCACCAGCACACCCTGCAGCAAGGACACCGGCAGGAGCGTCCAAAACGCCCAGCGCCAATGCCCGACCTGCGCGAACAACCCGCCGACCGCCGGCCCGCACAGCGTAGCCACGCCCCACATGCCCGAGACCAGCGCCACGGCGCGCGGCCACAGCGGCGGGGCAAACACGACGCGGATCAGTGCATAGCTCAGCGCCGCCAGCGTGCCGCCGCCCAGTCCTTGCACGCCGCGGCTGGCCAGCATCCAGGGCATGGAGGGTGCGAGCGCGCAGCCGGCGGACCCGAGCGCGAACACCGCCAGCGCGGCCAGCAGCCGCACGGACAGCGCGGCGCCGCGATGGACGCTACGACGAACAGGGTGGTGTTCCAGGCGTACCAGTCGAGGCCGCCGATGTCGCGCACCACCGAAGGCAGCACGGTGGTGACGATGTGAACGTTGATGGCATGGAGCGCCACGCCGCCGGTCAGGGCCAGGGCCAGCAGCCCGTTTTTTCCGCGCAGCAGGTTGCGCCAGGCGCCGGCAGGGGATCGGTCAGGAGTCATTGAGAGGGTGCGACAGGCGGGCTGTCATCTTCCTATTATCCAAATTAATTCTTGGATAATAAGACGGCACCATTAATTACACAAGGATATCCTTTTGAAATCTGGCTGGAACCTGGCTGAAACCTGGCGAGCGCGCCGCTACGCAGTCCGTGTCCTACAGTCCGTGTCCTACCTCAAGCCCGCAGCCCAATCCACCGCGGCGTCAAAGAGCTGGCGCCCTGGCGCCGCGAGGTTGGTGAAGGTGTCGTTGTCGAGGAAGAACATGACGCGGCGCGCGGGCGCAAGCGATTCATAGTCCATCGTCGCCCCCTTTTCATAGGCGAAGATGGCAGCCTTCTCCGGCTGGCCGTAAAGCGTGGCGATAATGCTGGCGCCCAGGCCAGGCTTGCCCCAGCTCATGCCAGCCTGGCGGTCGTAGACGTTGATCGCCCCGGCCGGCAGGCCCGCGGCAATGGGATGCGGTGCATTGACCAGCCACACATAGCGCTCCTTGGGCGCTTCGCCGAAGTCCACATCGTGGCGCTTGCCGGTCATGGCCAGGTCGTCCAGCAAGTCGTTCTCCCAGGTCAGCAGGGGTTTGGGCAACTGGCGCCATCCGGTGGCTACGCGCTTGGCCGAGACGGTGGACGACATGACGACGAGATCCGCGTCGCGCACGGCGTCAGGCGATTGATCCTGCTCGACCAGGCTGACCGCGTAGCCGCGTGCTTCCAGGTGCGATTTGATCTTCTGGTCGACGGCCGCGTCGGGCCCCGCGGCCTGGATGATCAGCGCGACCTTCTTGCCCTGCCCGATGGCCTGTGCGGCGTGGGCAGACAGGCTGGCGCCGCAGGCGGCCATCAGCAGGCCCGCGATCGTCGCGCGCAGCGTCTTGGCCACGGCGTCAGTAAAGGCCGCGGGGCGGGAGTCTTCAATCTTCATGATGTCTGCATTCCTGGTTGGAAAATCACTGGCGCTAGCCGCTCGCTCAGAATTCAAAGGTGGAAAGGAGCGTGACCTGCCGTGCATCGCCCACCGATACGAAGTACTTGTTGACGCTGGACGGGTAGTAGGTGCGGTTGAACAGGTTCTTCACGTTGAGCTGGAACCTGAGCTTGCGCTGCCCGACCTTGGTCTCGTAGGTGGCGAAGGCGTCCGCCACGGTGTAGGCAGGCAGCGTGAAGCTGTTGGCCGAATCGCCGGGGCGGTTGCCCACATAGTGCGCGCCTGCGCCCAGGCGCAGCTTGTCGCCGCCGAAGATCTGGCCGAAGTCGTAGACGGCCGAAAGCGCTGCCGTGTGCTGCGCCACATTCCACAGGCGATTGCCGGCGTACAAGGGATCCTCGGTGGTCTTGGCGTCGATATAGGCATAGCTGCCGATCAGGTTCCAGCGCTCGCCGATCTGGCCGGCCACATCGAGCTCGATCCCGCGCGAGCGCGCGCGGCCGGAGGTGCGCCAGTCGGTCTGCCGGGTCACGTCGTTGTACTGGGACACCAGCACGTTCTTCTTGTCGATATTGAAGAACGCCAGCGAGCCGGTCATGCTGCCCGGAAGGTCCAGCTTGGTGCCCAGTTCCCACGACCGCGCTTCTTCCGGCAACACACCCGAGTCGATCACCACGCCCGAGCTGAGCGGCGCGATGGTCGAGGTCGGCTTGAGCGACTGGGTGTAGCTGCCATACAGCGACACGGCCTCGGTCCATTTGTAGACCAGGCCGGCGCGCGGCAGCCATTTGTTTCCGTTGATGTCGGTGTTGACGTTGAACGGCCGGCCGCGCCCGGCGACCTGGCTGTACGAGAGGAAGCGGGCGCCGCCCACCAGGATCCATTTCTCGCTCAGGTGCAGGCTGTCCTGGAAGAACAACGAGCTATCGTGCAGCGTGTCCGTCTGGTCGCTGTCGCTGGCCGAGACCGTGCTCGATGGCGACTCCAGGCCGTAGACCGGGTTCAGGTAGTTGAAGGCGCGGGTTGTGTTCTGGCGCAGCAGGTCCGCGCGGTAGATCCTGCGGTACTCGCTGTCCACGCCGACCTGCAGGTCGTTGCGCAGCCCGGCCACGGTGAAGCGGCCATCCACATAGGCAATGCCGTAGCTGTCCGTGCTCAAGGCACCATGGGTGGCGTCGTTGCTGCGCGACAGCACGCCGGTGGTGGCGTTGACCCCGAACACGCGCAGCTGGTTGGCGTCGTAGCTTTCGCGGTTGTAGCTGTACCCGAAGTGTCCCCTCCAATCGGCATTGAACTGGTGATCGACCGCCAGTTGCACCAGGTGGGACTGCCCGTTCATGCTGTTGAACGGCTCATCCAGGCGGCGCCGGCTGGGGATGGCAAGGGGCTCGTTGGTCTTCGGGTCGATGGCCGTGCCGCGATCGAACGGATAGAGAAACTTGCGGTATTCGTAGGACAGCACAACCTGCGTGTCCTTGCCGTACCAGGCCAGCGATGGCGCCACCAGCGTCTCGCGATGCTCGCCGAAGTTGCGCCAGTATTGCTCGTCGACCTGGTCCACCACCAGGCGATACGCCAGGCCCGAGGTGCCGATGGGGCCGGTGGAATCCAGCGTGGCGCCCGCGCCGTTCTTGCCGTGGCCATAGGTGGAGCCGAGCACGGAGATGGCGTTGTACTGCTGCAGCATGGGCCGCTTGCTGACGATATTGATCACGCCGCCCGGATCCATGATGCCGTACAGCAGCGAGGACGGGCCCTTGAGCACCTCCACGCTGTCGGCTGCCGCGTTGAGCCCGCGGCCCTGTATCAGCGGCATGCCGTTGTGCATCACCGAGCCGTCGCGATTGCCGCCGAAGCCGCGCTTCATGATGGTGTCCTGCGTGCCGGCCAACGTATTGCCCTGGGTGATGCCGCTGATGTTGCCGAGCGCGTCGTCCAGGTTGCGGGGCCGCTGATCGCGCAGTACCTGGGCCGGCACCACGTTGATCACCTGCGGCGTGTCAAGCAAGGGCGTGTCCGAGCGCATGACGGAAGCGGTGGGCGGCGGGCGGTAGCTGTCCTCCCGCGCGGCGTCGGCGCGCACGGTGACCGGCGGCAGGGCGGCCTCGTTGCCGCTCGCGGCAGGCGCCGTGGCCGATGTCTCGATGTGCTTGACCAACGCATAGCCGCCATTGGCCTGCGCCACGGCGGCCAGGCCCGTGCCTTGCAGCAGTTGGGCCAGCGCATCGGGCACGCTATAACGGCCGTGCAATCCCTTGCTTTGCAGGCCGGCGGCGGTGTCCGTCGGGAAGGAGAGCAGGATGCCGGCCTCACGGCCCAGCCGGTTGAGCGCGCCTTCCAGCGGGCCGGCCGGAATGTTGTAGGGCCTGGTTGCCGCTGACGCGGGCGCCGCCGCCGTGTCTGCCGCTCGCGCCATGCCGGGTAGCAGGCAGGTCGCGGTGAGGCCCATGGCCACGGCGGCATGCCCGATGGCGCAGGCTAGCGGATGGCGCTTGAGGCGGCCGAAGGCGTCGGCGTCTTGATGAGGTTCCATATTCAATGGCTCGGTGGCGGATGGGAGATGTGGTGCGCTTACCCCCTATGTCACGCGAGAATCGAAAACAGACCACCTGCGGCAGGGATTTTTTCGGGGAAAGTTCGGGGAAAGGGTTCGGACGTTTGAAGCTAAGGGCGCGCAGGCAGCACGGTTGCCCAATATCGCGTCATGAAGCGGATTTCCACCGGCATCGTGGTGCGCAGCATATCGAGGACACGGTCGGTATCCGCGAGCGGGTACGTGCCGGAAACGCGCAGGCCGGCGATCGCCGGATCGCAGTGCAGGAGCCCCGGACGATGCCGGCTAAGCTCGGCCAGGAACCGGTCCAGGCGCATGCCGGTAGCTACGAGCATGTTGTCGACCCACGCCGTGTCGGCAGCGTTGGCCGGCGCGGACTCGCCGATTGCCGTGCGGGTGACGCGGGCCTGCTCGCCGGCCTGCAGCGTGCGAGCCAGGCCATGCCCGTCGCGTGGGCGGATGGCCACCGCGCCTTCGTAGACGGCGACCTGGCTGGCCTCAGGCTGCAGCCGCACCGTGAAGCGCGTGCCGAGCGGTTGCAGTTCTCCCTGCGCGGTCTCGACGGTGAAGGAAGCAGCTGCACGCGACGCGCGGAACCTGAAAAGCGCACGTTGAAGGCGCTATCGGTATTCAGCGAGACCACGGTGCCGTCCGCCACCCATTCCCGCCATGGTGTGCGCTCTTGCACCAGCCACGCGCCACCGCCGGCAAACAGCAGCAGCGCCAGGGTCTTGGCGGCCTCGCGGCGCCGGGGCGAGCGGGGCGGCGCCAGCGTGGCGTGGGCCACGGCCGATCCCTCCGGTGACGAGAGCGCACGCAGCCGGCCATTGACCGCTTCGATGCATTGCCAGGCGCGGGCGTGATCAGGGTGGGCTTTCAGCCACTGCTGCCAGGCCAGGCGCGTGGCGTCGGTGGCATCCTCGGCTTGCAGCGCGAGCAGCCATTCGACCGCGCGCGTTGCGACCTCGGGGGGAATCCCTGCGGGTGTCCCTGGCGGCATGGTTTCAATCCACCGGCAGCGCGAAATAGCACTGCGTTCCGGCACGCACGAGGTAGCGCTTCACGGTAGTCACGGAGATACCGAGTTGCGTGGCGATCTCTGCCTGGCCAAGCCCGTCGAGCTGTGAGAGCAGGAACGCCCGCTTGACCGGTGTGGGCAGGCCGGCCAGCAAGCGGTCGATCTCAAACAAGGTTTCCAGCAGGATGGCGCGCTCTTCAGGCGAAGGCGACAGCGACAGCGGCATCTGCGCCAGCGCCTCGAGATAGGCGCGTTCTATTTGCTCGCGCCGCCAGTGATTGGCCAGCACCCGCTGGGCAACCGTGGTGAGAAACGCGCGCGGCTCCTGGATCGCGATGGCTTCCTCGCGGGCGAGCAGGCGCAGGAAGGTGTCGTGCGCCAGATCCGCGGCGCGATGGGCGCAGCCGAGCTTCTTGCGCAGCCAGCCACACAGCCAGCGGTGGTGGTCACTGTAGAGGGAGAGCAAGTCACGCTGAAGCGGAGAATCGGCGGCCGGCATTGGCACTTTCTACCCGGAAGGAGGTGCTCGGCACCAGCCAAAAGAAATGAGAACTATTCTCAGTATAACAAAGCGGGCTTGCCGGTGGCAATGACGATCACTGCTGCGTTGGCCAGGGGGGACCTGCCGTGCAGATGCGCGGTGCGATTGGCCTGGAAGCGCAAGGGCGCCCCAGGCAGGCCGGGGGCCGCGCCCGGCTTTATCCGAGCGGTGCGGTATCAGTCGGGAACGCCCATGGCGGATTGCAGGTAGTTCTGCAGGCCAACCTTCGCGACGAGCTCCAGCTGCGTCTGGAGCCAGTCGATGTGTTCTTCCGTGTCATCCAGAATCCCGACGATGATTTCCCGCGACACGTAATCGCTGACGGATTCAAAGTGCTTGATGGCTTCTTTACAACTGGCTTGAGAAACAAGTTCAAGCTTCAGGTCGCAAGCCAGCATCTCCTCGGTATTTTCTCCAAGCAGCAGTTTGTCGAGGTCCTGGAGGTTTGGAAGCCCACCAAGCATGAGTATGCGTTCAATGAGCTTGTCCGCATGCTTCATCTCTTCGATCGACTCTTCATACTCGTGCTTGCCTAGGGCGCTCAAGCCCCAGTGCCTGTACATGCGCGCGTGCAAAAAGTACTGGTTGATTGCCGTTAATTCATGCTTCAGCTGGCCATTGAGAAGCTGAAGAACCTTCTTGTCGCCTTTCATGATATTGATTCCCAATTAGCTGATTTAAAACCGGCGAATTCAATCAATATAATAATTTCATTATTCCGGAAGACAAGATATTAATTAAATTGCCGCGGTTATATTGCAAATGCTTATTGTTTTGATTTCCATTGCGGCTGGCGCTCATCAATCGGCTGGTCGGCGCCGCAGCCAGCCTCGTTCGCATCTGGCGCGTGTGGCTCATGCGTATCTGGCGAGGTTTTCCTTCGTTTTGTTGTCATGTGCAGACATTCGAGATGCATTTTGATTGTCTTTAAAGATCGATAAATTCGGCTATGTATATATCAAAATGATCGCTTTTTCCATCATCTGCTGTGCCGATGCAACAGTTTCGCTTTGGTCTCAACGAAGCGCGCAAGGCTACTAGCGGTCCTGGCTTTCCTTTCCTTATAATCGGTAACACAAATCGTTCGTATTCGCGATTCGCGACGAATACGACCTGTCAATCACGCAAGAATCGTGCTTCAAGAGCCACAGGGACATGACAACAAGAACAGGCCGCCGGGAGCGGCACTGCGGGGGGATAGCCGCGCGCGCCTGGGCTGGTGCGGCACTGACGGTTGCGTTGCTGGCGGGCTGTGGTGGCGGCAGCGACAGCAGCCCGGCATCGTCCAGCACCACGCCGGCCGCCAACCCGCTGTCGGCCATGGCGCGAGGTCGGCGAGAAAATCTTCTCCGATACGGCGCTGTCGGCCTCTGGCAAGCAATCCTGCGCAACTTGCCACGTGCAGAGCCGGGCTTACGCCGCGGATGACGGGCTGGCCGTGCCGCTGGGCGGGCCCAATATGGACCTGCCAGGCTTGCGCAATGCACCGTCGCTCGTCTATACGCAATTCACGCCGGCTTTCAGTGTCCAGGCAGACGGCAAATCCGTCGGCGGGTTCTTCCGGGACGGACGGGCGGCGTCGCTTGCCGACCAGGCCGAGCTGCCGTTCGTGACGCCATTCGAAATGGCCAATGCCTCCGCCGACGAGGTGCTGGCGAAGCTGCTGACCCGGCCTTACCTGGCGGACTTCAAGGCCGTCTTCGGTCAGGATTCCGTCAAGGATGCGACGGCCACGCTACACAATATCGGGCAGGCGCTTGCCCAATACCAGAAGGAAGACCCATCCTTCCATCCTTTCTCGAGCAAGTACGACGCCTACCTGAAAGGCAGCGTGGCGCTGGCCCCGCAGGAGCTCAATGGCCTGGCGCTGTTCAACAACCCGGCCAAAGGCAACTGCACGGCTTGCCACGTGTCCACGCCGACGGCTACCACGCCAGCGCTGTTTACCGACTTCACCTATGACAATGTCGGCATCCCGCGCAACTGGAAGATTGCCGCGAACATCGATGGCAACCCCCTTGGCTACGCACCCAAGAATGGCACGGCGCTGGGCGCGCCCAATCACGATTACTTCGACCTGGGGCTGTGCGGCCCGCTGCGTACGGCGTTCTCCAGCCGCACCAGCGTGTGCGGTGCGTTCAAGGTGCCGACCCTGCGCAATATCGCGCTGACCGGGCCGTACTTCCACAACGGCGTGTTCAACACGCTGGAGGAGACGGTGACGTGGTACATCACGCGCGATACCGATCCCGCCCGCTGGTATGCCAAGGCCGACGGTACCCCCGATATTCCCTACAACGACCTGCCAGCGGCCTACGGCGCCAATGTCAATGTGGCCGAGGTGCCCTACATCCCGTCGCTGGCCCCGAACCTGACCAATAGCGAGATTGCCGACCTGGTGCGATTCCTGTGCACCTTGACCGATGGCTTCGATCCCGCCAATCCGTCGGCCTATTCAGTCCCGGCGCAGTGCCAGTCGACTGCGGCCAGCGTTGCCGCCACGCGCGCGGGCTCCGCTGTAGTTACCACACAAAGCAAATAATCAGGAAAAGAGGGGGCGTGATATGAAGAGAAGTGCAATTGCCGCGGCGGTGCTGGCCGCGGTGGGGACACCTGTGTGGGGTGCGCCGGCGACAGTGAGCCCTGCCGTGGTGCAACAGCTTGAGCGCAAGCTCGACGACATGGCCGGCCAGCTCGAGGCCCTCAAGGCGGAACTCAAGGCCGTGAAGGACCAGAACGCCACCATGGCCACGCAGCAGCAAACACAGGCCCGGCAGCAGGCCGACCAGACCGCCCAGGTGGCGCAGTTGCAGGCCTCGCAGGAGACCTTGCAGCAGGTCGCCGCCAAGCCGTCTGCGCTGGATAACCTGAGCGTGTTCGGCTACGGGGAGATCAACTACTCGCGGCCCAGCCGCAATACCAACGACACGCGCGCGGATATCGGGCGGGCGGTCTTTGGCTTCGGTTACCGATTCGACGAGAAGACCCGGTTCGCCTCCGAGTTCGAGGTCGAGCATGCCATTGCGTCCTCCTCGGATCGGGGCGAGTTCGAGGTCGAGCAGTTCTACGTCGATCATATGTTCACCAACAAGGTGGGCATGACCGCCGGGGTGTTCCTGATGCCGGTGGGCCTGATCAACGAGCACCACGAGCCCACGGCCTACTATGGCGTTTACCGCAATTTCATCGAGACCTTGATCATTCCGAGCACCTGGCGCGAAGGCGGGTTTGCCCTGCATGGCAATACGGATTTCGGACTCGACTGGAATGTCGGGTTGACCACCGGCCTGGACCTCTCCAAGTGGAATTTCACGCCGGAGACGCCGCTCTACAGTTCGGCGCTTGACCTGCAGATCAACGGCGTGGCGCCCATGCAGGCGACCCACCAGGAAATGTCCCTGGCGAATGCGAAGAACGCCTCGCAATACATCTCGCTGAACTATCGTGGCGTGTCCTCGCTGTTGCTGGGCGGCTCGGTATTTACCGGCAACGCCAACCCGGCGGCGGGCGCAGGCAGCCAGCGCTCCACCCTGTGGGAGACCCACGCACGCTGGAACCCGGGCAAGTGGGATTTGTCAGCCCTCTATGCGCAAGGCAGCATCAGCAATACTGCCCAGGTCAATGCCCAGTTCCCGGGTACGGCAAACCCGATGCCTGCCTCCTTCTATGGCTGGTACCTGCAGGCCGCTTACAACGTATGGCAGCACGGCAATTATCGTGCGGTGCCGTTCGTGCGTTTCGAGCGCTACAACATGGGCGCCAAGTACGAGGGCATTGCCCCGGGCTTCTCGGCCACGCCGACCCAGCCGGTCACGGCAACGGGCGCGGTCTTCCCCAAGCCCTACGATATCGTGTGGACGGCAGGCCTGAATTTCTACCTGAACCCGAACGTCGTGTTCAAGATCGACTATCAGCGCTTCCGCATCAACCGCGATTTCACGCGGATCGATCTTGGCCTGGGCGTGTATTTCTAAGCGCCCGCTCGCGGCGCCTGCCGCTTACAAGGAGGATGCAATGCGTTACCGGTCTGTACCTAGCGCCCTGGTCTGCGCCGCGGCCACGGCGTGCGCCGGGTTGGTGGTCACCCAGGTGTATGCGGCGGAATATTTGAGCGTGGCCGATAGCCAGAAACTCATGTTCGCCGATGCCACCGAGTTCGTGCCGATGGTGGTCGCGCTCAATCCGGACCAGCTCCGGCAACTGGCGGAGCGCGCCGGGGGGCCGGCACGCATGAGCGCATGGCGCGTCTGGCAGGCCAGGCAGGGCGGCAATGTACTCGGCTTTGTCGTGGCTGACGCCGTGATCGGCAAGTTCGAGCTGATCAACTATGCCATTGCCCTGAGCCCGGCCGGCGAGATCCGCGACGTGGAGATCCTGGCCTATCGGGAGAGCCACGGCTACGAGGTGCGCAACAAGCCCTGGCGCAGCCAGTTCACCGGCAAGTCCGCGCAGGCGGCGCTGCGCGTCGGGGACGACATCGACAACATCAGCGGCGCCACGCTCTCGTGCACGCATATCACCGACGGGATCCGGCGCATCGTGGTGATGGCAAACATGGCACCGCGCGCCATGCCGCCGCGCCCGCCCGCTGCTTGGGACGCTGGTGGATATCCACGCGCGCGGCACCGACGCCGCGCAGGCGGTGCGCGCCGCGTTTGACCAGATCGCACAGGTCCAGCGGCTGATGAACTGCCACGACCGCTTGAGTGACATCGGCCGCTTCTGGGCCTTGTACGCGGCGTTCGCGTTGCTGCTGCTGACCGGCCTGGCATGGCTGCTTGCGCGTTTTATTGAGTTCGAGCCGGAAACTACCGCGCCGTGGCAGGCCTGGAGCATGCGAGTGCATGGAGCCGCAGCGTTCTTTGTCACGTTCCTGCTCGGTGTCATCTGGTCGGTGCACATCCGGTACTGCTGGACGCGGCGCCACAATCGCCTTGCCGGCGGCTTGTTCGGGGGCGTTGTGGCATTGCTGGTCGTAACCGGCTTCGGCCTCTACTACTTCAATGGCGAAGCCTTGCGCAACGCGACGGAGTGGCTGCACTGGGGCGGTGGCGTCATTGTCTGCGCCCTGTTCTGGATCCACCAGGCTATGGGGCGCAAGGCAACCGGGCGCGACTGAGCCCTGCCGGGCTAGCGTTCAGGCGCCTTAACGATCTCAGCGCTGGATCTCAGTCCTGCTGCCGGGCTTTGTGGCAGGTGCAATCCTTGCACTGGCCAATGAGCACGGTGCGCATGTTGGCGGGACGCAATCCCTGAGCCGCAAACCGCGCGCGGCGCAAGGCCATCAGCGGCTCGTCGCGCACCTCTTCCATGCGTTGGCATTGGGTGCAATAGAGGTGCTCATGCGGGGGGCGGTCGGCCAGTTCGTAGTAATGCACCAGGGCAAGCAGGCCAACGTCCGTGAACTCGTAGATGGCCGTCCTGAAGGTCGAGATCGGTGTGCGGTACGGAGATTGCAGCATTTCCCGGCAGATCTGCTCGGCGGTGGCGTGTCGCGACGGGATCTGCCGCATCACAAGCAGCAACGCGATCCGGGCAATGGAAACCACAAGCCCGCGCGCCGCGATCTCTTGCGCGGCGGCTTTGCCGGCCTCTCCCCAGATGGATCCCTGTGTGGCCACGCGCGCCATGCCGGCGGGGGCGAAGGCGGTGCCGGCGCGCCGGCTGATCTTCAGCATCGTGCGGGCAGCGGCTTCACGCGCGTTGTGCCTGCACCCTGCCGAGGCCGCATCAGTGCGTTGGGGAGGCGCGCCATGTCGTGGGGGTTTCGGTCCGGGCGCCGCTGGAGGTCGTCAGGGTGGCCGTGGCGCGATGGCGGATGGCCGCGTAGGGCGCACCGTCGAACGCGCCTGCCGTGGGCTCCAGGTGGATGACGTGCAGGATGTACTGGCCCCGCCACGGGAACTTGAAGCTGACCAGGCCCTGGCTGTCGGTCGCCACTTCGCGGGTCCAGGCATTCGGCGCGATGATCCGCACGTCGGTCGCCGGGAGCGGCGTGCCCTGAAACACCACGCGGAACTCCCCGGCCTTGCCCGTTGGCAGGATATCGAGCGCCTGGATCGTGTCTGGCGGCACGGCGGGCATGCCCGCCTTGGCCTCGCCTAGCAGGCGCGCATAGAACATCGGCTTGACCACGCCGATCCCCGCATGTGTCCAGTCCTTTACGGCGTAGCGGCTCTCGCTGGCCACGACGGCGCCGCGCTGGGCCGGCAGGGCAAAGCTGAAGCCTTGCGGGCCACGAGTGGCATCGAGCGCGACGGTTTTGCCGGCGCCGTCCGGGGCGCTGATTTGTGGCTCGGGCATCTCGTCCAGGCGCCCCGGCGAGCGTTCGCGCAAGCCTTCCTCGAACTCGCCGAAGTAGAGATGCGCCAGGGGCTTGCCCGGCTCCAGCCAGAGATAGTGCGCGCCTGCCGGCGCCGCCAGGGCAATGCCGGCGAGCGTCAGGGCGATGCGTGCGATCGCGCCCGGACGGCGCGGGGGCTGCGTGCGCCATGGGCCAAGGTTGTCTGCATCATGATGTCCTTACTGGAAACGATAGCGTGCGGTCAGCATCGCGCTGCGCGTGTCGCCGGGGAGCGCGCCGGCGAAGGTCGGCGAGATGTAATAGGTCTTGTCGGTCAGGTTGCGCAGGTTGAGCGTGACGTCCCAGGTCTTCTGGCGATAGTAGAGCGCGGCATCGAGCACCACATAGGCCGGCACGCGGTACAGGTTCAGGCTGTCGGCGTAGCTATCGCCCTTATAGGTCAGCCCGAGGCCGACGCCCCAGCCGTGCAGCGCCATTTGCTGGAAGTCGTAGGTGGTCCACAGGCGTGCGCCGGTGCGTGCCACGCCGGTCGGGCGCGTGCCGGCGATGCTGCGGTTGATGACGCCCATCTGTGCGTTCGAGGCCAGGGCATTAGATTCGACCTTGACGTTCTGCACCACAAAGTTCGCCAGCACCGACCAGCCGGCCATGGGCCGCGCGGTGACTTCAAGCTCCAGCCCGCGCGAGCGGTCGCGGCCATCTGGGGTGGGGTTGAGCGCGCCGGGCAGCGTGAT
The DNA here is from genome assembly GCF_000243095.1 of Cupriavidus basilensis OR16. GTDB lineage: Bacteria > Pseudomonadota > Gammaproteobacteria > Burkholderiales > Burkholderiaceae > Cupriavidus > Cupriavidus basilensis_D. The sequence continues at coordinate 5,585 of NZ_AHJE01000107.1, read as the reverse complement.
GTAGTAGTTCTTGCGCTCGGTCTCGAACAGGGCGACGTTGGTCTGCAGGCGTCCGTCCAGGAAGTCCGCCTTGACGCCGATTTCCTTTTGCAACGCGCTCTCCGGCTGCAGGCTCAGGGATTGGGCAGGTTATAGCCTGTGCGGACCGTGTCGATGCGCGTGTCGGCGTATTCCAGGCCGAACAGCACGGTGTGGTCGACTGGGCCGGTGCGGGTTTTCCAGACCAGTTCGTTTTGCACCAGCGAGAACTGGCTGTCGTCTACCTGGGTGCGCACCGCACGTCCGGTCATCTGGTTAGCGGCGTTGCCCCCGTTGCCGCCGGCATTGCGCGTCATGTTGAGGCCGCGCTCGTCGTAGATAAAGGCGGTACGCATGCTGAGCGCGGGATCGAATTGCCAGTCGTGGCTCAGCGTGACGCGGTCGATGGTCTGCCGGGTGTCGTTGAACGGGCTGTAGTAGCGCGAGTCGCGCGGGGCCGCGGCGATATTGCCTTGGGCATTGAACACGATGCCGTAGTTGTCCGGCTTGATGCGGATATCGCGGTGGTCGTAATCCAGCGTCAGCGTCTTGTTGTTGTCATACGCCCAACTCAGCGAGGGTGAGACCTCCTTGATGTCGCGCGACAGCCCGCGGTAGCCGTCGCTCTTTTCCACGTCGGCGATCAGCCGGGTGGAGAGTTGCGAGCTGACCGGCCCGCCCACGTCCACATACGTGCCCCAGGTGCCGAAGCTACCGCCGAACGCACCGATCTCCGCGCCGAACTTCGAGAGTGGCGCCTTGGTGACGACGTTGACGGTGCCGCCGGGCTGGCCGGAGCCGTACAACGCCGAGCCCGGGCCCTTGAGCACTTCGATCCGGTCCACGTCGTACATGGTGCGGTAGTAGCCGTTCTGGGTGGGACCGTCGAGATAGCCGTCGCGCAGGAAGCGCATGCCCAGGCCGCGGATGGTGTAGTTGTTGGCGAAGCCGTAGCCGCCGGCCAACAGAGGCTGCACCCCGGCGGAGTTCTGCAGCGCGTAGTTCATGTCCACCGCGCCTTGCTCGCGCAGCACGCTGTCGGGAATGACGGTGATGGCGGCCGGGATGTCGCGCAAGGGCGTGTCCGTCTTGGTGCCGGTCGTCACCGAGTCGCGCAGGCTGCCGGGCGCAACCTTGCCGGCAGAGGTGGTGACCTGGGGCAAGGTCTGTTCGGCCTGCGAAGCCTGGGTGGCCTGAGCCCGCGCTGCGAGCGGCAGGCCGGCGACCAGCGCGCAGGCCAGTGCCGCAATGGCGTGTGGGCGTGGGACGAAGCCGGGACGGGAAGCACGTGACATGAAAGAAGAACTCGCGGAAAAGTTGACTGGATGCAGAGCGTGGAAAGCCCGCTCGCAATGGGCTGGCAATGCCCTCGGAGCAGAAGTCAGTGGAGGTTAATGCGAATCATTCTTGTGCTCAACGGAAGTTCGCGCGGGTGGGGCGTATGTCCTGCGCCTGCGGGCGGTTTGCCCTGTGGGCATTGGCCTTGCGGGTGTTCCGGAAGAGCTTCGGGACATATGTCCCGGCGCGGATAAGTGGCTAAAGAGGCGTGTTTATGGGGATTCCGGGACGGCATTGCACGTTGGGCTTTTCCTAGTAACGAGAATCAGTTACATTCCGTCCTCGCGCCGTCAGTGCGAGCGGGTTTGGTTGCCCGCATGCCTGGAATCCATCCTCAATGTCGCCCAAGCTTTTACTTTTGCTCGCCTTCTTCCCGGCCTACCAAGCCTGGGACCTGAGCCAGATCCACCTGAGCGGTGGCTTCAACTACCACCTGGTAGCGGAAGCCATCGCCACGCTGGTCTTCGTGTGGATCCTCTATCTGTTTGTGCGGGAACGGGAGCGCGCCGCGCGCGACCTCGCAGAGCTGCGCAACGCGGCGCACGCGCGCGAGCGCGCGATGGCCGAACGTGATGACGCCGCCCGTGTCTCGACGCGCCATTTCCTGCAACTGATGCAGGATCAGTTCGAAACCTGGAAGCTGACTCCGGCGGAAAAGGATGTGGCGCTGCTGCTGGTCAAGGGGCTTTCGCTGGAAGAGATCGCGGCGCTGCGCGAGAGCCGTGCCAAGACGGTGCGCCAGCACGCCGCCAATGTCTATGCCAAGGCCCAGCTGGAAGGGCGCCACCAGCTCTCCGCGTATTTTCTCGAAGACCTGATGGCGCCGGCCTCACCGGCCTGATCAGCGGCCGGGCGATGGCGGTAGCGCAAAATTGGCCACCACGATGCGCCGCTGGTCCTGTGCAACCAGGTACATCGGTATCTGCCGCGTGGTCAGTTCGCGATAGGTATCTGCGGACATGATCGCCAGTGCCGGCGGCCTCTCGCGCCAGCGGGCGATAAAGCTCTCGAGCGTGGGCAGCCATTTCTGTGGCTCCTGCTGGGTGCCGAACTCCAGCTCGTCGGGGTGTTCCACCATCACGGTGGTGTGGCGCAGGTAAAACGGCAAGGTGTGGTCCAGCGTGCGCACGCCATAGATCGGCATGTCGTCCTTGAGCACCGCCAGCGTGGCCACCACCGGGCTGGCCAGCAAACCGATCGCCATGATCACCAGCATGCCGTTGAGCTGCCGGCGCCAGCCGCGCTCGTCGATGCGCTCCAGCGCCACGGCTGCCAGCATGCCGAGCGCCGGGAAGACTGGCACGATATAGCCGGGCAGCTTGGAGCCGGACAGGCTGAAGAAGACAAAGATGGCGCTCGCCCACACTGCCAGCAACAGCGCCGGCCGGAGGCGCCGCACCGCTGCCACGCGCGCCGCGGCGCCATCGTCGCGGATCACCCCCCATATGCGCGGCACCAGCCCCAGCCAGGGCACGAAGCCTGCCACCAGCAACGGCACGAAGTACCAGACCGGCCCGCCGCGCGAGTGCACCGTCGAGGTGTAGCGCTGCCAGTGCTCGTGGATAAAGAAGAAATTCGGGAATTCCGGGTTGCGCGCCGACACCAGCCAGAACCAGGGCACCGTCACGATCAGCATCAGCACGATGCCTGAGATCAGGTGCAGGCGGCGCCACAGGCCGAAATCGCGCGAGATCAGCGTGTAGATCACCAGCACCAGCCCGGGCAGGGCGATGCCCACCAGGCCCTTGCTCAGGATCGCCACGCCCATGGCCACCCAGCAGGCCCACATCCAATAGCGGCGGGCCGTCGGGGTAGCCTCGGGATGCTGCGCCACCAGCATGAAGGCCAGCACACAGGCCATGGCGCCGGACAGCGTCATGTCCAGCGAGTTGAAGTGCGAGGCCACGCTCCACATCGGCGCGGCCACCAGCACCAGGCCGGTCAGCAGACCGGCGCGGATGCCGTACCAGCGCGTTGCCGCGAACATCGAGGCGATGAGGCCGACCATGCCGGACAGCGCCACGCACAGCCGCGCCTGCCAGTCGCCCACGCCGAACAAGGTGTACGACAGCGCCGTCACCCACATATGGAAAGGCGGTTTCTCGAAATATTTGAGCGCGTTGTAGCGAATCGTTACCCAGTCCCCGCTGGCGAACATCTCGCGCGAGATCTCGGCGTAGCGGCCTTCATCGGAGCTGAGCAGGTGGCGGGCATCGAGCGTGCCAAACCACAGCAGCAGGATCAGCAGGCCGGCGAGCAGCCATAGGGATGTCGGCAGGCCGGCCACCCGCCGGGCGAAGAACGCAGGGGAGCGAGAGTCGGATTGGGGATGCATCGGGGCTCCAGGCTGCTGTGAAATGGATTTGGCGCCAAGGCGCGGGCTGCCTCGGTGCGTCAGCGCCACCAGCACCGCCACCAGCAGGGGCAGGCAGGCGGCAACGCTGGCGGGGCTTGCTCATGCGCCGCCCTCGGGCGGGAACACCACGGCCACCGTGAGGCCACGGCCCGCCGGGCCGTCCTCCAGCAATACCCTGGCTCCGTGGCGCACGGCAATGCTCTGCACGATCGCCAGGCCCAGTCCGCTGCCATGCGCATCGCTGGCGTCGCCGCGATGAAAGCGGCGGAACACATTGTCGCGCTCGGCCGGCGCGATGCCCGGGCCGGTGTCGCTCACGCCCAGCATCGGCGCGCCGTTGCGCCATTCAATGCGCAGGTCGACCCGGCCCCCCGGGCTGGTGTAGCGGATCGCGTTGTCAGCCAGGTTGCGCAGCAGGATGAAGAGATCGCCGGCCACGCCACGCACCCGGCATTCAGGCGCGCTCGCGTCCAGGCCCAGGTCCACATCCTTGGCTTCCGCCATGGGCAGCAGTTCGCGCACCACCTGCACCGCCACGTCGTGCAAGCGCACATCGGTGAGCGGGGCCTGGGTGGCAGGGGCGCCGTCCTCGCTGCGCGCCAGCGTCAGCAACTGCGCCACCAGGTGGGTGGTGCGGTCCAGGCGCTCGCCGAGCTTGGCAAGGGCCAGTTTCTGCTTGTCTTCGCTGCCGGCGCGCAGGGCCAGCTGCAGCTGCAGCTTGAGCGCGGTGAGCGGCGTGCGCAGTTCGTGCGCGGCGTCGGCGACAAAGGCGCGCTGGGTGTCCATGGCTTGCTGCAAGCGGTCGAGCAGGGCATTGAGGGCATCTACCACCGGCAACAGTTCCGGCGGCCAGCCGTGCGCGTCCAGCGGCGCCAGGGTATCTGCCGAGCGGCTGCCGACCGCGCGCGCGATCTCCTCCACCGGGCGCAGCGAGCGCCTGACCACCAGGTGGATCAACAAGCCCAGCACTGGCACCAGCGCCAGGATGGGCAGCAGCGCGCCAAGCGACAGCGAGGCCGCCAGCTTGCGGCGAAACACCACCGATTGCGCGGCCTGCACATAGCGATCCCCGCTGCGCACGCCGTAGATGCGCCATTCGCTCCCATGCGCCTGCAGGTCATGAAAGCCCGGCAGGTCCGCGCGCGGCAGCGTGACTGTATGCGAAGCGTAGATCTGGTGGCCCTGCACATCCCAGGCCTGCACCACGATCTCTTCGTCAAGTTCGCTACCGTCCAGCGGCGGGGTGGCGTCGCGCTCCAGATGCGGCGGCAGCATGCGCGCTGCTTGCTGCAGTTGCGCATCGAAGACCTCGTTAGCTTCGCGCCGCACCTTGAAATAGGCGGCCGCGCCCGCCACCAGGGCGCACGCGAGCACGGCCCCGAGCAGGCCGGCCAGCAACTGGGCGCGGATCGTCCTCATGCCGGGCCGCCCAGCTTGTAGCCGACACCGCGCACATTGCGGATGAAGTCGGCGCCGAGCTTCTTGCGCAGCGCGTGTATATGGACTTCCACCGTATTGCTGCTGATTTCCTCGTTCATGTTGTAGACCGCCTCGCGCAGGCGATCGTGGGTCACAACGTGGCCCGGCTGCTCCATCAGGGCTTGCAGCACCATGAACTCGCGCATCGACAGCGCCACGATCTCGCCGGCGCAGCGCACCTCACGCGTGGCGGGGTCCAGGCGCACCGGGCCATGCGCCAGCTCGGTGCTGACGCGCCCGGCGCTACGGCGCAACAGTGCCCGGATGCGCGCGAACAGTTCGTCCAGGTCGAACGGCTTGACCAGGTAATCGTCGGCGCCGGCATCCAGGCCGCGCACGCGGTCCGCGGTGGCGTCGCGCGCGGTCAGGATCAGCACCGGCAACGCCAGGCCGC
>NZ_AHJE01000108.1 GCF_000243095.1 Cupriavidus basilensis OR16 | reverse complement strand
TGCGTACACTGTGCTGGACCATCGGCTTCCTGTCGGTGATCGGTATCTTCCTGTTGCCAGTGTTCGTGCACTGAGGCCACGCATCATGCGGTACCCGACAGCTGTCCTTTACGCGCTCTGCCTGCTGGCGCCGGCCCTGCCCGGCGCGGCGTGGGCCGAACCCGTCAACTACGCGGTGGACCCGACCCATACCGCGGTGTATTTCTCCGCCAGCCATTTTGAGCGGACCACGGTGCGCGGGCGCTTTGGCAAGATCGACGGCCGTATCAGCTTTGACGAGGCCAGCGGCAGCGGCGCGATCGATTTCACCGTCGATGCCGACTCGGTCGATTCCGGCAACCGCACCCTGGACGGCATCCTGCGCTCGCCCCAGTTCCTGGACGCACAGAACTTTCCGGTAGTCCGCTTGCGCGCGAACCGCTTCGTGCGCGATGGCGACCGGCTAGTGGCAGTCGAAGGCGAGCTGACCCTGCACGGCGTCACGCAACCGCTGCGGCTGGAAGCCGAGCGCTTCAGCTGCGGCGGGATCTCCCTGTTTGGCATCAAGCGCCACGTGTGCGGCGGGGACTTCCGCGCCGTGCTGTCGCGCAGCGCCTTTGGCATGACGCGCTTCCTGCCGGACGTGGGCGATTCCGTGGTCCTGACGATATCGGTGGAGGCCACGCCGGCAGTCCCGGCGCTGGAGTGACAGCCGCGTCACGCACGCGCTCCTGCCGTGGCTGCATGTCGGCCAAACGACACCTGAAAACCGAAATTCTTCTGTAGAATCAGCGGTTTGCATTTTTCCGGCCTCCGCCTGAACAGGGAACCCGAGACCAATGATCACGATTCAAGTTGGGGATGTGGTGGCTGCCTCGCTAGCCGCCGCGGGCGCCTGCCTGATCTGCAGCATCCCGATGGCCTTCCTGCGCAATTTCCCCGCGTGGGCCCTGCGCACCTATGGCCGCCGCGCGCTGCTGGTGCCCCTGATGATCCTGCCGGTGGGCAGCTGGCTGGCCAGCCTGGCCCTGTCTGGACAGATCGACAGCCCCGCCGGGCACGCCATGGTGATCGCCATCGCATTTCTATGCCTGATGCTGGCGTCGGCGCTGCTGCGCTACTACCTGAGCGATTACAGGAAATCTCGCTGAAACGCCGCCAGGCCCACCATGAGCACGCCCCAGCGCTTTGATATCGAGGCCGGCGCCGAAACGCTCGCCGCCGACCGCATCGATGCCGGTAACGGCGCGAGCTGCCTGCTGCTGCACGGCGCCGGCACCAGCCACCGCGCGCGCTGGCTGGCATTGCGCCAGGCGCTGGCAGCGCAGGGCGTAGGCAGCGTCGCCATCGATTTTTCCGGCCACGGCGAAAGCACGGCGCACACACCTAACTCGCTGGCCAAGCGCCTGCGCGAAGCCCGGGCGGCGCTGGCGCAGCTCGACGGCACCGCGCCCAGGGCCGTGATCGGCATCAGCATGAGCGGGGAAATCGCCGTGCGGCTGGCTGCCGATCCGCACAACCGCATCGGGCGGCTGCTGACGCTGGTGGGCGCCGCCTATGATCCAGCCGCGTTCGAGCTCCCCTTCGGCCCGGCCTTTACTGCCGTTTTGCGCACCCCGGCAGCTGGCGCGCGTCGCTCGCCTTCGACCTGATCGCCCGGTTCCGCGGCCGCCTGACGCTGGTGCGTGGCGCCGAAGATGCGGTCATCCCACCCGGCATCGCCGATACGCTCGCCAAACGTGCCAGCCTCGCCGAGCGCGCGGAGGTGATCGACCTGCCGGATACCGGCCACTTGCTGGGCGAGGCCTGGCAAAACCAGCCCGGCTTTGCCGGCAGGCTGAGCGCGATTGCGCTGCGGGCCGTAGGCGCCTGAGCAGGCACCTGAAATCCGGGCGCGAGATCGCCGCGCCCGATTCACGTATGATGCGGCCTTTCGCTTCTCGCAGCCTTTGCCGCCCCCGCTTCCTTCATGGCTCTTAAATCCACCATCTTCAAGGCTGAACTGTCCGTATCCGACATGGATCGGCCTTATTACGGCAGCCACGCGCTGACCATCGCCAAGCACCCGTCGGAAAACGACGCGCGCATGATGGTGCGGCTGCTGGCCTTTGCCTGTGAAGCCAGCGACACGTTGACCTTCACCCGCGGCCTGGACGAGCCCGACGAGCCCGACTTGTGGGAGAAGACCCTGACCGGCGACATCGCGCACTGGATCGAGCTGGGCCAGCCCGACGAATCGCGCCTGAAGCGCGCCGCGGCCCGCGCCGATCGCGTCACCGTGTTCACCTACAATGGTGCGAGCGCGCGTGAATGGTGGAAGGGCATGGCCGGCAAGGCTGGCAAGCTGCGCAACGTGACCATTTACAATGTGCCGGCCGAGGCGGTGGAAGCACTTGCCGCCCTGGCGCAGCGCGCCATGCGGCTGTCGGTGACGATCCAGGATAGCGAGATCTGGGTCAGCGACGACGACCACAACGTCCGCATCACGCTCGAAGTCCTGCAACAGCCCGCGGGCTGAGCCAAACCCGTTCAACCAATCCGCCCGGTGCGGCCGGTTTGCCGCCAGCCTCACCGAACCCGTGACCCTCGCTGATACAGCACAAGGAAGCCATCCATGAATACCACTCCCTCCGGCCTGCAATTTGAAGACACCGTCACCGGCGAAGGCGCCGAAGCCACGGCAGGCAAGCATGTCACGGTGCACTACACCGGCTGGCTCTACGAAAACGAGCAAGCCGGCCGCAAGTTCGACTCGAGCAAGGACCGCAACGACCCGTTCGTGTTCCCGCTGGGCGCCGGCCACGTCATCCGCGGCTGGGACGAAGGCGTGCAAGGCATGAAGGTTGGCGGCACCCGCCGCCTGGTGATCCCGGCCGAGCTGGGCTACGGCGCGCGCGGCGCCGGCGGCGTGATCCCGCCGAACGCCACGCTGCTGTTCGAAGTCGAGCTGCTGGCAGTCTGATCGCCTGGCCGCCGCTGCGGCAGCGGCCAATCGCATCCCGTCCGCGCCATGCGCGGACGGCGAAAAAAGAGGGGTGCCTGTGGGGCACCCCTCTTTGCATTCCGGAGCAGCCGGCCTGCGATCAGAAACTGATCGCGGCGTTGCCCACGTCGACCCGCACCTTGTCGCGGTCCAGCAGGCGGGCGGCATGGCGGGCGTAGTCCTGGGCCCACGCGGCATCGCCGGAGAAACGCGGCTCGCCGGAGAACTTGGCCACGCTGAGGATCTTGTCGATCACCAGCACCTTGCCCACCGGGCTGGAGGCCTGGCAATCGAGCTCGGCGTATTCACGGTCGAACCAGCGCCAGCCAGCGTCTTCGGTAACCGCCGCCAACTCGGCGTCCCCAATGGTGAAGCCAAATTCCTTGCCGGTACCGAAAACTACCGTGAGCGTGCGCGCCATAGCCTGTTCTCCTGGTTGATGCGACATTGTAAAGACATCGCAGGCGATATCGCCACCTTGCCCCGCCAGATAGTATCGATCCGCGATCGTCAGCCTCGCCCCCGCCGTCATCCAGGCAGTTCGCAACGCGGCGCCAGCACGGCCTGCGCGACCTCGGCGCCGGGCTGCTGCGCGAAGGCTACCCAGGCCAGCTTGCCCGGGTCAGCCCCGGCCGGCAGCGGCACGCTGCCCGACCAGGCCAGCCCCTCGGCCGGCACGGCGAAGGGGCCCAGCCAAAGCCGCACGACCCGCTCGTGATGCAACGTGGCGCCCTGGTTCTCGCCAGCCTTCACCGACGACACCAGCCCGTCCTCGACCAGCGCGGCGTAGGCCTGCAGTGGCCCGGAGCGGGCCGCCGGCGTCACGTTCAGCGCGACCCGCACCTGTCCGGCGGAGAGCGCCTGCCAGCCCAGCCGGAGCGAGGCACCAGGCGCTTGCGCGTTGATCTCGGCGACGCGCGCCGCGACCGCGCCTGCCTCGTGCCAGCGGCGCTGCTCGCGCGCGCCGACGAACACCTCGGGCGTATATACCGTCTGGCTGCCCACGGCGCTCGCCAGCGTGCGCTGGCGAGCGGTGAACACGGGGCTGGCGAAGCGGTCGCGCCAGCCCAGACTGTCCCAGTAGTCGACGTGCAGCGCCAGCGCCAGTGCCTGCGAGGCCGGCAGCCGGGCGGCCTGCGTGCCGAGCCAGTGATCGGCCGGTGGACAACTGTTGCAGCCCTCCGAGGTGTAGAGCTCGATCAGTGCGAGCCGCTGGGGCGGACTATCGTGCAGGCACGCGGCCGGCACGGCACCGGCCGCCGCGCGCACCGGTCCGGCCAGCGCGGCGAGCATCAAAGCCGGTGCCCAGCGCATCGGCCAAGACCCGGGCTTGCTGGATTTCAGGGATGTAATGCGCGGCCCGGCTTCCCGGCGCGCCATGGCATCGGCCTGCGCCGATCGTTCGAGATGGTTGTGCATGCTGGACCTCCGAAGGCTGCCTGACCGTTGTCAGTCGCATACAGCCTGCCGGACCTTACAGACATTTCTGCCTGCCATGTGGTTTCCATGCCGCCTGCCGCACAGCTTTGGATTATGCTTGCATCATGGCCATCACCCGACAAGATCTCGAAACAGATCGGCTGCGTGCTTCTCTTTGCAGCACGCCGGTGGCTTCCTCGCTGCTTCCCGAAGACGCTTTCGAGCGTTCTCTGCGCGCTACGCTGGACCAGCGCCCGGATACGCCCGGGCTGGCCGGCGATGTGCTGCTGTTCGGCTATGGCTCGTTGATCTGGAACCCGATGGTGATTCACACGGACCGCCAGCTGGCCACCGTGCATGGCTACCACCGCGGCTTCTACCTGTACTCGCGCATCAACCGCGGCACCTGGGACGACCCGGGCCTGGTGCTCGCGCTGGACCGCGGCGGCTCTTGCCACGGCGTCGTCTTTCGCATCCCCCACCACATGATCGAGCAGGAGTTCCGCCTGCTATGGCGGCGCGAGATGCTGACCGGCGCCTACCATCCGCGCTGGCTCAACGTGAAGATGGCCGGCAGCCCGCCGCGGCGCGCCCTGGCCTTCGTGATGAACCGCGGGCACGAAGCCTATGCCGGACGCCTGCCGGACGACCGCGTGGTGGCCCGCCTGCGCCACGCCTGCGGCCTGTATGGCCCGGCCCGCGAATACCTGCAGCAGACGCTGCTTGGCCTTGCCACCAACGGGGTCGACGATCCCTACCTGGGCCGGCTCTGGCGCCGGCTGCAGGATACGGATGCCACGGCCGCACAGGCTGTCGGCGAACCCGCCTGACCCAGGAACGACCAGGATGCCACGCCCTGCTGCCCGCCCCCGCCGACTAGTGCTTGCCGAAGTGCTGGGGCTGACCGGATTGCTGATGGGCGGCGCGCTGCTGGCCGGGCCCGGCGGATCGACGCTGGCGGCGCGCCCTGCCGGCAACAGCCCGGCCCAGTCATCGCCGCGCTCGCACGGGCAAGGCGCTGCCGGCTCCTCCGCTCCCGCGCGCGATGGCATTGGCGGGCTCGACCACAATCTGCTTGCCGCGGCTACGCTGGGAGACCTCGAACTGGTCAAGCGTTTGCTGGCTTCGGGCGCCTCCGCCCAGGCCGCCGACGAACGCGGCCGCAGTGCCTTGCTGGTGGCGGTCTACAGCCGCCATACCGAGGTGGCCAAGGCGCTCGTGGCAGCCGGCGCCGATGTCAACCGCAAGGACATGGAATCCAACAGCCCCTTCCTGCTGGCCGCGTCCACCGGGCAGCTCGAGCTGGTGCAACTGGCGCTGGCGCATGGGGCCGATCTCAACAGCACGGACAGCTACGACAACACCGCCCTGATCGCCGCGTGCGAGCATGGCAATACCGAAGTCGTGAAGGTGTTGTTGAAAGCCGGCGTGGCGGTCGACCATGTCAACCGCCAGGGCTGGACCGCCTTGCTGGAGACCATCGTCATGGGCGATGGCAGCGCGCGCTATGAAGACACCGTGCAGTTGCTGCTGGACGCGGGCGCGGATGCAAACCTCGCCGATCGGGATGGCACCACCCCGACCCGGCACGCTCGCGAGCGCAGCTACAAGACCATGGTGAAGATGCTGGTGCGCGTGCGCGGGCACTGATGCGCCCGCGCAGTTTCCACTGATGTCACGCTATCCGGCCAGGCCGCTCAGGCCGCCGCCGGCTTTGACTCGGCGCTGCGCGCGTTCTCGCTTTCCTGCAGCGCGCGCCACATCACCTTGCCCGTGCCCGACTTGGGCAGCGCGTCGACAAACTCCACCACGCGCGGGTACTTGTAGGCGGCCATGTTTTCCTTGGCCCACTCGATGATTTCCTCGGGCGTGGTCTTGCCCTTGGCATGCGTCTTGAGCACCACCACCGCCTTCACGGTTTCGCCGCGATAGGCGTCGCGCGTGCCGATGATGCAGGCTTCCTGCACGTCGGGATGCTTGTACAGCAGGTTCTCCACCTCGGCCGGCCACACCTTGAAGCCCGACGCGTTGATCATGCGCTTGAGCCGGTCGGTGATGAAGTAGTAGCCCTCTTCGTCCATGCGGCCCAGGTCGCCGGTGCGGAAGAAGGTCTTGCCCTCGAACTCGATAAAGGCATCGCGCGTGGCATCCGGCTTGCCCCAGTAACCCTTGAACACCTGGGGGCCGCGCACGATGATCTCGCCAACCTCGTTGACGGCCACTTCCTTGAGCGTGACCGGATCGATCACGCGCGCATCGGTATTGAAGGTGGGCACGCCCAGGCACTGCAGCTTGGGCCGGTCGCTCGGATTGCTGTGGGTCGGCGCCATGGTTTCGGACAAGCCATAGCCTTCAATGTAGTTGAGGCCGAACTGCTGCTTCAGACGCTCCGCCACCGCCTGCGGCATGGCCGCGCCGCCACCGCCGATATAGCGCAGGCTCGACAGGTCGAACTGATCCAGGTTCGGGCTGCCCAGGAAGTCGATCACCATGGTCGGGATATTGGTCCAGTGCGTGACCTGGTAGCGCGAGATCAGCCGGCCCGCGACTTCGCGGTCCCAGCGCGGCAGCATCACCACGGTGGCGCCGCTGTAGATCGGGCCGTTCATGCCGTACTGCATGCCGGTCACGTGGAACAGGGGCAGCACCGCCAGGATCGTCGATTCCGCGCCGCTGCCGCTCCAGGTGCCGCCACCGATCACGTTATGCATGACGGAGCGGTGGGTGTGGATGCAGCCCTTGGGAAAGCCGGTAGTGCCCGAGGTGTAGGGCATCACCGCCATATCGTCCGGGCCGGCGGTATGCGGACCCGGCACCAGTTGCGCGGCAAGCGCCTCGGACCACGGGGTGGCGCCAGCCGGCAGCGGATGCTGCGCGGTCAGCCAGGCGCCGGGGGCGTCTTCGGGGTTTTCATGGCTGGGCGGCAGCGCATCGCTGTATTGCGTGACCAGCAGGTGCTGCAGGCGCTGCTCGGCCGGCAGTTCGTGGTTGGCCTGCTCGGCGCCCATGGCCAGGTCCGCGCTGCAGATCGCCACGCTGGCCTGCGCGTCGGTGATGTAATGCTTGAATTCCTCGGCCCGGTTCATCGGGTTGACTGGCACGACCACGGCATCCGCGCGCAGGATCGCGTAGTACGCGATGATGAACTGCGGGCAGTTCTGCATATACAACAGCACCCGGTCGCCCTTCTTCACACCTGCCTTTTGCTGCAGCCAGCCCGCCATGGCGCTGGCCTGGGCTTCCAGCGCCCGGAAGGTGATGGCGTTACCGAAGTACCGGATGGCCGCCTTGTCGGCATAGCGCTGGGCGGAGACCACCAGGTTGTACCAGAGCGAGGTCTCCGGCAGCACGATCTCGGTGGGCACACGCTTGGGCCAGAACTGGAAATGCGGGCGCGTGGGCTGGGGGGTCTGCATAAAGGTCTCCTGTGCGGTCTATCCGACCTGATCTTGGCGTACGAGGCGAGAGGCGAATCTGGGAATCTGGCGAATCTGGCGAATCTGGGAATCAGTCAAGCAATATAACCGAACGACCGTTCTTTTTTCAATCCATCGATTACCCTTGCCTGCGCCGGCATGGATGGGTGCATGGCCGCCAAGGTTGCATTTGGCGGGACGGCCCCAAGATAGAGCGCATGACGTCATTGCCCGGGCGAGGCCCTTCGCGCGGTGGGCGTCCCACACTCCGAGGCCAAGCCATGAGCGACGTAACCCTGCAGAATTTTGACGCCGACGTGATCGAGACGTCGCGCCACATCCCGGTGCTGGTGGATTTTTGGGCGCCGTGGTGCGGTCCTTGCCGCACCTTGGGGCCGATGCTGGAAAAGCTTGAGGGCGAGGCGGCCGGCAAATGGCGGCTGACCAAGGTGAACGTGGATGAGAACCAGGAGCTGGCCGCGCATTTCGGTGTGCGCAGCATTCCCCACGTGGTGGCGTTTGCCGATGGCCAGGCAGCGGACCAGTTCACCGGCGTGCTGCCGGAATCCGGGCTGCGCGAGTTTATTGCCCGCGTGATGCCCGACCCGGGCAAGGTGGCCCTGGGTGCCGCCCGCGACGCTTGCGCCGCGGGCAATCGCGAAGCGGCCAGGTCGGCGTACCAGGCGGCGCTGGCGTTCGACCCCGGCTTCGATGCGGCTCGCCTTGAGTACATCGGCTTCCTGCTGGATGAAGACGCACTGGACCAGGCCCAGGCCGAGTTCGGCATGCTCTCCCCCGACGCGGCTGCGCAGGACGGCCATGCGGCGCTCTCCACCCGGATCGAGGCCATGCGCGGCGCCTCCGACCTGCCCGACGCGGCCACCCTGGCGGCCCGTGTCGCCGACGTCCCCGGCGACCTGCAGGCCCGGCTGGACCTGGCACGCGCGCTGATCGCGCACCGGCAGTATGAGCCGGCGCTGGAGCAATTGCTGGCCATCGCACGCACCGATCGCACCTTTGAGGACGATATCGGCCGCACGGCCATGCTGTCGGTATTCAAGCTGATGAGCGATCAGCCCGACGTGGTGTCGCGCTATCGCCGCCTGCTGGCCTCGGCGCTCAATTAAACTGGCGCGTAAACGCGGCGGGCCGGGCCCGCCGTTTTATCTGCCGTGCAACCGCCCTGTTCCGCCGTGACTGCTTCCCCGCCCCGCCTGATCGACTTCCAGACCGACCCCGAACCGCTGCCCAGCCACGATCGCCCGCGCCCGGACCGGCGGGTTGCCGGCAACCCGGAGCGCACCACCTGGACACACTACAGCGCCAGCCAGGGCGACTTCGATTGCGGCATCTGGGCTTGCGAGCCGGGCGCGTGGCGCATTGCGTTTCCGGCCGGCAAGGAGGAGTTCTTCCACGTCATCAGCGGGCGCCTGCGCATCAGCGACGACGCGGGCAACGCCCGTGAATTTGGCCCCGGCGACGCCTGCGTGATCCCGGCCGGCTTCACCGGCCTGTTCGAGGTGATCGAGCCGGTGCGCAAGCACTTTGTCGTGCTGGAGCGGGCTGCCGCCGCCAGCTAGGCCGCCTGCTCCGACGGCGCCTCGATCAGGCTGAAGCCGTTCTCGCGCATGTGGTTGACCATCATGGCGTCCATCGCCTTCACGTGCTGGTCGAACCAGCCTGGCAGCTCCGACAAGAGCCGGCGGCCCAGCGCCAGGTCGCCCTCGGCCACCTTGTCGCGCACCGCGCCGGCCACCGCCAGCACCTGCTCGTGCTCGCCGCGGTGGCAGTGCTGCGGGCCGAAGGCCATGGCCTCCATCCACGCTTCCTCCTGGCCGAAATGATGGCGGGTATGGTCGATCCACTCGTCCAGGGCTGCCAGGAAGCCCGCATCGTCGGCGCGCGTGGCGGCGTCCAGCAGTTGGACGAATTCGGCGTGGGTGGCATCGGTGACCGGCTCGCCCAAGAGCAGGTCGGGGGCCAGCGTGGCAGTGCCGGGCAAAGAGGAATCGGTCATATTCGAAGGGACAAAATCGCGCAAGCTGCAAGGATACCGAATCCGCGGCGGCTCGGCCTGATCCAGGACAAAGCGCAGCGCCGCCAAGGATGGCGGCACGCGCAGGGTATGCTCAAGGCTGGCTCTCTCACCGCGCCAGGCTGATCCCTGGCTTCCCATGCCCCGACTGCTCTTCTTCTGCGGCCATGCCGGCACCGGCAAGACCACCCTGGCCCACCGCCTGATCGGCCCGCTGATGCAGGCCACCGGCGAGCCGTTCTGCCTGCTCGACAAGGACACGCTCTACGGTGGCTACAGCGCCGCGGCAATGGGCGCGCTGACCGGCGACCCGAACGATCGCGACAGCCCGACGTATCTCAAGCACCTGCGCAATGCGGAATATGATGGCCTGCTGGATACCGCGCGCGAAAACCTCGCCCTGGGCATCAGCGTGATCGTGGTGGGCCCGCTGTCGCGCGAGGTGCGCGGCCACCTGCTGCACGATCCCGCATGGTTGCGCGTGCCCGCCGGCACCATCGTGCGCACCCTGTGGGTGCACCTGCAGGAGGACGAAGCACATGCGCGCATCGTCAAGCGCGGCAATCCCAACGATGCCTACAAGCTGGCGCACTGGGACGACTACCGCACGCGGCGCTTCATGCCCGAGCCGGCACAGCACCCCGAGCTGGCCTACTTCGACAATACAGCGCCGAACGACGCCGCTTTGGACGCCCTGCTCGCCACGCTTGCGGCGTAGCCAGGCGTGCGCTGCTCATTCCGGCGCCGTGAGGGCGGCCAGCACGCTGGACGCCGCCACCATCCCGAACACCGCCGTGACCGCCACCGAGGAGCCGAAGCCGGCACAGGCCAGCCCCTGCGGGCCCGCCGGCGGCGCACCGGCCCCGGTCGGCGTGGCTTCAGGGGCTTCGTCGATTTCGCAGGACTGCTGCTCGGGCTCGGGATAGCGCAGCGGCTCGTCGGAGAAGACCGCGTCGATGCCGAATTTGCGCTTGGGGTTGCGCGGCCAGCCCCAGTCCTTGCGCAGGGTGGAGCGCACCTTGGCCAGCAGCGGATCCTGCACGGTGCGGGAAAAATCGACCACGCGGATGCGGGTCGGGTCGAGCTGGCCGCCAGCGCCGCCGCAGGTGATGATGCGCCGGCCCACGCGGCGGGCCCAGCCCAGCATGGCGATCTTGACCTTGACCGAGTCGATCGCATCGATGATGTAGTCGTGCCCGTCGAGCAGCGCGACCAGGTTTTCCGGGGTCACGAAATCGTCCACCTCGGTCACCCGGCAGCGCGGGTTGATCTGCACCATGCGCTCCGCCATGGCCTGCACCTTGGCGCGGCCATAGGCGTCGCCCAGCGCGTGGATCTGGCGGTTGGTGTTGGATACCGCGATATGGTCCAGATCGATCAATGTGACGCGGCCGACCGCATTGCGCGCCAGCGCCTCGGCCGCCCAGCTGCCCACCCCGCCGATGCCGACCACGCATACGCTCGCCGCCTCCAGCCGCGCCAGGCCGGCCGCGCCGTACAGGCGCGCCACGCCGCCGAAGCGCCGGTGGTAGTCGTCATCCTCCGGGCTCTCGTGGGTAAGGGCCAGCGGCAGTTGCGCCAGTTCCAGTTCCGGCTGGGTGGGGACTGCGGGGACGGGGTTGCTCATTTCTACGCTCGAAGCTGGCTGAATTGGAGGACACTGCGGGGAAAAGCGCGCTTTGCCGCACCTTGTCAGCTAAGCGCCGACAGGAAAACGGGGCGCGCAACTATACAATACCCACAGCAGTGGTTCGACCGCCGCATTGTCTCGCAGAGCGCTCGCGGCTGCCGCCGCCAATCAGGAAACCGATCCCATGCCCCTGCGCCGCAAGGCCGTCCTCTGGAGTGTACTGACACCGCTGGTGCTGATCGCGGCGCTTGTCGTGATTATCCTGACCTTCGACTGGAATCGCCTCAAGCCGTGGCTGAACCAGAAGGTTACCGAGGCCATCGGCCGGCCCTTTGCCGTCAATGGCGATCTCACCCTGACCTGGCGCAACGCCGAGGGCGAAACCGGCTGGCACACCTGGGTCCCCTGGCCGCGCCTTTCCGCGCGCGACGTCACCGTGGGCAACCCCGAATGGGCCCGCGAGCCCAACTTCGCCACCGTGCGCGAGCTGATCTTCGTGCTGCGCCCGCTGCCCCTGCTCTCCCACCAGATCTCGATCCCCTCCATCACCGTCGACAGCCCCGCGGTCTGGCTCGAGCGGCTGGCTGACCAGCGCAATAACTGGACCTTCGTCACGCCCGCTGGCAAGGCGCCATCGCGATGGCAGCTCGACATCGGCGAAATCTCGCTGGTGCGCGGCGACCTGGCGCTGAACGACCAGGCGATGAAAATTGAGCTGCAGGCGCGCCTGGACAGCATCGGCGACGCCGCCCTCTATGAAAAGACCCGCGACGGCGCCCTGATTGCGCCGCCGGCATCGGGCGCGCCTGCCCCGGCCGCGCCGGCAAGCCAGACAGGCGTCGGCAGCGGCAACGCCGGCCAGCGCTACGGCATCCGCTGGAAGGCCACGGGGCGCTACAACCAGGCCACCATCAACGCCACCGGCAAGGCTGGCACAGTGCTGAGCCTGCGCGACGCTCAGGATCCCTTCCCCCTGCAAGCCGATGTGCGGGTAGGCAACACCCGCGCGGTGGTGGAAGGCACGCTGACCAACCCCGCCCACCTGGGCGCGCTCGACATGCACCTGCAACTGTCGGGCGACAGTATGGCCAAGCTGTACCCGCTGACCGGCATCGTGCTGCCAAGCACGCCACCCTACGAGACCCGCGGCCGGCTGGTTGCCACCTTGCGTAAAGGTGCGTCCGTGTACCGCTACGACAAGTTTTCCGGCCGCGTCGGCGGCAGCGACCTGAACGGCTCGCTCACCTACACGCAGCGCCAGCCACGCGCCCTGCTGTCGGGCGAACTGGAATCGATGCAGCTGCGCTTCGAGGACCTGGCCCCGCTGATCGGCGCGGACGCCAAGCCCGGGCAGGCAGCGTCCGACAGCACGGTGCGCCAGCCCGCCGACAAGGCGCTGCCGGTGGCGCCGTTCCGCACGGAGCGCTGGGACAGCATCGACGCCGACGTGAAGTTCACCGGCAAGCGCATCATCCGCACCGCCGACCTGCCTATCACCGACCTCGTCACCCATCTCAAGCTCGACGATGGCGTGCTCACGCTGGACCCGCTCAATTTTGGCGTGGCCGGCGGCAACCTGATATCGTCGCTGCAGCTCAACGGCAAGCGCGAGCCGCTCGCCGCCACCATCGACATGAAGGCGCGCCACCTCCAGCTCAAGCAGTTGCTCCCGAAGTTCGAGTCGATGCGTGCCAGCGTGGGTGAAGTCAACGGCAGCGCCAAGCTCAGCGCCACCGGCAACTCGGTGGCGGCCTTGTTGGGCTCGTCCAATGGCGAGGCCAAGCTGCTGGTCGAAGACGGCACGATCAGCAAGTTCCTGCTCGAGGCGATGGGCCTGAACGTGGGCAGCGTGGTGATCTCCAAGCTATTCGGCGACAAGCCGGTGCAGGTCCATTGCGGTGTCAGCGATTTCAGCTTCACCAATGGCGTGGCGCGCGCGCGCACCTTCGTCATCGACACGCAGGACGCCGAGATCGACACCAGCGGCGCTATCGACTTCGGCAGCGAGCGGCTTGCGCTCACCGTGCGGCCGGATTCCAAGGGCCTGCGCATCTTCTCGCTGCGCTCGCCGCTCTATGTGGGCGGCACACTGAAGAAGCCTTCGGTCAGCCCGGACGTTGGCGTGCTGGCCTTGCGCGCCGGCGGCGTGGTAGCACTCGCGCTGGTAGCGCCGGTGGCCACGGCAGTCCTGCCCCTGATCGATCTCTCGACTGCACCCGACAGCCAGTGCGGCAAGCTGTTGGCGCAGATTCGCACGCGCCCGACCGCGCCGCCGCCGGGGCAGACTTACCGCGAGCCAAAGACCGGCAAGACCAACCTGGCGTCAGGCCCCGCGCCGGACGCGCAAGCCGCGTCCGCTGCTTCGGCACCCGTCAAGCCCGCGGCACCGTCGCGCCCCGCCGCATCCGATCGGCCAGCGCCAGGCAATGCGCTCTATCAGGGCGGCTGAACGGCGGCGCGCCGCCCGCTTGCAAGCCGGGCGTTGGCTGTTTGCGACACCTTGCGACACCCCATCCGCAGTCGACGCAATTTCGCAACACTTTGGTGCATTGCAACGCAAGGTATCGTTGTGCATTGCCCACATTCGAACGCATAATTAAACGGCCATTTACAACGAAGTTTCCAATACGTGGCATGAAGCGGATGTCCGGCGCCGATGTATTTCGAAGCTGGCGTCCTTGTCAGGGTGCGGTTTCGGCCGCACTTGTTTTTCCCGATTTCCCTTCCAGCCCCCGCCCCTGCATGACGCCGCTACATGCCACCGTCCCGCCGATCAGTTGCCTGATCGCCCTAACGGTGTGCAACCACGTAGCCTTCAATGCCAGCCGGGTTGTGGTCTCGCTGTTCGCCCTCTCCCTCAAGGCCTCGACCGTCACGCTCGGCATCCTGATGTCGCTCTATGCGTTGCTGCCAATGCTGCTGGCAATCCATGCCGGCAAGCGCATCGACGAGATCGGGCCACGCAAGCCGATGACCGCGGGCTCGCTGATGGTGGTCGCGGGCACGCTGCTGCCGGCGGTGTGGCCCGGCATCGCGGCACTCTATCTTTCCTGCGCGCTGATCGGTGTCGGCTTCATGCTGGTGCAGGTCGCCATGCAGTTGCTGATCGGGCAGATCTCCACCGATAGCACACGGCTGCGCAACTACACGCTGCAAGCGCTGGGCTTCTCATTCTCCGGCACGCTGGGCCCGGTGATGATGGGCTATGTGATCGAGCACGCGGGCTACCGCCCGGCTTTTTTTGTACTGGTGGCGGTAGCGGCCGACTTTTTTTGTACTGGTGGCGGTAGCGGCCGCCGGGCTGGTCGGCCTGCACTTCGTACGCGGGCGGCTGCCGGCGCGTGGCGGGCGCGCCGCGCGCGGCACGATCGTGGATGGCACCCGTGACTCCACATTGGGCTTGCTTGCCCACCCGGAACTGCGCGCGGTCTTTATCGCCAGCGCGGTCCTGTCGGCGGCCTGGGACTTGCACGCTTTCCTCATTCCCATCCAGGGCACCCGGGTTGGCCTCTCGCCATCGTCGATCGGCTGGGTGCTGGGCGCCTTCGCCATTGCCACCTTCGCCATCCGCGTGGCCATGCCACTGGTGTCGCGCCGGCTCTCGGAGTGGAAGGTGATTCGGGTTGCACTGCTGGTCGGGGCGGTAGCCTACCTGCTCTACCCCTTCGCGGCCGAATTCTGGCTGATGTGCTGCCTGGCCTTCCTGCTGGGCCTGGCGCTCGGCAGTGCCCAGCCTAACGTCATGAACATCCTGCACATGGCTTCGCCCACCGGGCGCGCCGGCGAGGCCCTGGGATTGCGCTCGGCCGTGCTCAATACCAGCCAGGTGGTGTGGCCGCTGACTTTTGGCGTGGTCGGCACGGCGCTTGGCATGCTGCCGATCTTCCTGTCGATGGCAGGGGCGATGGGAGTGGCCGGCTACTACTCGCACGGCCGGGCCCGCAAGCTGCCACCGGCCTGAGGCCGCGGCTGCGTTGCATTTGAGTTGCGCGCGCGCAAATGCGGTCTGCTGCGCTTTCGCTATACTCAAATCAGACAGGCCGCCGGCGCCGTGCATGCTTGCCCCGCGCGCGGCCTGCTGACTCGATACCTGATCTGACATGACCCAACTCGCCGACCTCCGCCGTACCTACGTACTCGGATCGCTGTCCGAATCCGACGTGGCGCCCGATCCCATCAGCCAGTTCCAGCGCTGGTTCGATGAAGCCATCCACGCCAAGCTCCCGGAACCCAATGCCATGACGCTGGCCACCGTCGACGCCGACGGCCAACCCTCGGCACGCATCGTGCTCCTCAAGGGCATGGACGCCCAGGGCTTTACGTTCTTCACCAACTACGAAAGCCGCAAAGGCCTGGACCTTGCCGCCAACCCACGCGCGGCGCTGCTGTTCCACTGGGTGCAGCTAGAGCGCCAGGTGCGCGTGGAGGGACGCGTTGAAAAGGTTACCGATAGCGAGAGCGATGCTTACTACGCGTCGCGTCCGCTCGGCTCGCGCCTCGGGGCATGGGCCTCGGAGCAGAGCCGCGAAGTAGCGGACCGCACGGTGCTGGAGCAGCGCGAAGCGGATTTCCGCGCCAAGTTCGGCGATAACCCGCCGCGCCCGGCGCACTGGGGCGGGTACCGGCTGGTGCCGACCCGCATCGAGTACTGGCAGGGACGCCCGTCGCGCCTGCACGACCGGATCGCCTACCGCCTGGCGCCCGACGGTAGCTGGCAAATCGTGCGTCTGTCGCCGTGATTGCCCTGAGCGCGGCGCCGTCGGCCGCCAAGGTCGCGCACTGCACAAAATTAGGAATTGTCGTAAAGTAAGTCAGGGTCGCTTGCGCAGGCAGGCGGGCCACCAGGAGCAGGCCCCGCCTGCCCTGTGCTGTAGTTCGAGGAGTGTGCCGCAACCATCAGGAGGGAGGCCGCATGTTTTTCAAGCAAGCACTGGACAAGCAACTGGACCACTGGATCGCCGATCTGCGTGACCGGGCCAACCTCCCCGTGAGGCTGCGGCTATGGAACGGCAACGAGTATCCGCTCGGCCGTTTCGACCATCCCGCGGTCACCCTGACCGTACGCGAGGTGGGCGCCCTGCCGCTGCTGCTCACGCCTAGCCTGGACAACGATCGACCTGGATGGCAAGCTCAGCGACATCATCGCCGTGGCTTACCGCTTTTCGGCCGCCGCCAGCGCGCAGGCCGGCGGCGCACTGGCACGCGTGGCCCAGCATTTCGCCCACACCAAGGCGGCGGACAAGGCCTCGATCCAGTATCACTACGACGTCTCCAACGAGTTCTACCGGCTCTGGCTGGACCCGGGCATGGTGTACTCCTGCGCCTACTTCGAGCATGGCGATGAAGACCTTGCCACCGCCCAGCGCAAGAAGATCGATCACATCCTGACCAAGATCCGGCTCCAGCCCGGACAGACCTTGCTCGATATCGGCTGCGGCTGGGGCGCGCTGGTGATTCGCGCGGCGCAGAAGTTCGGCGCGCGCTGCGTCGGCATCACGCTGTCGCAGAACCAGTTCGACCTGGCGACGGAACGCGTCAGGCAGGCGGGCCTGTCCGAGCGCATCGAGATCCGCTTGCAGGATTACCGCGATACGGCAGGCGCCTTCGACCGCATCACCAGCGTCGGCATGTTCGAGCACGTCGGCAAGGACAACCTGCCGGGCTATTTCGGCCGCATGCGCGAATTGCTGGCCGATGACGGCTTCGCCATGAACCATGGCATCACCTCGCCGGACCCCGACAGTGGCGCGACACCCATGGACGGCTCCGAGTTCATGGATCGCTATGTGTTTCCGCAGGGCGAGCTGCCACACATCGGCATGGTGCTCAACGCCCTGCAGCGCGGCGGCCTGGAGGCCACCGATGTGGAGTTGATGCGCGGCCACTACCGGCGCACGCTGCAGCATTGGGCGGACAACTTCGAAGCCCAGGGTGATACCATCCGCGCCATGGTGGGCGAGAAGAAATACCGCATCTGGCGCGTCTACCTGGCAGGCTGCGGCCATGCCTTCGATACCGACCAGATGTCGATCTACCAGGTGGTTTGCCACAAGGCCGGCCTCTCGTCGCAGAGCTTGCCCTGGTCGCGCCGCTACATCTACGACAAAGCGCTTGACTGAAAACCGGCTTGACTGAAGATCTGTTCGGCGGCCTGCTGGAGTTGCCAGGGGTGGCCGCTGCCGCCAATCCCGCACCCAATGCCGCAGTCACCCCGACCGATGCCGCCGGCACCAAGCCGTCCCGCGGCAAGAGCGTGCTGGCGCCGCCCCCGGACCCCGCCCTGCTGGCACTGGCGCAACGCCTGCCGGCCGGGCTGCGTCTCGGCACGTCGTCATGGTCTTACAACGGCTGGAACGGCTTGGTCTATCAAGGCGAGTACACGGACAGCCTGCTTTCGCGCAAGGGCCTGGCCGCCTACTCGCAGCATCCCTTGCTGGCCGCCGCCGGCATCGATCGCGGGTTCTACGCGCCGATCCCGCTTGCCGACTACGTTGCCTACGCGGCCCAGGTACCCGCGCACTTCCGCTTCTTGGTCAAGGCGCCCGCCAGCGTTTGCGATCCGTGGCTGCGCACCTCCGAAGGCGCCGGCCGGCTGGCCAACGCCAGCTTCCTCGATGCCGAGATCGCCGCGCGCGATTTCATCGCGCCGGCCACCGCGGGCCTTGGCGCCAAGTGCGGGCCGCTGCTGTTCCAGCTTTCCCCGCTAGGCGCGATGGCCGGCGACAGCGCCGGCTTCCTGTCGCGGCTCGACGCCTTCCTCGGCGCCCTGCCACCGCTCGACGCCGCCGCCACGCCCGATGCCCGCTACGCGGTGGAACTGCGCGACGCCGCCTTGCTCACGCCGCGCTTCATCAAGCTGCTGCGCGCGCGCGGCGTGCGCTTCTGCCTGTCGGCGCGCGAGCGCATGCCGCCGGCCGAACGGCAACTGCCGGCACAGGCCCTCATGGACGAGGGCGCACCAGGACCGCTGGTGCTGCGATGGATGCTGCATGCGGGCTTTGCCTACGAGCAGGCCGAATCCCGCTACGCACCGTTTGACCGGCTGATCGACGAAGACCCCCATACCCGTGCGGTGATCGCCGAGCAGGTGGTACGCACACTGCGCGCGGGCCAGCCGGCCTATGTGATCGTCAGCAACAAGGCCGAAGGCTCGGCGCCGTTGACTTGTGTACGGCTGGCCGAGGCCATCGCCGAGCGGCTGGAAGCCAGCTGAGCGCAGGCCCGGCGCATCAGCGATTCAGGTGATGCGCGAATTTCTGCCGGAACTTGGCCAGCTTGGGTGAAATCACGAACGAGCAGTAGCCCTGGTTCGGGTGGTTCTGGAAATAATTCTGATGGCCTTCTTCCGCGCGCCAGTACGGTTGCGTGGGCTCGACCTGGGTCACCAGCGGCGCATCGTAGAGCTTGTGCTCCGACACCTCGCGCATCACGTACTCGGCCATGGCACGCTGCGGCTCCGTGTTGGTGAAGATCACCGAGCGGTACTGCGTGCCGACATCGTTGCCCTGCCGGTTGAGGGTGGTGGGATCGTGGATGGCAAAGAAGATCTCCAGGATCTCGCGGAACTTGATCACTGTGGGATCGAACGTCACGCGCACCACTTCGGCGTGCCCGGTGTCGCCGCCACACACCTGTTCGTAAGTCGGATGGTTCACGTGGCCGCCGGTATAGCCCGACTCCACGGCCCGTACGCCCTTGACTTGCTGGTACACCGCTTCCAGGCACCAAAAGCAACCACCACCCAGCGTGGCAATCTCATGCTCGTTGTCCATCTTGATCTCCCCGGCCCATGACAATAGGTAGCATACTCGTTCGGCACCCGTCACGCCGCCGGAGACTGCAGTGGGCGCCCTGCGCCTAGCGAATCGGCAAGGCGACCGGCCGGATCGGCGCGGCATCGGCCCCACGGAACTTCAATGAGGCGCCGATAAAGGCGAACTGGTAGACGCGGTCCCGGGACAAGGCTTCCAGGTTCACCAGTTCGATGATTGGTGTGCCCTGCTGCGCCAGCAGGTAGGTGTGGACCGGGATGTAGTTGTCGGGCACCTCCGCCGGGAACGTCTCGAAGCTCAGGTTATCGGCGCCCACCACCATCGCGCCGCCCTCCTCGACCAGGAACCTGGCCGCGTCCAGGCCCAGGCCCGGCGGATTGGCCATGTAGGCCTGGGCGTTTTCATACTGCTGCATGCGCCCGGTGCGGATCAGCACCACGTCGCCCTGCTGCAGCGCCACGCCCTGCTTGTCCAGCGCCTCGCGCAAGTCCTTGCGCGTCACGCGATAGTTGTCGGGCAGCATGTCCAGCCCCTTGGCCGCAGCCACATCGATCAGCACACCGCGGGCGACGATCGGGGGCAGCTTCTCCGCGCCGGTGACTTTCCAGCCGCGATCGCCCAACTGCTCGGCCGCGGAATAGCCGTTCCAGATCTTGCCGTTCAGACCGAAGTGGTTCAGCGCATCGATATGCGTGCCCATGTGCGCGTACATGGAAACCGCCGAGCCGCTGTAGCTGACATGCCGGTTCATCGCCTCGCCCACCTGCATGGAGTCGGCCACCAGGTTGCCATGCGGGGTATGGGTCATCCACATCTGATAGGGCGGATCGCCGGCGGCCTGCCAGCTAGGCATGCCGATGAAGTAGTCGACCGCGAGGTCGTAGGCCTGCGTGCCGGAAACGCGCGCCATGATGGCCGCGCGCGAGGCCGGGGTGATCAGGTTGAGGCGGCCGATCTCGTCCTTGGGGCCCCAGGGGCTGACGCCCACCTGGGGCGCCGCGCCGGCGGTACCGCTCAGTAGCGCGAACAGCAGCGGCAGGGAAAAAGCGGCCAGGCGGCGCGTGGCGCCGGCGGCAGGGGTAAGGCGGAAGGACATGGGGGACTCCTGACAGGATTGGCGGTTTCCACAGCAACGTGGAACGCATGTCACCATCCTATTAGGGATCTAATAGTAGATAATCTGCCAATTCAGACAAACATATTCAACCAGCTGGAAAATATATGGATCTGCTCGCGGCGATGCGCACCTTCCGGCGCGTGGTGGAACGCGATAGCTTCAGCCAGGCCGCCGCCGATCTCGGGCAGTCGACCGCCGCGGTCAGCAAGCAGGTGCGCCAGCTTGAGGCGCGTCTGGGCGCGCTGCTGATCCAGCGCACCACGCGCCGCATGCGCCTGTCGGAAACCGGCCGCGCCTACTTTGCCGAGTGCTGCAGGCTGCTCGACGAGCTGGATGCGCTGGAGCGGGCCACGGCCGCTGGCACGGACGAGATCAGCGGGCGCCTGCGCGTGAACGCGCCGCTGTCGTTCGGGCTCAAGGTGCTCTCGCCCCTGCTGGTGACGTTCATGGCGCGCTATCCGCAAGTACAGGTCGAGCTGACGCTGGACGACCGCTTGCTGGACGTGGTTTCGGAGGGCTTCGACGTCTCGCTGCGCATCCGCTCGGCATTGACGGATTCGTCCCTCATCGCGCGGCGGCTGGGCGAGGTGGAGCAAACCATCTGCGCAGCCCCCGCCTACCTGGCGGCGCGCGGCACGCCGCGCACCGTGGAGGACCTGCGCGGCCACGACTGCCTGGCCTACCAGTTGGCCGACTATCCCGGCAGCTGGCATCTGGAAGGGCCGCAAGGCACAACCAGCATTGACATGCCGGCGCGCTTCTCGGCCAACAACAGCCTGCTGCTCAGCGATATGCTGCTGGCCGGGCTGGGTATCGGCGCGCTGCCCTCGTTCATTGCGCTGCCCTTGCTTGCGCGTGGCGAGCTGGTCAGGGTGCTGCCCGAACACGCGCTGGCCAGCCGGAGCATCTATGCGCTCTACGCCAGCCACCGGCACCTGCAACGCAAGGTGGGCGCGTTCGTGGCATTCCTGGCCGAGGCTTTGCAAGGCCCGCGGGACGCCGCGGCGCAAGCTGCGCCGGACGGACGCTAGCTCAACGACGCCGCCACCATCGCCCGCAACTGGGGCTTGAGGACTTTGCCAAGCGCGCTCTTGGGCAGGCTATCCACCAGCACCACCCGCTGCGGCAGCTTGAACCGCGCGATCGACAGCGCCAGCCGCGACCACCTCGATGCAACCGTCGGCATTGCGATGCGCAAGATCGCCTGAACGGAACCAGCCCTCGCGAAAATCCGGATGGTCCGGCTGGCGCCAGTAGCCCTGCATCAGGTTAGCGCCGGCGAGCCAAAGCTCGCCCACTTCGCCGTCGGCGACCGCAATGCCTTGCGCATCGGCCAAGCGTACCTGTACCTCCGGCTGGGGCCAGCCAGCATAGCCGGGCCGGGCCATCGCCTGGTCCAGGCGCAGCACGACCGATACGGGACCGGTCTCGGTGGCGCCGTAGACCTGCCCGAGCGGGACGCCGCGCGCATGGAAGGCATCGATGTAGGCGCGGGGAATGGGCGAGGAACCAGCCATCACGCCACGCAGCGAAGAGAGATCCGCGCTTGGCCAGCCGGGATGCTCCAGCACGGCGCGCAGCGTGGCTGGCACCATCAGCGACAGCGTGGGCTGCGTTTGCGCGCACGCATCGAGCCAGGCATCCGGCGCGAAGCGCTGGTGCAACGTCACCTGCGCCCCGGCCAGCAATGCCGGCAGCGTCTGGATGCACAGGCCGCCCACATGGAACAGCGGCAGCACGGACAGGACATGGTCCTCCCGCGTCATGCGGTGCGCCCACCAGCTCGCGCGCGCGTTGGCCAGCAAGCCGGCCTGTGTATGCAGCGCGCCCTTGGGGTAGCCGGTGGAGCCCGAGGTGTAGACCAGCAGCAGCGGCGCCTGGTCAGGCGGCTGCAAGGGCCGCGCCAACGGTGTGTCCAGCGGCGCCGGCCGGTCGATCAGGCTATCGATCGGCGCCCACGCGGCGGGCTCCGGCAAGGCGGCCGCCACCGCCGCCGCAGCCGACGCGTGCGGCGCATCGTGAAACAGTACGCGAATGCCCGCATGCGCGGCGATGGCGCTCAGCTCCGCCACAGCCAGCCGAAAGTTCAGCGGCACGAAGATGGCCCCGAGCCTTGCGCACGCGAACAGCATGGCGAGCTGCAGATCGTGGTTCAGGCACAGCGTGGCCACGCGATCGCCCGGCTGCACGCCCCAGGTGCCGGCCAGGTGCGCGCAGACTCTTTCCACGCGGCGCCACAGCTTGCCATAGCCAATGGTATGGCCGAGGCTATGCAGCGCCGGGCGCTGTGGCGCGGCGCTGACATGCGCATGCAGCGTGCGCAGCAGCGCGCCCGGCTCCGGCGTGCCGGCAAACAGCCGGTTGGCGCGCTTGCTCATTCGTCGCGCTCGCCCGACTCGTACAGGGTCTCGCGGCCCATGCGGTCCAGGATCAGCTCGGCAGTCCAGGGCAGCATCAGCGCGCCGCAGCGCGAATCACGATAGAGCCGCTCCAGCGGCAGGTCCTTGAGCATGGACTGGCCGCCGCAAGTGCGGATCGCCAGCCGGGCGAGTGGGCGGCGTACAGCCGCATGCGCGCATCCTTCCCCGGACTGGCGCAGGCTTCATGAATCACGCGCCAGAAGATCGAGCGCATGTTCTCCAGCTGGATGCGCATCTGCGCCACCGCGATCTGCTTGGTGGGATACATGCGGCGCTTCACCGGCGGCTGGCCTGGCACTTCGCCGCGCAGGTACTGCACGGTGAAGTCGTACGCGGCCTGCGCCACGCCGAGATAGGTCGGCGAGAGCGTGAAGAACATGGCCGGCCAGGTCTGTGCCGCCTTGTAATAGACACCGCGCGGCATCAGCTGCTCCTGGTCGGAGACGAACACGTCCTTGAGCAGCAGCGTGCGCGACACCGTGCCGCGCATCCCCATCGGATCCCACTCGCCGGTCACGGTGAGGCCTTCGGCCTTGCCCGGCACCGCGATATAGAGCGTGTCGCGCATATCGGGCGAATGGTCCGCGCACTCCTCCGTGCAGAGGATGCCGTAGTAATCCGCCGCGCCCGACAGCGACGCAAAGATCTTGCGGCCATTGAGGACCCAGCCGCCTTCCACCTTGCGTGCGCTGGTGCCGAAGGGCGCGCGCCCGGCCGCGGCGGCCGAGCCCTCCGAGAAGGGCTGGGCGTAGATCGCGCCGTCCTTCACCACGCGCGCAAAGTGCAGCTCGCGCCGGGCCTCGTGCTCGGCGCGCTGCGCGGGCGTCATGGCGATGCCGTCGGCCAGCATGCCGATCCACATGGTGGAGCAGATGTGCATGTTGTAGGTCAGCGCAGTGGCGCCACAGTAGCGGCCGATCTCCGCGCCCACCATGCAATACGTGGCAAAGTCCGCACCCTCTGCGCCAAACTCGCGCGGCACGCACAAGGCCAGCAGGCCAGCCTCGCGCAGATCATCATAGTTGGCAAAGGGGAAGCTGGCCTCGCGGTCCCACTGCGCCGCGCGCGGGGCAAAGCGCTCGCGGCCGAGCCGGTTGGCGAGCGTCAGCAGGCGCTCCTGCGCTTCGGTGAAATCGGCGCTGCCGACGGCGGGGATGAAGTCCAGTGGCATGATCGTGTCTCCCGGGCATCGGCCACGCGCGTGGCAATGCCTCGATGTTCTTGTGGATTCAGTGCAGCGGGAAATGCCGTCCCAGGAAGCCGAGCACGGCGGCGTTGAAATCCGCGGGGCGCTCCATGCAAGCCAGGTGGCCCACCGCGGCCAGGCACAGGTACTCGGCGCCAGCGATCTTCTGCGCCATGCGCTCCATCACGGCGGGCGCTGCGTTGGCGTCGTGCTCGCCGGCCAGCGCGAGCACCGGCACGGTGATGCGCGCCAGCGCTTCGCGCCGGTCAAAGCGCACCAGCGCCTGCAGGGCGGCGCGATAGGTGTCGGGCGGCACGGCCGCCATCACGCTGGCAGCGAACGCCACCGCGCCAGGCTCGGCCTGCGGCGCGACCATGGCGCGCACCAGCCCGCTGGCCAGCTCCGCCATGGTCTTGCCGGCATCGAGCGGCGCCGTGCGCGCGGCCACGAAATCGCGTTGCCACTGGCCATCGGCCTTGCCGAATGCGGGCGACGTACCGGACAGCACCATTGCGTCGATCAGTCCTGGCATGGCTGCGTAAGCTTCCTGCGCGACCATGCCGCCCATGCTGTGGCCTAGCAGGACCACACGCCGGCCCGCATCGCGCTCAGCCTGCAGCACCGGCTGCAAGGCGCGCGCCAGCCCGGCGAAATCATAGGGATCGATCATGGCGCTGTCGCCGTAGCCAGGCATGTCCCAGGCCACCGCGCGATAGCCCGCTTGCACCAGCGCAGCGATCTGCGCCGGCCACGCGGCCTTGCCGCCGCCGATGCCATGCAGCATCAGGACGGCCACGGGACCGATACCCTGCGCGATGGTGGACATGCCGTTGGCATGGGTCCGGGTCGTGCCGGGTTTCACGTTCTCGTTCATGCGTTTGCCTTGTTGTTGGAATGGGCCACTTCGGGCGTGGCCGGGCCGGCGAGCCGGCCCTCGTCCACCTCGCCCACGCCATCGAGCGTGATCGTGCAGTTGCGCAGCGGCAGGTCGAAGTGGCCCAGCGTGTGGCGGCCGGCGACCTCGTTGGCGCCGGTGGAGTAGAGGAAGTTGCCGGCAAAGGCGCGCAGCTCCGTGCCGTTGCAGTCGCGCTTGTCGTAGAACGTCATCGCATCCCAGCGGGCCTGCGGGTTCAAACCCCAGCCCACGTGCGACACCGCGTAGGCGTCGCGCGTGCCTTCGCGGTCGGCCCACGCCGCGTAGTAGCCGCGCATCATGTCGGCGTCCATGCCCTGCCCTTCGATGCCGACCATGTAGTCATCCTCGATATGGCAGACGATGGTGTCGCGCAGGTAGGTCTTGAAGGTCAGGTTGACGTCGCCCGGTGCGAGCACCAGCGTGCCGTTGACCTGCCCGCCGGCGGGGAAGGCCAGGCACAGGCCGCCCGGCCAGTGCGCGACCTGGCCCGGCTTGTTGCAGTAGCCCCAGACGCCGCCTGCGCGCGCGCTGGCGAGCCCAACGCGCAGCTCGGTGCCGGCGGCCGAATGCACGCGCATCTCGCCTGCGCCGCGCAACCGTTTCATGGCCGCGCGCACGCTGCCCTCCAGTGCTGGATCGGGCAGGCAGCGCTCCAGGATCTCGGGATGTTCGTTGCTGACCATCAGCAGGCGCGGCACGATGCCGTCGGCGCCTTTGAGGATCAGCGGGAGTTCGGGTGCATGCAGCAGGCCCTCCACGGTGCAATCGATCACCAGGTGGCAGCGCTGCAAGGCGGCCACCACCGGGGCGAGCTGCTGCAAGGCATCGCTGGCGCCGGTGGAGCGCACGGGCGCGGGCGCGGTTAGCGCCGGCGACGGCACCTGGATACGTACGGGCGTGGCGCCCAGCGATTGCACCGCCAGTTCCGCCAACTCCACATTGACGCGTCGGGATTGGGACTCCGTTACAATCCCAACCACTTCCTTGGCGGACAAGGCGCACAGTTCAAGGGTGCGCCGAAAAGCCGCCAGCCAGCGGTGCTCGATTTGCTCGATGAGCATAGGTCTCCTCCTGGTGCGATCTGCTGCGGTCCTGGCAGGGTCCCGGGGGAATGGCCTTGGTGCGCCAGCCCACCGATGCCTCCCGCCGGACGCATTAGCTTTGTGCTTGTGATTCTTGTCGCTGGCGCAAATAATATATGAAATTTCATGGATCCCAGTGGAACCCGCGCTATGGGCATGCCTGAGGCCACGCCAAGCATCATCGGCAAGGCCGCTTCTCCCGATTTCGATACGCTGCACTTCCGGCGCACGCTGTCCCAGTTCGCCACCGGCGTAACGGTGATCACCACCCGCGCGGGTCCTGGCTCGCCGCCTGGCGCGCCGTTCGTGGGCATTACCGCCAGCTCGTTCAACTCGGTCTCGCTCGATCCGCCGCTGGTGCTGTGGAGCATGGCCACGCGCGCCAACAGCCTGCCGATGTTCCGCGACGGCTCGCACTACATCATCAATGTGCTGTCGGCCTCGCAACTGGACCTGTGCCAGCGCTTCGCCACGCTCAAAGGCGACCGCTTCGCGGGCGTCGACTACCGCCTGTCCGAGAACGGCCTGCCGATCCTGGCCAACGCGCTGGCCTGGTTCGAATGCCATAACCGCAGCCGCTACGACGAAGGCGACCAC
This sequence comes from Cupriavidus basilensis OR16, assembly GCF_000243095.1. Classification (GTDB taxonomy): domain Bacteria; phylum Pseudomonadota; class Gammaproteobacteria; order Burkholderiales; family Burkholderiaceae; genus Cupriavidus; species Cupriavidus basilensis_D. The sequence continues at coordinate 49,893 of NZ_AHJE01000108.1, read as the reverse complement.
GTCATCTTCGTGGGCGAGGTGGAGCGCTGCGGCGTGCACGACAACGCGGGCAACCCGCTGGTGTTCCACGACGGCCGCTTTGCCACCACCGATCCGCTGACGGACTGAAGTCCGGGCGCCACAGCCATGAAGGATTCGCCCAAGCCGGCCCCGGCGGCCCCAGCCCCAGACGCTTTTGTGGACGGCTACCTGCCCTACCTGCTGGCGCGCGCCAGCCACCTGGTGTCAGGCGAGTTCCACCGGCAGGTCGAGGCAGCCGGGTTCTCCGTGCCCGAATGGCGCGTGCTGGCCACGCTGGCCGACCGGCCCGACTGCACCATCGGCGCGCTGGCCGATATCACGCTCACCAAGCAGCCCACCCTGACCAAGCTGATCGACCGCATGGCCGCCGACGGCCTCGTCACGCGGCGCAACGGCGCCCTGGACCGTCGCCATGCGCTGGTGTCGATCACCGCGCGCGGCCGCAGCCGCGCCCGCGCCCTGCTGGACCGGGCCGCTGCTCACGAGCAACAAGTGCTGGACGACTTTGGCGTCACGCAGGGCGACCAGCTCAAGGACACCTTGCGCCGCCTGATCGCGCTGCACGCGCCGCGCTGAGCGCCGGCACCGTTCAGGCCCGCGGCGGCTCGCCCTTGATGACCGCCAGCGGCGAGCCATCCGTCTTGATCCTCTGCAGCACGATATTGGAGCGGATATCCATCACGCCGGGCGTGCGGTAGAGCCGGTTGACGATGAAATCCGAGTAGTGCTTCAGGTTGCGCGCCTGCACCGTCAGGATGTAATTGCTGTCGCCCGTGATGATGTAGGCCGACACCACTTCGGGCCAGGATTGCACCGCCGCGTTGAAGGTATCGTGCCAGCCCTCGGTTTCGGGACGCATGGACACCTGCACGATCGCCTCCAGTTCCAGGCCGAGCCGCTCAGCGTCGAACCATGCCCGGTAGCCGCCGATCACACCGTCCTCCTCCAGCAAACGCACACGCCGCAAGCAGGCCGAAGGCGACAGCGCCACGCGGTCCGCAAGGTCCTGGTTGCTGATGCGCCCGTTCTCCTGGAGGCAGGTCAGGATGCGCAAATCGATGGGATCAAGGTTCATTTCGCAGATTCTTCCATGATTCTATTCATAAATGAAATTCTATGCGAAATCCATCGGAATCAACTGGTCATTTCGCAAGCCTCTTGCCCGTAATATTGACTATCATGCCGTCATCCGCTCCACGATGAGCCTTGGAACGCCACCCCAGGCGTCAGCCCCCGATGACGAACCGCCCCGCCCCCGATACCTACGATAGGCCGCGCCAGCTCTGGGACATCAGCCCCGCGCTCTCGCCGGACACGCCGGTCTGGCCGGGCGACACGCCATTCCGGCACGAGCGCAACTGGCAGATCGGCGAGCATTGCCCGGTCAATGTCGGGCGCATCACCTTGTCCCCGCACACCGGCGCCCATGCCGACGCCCCGCTGCACTACGCCGCGGACGGCGCGCCCATTGGCGCGGTGGACCTGGCGCCCTACCTCGGCCCGTGCCGGGTGATCCATTGCATCGGCGCTGCCCCGCTGGTCGAGCCCGGCCATATCGAACATGCCCTGGCAGGCACGCCACCACGCGTTCTGCTGCGCACTTACCAGCAGGCGCCACTGGCCCGGTGGGATCCGGATTTCTGCGCGGTCGCGCCCGAGACGATCGCCCTGCTCGCCGAGCACGGCGTGATGCTGGTCGGCATCGATACGCCCTCGCTGGATCCGCAGGAGTCCAAGACCATGGACGCGCACAACATGGTGCACCGGCATCGCCTGGCCATCCTCGAAGGACTTGTGCTCGACGCCGTGGCCGAGGCGGACTACGAACTGATTGCCCTGCCCCTGCGCTTTGCCGGACTCGATGCGAGCCCGGTGCGCGCGGTACTGCGCAGCCTGACCTGAACGACCCGAACCCAACCTCCCCCCAGGAAACCTCTCACACATGACCGCACTGACTCGCGAGCACTGCCTCGCCCTCGACCAGCAAGATCCGCTGCGCCACCTGCGCGACCAGTTCGCGCTGCCGCAAGGCGTGATCTACCTCGATGGCAACTCGCTGGGCGCCCGCCCGCGCAGCGCCGCGGCACGCGCCGCCGCGGTCGTGAGCGAGGAATGGGGCACGGGGCTGATCCGCAGCTGGAACACGGCCGGCTGGTTCGAACTGCCGCAACGCCTGGGCAATATGCTGGCACCGCTGATTGGCGCCGGCGAGGACGAAGTCGTGGTGACCGACACCACCTCCTCCAACCTGTTCAAGGTGCTGGCGGCAGCGCTGCGCGTGCAGCAAACCCGCGACCCCAAGCGCAAGGTGATCGTGTCGGAGGCCAGCAACTTCCCCACCGACCTCTACATCGCCCAAGGACTGGCCGACCTGTTGCAGCAAGGCTATTCGCTGCGCTTGGTGAATGCCCCCGAGGAAATCGATGCGGCGGTTGACGCCGACACCGCCGTGCTGATGCTGACCCACGTCAACTACAAGACCGGCGAAATGCTCGACATGGCCGGCGTGACCGAGATGGCGCACGCCCGCGGCGCGCTCACGGTGTGGGACCTGGCCCACTCGGCCGGCGCCGTGCCCGTGGCGCTCAAGGCATCGGGCGCGGACTACGCGGTCGGCTGCACTTACAAATACCTCAACGGCGGCCCCGGTTCGCCCGCCTTCCTGTGGGTTGCGCCCTCGCTGCGCGACGCCTTCTGGCAACCGCTGTCCGGCTGGTGGGGCCACGCCGCGCCGTTCGCGATGGAACCCGGCTACCGCCCGCGCGAAGGCGTGGCGCGTTTCCTGTGCGGCACCCAGCCCATCACCTCGCTGGCCATGGTTGAATGCGGGCTCGATATCTACGCCCAGACCGACATGGCGGCGCTGCGGGCCAAGTCGCTGATGCTGACCGACCTCTTTATCGCGCTGGTGGAAGCACGCTGCGCGGCGCATCCGCTCGAACTGGTGACGCCGCGCGCCCATGCGCGCCGCGGCAGCCATGTGAGCTTTGCCCATCCGGACGGCTTTGCCGTGGTGCAGGCCCTGATCGAGCGCGGCGTGATCGGCGACTACCGCGAGCCGCGCATCGCGCGCTTTGGCTTCACCCCGCTCTACACCAGCTTCACCGAAGTCTGGGATGCAGTGGAAATCCTGCGCGACGTGCTCGATAGCGGCACTCACAAAGCCGAGCGTCACCAGACCCGCGGCCTGGTGACCTGAAGGAGCATGCCATGAGCAACCACAAGGGATGCCCGATGTCGGGCACGGGCGCCACCGGGACCAGCGAGGCCAGCGAGGCCAGCTGGCACGACGCCCAGATGGATTTCGCCAAGGACATGAGCTACGGCGATTACCTGGCGCTGGACCAGATTCTCAACGCCCAGCATCCGCTCTCGCCCGAGCACAACGAGATGCTGTTCATCGTGCAGCACCAGACCAGCGAGCTGTGGATGAAGCTGGCGCTGCACGAGCTGCGCGCCGCGCGCGAATGCGTGCGCCAGGACCAGCTGCCGCCAGCCTTCAAGATGCTCACGCGCGTCTCGCGCATCATGGAGCAACTGGTGCAGGCGTGGAGCGTGCTGGCCACCATGACGCCGCCGGAGTACTCGGCGATGCGGCCTTACCTGGGGATGTCGTCGGGCTTCCAGTCCTTCCAGTACCGCGAGATCGAGTTCATCCTGGGCAACAAGAACGCGGCCATGCTGCGCCCGCATGCGCACCAGCCGCAGCACCTAGCGCTGGTGGAAGAAGCCCTGCGCACGCCCTCGCTTTACGACGAAGCCATCCGCCTGATGGCGCGGCGCGGCTTTGCCATCGATGCGGCCTGCACCGAGCGGGACTGGACCCAGCCGGCCGGCGAGAACGCCTCGGTGGAGGCTGCATGGCTGGAGAGCGACGGGTCCGACAGCCGCGCCGCCAGCGCGCGCAAGGCCGGCGCCAGCTTGTCGTGGAACACCGCTTCCTCGACCGAGCCATAGGACGCACTACAACTCAGCATGTGCAGCTCCTTCTCCCCCACCGGACGGAATGCCACCGCGCATGCGTGGATGGCCGGGTGCCAGTCGCGGAACGACGCCGCATAGCCCAGGGTAGACGCCTGGGCCACCGTGGCGCGCATGGCTGCCTCCTGGGTTTTCCATTGCTCGGGATAGGCCAGGGCAAACTCCGCCAGCACCCGGTCGCGCTTGGCCGCCGGCAAGGCCGCGAGGTAAGCGCGGCCCATGGAGCTCGATACCAGCGAAAGCCGCGACCCCACTCCCAGCCCCAGCATCACGCCCGCATCGTTGCGGATCGATTCAAGATAGATCACCTCCATGCGCTCGCGCTTGCCCAGCGAGACCGACACCCCGTAAGCCTGGGCGAACGCCAGCATGTGCGGGCGCGCCAGCGTCACGACATTGGACGCGGACAGGTAGGAATAGCCTAGCGCCAGCACGCCAGCATCGAGTGCGTACTTGCCCAGGCTATCGTCGTAGCGCAGGTAGCCCAGTTGCACCAGCGTGCCGGCCAGCCGGCTCACGGTGGCTTTGGGAAAGCCCGTGCGGCGCACGAAATCCTGGTTGCCCAGCATCGACTCCCCAGTGCGAAAGCAACGCAGCAGCTCAAGGCCGCGCGCCAGCGCGGCAACAAAATTGGGATCGCTTTCGCGCGGTGTGGCGCTGGCGGCATCCGCCGCAGGCGTGGCTTGCGATTCAGTGGCCAAAAGTGATCTCCGCGCAATGGATGAAGGCGGCGCGCCCTATTGCATGGATCGCGCATTGCGATATACTACATCATCGGAACAGAGTTCCGCAATGCGGAACCGAAGAAGCAACTCGGCGGGCCGCGGAATGCGCCGATAATTCCTGAATTCAGGGCTGGCCCGCGAGGCTGCCCATCCCGATCTGCACTAGACCTGCACTACCGAAGGAGACCTACATGGCTGCCAACGCCGAATTCCACTGGGCTGACCCGCTGTTGCTGGACGACCAGCTGAGCGCCGACGAACGCATGGTGCGCGACGCCGCCCTGGCCTATTGCCAGGACAAGCTTGCCCCGCGCGTGCTGCAATCGTTCCGCAACGAGAAGACCGACATCGAGATCTTCCGCGAGATGGGCGAGCTCGGCCTGCTCGGCCCCACCATTCCCGAGGAATACGGCGGCCCCGGCCTGAACTACGTGGCCTACGGCCTGATCGCGCGCGAAGTGGAGCGGGTGGATTCGGGCTACCGTTCGATGATGAGCGTGCAGTCGTCGCTGGTGATGGTGCCCATCCACGAATTCGGCAGCGAAGCGCAAAAGCAGAAGTACCTGCCCAAGCTGGCGACCGGCGAGTGGATCGGCTGCTTCGGCCTGACCGAGCCGAACCACGGCTCCGACCCGGGCTCCATGATCACGCGCGCCAAGAAGGTGGCGGGCGGCTATGAGCTGTCCGGCGCCAAGATGTGGATCACCAACTCGCCCATCGCCGACGTATTCGTGGTGTGGGGCAAGCTGGTCGGCGACGACGGCAAGGAAGCGATTCGCGGCTTTATCCTGGAGAAGGGCTGGAAGGGCCTGTCGGCACCTGCCATCCACGGCAAGGTTGGCCTGCGCACCTCGATCACCGGCGAAATCGTCATGGACCAGGTGTTTGTCCCGGAAGAGAACCTGATGCCGGGCGTGTCCGGCCTGAAGGGTCCCTTCACCTGCCTGAACTCGGCCCGCTACGGCATCGCCTGGGGCGCCCTGGGCGCCGCCGAGTTCTGCTGGCACACAGCGCGCCAGTACACGCTGGACCGCAAGCAGTTCGGCCGCCCGCTGGCCGCCAACCAGCTGGTGCAGAAGAAGCTGGCCGACATGCAGACCGAGATCACGCTGGGCCTGCAGGGCTGCCTGCGCCTGGGCCGCATGAAGGACGAAGGCACCGCCGCGGTGGAAATCACCTCGATCATGAAGCGCAATTCCTGCGGCAAGTCGCTGGACATCGCCCGCGTGGCGCGCGACATGCTCGGCGGCAACGGCATCTCGGACGAGTTCGGCGTGATCCGTCACGTGGTCAACCTCGAAGTGGTCAACACTTACGAAGGCACCCATGACATCCACGCGCTGATCCTGGGCCGCGCCCAGACCGGCATCCAGGCGTTCTTCTAAAGCACGCCGCCCGGGCCCGCCCGCTCTCTCGCAAAAAATAAAAAGGCCCGGCTGCAAAGCCGGGCCAAGCACACTACCAAGGAGAGACGACGGGCGAGCCCATCGTTGTACAACACCGGTCAGCCGGCCCGGCGCTACGCGCCCCGGCCGGCTGCTTGCTTACTTGTTGGGTTGCGGCGTCAGCCGCAGGTAAGGCCGCACGGCCTTGTATCCCTTCGGAAATTTCTGCTTTATCACGTCCTCGTCCTTCAGCGAGGGCACAATCACGACATCGTCGCCGTCCTGCCAGTTGCCTGGCGTGGCAACGCTGTGGTTGTCGGTGAGCTGCAGCGAATCGATCACCCGCAGGATCTCGTTGAAATTGCGTCCAGTGCTGGCCGGGTAGGTGATGGTCAGCCGCACCTTCTTTTTCGGGTCGATCACAAACAGCGAGCGCACCGTCAGGGTCTCGTTCGCATTGGGGTGAATCATGTCGTACAACTCGGAAACCTTGCGGTCGCCGTCGGCGATGATGGGGAAATTGACCGTGGTACCCTGGGTGCCGTCGATATCCTTGATCCACTCGCGATGGGACGCGACAGAATCGACCGACAGCGCAATGACTTTGACATTGCGCTTGGCGAAATCGCCCTTCAGCTTCGCCGTCAGGCCGAGTTCGGTGGTGCAGACCGGCGTGAAATCGGCCGGGTGCGAAAAAAGCACACCCCAGCTGGCGCCTAGCCATTCGTGGAGGCGGATCGGGCCCTCACTGGAATCCTGTTCGAAATCCGGCGCGATGTCGCCCAAACGTAGAGCCATACTCGTCTCCTCAAAAGGCAAATTAGGGTTGAACCAGTGTAGTGAGATTGCGATCCAACCCAAACGAATATAAAGTCACTACAAAATCACCTTTTTGTCTTAAGACCTTTGTCCTGCGTCACCGTCCTACACGCTGTGTCGGACTCGTGGTGTTGAAACCACGGCGGTTCCCCGCATATGCTAGTAAAGAGGGCGAGAAGCTGCCCGACAACGTGCGAGGAAGGCAGAATGTCACAATCCGAAACCACCGCCCGCAAACAGGAGAAACTGATGAGCGATGTCAAGACCGTTTTGTCCGATGCCGAAGAACTGCTTAAGCAAGCGGCCTCGACCACAGGCGAGAAAGCTGCCGAACTGCGCGAGCGCGGCATGGGCCTGCTGAAACAAGCCAAGGAAAAGGCCCAGGATCTGCAGGACGCCGTAGTCACCAAGAGCAAGGCGGCCGCACGCGCCACCGATGACTATGTCCACGACCACCCGTGGCGCGCCGTCGGCGTGGCCGCCGGTGTTGGCCTGCTGATCGGCCTGCTGCTGAACCGCAAGTAATTCGCAAGGCCACGAGCCTCGCGTATGAAGCCGAACGCCCCGCACTCAGTCCTCAGTAGGTCGCGAGGCGGTGCAGGGCAACGCCCCGCCAGTGGCCCGACACCACTGGCGGGGCTTCCCGTCTGTAGCTGGTGCAGCGCATTGCCGCTGCACGCCTTCGCCGGAATTGCATGAGCGACCCCACCTCCTCCCCCAAGTTTATGGATGCCCTGCGCAGCCTGGCAGGATCATTGGTGGCGATGGTGCAGACGCGCCTCGAACTAGCCAGCGTGGAACTCGCGGAAGAACGCGCGCGGCTGATGAAGATGGCCTTGCTGGCCTGTTTCGGCCTGGTGTTCTTTGGCCTGGCCCTGGTGACGCTGACCGTGCTGATCGCCATCCTGTTCTGGGACACTTACCGCTGGCAAGCCCTCGGCGTGCTGGCTGCGTGTTACCTGGCCGCCTGCGTAGCCTGCCTCGCATTCGCCCGTCATCTGGCGCGCAATGCCCCGCCCCTGTTCGAAGCCACGCTGGCCGAGATCGATAAAGACCGGGAGATCCTGCGCCGATGAGCACACCGCACACCCCAGGCGAGCCGGCCGACAACGCGGCCGGCTCCCCATCCACCGCCAAAGCGCCTCGCCCGCACCAGCGCCCCGCACGTTTCGCGCGGGAGGTGCGCCTGCCCCTTGCCATTCGCAAGGAGTTGCTGATTACGCGGGCCGCGCTCGAGCGCTATGACTGCGCCCAGGCGCTCGATCACGTCCGTGGCAGCGCGTCCCGCCTCGGCCGCTTCACCACGTGGCTGCCGCGTATGACCCGGCCCGCCTCGTGGCTCAAGCTGCTCGGCCTGGCCAAGGACTATCCCATTCTCAGCTCGGCCGTGTCCCTGGCGCTGCCATTGCTGCGCAAGACCCCGGTGCTGCGCTGGACCTGGAAGCTGTCCAAGTTCGGCGCGCTGGCCGCTGCCGGCTACTGGGCCTACGAGACTTTTCAGAAAGGCTCCGCCCAGGCCGCCCGCAAGACGCCCTCCGACACCGTCGACACGGGGTTTCGCGACCCGCTGGTGCGTTAGCGCGGCGCATCGCCATGCAGGGCCGCCGCCTGCGCTGGCCTTGCCCCCCTAAGGGTCCGCCACGCGATGGCAAGCCGCCGTACGCCACCATCGCGGCGCGCGCTCCAACACTTTTTCGACGCGAGGTGACAGCGCAATGACCCAACGAGCGGAAATGCAGCAGAAGTCGTTCTACCTGCTGCTGGCAGTCGTCTCCGTAGCCTTTTGCTTCGTCCTGTGGCCGTTCTCCGGCGCCGTGTTCTGGGGCACCATCCTGGCCATCATCTTCACGCCGCCCAACAACTGGCTGACCCGGCGCATCGGCGGCCGACGCAACCTGGCATCGCTGACCACGCTGACGCTGTGCCTGCTGATCGTGGTGCTGCCACTGATCTTCGTCACGGGCGCCCTGATCCAGGAAGGCAGCACCGTCTACCAGCAGATCAAGTCGGGCCAGCTCAATTTCGGCGCCTACTTCCAGCAAGCCGTGCATGCCCTGCCACCGTCGGCGACAAAGGTGCTGGACCGCTTCGGGCTGACCGATATCAGCGACCTGCAGCAAAAGCTCACCGCGGGGGCCACCCAGGCCAGCCAGATCATCGCCACGCAGGCGCTCAGCATCGGGCAGAACACGTTCCAGTTCATGGTCAGCTTTGGCGTGATGCTGTACCTGCTGTTTTTCCTGCTGCGCGATGGCCCGCAGGTTTCCAAGCTCATCATGCGGGCCATCCCGCTGAGCGAGCCCCACAAGCAGCACCTGCTGCGCAAGTTCACCACTGTGGCCCGCGCCACCGTCAAGGGCAATATTGCCGTGGCCGCCGTGCAGGGCGCGCTGGGCGGCCTGATTTTCTGGTTCCTGGGCATCCAGGGCTCGCTGCTCTGGGGCGTGCTGATGGGCTTCCTGTCGCTGCTGCCGGCGGTGGGCGCGGCGCTGATCTGGGGGCCGGTGGCAATCTACTTCCTACTGACCGGCGACGTGGGCAAGGGGTCCATCCTGATCGGCTTCTGCGCACTGGTGATCGGCGCGGTGGACAACGTGCTGCGCCCCATCCTGGTCGGCAAGGACACCCGCATGCCCGACTGGGTGGTGCTGATCTCCACGCTGGGCGGCATGGCGCTGTTCGGGCTGAGCGGATTCGTCATCGGTCCGCTGATTGCCGCGCTGTTTATCGCCAGCTGGGACCTGTCCACATCCACGCGCGAAGAAATCGAGCGCCGGGACGCCGCGCAGGACAAGGAGCCGAAGCCAACCGCACCGCCCGAAAGCACGACCGGGCAAGCCACGCGCACGGAGCGGGCCCCGCCACCGCTTGCCGGCCCCGAACACACCAAGGAGTGAGCATTGCGTCAAGACAACCCAGCATCCGGTGCAGCGGCGCCGGCAAAGGTGAAACGCTATAGCGTGCGCGAGCTGTTCCGCAAGCCGGACCGTTCCCAGTTCTCGATCTCGCCGGATGGCCGCCACCTGTCTTTCCTCGCCCGGCACCAGGGCCGCCAGAACGTTTTCGTGCAGGCCATCGACGCGCAAGGCAACCTGCTGGGCGAAGCCCGGCCGCTGACCGGCGAGAGCGAGCGCGACCTGCCCTTCCACACCTGGAAGGGCAACGCGCACATCCTGTACGCCAAGGACTTTGGCGGCGACGAGAACTTCCACGTGCTGTCGGTGCCGATCGACGGCGGCGAGCCGCTCGACCTGACGCCTTATCCGGGCGTGCGCGCGGAGATCGTCGACGATCTCGAGGACGATGACCGCCATATCCTGCTGTCGCACAACAAGCGCGACCCCGAGGTATTCGACGTGCTGCGCGTCGATGTCGTCACGGGCGAGTCCGTGCAGATCGCGCAGAACCCCGGCAACGTGATGAGCTGGGGCACCGACCACACAGGGCGCCTGCGGGTGGCGACCGCCAGCGACGGCGTGAACACCACCCTGCTCTATCGCGATACCGAGGACGAGCCATTTCGCCCGATCCTGACCACCGACTTCCGCGAGACGGTCTCGCCGCTGTTCTTCACCTTCGACGACAAGCAACTGTATGTGCAGTCGAATCGCGGCCGCGACAAGACGGCGATCTTCGAATTCGACCCGCAGACGGCCCAGGAAGGCCACCTGGTCTTCGAGCACGACGAGGTGGATGTCGGCGGCCTGTCCCACTCTCGGCATCGCCGCGTGCTGACCGCGGCCTGGTACACCGACTGGAAAACGCACCGCCACTTCTTCGACACCCACGCCGAGCGGATCCATGCCGACCTGGAGCGGCAACTGCCGGGCTATGAGCACCACGTCACCAGCATCACGCGGGACGAGACCCGCATGATCGTCTCCGCGTCGAGCGACAAGACCACCGGCACGCGCTACCTGTACGACAGCGGCACGCAAAAACTGGTCACGCTCGGCAAGGTGCAGCCCTGGCTCGATGAAGCCGACATGGCCGGCATGCAGCCGATCCGCTTCACCTCGCGCGACGGCCTGCAGATCCACGGCTACCTGACGCTGCCGGTGGCCAGTGCGGGAGAGCCTGCGCCGCAAGGCCTGCCACTCGTCGTCAACCCGCACGGCGGCCCGTGGACCCGCGACGTGTGGGGCTTCAATACCCGAGGTTCAGTTGCTGGCCAATCGCGGCTACGCGGTGCTGCAGATCAACTTCCGCGGCTCGACCGGCTACGGCCGCGCGTTCTGGGAGGCGAGCTTCAAGCAGTGGGGCAAGACGATGCAGCACGATATCGACGACGGCGTGGACTGGCTCGTCGCGCAAGGCATCGTGGACCCCAGGCGCATCGCCATCTACGGCGCCAGCTATGGCGGCTACGCGACCCTTGCGGGCGTCGCCTTCACGCCGGAGCGCTATGCCGCGGCCATCGACTATGTCGGCGTATCGAACCTGTTCACGCTGCTGGAGACCATTCCCGCCTACTGGAAGCCGATGCTCGACATGCTGTACGAGATGGTCGGCAACCCGAACGTCGAAGCCGAGCGCCAGGCGCTGCACGATGCGTCGCCGGTGTTCTTCGCTGACAAGATCCGCACGCCGCTGCTGGTGGCGCAGGGCGCCAACGACCCACGCGTCAAGCAAGCGGAGAGCGACCAGATCGTCCAGGCGCTGCGCTCGCGCGGCGTCGACGTGGAATACCTGCTCAAGGAAAACGAGGGCCACGGCTTCCACAACGAGGAAAACACCTTCGACTTCTACGAAGCCATGGAAGCGTTTCTCGCCAGGCACCTGGCTAAGGACGGCGCCAAAGACGGCACCAGGCAAGGCTGATCCGCGCCGGAAAACCAGACGCGGGGCATGAAACAAAAAAGGCGTAACGGTTGCCCGCTACGCCTTTTCGCAATGCTGGTGGGTCGTGCGTGACTCGAACACGCGACCAACGGATTAAAAGTCCGCTGCTCTACCGACTGAGCTAACGACCCGGAAAAACTGAAGCCGCGATTATAGGAAGATCTTGGCTTCAATGTCAACCTTTGAACGCGAACGGCCCGTGCTAGATCATGCGCTCAAGGCGCCATATCTGATAGCGGAAGCCCAGCACCGAGCCAACCAGGATGCCGGCCAGCGCGATAAAGGAGCCGATCGCCAGGGTGGACACGCCTGACAGGCCCTGCCCGATGGTGCAGCCCAGCGCGGTCACGCCGCCGACGCCCATGAGGATGCCGCCCACCAGATGGTTGCCCACGTCCTCGGCATTGCCGAAGCCTTCCCAGCGGAAGGTGCGGGTCACCAGCGCATACGCGGCAGCGCCAGCCACCACGCCGAATACGCTGACGATGCCGATGGTCAGCACCTTGCTTTTGTCGCTGAACATCATCAGCCAGTCGAGCGTGTAGGCGTAAGGGGCGACGAAGCTCAGGCTCTCCATGCGGCCGCTGTTGCTGGCGACGAAGAGTTCCTCAAGCGTATTGGGATCCTCGGCAACATAACCCAGGTGCCCGGAGACGTACCACATGGCCACGATGATCAGGCCCACGGCCAAGCCACCCAGCAGGTTATCGAAGGTACGGAAACCACGCCCGGCCAGCGCCCAGATCACCAACGCCCCGCCCAGCACCAGCGCGATGCCGATCTGCAGGGTGGCGCGCGCCATGCCGCTGGCGTGGGCCAGCACGGAGGGCAGGTCCTGCGTGGTGGGCAGCGTGAGCGCCACGGCATCGACGGTATTCACGCGAATCACGCCAAACAGGCCGCGCAGCGTCATATAGGCCGACAGCCCCAGGAAGACGAACACCACCAGCGACTTCAGGTTACCGGCGCCGATGCGCACCAGCGTCTTGCTGCCGCAGCCCGAGGCCAGCACCATGCCAAAGCCGAACATCAGCCCGCCCACCAGGGCGGAGAGCCAACTGAGCTTGCTCGCGGCATAGATGGTCTTGGTGGGATCGATGTAGCCGCCCGCGGCCAGCGTGGCGGTGCCGATCATGGCCACGCCGATGGCCAGCCCCCACATGCGCATGCGGGTCCAGTCGCCCATGTTGACGATGTCGGAGACCGCCCCCATGGTGCAGAAGTGCGTGCGCTGGAGCACCACCCCAAACAGGAAGGTCAGGATGAAGGTGCTCGCCAGTACGGTACTGCTGAGCGCGGCAATGTCGATTTCGGGCATGGGTGTCCGGCGGGGGAAGCGGAACGGGTGGGTGGGTGCGCAAGCACGCTGGTGGCAATGGCAACCGTCAGGCGGCGCCCTGGTAGCGGGTGGGATCGGGTACGCCAGCGGCCTCGAAGCCCGCGCGGCGGATGCGGCAGGAGTCGCACACGCCACAGGCGCGGCCGTCGTCGTCGGCCTTGTAGCACGACACTGTCATGCCGTAGTCCACGCCGAGCCTGACGCCGGCGCGAATGATTTCGCCCTTGGTCATGTCGATGATGGGCGCGTGCACGCGAATGCGCTCGCCTTCCACACCAGCCTTGGTGGCGAGGTTGGCAAGCGCCTCGTAGGCGGACACGTACTCGGGCCTGCAATCCGGATAGCCGGAGTAGTCGACCGCGTTGGCGCCGAAGAACAGGTCGCGGCCGCCGACGGCCTCGGCCCAGCCCAGAGCCAGCGACAGCATGATGGTATTGCGGGCCGGCACGTAGGTGACGGGAATCCCGCCGACGGCGCCGTCAGTGGGCACGTCGAGGCTATCGTCGGTGAGCGCGGAGCCGCCGAAGCGGCGCAGGTCGAGGTCGATGATCTCGTGGCGCACGGCGCCCTGGGCTGCGGCCACGCGCTTGGCGGCCTCCAGTTCCGAGGAGTGGCGCTGGCCGTAGCGCATCGACAGCGCATAGGTCTCGAAACCCTGCGCATTGGCCATGGCAAGGACGGTGGCGGAGTCCAGGCCGCCGGAAAGCAGGACGATAGCGCGTTTTTTCATGATGGCAGGGCGCGGCGCCAGTCGGCGCCACGCAAAATTCGAGGCGAATCGGGTATTTTAGCGCGGCCAGGACAAAAGGCCCGCGGATGCGGGCCTTTTGTCCTGGCTGCTACCTGGGCCGCTTACCAGCGCCCCGCCCTCCCAGTCGCTTACTTCAGCGTCTTGAGGCGATTGCTCGCTGCCTGCGCGCCCTCGGTGCCGGGGTATTTGGCCACCACCTGCTCCAGGGTCTTGCGGGCCGCGGGCTTCTGGCCCGACTCGATCTGGTTGTTGGCGATGGCGATCAGCGCATCCGGCACCTTGGGGTGATCCGGGTACGCCTGCACCATGTTCTGCAGCACCGCGGTCGAGCCGCGGTAGTCCCGCTGCGCGTACAGCGAGTTACCGAGCCAGTACTGCGCCAGCGGCACGTACGGGCTTTGCGGGTATTTCTTGATGAAGGCCGAGAATACGCTGCCCGCGCCCTTGAAGTCCCCGGTCTGGAACTGCTTGAGCGCGGCATCGTACTCGGTCTTCTCGCCTGGTTGCGAGAGCCCTTCGCGACCATCCACGGTGACCTGCTGCGGCTCGAATTTCTTCAGGCGCGCATCCAGGTCGGCGTAGTAGTCCTTCTGCTGCTTTTGCAGCGTCGTCACCTCGTTCTGCAGCATCTCGTTCTGGCCGCGCAGCCGCGCCACTTCCTGGCGCAGGCCCTCGAGCTGGTTCTGCATCTCGAGCTGCGCGCGGCTGTTCTGGTCGATACGCTGCGAAGCGGTCGCCTGGAACCCATTGAACTGGTCGCGCATGGTAACGATGGCGCGACGCGCCTCGTCATCGTCAAACACGCCAGCCCGCGCGTGGGCGGCCAGGGACAGGCCGCCGCAAGCCAGCGCGGTGAGCAAGAACAACTTGGAGACGCGTGCGTTCATGAGATGGCTATCCGCAGATTAGTACGTGATGTCCGCGCGGCGGTTTTCTGCCCAGGCGGCTTCGTCGTGGCCGGTTGCCTTGGGCTTTTCCTTGCCCAGGCTGACGGCTTCCATCTGGCTTTCCGGCACGCCCAGCGAGGACAGCGAGCGGCGCACGGCTTCGGCGCGCTTCTGGCCCAGAGCCAGGTTGTATTCGCTGGTACCGCGCTCGTCGGTGTTGCCCTGGATCAGGATGCGGCGGCCCTTGTTGGCGCCCAGGTACTTGGAGTGCTCCGAGAGCATGCCCTGGTAGTCGGACTTGACGCTGTAGCTGTCAAAGTCGAAGTACACGCTGCGCTTGGCCAGCGGGCTGTTCGGATCGTTCAGCGGATCGCGCGAGACGTCCACCGGCGCCACGGCGCGAGCGTCGGTCGAAGGCGTACCCTTGCCGGCACCGGCGTTGGCGGTGTCGTCCAGCTTCACGCCGGAGCTGCAGGCGCCGAGGGCCAGCAGAGCGGCGACGGCAAGGGTTTTGGTCATCATATTGGTCATGGCTGGAACTCCTCGTTTATTGCATGAATGGACCCCAGGACGGCTCGCGAACCTCGCCGGACTGGAGCGACAGAACCTGCCGGGTACGCCCGTCAGTGGACACTGCCGCCAGCACCGAGCGACCTCCCACCCGGGTGGCATACAGAATGTACTTGCCGTTGGCGGCGAAGCTGGGCGCCTCGTCGTTAGCGGTATCGGTCAGCGACGTGACATCGCCGTTGCCAAGATCCATCAACTGCAGCTTGAAACCACCGCTGCGGGTGATATAGGCCAGTTGCTTGCCATCCGGGGAGATGCGCGGGCTCACGTTGTAGCTGCCCTTGAAGGTCACGCGCTGGGCTGCGCCGCCTTCTTCGCCGCCGGCAGGCATGCGGTAGACCTGCGGCGCGCCGCCGCGATCGCTGGTGAAGTAGATGCTGCGGCCGTCCGGCGCGTACTGCGGCTCGGTGTCGATGGCGCTGCTGCGGGTGAGGCGCTTGAGCCCGGAGCCATCGGCGCCGACCTGGTAGATCTGGGTATTGCCGTCGCGCGACAGTGCCACCGCCAGGCGCTGGCCATCGGGTGACCACGAAGGCGCGCTGTTGTTGCCCTTCTGGTTCGACACCAGCGTGCGGCGGCCGGTCGCCAGATCGTGCACGTAGACCACGGGCTTCTTGGCTTCAAAGGACACGTAGGCAACCTTGCTGCCGTCCGGCGACCACGAAGGCGAAATGATCGGCTCGTTGCTGGTCAGCGCCACCTGGGAGTTCTGGCCGTCGGAGTCCGAAATCAGCAGCTGGAAGCGCCCGCCCACCCGCGAGACATAGGACAGCCGCGTGGCAAACACGCCGCGCTCGCCCAGCAGCTTCTCGTAGATGTAGTCGGCGATCTTGTGGCCGGTCACGCGCAGCTGGTTCCCGCCGACGGTGAAGGCCAGGCCGCCCAGGCTGGTGCCCTTGACGGTGTCGTAGAGGCGGAAGCGCACGTCGTACTGGCCGTTGCCGGTGGGTGTCACGCTGCCCGCCACGAAGGCATCGGCG
Source organism: Cupriavidus basilensis OR16 (assembly GCF_000243095.1). Classification (GTDB taxonomy): domain Bacteria; phylum Pseudomonadota; class Gammaproteobacteria; order Burkholderiales; family Burkholderiaceae; genus Cupriavidus; species Cupriavidus basilensis_D. The sequence continues at coordinate 33,593 of NZ_AHJE01000108.1, read as the reverse complement.
CCGCGCGCCTTCCAGCTGCCAAGGTCGGCATTGGCGGACTCCGCCACGGTAGCGCCGCCCGGATCGACATTGCGGAAGCGGCCGCTGCGCTGCAGGTCGCTGCGGATGATGGCAGTGAGATTCTGCGGGGCCTGCGCTTCGCCCTGGAAGTTGGCGGTGGCGATCGGGAACTGGCTAGCGCCGACGCCAGTGATTTCAACGTTCAATTGCGCCTGCGCGCTGCCGGCCGAACAGGCCAGCACCACGGCCAGCCCGGCAAACAGGGCGTGCGCGCGGGTGCTGTGCCGCCGCGCGGCCAGCCAAAGGGGGGCCCAAAGCTTTCGCATGCTGCTCCTCAGTCGAGATCAATATTCATATCGAACGCGGCCGGCAAAACCAAGGGCAAAGGTAGGGGTACGCAGACTGGAGGCATGTCGCATGCCTGAATCGGGTGCCCCGGGCACATTTGCCGGCTGCGTCAGGCAACCTGTCATCGTAGCCTTGGGACTATGGCGCATCGACGTAGGTTGCAATCTGTTGCAATTCGAATTATTCCTTGCTAGTGCCGTCGCCATCACCTCTCCCCTTAATCCTTAGGCTTGAAGGTGATGGTGAAGCTGGCCGGCGCCTTGCCGTTTTCGTCGCGGGGCAGCGGATCCGAGCGCTCCACGGCGCGCAGCACCGCGTTGTCCCAGCTCGAATTGCCGCTGGACCTGGACACCCGCGCGGACATCAGCGAGCCGTCCGGCGCCAGCTGGACGGACACCACGGCGGCGGGATTGCCAGGCACGTCTTCGGTGAACACGATATTCGGCTTGACGCGGCGGCGCACGCGATCCGGGTAGCCGGGCGAGGCCTTGCCGCCCGAACCGGCGCCGCTGCCGGCGCTGCTGCCGACACCACCGGCGCCGCCGACTGCCGCCCCGCCACCGGCCAGGGCCTGCAGGCGCGCCAGCTCGCTGTGGCGCTGGGCATTGGCGGCGGCGTCGCGCTTGGCCTTGGCATCGGCATCCGCCTTGGCCTTCGCGTTGGCGGCGGCCTTGGCTTCTGCGTTGGCCTTGGCCTTCGCGTCAGCGGCGGCCTTTGCCTTGGCGTCAGCCTCGGCATGCGCCTTGGCATCGGCCTCGGCACGGCTCCTGGCTTCGGCGCGGGCCTTGGCGTCGGCCTCCTTGCGCTCGCGCTCAGCCTGCTCCTTGCGCTGCTCCTGCAGCGCGGCCTGCTTGCGCGCATCTTCCTTACGCTGGGTTTCCTTCTTCAGATCGTCCTTCTTCTGCTCTTCGCGGCGTTGCTCTTCGCGGCGCAGGTCGTCCTTGCGGGCGGCTTCCTTGCGGGCCGCTTCCTGCCGGTCGGCTTCCTGGCGCGCGCGCAGGTCAGCCTGCTGGCGCGCCTCTTCGCGGGCCGCGGCCTCGGCCTGGCGGCGCTTTTGCTGCTGAAGGGCGATCTCGGCATCTTCCTCCGCGCGCGACCTCACCGCAGGCGCGGGGGCTGCGGGCCGGGCTTGGACGATGGGCTGGGGTTCGGGCAACGGCGGGGGCGGGGGCGGCGCGGTGGTGGCGGGAATCTCATCCCAGAGTTCGGCTTCGGCGCCGACCGGGGTGCTGCTCTGCCAGTGCACGCCGAAATACAGCACGATGCCCAGCAACAGATGCATGAAAACCGCGAGCAGGAAGGAACGCAGGGTTCCCCGCTCCGGGGCCGGCTGATAAGGATAGGCGGCGGTCTTCATCGCGTTGGGGCGGTGCTTACTTGGGCTTGACCATCAGGCCGACGCGCTTCACGCCGTCAGCCTTGAGCACCGACATGACGTCGAGCACGGCCTCGTACTTGACCGAGCGGTCGGCGGCGATCACCACCGGCTGGTCGGGATTCTCGTTCTGGCGCTGATGCACGAAGTCAATCAGGCCCTGCTTGTCGAGCTTGCGCTCGAAGCTGGTGCCGGCGTTATCCTTGCCGCGCGCGGTCAGTGCGCCGTCCTCGTGCACGGTTACGACGATGGGAGGCGCCTTTTGCTGCTGGGTGGCGTTGGCCACGCTGGGCAAGTCAACCACGGCGGGATTCACGATCGGTGCTGCCACCATGAAGATGACGAGCAGCACCAGCATCACGTCGATGTAAGGCACGACGTTGATGTCGGCGCTGGCCCGGCGGCGCGAGCCGCCACGGCGCTGTATCGCTGCCATTGCTGGTTCTCCTTGACCGAAGACGTTGGTGGCTTCGGCGCTTTAGCGGGTCTGCCGTTGCAGGATGTTCAGGAACTCTTCCATGAAACTCTCGAAGCGGATGGCCAGGCGATCGACTTCGGTGGCGTAACGGTTGTAGGCAATCACCGCCGGAATCGCCGCGAACAAGCCGATGGCGGTGGCGACCAGCGCCTCCGCAATGCCGGGCGCCACTGCCGCAAGCGTTGCCTGCTGCACATTGGACAAGCCGCGGAAAGCGTTCATGATCCCCCACACGGTGCCGAACAAGCCGATATACGGGCTGACCGAACCTACCGAGGCCAGGAATGGAAGGTGCGATTCCATCACATCCATCTCGCGCTGATAGGCCGCGCGCATGGCGCGCCTCGCAGCGTCGAGCAGCGCGCCGGCGTCATTGTTGCGCTCGCGCGCCTTCAGGTACTCGCCCATGCCGGATTCAAAGATCCGTTCCAGCGCGCCCGTGTTGTGACGGTTGTTGGCCGCGCTCTGGTACAGGGCCTGCAGGTCGCCACCGGCCCAGAAATCGCGCTCGAAGCCCTCGGTCTGGGTCCGCGCGGCGCGCAGGGAGAAATGCTTGCGGAAGATATATGTCCACGAGAACAGGGACATCACCAGCAGCAGGGCCATGACGGCCTGTGCCAGCACACTGGCGTGCAGCACCAGCGAAATGATCGACAGGTCTTGCGTGACGGTCACGGGATTCATCGAGCGGTCTTGATGGTTGCAAGGACGGGAGCGGGAATGGGAGTCGGGCGAAATGTGCTACGATCAACACACCCAACCCGGATGGCGCCAGTAGCCAGCAACTGCTCACCTCGCCAGGCTTCTTGGGCGAATCGGACCGACGCCGGGCCAACCCGTTCAATCTGTGTCCGGATCTCAAGCAAGTCGTCCAGACGGGCGGGGGCAGTGGTAGTCCACCGCCGTGCTTCTGACGATGAAGACGACGCCGGCCTCATCGGCCAGCGCTTGCTGTTCGATGCCCAGCGAGCGCAGCCACTCGGTACGGGCGCGCTCGAAGAATTTGAGGTAATTGGCGTAGAACACTACGCCGCCCGCGTCGGTGTCTTCCCAGTACGTACACCCGCAAGGCCCACACATTGTTGCTCATGGCCGCGATTGTAACGGGAGCCGGCCCGACCCGGTGTAAACCCTTGTCTGACATTACAACAATTACATTGCCTGACAGACGAGGCATTGACTTTCAGCCTTGCGCCCGGCCGCACCGTCTTGCAGCGAGCCAGCGCCTCGCGTTAAACTGCCGCCAACCATTCCATCTTGCGCGACTGGCGAAGTCAGTGGGCACTACCACGAGGAAGCGCAAAGTTCTCTGGCGCGATGTTTCAAGCGCCTGCCGCTCGCCTGGGCAGCGAATGGGAAGCAGGGTGCGCCCTGCGCCGGATAGCTAACGCGACCGGCGCCGGTCGCCTGTGCCTTCCCCGCGCGCCCTACCCCGAAGCCTATTCGGAATTCCCTTTTTTCAGACGAGTTTTCGCCATGTTCGAACGCAGCCGCTATACGATCGACCAAATCGACCCCGAGCTTTTTGCCGCCATCCAGAAGGAAGACCAGCGCCAGGAAGAACACATCGAGCTGATCGCCTCGGAAAACTACACCTCGCCGGCCGTGATGGCCGCACAGGGCTCGCAACTGACCAACAAGTACGCCGAGGGCTATCCCGGCAAGCGCTACTACGGTGGCTGCGAGTACGTCGACGTCGTCGAGCAGCTCGCCATCGACCGCGTCAAGCAACTGTTCGGCGCCGAAGCTGCCAACGTGCAACCCAACTCCGGTTCGCAAGCCAACCAGGGCGTGTTCTTCGCCGCCCTGAAGCCGGGCGACACCATCATGGGCATGAGCCTGGCTGAAGGCGGCCACCTGACCCACGGCATGGCCCTCAACATGAGCGGCAAGTGGTTCAACGTGGTCAGCTACGGCCTGGACGCCAACGAAGACATCGACTACGACGCGCTGGAAAAGCTGGCACAGGAAAAGAAGCCCAAGCTGATCATCGCCGGCGCCTCGGCCTTCGCCTTGCGCATCGACTTCGAACGCATCGCCAAGGTCGCCAAGTCCATCGGTGCCCTGTTCATGGTCGACATGGCCCACTACGCCGGCCTGATCGCTGCGGGTGAGTACCCCAACCCGGTACCGCACGCCGACTTCGTCACCACCACCACCCACAAGAGCCTGCGCGGCCCGCGCGGTGGCGTGATCCTGATGAAGGCCGAGCACGAGAAGGCCATCAACTCGGCCATCTTCCCCGGCATCCAGGGCGGCCCGCTGATGCACGTGATCGCCGGCAAGGCAGTCGCGTTCAAGGAAGCCCTGTCGCCCGAGTTCAAGACCTACCAGCAACAAGTGGTCAAGAACGCCCGCGTGCTGGCCGAAACCCTGATCGAGCGCGGCCTGCGCATCGTCTCCGGCCGTACCGAAAGCCACGTGATGCTGGTCGACCTGCGCGCCATGCAGATCACCGGCAAGGAAGCCGAGAAGGTCCTGGGCGAGGCACACATCACCGTCAACAAGAACGCCATCCCCAACGACCCGGAAAAGCCGTTCGTCACCTCGGGCATCCGCCTGGGCTCGCCGGCCATGACCACCCGCGGCTTCAAGGAAGAAGAAGCCCGCCTGGTGGCCAACCTGGTCGCCGACGTGCTGGAAAACCCGCACGACCTGGCCAATATCGCCAGCGTGCGCGAGCAAGTGGCAGCCCTGACCAAGCGTTTCCCGGTCTACGGCTAAAGCCCGGCGCCACCCGCCACGCGCGGGTGGCCGGCAGCCCCGCCGCGGCGCGCAAGCGCCGCCGGCGGGCCTTGCCAACCCAGCCCGGCGCGACACAGAATGACAAAACGCTGCCTGCGCGGCACGCGTCCCGGCTCAAACTTCTAGGTGGTCAGGCATGAAATGCCCTTTTTGCGCCCATTCCAACACCCAGGTCCTGGACACGCGCATGTCGGAAGAAGGCGATACGGTACGCCGGCGCCGCCGCTGCGAATCCTGCGACCGCCGCTTCACCACCTATGAGCGGATCGAGTTGTTCTTCCCCGCCATCGTCAAGAAAAACGGCTCCCGCGCGGACTACACCCGCGACAAGCTGAAAGACTCGATGCGTCTGGCCCTGCGCAAGCGCCCGGTCTCGGCTGAGGCCATTGACGCCTCCATCACCCGCATTGAAGAAAAACTGCTCGCCCTTGGCGAAAAGGAAATCCCCAGCAGCCAGGTCGGGGAACTGGTCATGCGCGAGCTGCGCCGGCTCGACAAGATTGCTTATATCCGGTTTGCTTCGGTGTATCGGAGCTTTGAGGACGTGTCGGAATTCCGCGACATGCTGGATGAATTTTCGGCGTCCACCCCACGAAAGCAGTAGAAAAAGTAACGTGAACGTTGTTTAATTCTTCCCAAATTGTGTCCTAGGCGGCAATTCTTATATCTATACCTCCACCTGGGTTGCAGTTAAAAAAAATAGAAAGAAGCCAAAAGAACAACGTAGTCTTTTCGGACGAGGGTCAAGATGGGTCAGTCAAGCTGTCGGGAGACGGCCGGCTTCACCATGCTCGAAGCATTGGTGGCAATCGTCGTGCTCGCCATCGGCGTGCTCGGCGTGGCAAATCTTCTTATCAAATCCTTCCGCTTCTCCCAACAAGCGTCCTATGACACGCTGGCACTGCAGCTCGCCAGCGATATGGCAGACCGCATGCGGGCTAACAACGCCCAAATGCTCGCCAGTAACAGCGGCTACTTCTTCGACACGAGCACCGGCGCCCCAGCGGTGCCGACGGGCGCCAATTTCTTTACCACCCCGTGCGCGTCCGGCAGCACGGTTTGCGCAGCCAACATGGTCACGTTCGATTTGGCCGAATGGACGCGACGTGTCCAGACGGCCCTGCCGGGTGGGCGTGCGGTAATCTGCCGTGACTCCAGTATTTATTCCAACGCCGCAGGCTACACCTGGGCGTGCAACGCCACGGCCGGCGGCACGGGCCAAGCCAGCGATAGCCCGATCGTCATCAAGATGGGCTGGGTATCTCGGTTCACCGACAAGCCGGGGGTGGATGTCGCGACCGGAACAGCCATGCCAGACACGCAAGCTGCCAACGGCTCGGCAACGCCACAAATCGTTATTGTGGCCAACCCGGGAGTCAGCAATTGAAGACGCCCATGGCCGGCTCCGGACAACCAACCCATCGTTGCCAGCGAAGCCCGGGCTTCTCCATGATCGAGTTGATGGTGGCACTGACGCTCGGCATGCTGGTGCTGGTTGCATCAACTTCCTTTTACTTACTGACCCGCAGCACTTACGGCAGCATCAATGACAGCGCCAACATCGAGGAGCGCGGTCAGTTCGCGATCGGCGTTGTTTCACGAATGTTGCGTCAGATTGCCTACACGCCTCCAGCCAGCGATGGTGGTTCAATGCAGATCAGCTCGCAGATGCTGATGGGACTGGACAACTGTTCAACCCCCTCGGACAGCGAGACGCTGGGTTGCGACGCTGGCGCCGCCGTCAATGCCAGCGACGTGTTGCTGACTCGATTCTTCGGCGTCGGGACGGCGGCTGACCCGACCGTGAGCGATGGCTCCATGGTGGATTGCTCCGGACAAGCCGTCGCCGCGCCGTCCAACATCGACAATGCGGCAAGTCAACGCGGACTCTCCATTCTCTATGTGCAGAACGGCGCCGATGGCCTGCCCTACCTGATGTGCAAATACCGGCGGCGTGCAGCCGGCAAGGAGACCTCTACCTTTGTCGCCCAGCAGCTTGTCCCGGGCGTTGAGAATTTGCAGGTGCTCTTCGGCATATCCACAGATGACGATGAAGTGGCGGACAAGTTCGTTCCCGCCAGCCAGGTCGGCGCGGCCGAATGGGCACGCGTCTTTGCGCTGAAGGTGGCTTTGGTGGTACGCGGCGACAATACAAGCGCAGCCAGTTCCGGGCAGCCCGCGATCCAGCTCTTCGGCCCCATGTACAACGGCGCCGATGGTACGTTCACGCCGACTCAAAACCCACAATCCGCGCGCCGTCTCTTCACTGCGACGGTACAAGTGCGCAACTACCTGAGTTGCATGCAGGGAGACCCTTCGTGCCTCTGATCCATCCAGCAGTGACATATCCGGGCCGCGGCTTTGCCTTGCTCACCGCTCTGATCATGTTGCTCGTCATATCCGTGCTGGCATTGGGTGGCGCGAGATTGGCACTGGACTCAAAACGTACGACCCGCAATCAACGCGATTTCGAGATTGCGTTCCAGGCAGCTGAGGCCGCCTTGCGCGATGCCGAAATGGACATCCAGAACACCACTGGCCCCAAGAGCCGCTCGGCAATTTTCCAGCCGACAGCGGCGACGGGTTTCACGGTCGAAGGTGGATGCAATATCGGGACAACGGTGGCCGCCCCCTACCAGGGCTTGTGCAATACATTGGCAAATATCAACGCGCAGATATGGAACACCGTTAGCTGGAGCGCTTCTGCCACCAACCCGCAGACGGTGGCCTACGGCACTTTTACGGGCCGGACCTTCCCGACCGGGACGGGCCTGACTCCAAGCCAGAAGCCTCGCTACATCATCGAGTTGCTTCCTGACCAATCCATTGGCAGCGCCGTTGACAACACGCGCTATATGTATCGGGTGACCGCGGTTGGCTTTGGCCCGAATAACGCTACCCAGGCGATGGTTCAGTCGCTGTACCGCAAGACCGACAACTAGAACAGCCAGCATCGAATCGGGAACGAACTCATGAAGACACTCCGACGCCTGTTGCCTCTGTGCGCGATGCTATGGGTTACCCCGCTTTGGGCGGCAAGCACGCCAAGCGTGCCAACCGTGACGATTGCGCAGACCCCGCTATTCGGGCAATCGCAGAACATTCACCCAAACCTGATGATGACGCTCTCGGTAGAGTTCCCGACTACGGGTACTGCCTACCGCGGCCCCCTGAATTCGAAGAACGTCGACACGTCATATAACTACAATACAACTTACCTCGGCTACTTCAATGCAGCCAAGTGCTATACGTACGACAGCACCAATGGCTATTTTGTAAGCAGCGGCAACGCCTCCGGCAATGGAGCCCATGAGTGTTCCGCCGCATTTAGCGGAAACTTCATGAACTGGGCCGCGTCGTCCTCGATCGACGAACTGCGGATGGCGATGACCGGCGGCGACCGCGTGGTGGACACCGCTACCCAGACGGTCCTGCAGCGTGCCGTGCTCCGATCGGACTTTTTCCGTAGCAACAGTTACTTCCCGGTCAAGAGCGTCACGGCCGTCAACAACACCAGCAGCGCGCCAAGTGCGGTAACGCCATTCACATACAGCACGATCTATATTGCTTCGTGTGGTAACCACATCTTCTTCTCCGATGCGGACGATAGCAGTGGCAACTGCGCGAGTCCGGGGAAATATGCTGACGTCTACCAGAACAGCAAGCTGACGGAACGACGTAGCTTCCGTGTCCAGGTTCAGGTTTGCGATGGCAACGAGGCAACTAAGCGCACCGACCTCTGCTACAACTATGGCAGCAATTACAAGCCCGTCGGCCAGATGCAAAGAAATGCCGATCGCGTGCGCTTTGCGGCTTTTGGCTATCTGAACGACGGCACCAACGACACCAGCAAGACACCGAACGAACGCTACGGTGGGGTTCTGCGGGCCCCGATGAAGTATGTTGGCACTACTGCGGTTGACTCCAACCTGAAAACAATTGCAAATACCGCAATGGAATGGGATCCGGCAACGGGCGTGTTCTATCGGAACCCGCTCAACCGCACGGAAGGAATCAGCGGGGTTATCAACTATCTCAATCAGTTTGGCCGCACGAGCACACAACTCGGTGGCAAGGCGATGGGCGACCTTGGCGGCCCCACGGATAACCCGCTCGGCAACTACAAGACGTATGACCCGATCAGCGAATTGTTCTACGAGAGCATCCGCTACCTCCAGTTTCATAAGGACGGCCCCACCCCACAAGCTATCAGCGGCCTTCCGAATACGACCTATGCAGACAACTTCCCCGTCTACACGACCTGGGATGCCGACCCGATGCTCAACAGTTGCCAGCGCAACTACGTCGTGACGATTGGCGACATCAATACGCACGAGGATCACTACATTCCAGGCAACGTCGACACCTCGCACGGCGACCCTGCCCGGGCAGTGGACAGCTATAGCGGATTCGACGTGCGAGCGTGGACCAACAAGGTCGGAGCACTGGAAACCAACACGCCGGCGACAGGCAATGCCAATCCTCTGCCGTCCTCCTTCACGAATCTGGGCGACATCCTGCATCCGACCTCGCACTGGTCAGCCTATTACATCGCGGGGGTCGCCTACTGGGCGCATACCTCGGCGTTTCGCCCCGACATGCCCTCTGCGCGCGTCACGACGTTTGGCATCGACGTCAATGAAGCCGGGAACGGAACGGTCGGCGCAACCCAGCGCCAGAGCCAGATCTTTCTCGCGGCAAAGTACGGCGGATTCAAGGACGACAAGATCGACGGGGGCAATGCGGACGGAAATCCCTTCAAGGCAGGCGGCCAGGGCGGAACAACCGTTACCAGCAATACGGAATGGGAAGCTGCGCCCACGGGATCAAACGTCCCATCAAACTGGTTTCTCGCAAGCCAGCCGCAGGCCATGATCGATGCCATCAAGAAGATCTTCGTGCAGATCACGAGTTCCGCGGGCACGCTTTCCGGCATTGCGCTCACCAGCAACCGCATCGTGCAGAATGGTTTTGTCTACACGCCCGGATTCGACCAGAAATGGAACGGCCAACTGGGCGCCTATGCTATCTCCAAAAGCACCGACGGTATGGCCGTAACGATCGCGCAGACCAAAACGTGGGAGGCAGGAAACCGGCTCGCCGGCAAGAGCCCGAGCACGCGCTCCATCTTCACCCTCAACCCGGTCAGCGGCGTGGGAGTTCCCTTTCAGTTCACCGGAAACGCCATCTCGCCCCCCCAGCAGGCGCTGCTCAATCTCAATCCTGACTCTGGCTTGAGTGATGGCAACGGCCAGAATCGCCTCAACTATCTTCGTGGCGACAGGACACTGGAAAGCAATGGGCAAGGCGGTGGCGGTCCGTTCAGAGCCCGCGCGACCGTCTTCGGCGACATCATCGGATCAGGCCCGGTCTTTGTGGGTGACCCTGCCGCAACCCGCACCGATAGCGGCTACAGCAGCTTCCTGAGCACCTACACCGGCCGCACCCCGCTGGTCTATGTCGGAGCCAACGACGGCATGCTGCACGGCTTCAATGCGAATACCGGCGACGAAGTCTTCGCTTACGTGCCCAATGCCATTTTCAGTGCGCTGCCGCAACTCACATCGCCGAGCTATTCGCACCGCCCTTATGTGGATGCCACGCCCCTGGTCGCAGAAGCACAAGTCAACGGCGCCTGGAAATCCGTACTCGCTGGCGGTTTCGGCGGCGGCGCACAAGGCATCTACGCACTGGACGTGAGTGATCCGGATGGCGGCAAGAGCGGCGCAGCCTTTAGCGGCGCCAACGTCCTATGGGAGTTCACCGACAAGGATGACGCCGACCTGGGCAATGTCATGGGCCCGCCGATCGTCGCCAAGCTGCAGACTGGTACGGATACCAGCGGCAGCCCCATCTACAAATGGTTTATTGTGGTCGGCAATGGCCTGAATTCCAACCAGAATGACGGCTACTCGAACGCCAATGCCCCAGCTGCCTTATTCTTGCTCTCATTGGACAAGGCACCTGGCACCGCGTGGACCCTGAATAGCAATTACTTCAAGATAGTCACGCCCGCGCCCGCGACGGCGCCGCCTTACGTTACAGCGAACGGCTTGAGCACACCAGCTTCCGTTGGCGCTCCCAATGGCCGTGTCACAAGCTTCTACGCTGGAGATCTGCAAGGCAATTTGTGGAAGTTCAATGTGGCCGGCACGCCAAGCACGTGGAATGGCAACGCAACCGCCGGTGCCCTGCCGGCTTTCGGCGGAACACCTGGCAAGCCAATGTTTGTCGCCACCGACTCGTACGGGCGCCGTCAGCCGATCACAGTCCAGCCGCAGGTGGTCTACGCGCCCGGCGGGTACATGGTGCTGTTCGGCACAGGCAAATATTACGAATTGTCGGACACGTCCTCCACAGTTGGCCAGACCAACTCGTTCTACGGCATTTACGACGGCGGCGGCACCAACTACGTCCCCGACCGCAGCAAGCTTAATGCCGTAACGATGCAGGCGACCGCCGACGGAAAATCGTACACCTTCAATTCCTCATCTTACGCTCCGGGCTACGCCGCGCCTCGCAAGCCGGGCTGGGTTCTGGACTTCCTTGACTCGACGGAGAGGCAAGTCACTTCCGTGGTTGTGCAGGACGGGATCGTGTACTTCAACTCCCTCTACACAGGCACGGATTCATGCGGCACCAGCGGTGGCAGCAGGAGCTACGCGCTGGGCGCGCTGACCGGCACGCCGGGCAACGGGGTTTCGGGCTATCTGTCCAGCATCGGCCTGCTCGGTGCGCCGTCGGTAATCGTCATTAACGTCACGAACGCGAATCGCAGCGCGGTCGGCGGCATCGTCGAAACGAAGACCACCCAGGTCATCTCATTTGGCGCATCCGGCACTGCATCTATCGGAGCCAATGGCCAGAGCGGAAAGAGCGGAAATTCGACCAATTCAAATATGCGCAAGGCCCGTGCCGGATGGCGCGAGATTCGAAATTTCCTGCTGAACTAGCATCGAAAGGGATTCGCTATGCAACGCGTCAATAGGACATCCCAGCGCGGCTTCACATTGATTGAAGCCTTGATCACGGTGAGTATCATTGCCATTCTTTCCGCGATTGCTTACCCGAATTACTCGAGTTACATCACAAAGGGCAGGCGTGCCGAAGCCAAGGCCGCCCTGCTAGAAGACATGCAACTCTTCGAGCGGAATTTTTCGCAGGTAAACAGCTACTACGGCGCAGGTACGACCGCGCTCTGGACCGGCTACAAGACCTGGTCCGGAGATTCGCCCACTACCGGCAGCTACCAGATCCTGGCAGTTCAATGTGGTGCATCGAATGGACAGTGCGTGGAGCTGCAAGCTAGCCCGATCAAACCGGACTCGACATGCGGCACCCTGGTCTATCGCAGTACCGGCGAGAAGTACAACATGCTTACCAGCGGCGTGTATGCAACGACCGCGGGCTGCTGGTAGGCAAAATGCAAAAGCGCCGGAACCAGCCCCCCTGTGCGAGCGGATTCACGCTCATCGAGTTGGTGATCACGATGACGATTGCCGCTATTTTGCTTGCCATGGCAACGCCCAACCTGAGCGACTTCCTGCGGCGGCAGCGCCTCATTTCCGCGGCCGATGGTTTCGCCTCCGCCATCGCGCAGGCGCGCTCCGGCGCAGCCGCGACCAACAGCTATGTCACCATCGCTCCCATCGGTGCGGCGTGGAACAATGGCTGGCAGGTATTCTCTGAACACAGTACGCCTGACGGTGCTTTCACGACGAGTGACACGTTGATTTCGCAATACGACCCGATCCCCAGCGATATCGCCATCACCTTCAATACCAACCCCGATGCAACGGGATATGTCGCCTTTTCGCCGGTCGGTTATTCGATCACGGCGGCTACAAGATCCCAACTCACGGCGACCGCGACGTTCACGCTGGGTACCCTGCAGCGCGTGGTGGAGATCAATGCGCTCGGCAGATCACGAGTCTGTGACCCGTCGCGGGATACCACCTGCACCGCGAGCGCGTTGGCACCGCCCTGATCCATCCGGCGCGGCAACCGGATGGATCCGATTGCCGCCGCCTCGCGCTTCGCCGCTGCGGGCACGCAGAATTAACAAGCTGCCCCACAACCTCTACAATCTGGAACATTTTCCGGCACGCACCGTGGCTACTCTTGGGCATAACGCTTTCCAAGTGAGCCTTTCATGTCAATGCGAGCAGGACCGCGTATCCGTCAAGCTACCTTTCCCCCGATTGGCATAGGCAACCGCGGCTTCATCCTCATCGAATCCCTCACCGCCCTCGCCGTCCTCGGCGCCGGCCTGCTGCCGCTCGCCGCTCTGGCTCCGGTTGCGCTTGGTGCGCTGCGCGGCTATGAGGCTCTCGGCCATGCAACACGTGCAGCCGCGGAACTAGCGGAGTTGGGGGATCCTGCCCTCGCGCTATCGCCGCTTCAGGCGCGCGGCATTGCCCCGGATCACCTCCGGCTGTGCCAGTCGCTTGCTTCGGCGGGGGACGAGCCCGTCCTGGCCGGGTGCTCGCCGGGATCCAGGCTGGCGGTCGTCGGGCCGCTGTCTTTGGCTTCGTCGCGGCGCGCCGGCAGCGCGCCGGATGCGGCCACGCTGCGCATCGTTGTCCTCTGGCTCCGCCCATGAGGTCCCGTCGCGCGCAAGGATTCTCATTGATCGAACTGATGGTTGGCCTGGCGCTTGGCCTGCTCGTCAGCGCGCTGGCCGTGTCCACCTTCCATGCCGTGCAGCTCGCGTACCGCACCGCCGTGGATCTCGTGCTGCTGGAAGAACGCGGCCAGCGGGCGCTCGCCATCGTCACTCACCTGGTCCGGCATAGCGGCTGGCATCCGGTCGGGCCGGCCTTGCCGGCCAAAGCGCCGCCGGCGCTGTCAGGGCGCGACGATTGCGGCCAGCCGGGCATTGCCGCGCTGCCTACCTGCGCTCGCGGTGGCGTCAATGGCAGCGATGCACTGCTGGTGCGATTCAGCGGCAGCGGGCGCGCGCAAGATCCGACCCTGCCGGACCAGACCATGATCGATTGCAGCGGATACGCGTTGCCGGCGGCAAGCGTTGGCGATTCGCCTGATGGCGCGGCCCGCGCTTATGCGGGGGCGAGCTTGCTCTATATCGCCATCGGCGCGGATGGCGAGCCGCAGCTGTTGTGCCGCTATGCCAGCCGGCGCGACGGGCGGGTGCTGGCGGGAAGCTGGACTTCGGGCGCGCTGGTGCGCGGCGTGGAGACCATGCAGTTGCGATACGGCATCGATACCGATGCCGATGGCAAGGCCGATGCGTTCCTCCGCGCCGAGGAATTGCGCGCCAGGGGCGACGCGGCCTGGCGCGAGGTACTGGTGGTGCAGGTGGCACTGGTACTGCGTGGTGAGCGCCCACTGGCGCTGGCGGCAGCGCCAGCCGTGCTTAACTTGTTCCCGCCGGGCGCCCTGGGCGCGCATGGCGGCGACCTCGTCTTCTCGCCGCGTGACCGGCCTGCCCTGATCCGCCGGGTGTACTCGGCGTCCGTGCGGCTACGCAACCCCCGGCCCTGCATGGAGACGCTGTGCTGAGCGGCGCCGCTGCGCTTTGCCTGCTGCGCCGCAACAGGGCCGAAGGGAGTACCACGCTGCTGCTGACGGCCACAATGCTGCTGCTTGTGGCCGCCACGACCCTGGCGGGCCTGCAATTCCTGCTCGCCAGCAGGCAAGTGACCACTTACCAGCTCGAGCAGGAGATTGCCTTTCGCGCGGCGGAGACGGCATTGCTCGACGCGGAAGCGGAGTTGATGGCGGCGCTCAGAAACGGCGCGTCCGGGGTGGATAGCCGCCTTGCCGCGTGGCCGCTCCCAGGCCGATGTGGCGCTGGCGCGCAGCGGGGCCTTTGCCGGCCTGCCGCGAACATTCAGCCGCCTTGGGTGGATTGGCTCGATTCCCGCCGGCCCGACGCGGCCATCGGCATCGCGATGGGCACGTTCAGCGGCGCTACCCTGCCGGCATTGCCAGCCGGAGCGGCTGGCGCGGGTGCCATGCCGCGGTACGTTGTCGAGTTGCTGCACGAGCGCCCTCCTGGCGAATGGCTGGGATCCGACTACGCGTCGGGCAAGGGGCCGCGCCTGCGTTTCCGCATTACTGCGCTAGGCATCGGGCGCGATGCGGCAGTACGCAGCTTGCTGCAAAGCGAGCTCCAGCCATGACGTGTTGCGCCTGGTTTCACGACTCACTGACCGCGCTCGCCGCCGGACTGCTGCTCGCTGGCGCTGCGCAGGCCGCGGCCCTGGTGCCGCCTCCCACGTGGATGCCTGGCTGGCCGGGCCACGCCGAGTTCGTTGTTCAGCACGGTGCACGCGCTGCGCTGGTCTGGCTAGGCATGCGTGATGGCATGCTGCGCGCGTTCAATGCGAGTTCCGGCGAGGAGGTACTCGCTTACTTGCCGCGCCCAATGCGAAAACGGGGCCCCACACCCTGCCCCTACCCGGAGGCGGCCGATGTCTCGATCGAACCGGGTCGCTGGCGCACTGTGTTGCTGTGTGGCCTTCCGGCGAACATGACCGATCCGCAGGCGGGCGTCTTTGCCCTCGACATCACCAATGCAGCCACGCAGCCGCCTGTAGAGGCACTCTGGAGGGCCGAGGCTTCTGACGTACTGCCGCTGGCCCCGTCGGGCCCGGTCCGCGCATTGGCGCTCTCCACGCCTGAAGGCGCGCGCTGGTATGCCATGGTGACGCTGGGCGCCTCACCCGGTCGCCAAACCCGTCAAGGCGGGCCGCATCACGACGCGCCCCGTCACCAAGCCGGCATCGCCCTGCTGCCCATGGACAAGCCCGCGCACGCACCGTGGCAAGGCCGGCACGCGGTCGTGCGGCTGCTCCTGCCGGCCGGTGGTTGCGGCATCGCCGAACCCAACCCCGCGCTGCTTGCCGCGAGCATCCTGCCGGACGCTTCCGGCATGGCCCTGGCGGCGTATGCAGTCGATGCCGCCGGCGGGCTCTGGCGTTTTGATTTGCGCGGAGCGATGCCATGGCACGATAGCGGCCAGCGCGTCAGCTGCATACACAGGATGGAAAACCCGACGCCATCGTCATGCGCGATCGTGCCGCCAGTGCTAATCAGCGCCGCCGGCGGCTACCTGGTGGTGTACGGACACGGCAACCATGTCAGCGCTGTCTTCGACGGCGCGAGCTTTGCGGACAACGGCAAGCCGAGTAGCGGCGCCGCGCGCATTGTGGCCCAGCCCCAAGGAAGCGGCGTGGTGCTGCGCCGGCAGGCTGGCACAGGGGATACGCAAGGCCGGCCAGGCGTTGCCGCCGGCTGGCACTTGCTGCTTCCAAATCCCGGCGAGCGACTGGACCGGCTTCTGCCCGCCGATCCGGGCTACCTTGGCGTTGTCACCCGGACACCCGACGCGCGCCAACGCGCATACCTGATCCACGCGCTGAGCGGGGAATCCGCTACCAGCGCGCAGGCGGGCGGCTCTCTCAATCACGTGGCGACCGGGTTCCGAGCCAGCGCCAGGGCGGCAATCGCTCTCGAACGTACAGCGCTACCGCCAGAGCGTGCGGCGTCACCGGGTGTCACATCGATCGAGGCCGTGGCGCTCACGCTCTGGTCCCGGGAGGACGGACGCGCCGTGCCACTGAACCGCACCATCGCCAGCCGCCGCACCGGCCGCCTCAGGTGGCGCGAGCTGACCCGCTCCGGCTCGCCGTGAGGCTCCGATGCGCCCGATCGATCCACGGCCAACCGCGCCAACGCATCCCGGAGACCCATCCATGACGCCCTGCCCCCGCCCGACCGGCTTCACCCTGCTGGAGTTGCTGGTCACGCTGACTGTCTCCGCGATCCTCGTGGCGATGGTGATGCCTGCCTGGCACCAGCACCTGGCGCGCGGCTGGCGCGCCGAGGCGCGCAGCGCACTAGTCGGGGTAATGCTCGACCTGGAGCGCCACGCACTCGCCACCATGAGCTTCGCCGCTCAGCCGGGAGGCGCCGTGGTGGCCGGCAGCTGGCCGCGGCCGGTACCCGCGCAACCGGCGCGCCCGCGGCATTGGATCAACGCCAGCGCCTGCCCGGGCAGCGGGCTGGCGCAATGCGTGGAGCTGCGCGCAGTGCCGCAGACGCCGGATGCGTCATGCGGCACGCTCATCCTGCGCAGCACCGGCGAATGGCTTGCACAGCCCGCCTTTGCCACGGAGCCGGTGCCGCTGCCGCCGGCTTGCTGAGGTGGCCTGCGGTCGGTTCTGGCACCGGCAGCGGCGTCGCGGTGCAACGCTTGCCGAACTGCTGACCTGCGTCGCCGTGCTGGCCATCCTGGCAGCACTGGCCTACCCGTCCTGGCAGCGCCTGCAGGCACGGCAGCAGGTGATGCTGGCGGCGGATCGCCTGGCCGGCTCGCTGGCGCTGGCGCGCGCCAGCGCCGTGGCCCGCCGCGCGAAAGTGATACTGGCGCCCTTGCCCGGCGCGTCGACGCTGGACGGTGGATGGCGCCTGACACTGGAGCCGGGGAGCGCGTCTGACCAGGGTGATGCCGGCTTGCTTGCTGTCGTCGAACTGCGCGATGCCTGCCTGCGCATTGCCCTGCGCTCGACCGAGCAAGGCAGCAATACGCTGCGCATGACAGCTGTGGGATACTCTCGCTCAGAGCAAGGCGGGTTTCTCGCCGCCACCTTCACCGTGACCTGCCGGGGCGAACAGCGGCAGCTAAGGCTCGGTGCCCACGGCCGCGTCCGCTTGTGCACGCCGGGGCAGGATGCCGATTGCGACGGCCTCGCACAGTCCGAGCCGCCCTGACACCTGATGACTGTAACCCTATCCAACTCACCGCCCGCGCGGCAGGAAGCACCAGGCCCCATGTTCTCCGATACCGACCACGCAGCCATGGCACAGGCTCTCGCACTCGCCGAGCGTGGCATGTACACCACCACGCCCAACCCGCGCGTTGGCTGCGTTTTATCCAAGGACGGCAAGATCATCGGCCAGGGATTCACCCAGCCCGCCGGACAGGATCACGCAGAGATCCAGGCGCTCAAGGATGCCGCGGCGCGCGGGAACGATCCCAAGGGTGCCACGGCCTTTGTCACGCTCGAGCCCTGCAGCCATTTCGGCCGGACGCCGCCCTGCGCGGACGCGCTGGTGCGCGCCGGCATCGCGCGCGTGGTGGCGGCCATGGAGGACCCCAACCCGACGGTTTCCGGCCGTGGCTTGCAGCGACTGCGCGAAGCCGGGGTGGACGTACGCTGCGGCCTGCTCGAAAAAGAAGCACGCGAACTCAACATCGGCTTTGTCAACCGCATGACGCGGGGCCTGCCCTGGGTACGCGTCAAGGTGGCCGCCTCGCTCGACGGCGGCACCGCGCTGCACGACGGCAGCAGCCAGTGGATTACCGGCCAGGCGGCCCGAGACGACGGCCACGCCTGGCGCGCGCGCGCCAGCGCCATCCTGACCGGCATAGGCACCGTGCGCGACGACAACCCGCAGCTCAATGTGCGCGCCGTGGACACGCCGCGCCAGCCGCAGCGCGTGGTGGTGGATTCCCGGCTGGAGATTCCCCTGGACGCGCGCCTGCTGACGCCGGACACCGGAGACTTTGCCAAGCCCGTGCTGGTGTTCTGCGCCTTTGACGATACGGCGCGCCGGCGCGCCCTGGAAGCCCGCGGCGCGGAAGTCGTGGTGTTGCCCAATCCGCACGGCAAGGTGGAACTGCGCCACATGCTGGAAGAACTCGGCAGGCGCGGCATCAACGAGCTACACGTGGAAGCGGGCTTCAAGCTCAACGGATCGCTGATCCGCGAGCATTGCGCGGACGAGCTGCTGATCTACCTCGCGCCCAAGCTGTTGGGCGACGCACAAGGCATGTTCCAGTTGCCGCCCCTGGCGCGGCTGCAGGACGCCACGGCCTTCCGCTGGCACGACGTGCGCATGATCGGCGAAGACCTGCGCCTGATTGCGCGCCGCGCCGATCACGCCTGACCACTTGCCGGCAAGCCGCGAGAAAAACGCATCGGCTCCGCACCTGCTAGCATGCGTGTTTTCCCATTGCATCGCGCATCGATCATGTTCACTGGCATTGTCGCGGCCGTCGGCCGCATCGAAACCGTTTCCCCGCTGGGCGCCAGCGAAGCCGCAGCCGATGCCGGCGTGCGCCTGCGCATCCGTGCCAACGGGCTGGACCTGTCCGATGTCATCCTTGGCGACAGCATCGCCATCCAGGGTGCCTGCATGACGGTCATCGCGCTGGACGGCGACGCCTTCGACGTCGACGTTTCCCGCGAATCGCTCGACAAGACCGCTGGCCTGGACAAGCCCGGCCGGGTCAACCTGGAGAAGGCACTGACCCTGGCCGACCGCCTCGGCGGTCACCTGGTCTCGGGCCATGTCGACGGGCTGGGCGAAGTCACCCACTTCGCGCCGGTGGGCGAATCCCACGAATTGCGCGTACGCGCCCCGCGCGAGCTGGGACGCTACCTGGCCTACAAGGGGTCAGTGGTGGTCAACGGCGTGTCGCTGACGGTCAACAAGGTCATCGACGACGAACAAGGTTGCACGTTCTCGATCAACCTGATTCCCCACACGATTGAGGTCACCACGCTGCAGGATCTGAAGCCCGGCGCGCGCGTGAACCTGGAGATCGACCTGATCGCGCGCTATGTTGAGCGCATGTTGAGCGCGCCGAAACCCGCCTGACACGCGTGTCTTCGGTGACCTGCCAGCCTGCCAAGGTCACCCGACTAGCTGCCGCCCACCGTCACACGAGGGCCGTCGGCATTGACCCGGCTGGCGCCGCGCGCCCTGCGGCGTCCGGTTGACGTACAATATTGGGCCAGACCGCTGCCGCGGCCAGCCGGTATACCCCGGAGCGGCAGCCGGCCAGCAAGCCATCCCGCCCGAAATTCAGCCAGAATTCCAGCCCAAACTCCAGCCAGCTTCCCAGCCTGCAAGCCATGACAATCGCCCGTACAGAAGAAATCATTGCCGAAATCCGTGCCGGCCGCATGGTCATCCTGGTTGACGAGGAAGACCGCGAGAACGAGGGCGACCTGGTTCTGGCTGCCGATTTCGTCACACCGGAGGCGATCAACTTCATGGCCAAGTACGGCCGAGGCCTGATCTGCCTGACGTTGACCGCCGAACGCTGCCGCCAGCTCGAGCTGCAACCCATGGTCAGCCGCAACGGCACGGTGCACGGCACCAACTTCACCGTGTCGATCGAGGCAGCCGAAGGCGTCACAACCGGCATCTCGGCAGCCGACCGGGCCCGTACCGTACAAGCTGCAGTGGCCAAGGATGCCCGTGCCGCCGACCTGGTCCAGCCCGGCCATATCTTCCCGTTGACGGCCCAGCCCGGTGGCGTGCTGATCCGCGCCGGCCATACCGAAGCCGGATGCGACCTGGGTGCCCTGGCTGGCCTGACGCCCGCGGCGGTGATCTGCGAGATCATGAAGGACGACGGCACCATGGCGCGCCTGCCGGACCTGATCGAGTTCGCACAAGAGCATCACATCAAGATCGGCACCATTGCCGACCTGATCCACTACCGCAGCCGCACCGAGAGCATCATCGAGCGCGCCGGCGAGCGCACCATGCAGACGCCGTACGGCACGTTCCATAGCATCATCTATCGCGACAAGCCGAGCGGCCGTGCTCACCTGGCGCTGGTCAAGGGCACCCCCCAGGCCGATCGCGAAACGCTGGTGCGCGTGCACGAGCCACTTTCCACGCTGGACCTGCTGGAAGTGTCGCGTACCACGCACTCCTGGAGCGTGCCCGCCGCGCTCGAGGCCATTGCGCAGTCCGAGCACGGCGTGATGGTGCTGCTGAACTGTGGCGACACGGCGGAACAGCTGTTTACGCAGTTCTCGGCGCTCGACGCGCCGCAAAACCGCCCGCGCGTGAAGCCGGACCTGCGCACCTACGGTACCGGCGCCCAGATCCTCAAGGATCTCGGCGTGGGCAAGATGCGCGTGCTGGCATCTCCGCTGAAAATGCCGAGCATGACCGGCTATGACCTTGAAGTGACTGGCTACCAGCCCATGAGCGGCGGCCAGGCTAACTGAACGACCGAATACCCGGCGGCCGCGAGCCTGTCGCGGGCCGCCACCCCGAACCCAGGAGAAGATAAGATGGATCACGGTTTCTACCCCAGCAACCTCGAAGGTGAAGGCCTGCGCATCGGCATCGTGCAAGCGCGCTTTAACGAGCCGGTTTGCGCCGAGCTGCTCGAAGCCTGCGTCGCCGAGCTGGAAAAGCTAGGCATTGAAGGCGAGGACACCCTGGTGGTGACCGTGCCGGGCGCCCTCGAAGTGCCGCTGGCATTGCAAAAAATGGCTGAAAGCGGCCAGTTCGACGCACTGGTCGCGCTGGGCGCGGTTGTGCGCGGCGAGACCTATCACTTCGAGCTGGTCTCGAACGAATCGGGCGCCGGCATCAGCCGCGTCGGCCTGGACTTCAATGTGCCCATCGCCAACGGCATCCTGACCGTCGACACCGACGCCCAGGCCCATGCCCGCACCCGCGAGAAGGGCCGCGACTGCGCCCGCGCCGCGGTGGAAATGGCTAACCTGGTCTCGGCGCTGGATTCGCTGCGCAGCCAGGAAGCCGAGGAAGACGAGGACGACGATGAGTGACGCGCCCGATAGCAACCCCGCCGGCAAGCCGGCGGACGACGCCGGCGCGAAGCCCATCGCCAAGGCCGAGCCCAAGGCGGCGCCCAAGAGCGCGCGCCGCCGCTCGCGCGAACTCGCGCTGCAGGGTCTGTACCAGTGGCTGCTGAACCGCAACGATACCGATGCGATCCAGGCCCATCTGCACGACGCCCAAGGCTTCAACAAGGCTGACCGCGAGCACTTCGATGCACTGCTCAATGGCGCGATCCGCGAAGAAACCCGGCTGACGGGCGCCTTCGAGCCGTTCCTGGACCGCCCGGTAAGCGAGTTGTCGCCAGTCGAGCGCGCGGCCCTGCTGATCGGCAGCTACGAGCTGATCCACTGCGTGGATATCCCGTACAAGGTCGTCATCAACGAAGCCGTGGAACTGACCAAGACCTTCGGCGGCGTGGAAGGCTACAAGTATGTCAACGGCGTGCTGGACAAGCTGGCCGCCAAGGTGCGCGCGCCGGAACTGGCCGCCCGACGCTGAACGACGGCAACCGGCGCCGTTCACGGTGCCATGCTTGCCGTACCGACACCCGCTCCGGCGGGTGTTTTTACTTCTACCGCACCGAACGCCCGACCAACACCCGATCAACTCCGCCCTACTCCCCTCAACCCAACTTATCAGGCCCACCAGGCCTGTCCTAGCCATGGATCTGCAGCGCCTCGCCACTGCCTCCCGTCTTGCCAATATCGACGCCTTCCACGTGATGGAGCTGGCCAAGCAGGCCGCCGAACTCGAGCGTGCCGGGCGCCACATCATCCACATGGGGATCGGTGAGCCCGACTTCACCGCCGCCGAGCCCGTGGTACCTCTGATGCCCGACCCCAGCTACCCCTGCAACCGGCATTTCGTTGCCGCCTTCGACGGCCGCGCGAAGATGATCCCGAGCGGGCCGGCCCAGCGCTTCCAGCTCACGGCGGAGCAAGTGCAGGCGCACTGGGGCGAGCAGACCCGCGGCGTACTGCTGGCGTCGCCCTCCAACCCCACCGGCACTTCGATCCTGCCGGACGAACTGGCGCGCATCCTGAAGGCCGTGCGGGCCCGCCAGGGCTTTGCCATTGTCGACGAGATCTACCAGGGGCTGTCGTATGATGCACCGCCGGTATCGGCGCTGAGCCTGGACGACGACGTGATCACCGTCAACAGCTTCTCCAAGTACTTCAATATGACCGGATGGCGCCTGGGCTGGCTGGTGGTGCCGGATGAACTGGTAGGCGCCTTCGAGAAAGTGGCGCAGAACCTCTTCATCTGCGCGTCGGCCGTCGCCCAGCACGCCGCGCTAGCCTGCTTCTCCCCCGAAGCGCTGGCGATCTACGACGCACGCAAGGCGGAATTCCACCGCCGCCGCGATGCTATTGTGCCGGCGCTGGAGTCGCTGGGCCTGCGGGTGCCAGTCAAGCCGGATGGCGCCTTCTATGTCTACGCGGACTGCCGCGGCGTCAACCACCCGTCCGCAGGCGATGCCGACGCCCTGACCCAGGCCATGCTGCACGATGCCGGCGTGGTGCTGGTGCCGGGCCAGGACTTTGGCCCATACACGGCGCGCGACTATATCCGGATCTCTTATGCAACCTCGATGGAGAACATCGAGGAGGCCATGGCGCGCCTGGCCAAGTTCTTTGCCTGAACACCGGGCATAGCCGTCGCTGCAACGAAAAAAGCACCCCGGAGGGTGCTTTTTTTCTGCGCTGCCCGAGCTACGAGGATCCCTCGATCAGGCGCTTTTCGGGATGTTGCCCGCCGCTTCCAGCTTGTCACCGGTCGTGCCTTGACGATGCTCGGCCTGTGCCTTGGCATCCGCCGACACTTCCGGCTTGGCCGACACCGGCTCCGCAACGACGCTGCGCACACCCGGTAGTTGGCGCAGGCGTGCACGCTCTGCCAGCACCTTGGCGCCATATCCGCCATCGGTGTTGGTGGTCGCCGCACCCACAGCGAACCGGCGCGGGCGATGCAGTCCTTGAGCACCAGCGCACCTATCTTGATGTTGGCGTACGGGTTCAGCGCGGCTGCCACGCCGCCCACGGCCTCGTACTTGTCCTGATGGACCTTGGTCATCACCTGCATCAGGCCCTGCGCGCCCACGCCGCTCTCCGCGTACGGATTGAAGCTGGACTCGATCGCGATCACGCCCAGGATCAGCAGCGGATCGATGCCGACCTCGCGCCCCGTCAGGTAGGCGGCCTTCACCAGTTTGCGCGGTGGCCTGCGCCGCCACGCGATACTTGCGCGCGATGTACTCAGCCACCACAGCCTGCTCGCGCGCGCTGCCGAGCGTGGCCGGGTTGCGCGCATCGAGCGCCACGCGCTGTGCCGGGATCTGCGCGGCCAGGTGGGCCACGGAGGGAATCTTGCCAGCGGGCTGCTGGCCCCAGTCGTCGGTGCCGGACACGGTCGGCAAACCTGCGGGCTTGGACTGCGCCATCGTCAGCCCCAGCTTGGCCGCGGCCACATCGGCCGTGGAAGCTGGCACTGCCGCTTCCATCAATACCGCGGGCGCTTCCTCGCCGGCCAGCGCACCGGCCAGGGCCGTACGCCATTCCTGGCTGACAGACAGCGATACCGCTGCGACTACAGACACGACCCCGAGACTGTTCAGGGCATATTTCAATGTTGCGCGGCCGCTCCGTAAAGCGCGGCCAGCGACCGGATGCGCAAGGCGGACCTGCAACGCCCGACTCACTCCGGGTACCGGGTGTCTGAAACGGACCTGCAATGCCCGTCCGACTCCGGGAAGATGAAGGGTTTTCCAACCACTCATACTTACCTCCATCCGCTGTCCGCTTCGTGCCGCGCTGTTGCGCCACACGCCCGTTGACCGCGTATTCAAGTAAGGATGCCGCGCCGCCTAGCAAAGACGTCCAGCACCTGTTGGTGGGCGCTCCCCATGCGCCCAACGAGAAACAGGGTAGGCTCTTGGGGGAGCCTGCCCTGCCGCGAACTACTCAAAGCACCCGGCCACGGCCGGGGCGATCGATCGAATCCGTCCTGCTCAGACGCATCCGCTCATATGATCAGATATGGATAATTCCCCACTAATCCCCTTGACAGGGCAGAAGAAAATGTGCTGCACCGCAACACTCCAACGAGCAGAACCGGATTGTAGGAACCCTTTTATACATCGTCAAGAATAACGTTTCAAATTAACAAAGCTTTTGGTTATATGTAACAAGGGGCTTTGATGCACTTCCGCGCCCCCTCCATTGGGTGAAACTCAGTACTGGCAATGCATGGAGGCGATCCTTGCCGACCGCGGCATCGTCGTAAAATTTACAATTTGGACATGAAAATTAAGACGATTTTTTTGTGCCCCATCACATTCATGTGATGATTACATCATGCCATTTGCATGGACAGGTGCGCTAACGTGCCTGCGCCTCAATCGAATAAATCATGAAATACAACGACTTGCGCGATTTCCTGGGCCAACTGGAAGGCCTTGGCGAACTAAAACGGATCGATGCGCCGGTGTCGCCCAACCTCGAAATGACCGAAATTTGCGACAGGCTGCTGCGCGCTGGCGGACCGGCAGTCGTGTTTGAAAACCCGAGCGATCCCCATCGGCCTGGTCAGACTTATAGCGTGCCCGTACTGGCCAATCTGTTCGGCACGACACGCAGAGTGGCGCTCGGCATGGGTGCCGAAAGCCTGGCCGACCTGCACGACATTGGCCGCGTCCTGTCGGCGCTCAAGGAACCCGAGCCACCCCGCGGCCTGCGCGAAGCCGGCAAGCTGTTCACCCTCGTCAAATCGGTGTGGGACATGGCGCCCAAGCGCGTCAGCAGCCCGGCCTGCCAGGAGGTGGTGTGGGAAGGCAACGACGTGGACCTGGCGCGCCTGCCGATCCAGACGTGCTGGCCGGAAGACGCAGCGCCGCTGATCACCTGGGGCCTGGTGATCACCAAGGGGCCGCACAAAAAGCGCCAGAACCTGGGCATCTACCGCCAGCAGGTGATCAGCCGCAACCAGGTCATCATGCGCTGGCTGGCGCATCGCGGCGGCGCGCTGGATTTCCGCGAGCACGCGCTGGCCAACCCCGGCAAGCCGTTCCCGATCGCGGTGGCGCTGGGCGCGGACCCGGCCACCATCCTCGGCGCCGTCACCCCGGTGCCCGACACCTTGTCGGAATACCAGTTTGCGGGTCTGCTGCGCGGCAGCCGCACCGCGCTGGCCGGCTGCATCACGCCAACGCTGTCCGAGCTGAGCGTGCCGGCCTCGGCCGAGATCGTGCTGGAAGGCCACATCCAGCCCGACCCGGATCACCCATCCGGCTACCAGCATGCGCTGGAAGGCCCCTATGGCGACCACACCGGCTATTACAACGAGCAAGACTGGTTCCCTGTCTTCACCATCGACCGCATCACCATGCGGCGCGACCCGATCTACCACTCCACCTATACCGGCAAGCCGCCCGATGAGCCCGCGGTGCTTGGCGTGGCGCTCAATGAAGTGTTCGTGCCGCTGCTGCAAAAGCAGTTCCCGGAGATCACCGACTTCTACCTGCCGCCGGAGGGCTGCAGCTACCGCATGGCCGTGGTGCGCATGAAGAAGCAGTTATATGAAGAAGCAGTACGCTGGTCACGCCAAGCGCGTGATGTTCGGCGTCTGGAGCTTCCTGCGCCAGTTCATGTATACGAAGTTCATCGTGGTGGTGGACGACGATGTCGACGTGCGCGACTGGAAGGAAGTGATCTGGGCCATCACCACCCGTGTCGATCCCGCGCGCGACACCGTGCTGGTAGAGAACACGCCGATCGACTACCTCGACTTTGCCTCGCCGGTGTCGGGGCTGGGTTCAAAGATGGGCATCGATGCCACCGATAAATGGCCCGGCGAAACCACCCGCGAATGGGGCCGTCCGATCCAGATGGATGCCGCGGTCAAGGCCCGGGTCGACGGCATGTGGGACGCCTTGTTCGAAGCCCGCGCCAAGGCGTGATGGCGGGCAGCATGTAAGATCACACCAAATACCGCATTGCAACCCATCCGCACGTCCGCGCGAGACGGACCCGAGGAGGAGACATGACCACCCTTGAAGAAGGGCAACTGAGATGGACGCCGTCACAAGCGTTCCGCGACGGCAGCCGCATTGCGCACTTCATGCGCTGGCTGGAGAACGAGCGCGGCCTCGCCTTTGCCGACTACGCCGCGCTGTGGCAATGGTCGGTGACCGACCTGGAAGCCTTCTGGGACGCCATCCGCGCCTATTTCGACCTGCGCTTCGATACCCCTGCCGAGCGCGTGCTCGGCAGCGCTCAGATGCCCGGCGCGCGCTGGTTCGAAGGCGCCCGCCTGAACTACGTGCAGCAGGTGTTCCGCCATGCCGGCAGCGGCGCCGCGCGCGAGCGCACGGCCATCCGCTACGCCGGTGAATCCATCGCGGTCACCGACCTGAGCTGGGATGCGCTGGAGCAGCAGGTTGCCTCGCTGGCGCATGCCTTGCGCGGCATGGGCGTGGCGCGCGGCGATCGCGTGGCGGGTTACCTGCCGAACATCGCCGCCACGGTCGTCGCCTTCCTGGCCACCACCAGCCTGGGCGCAATCTGGTCTGGCTGCGCCCCCGACATGGGCCAGGTAGCGGTGAGCGACCGTTTCCGCCAGATCGAGCCCAAGGTGCTGATCGCCGTCGATGGCTACCGTTACGGCGGCAAGGCCTACGATCGAGCGCCAGTGCTGGCCGACCTGGCCGCCGCCCTGCCCTCGCTCACAGACCTGGTACTCGTACCCGGCGAGCACACCGATGCGCTTGCCGCCCCCGACGCCATCCCGCTTCCCGCCAACGTGCGTCGCCACGCATGGCAGGCGGTGCTGGCGCATCGCGTACCGCTGGCGATCGAATCCGTGCCGTTCGACCACCCGTTGTGGATCGTCTACTCGTCCGGCACCACCGGCATGCCCAAGCCCATCGTGCACGGCCACGGCGGCATCGTCATCGAGCAGCTCAAGCTGATGGCGTTTCACAACAACCTCGGGCCGGATGACGTCTTCCACTGGTACAGCAGCAGCGGCTGGATCATGTGGAACGCGCAGATCGCGGGGCTGCTGCTGGGCAGCACCATCGCGCTTTACGACGGCAATCCCGCCTGGCCCGATGCCGGCGTGCTGTGGCGCTTCGTGGATGCCGCGCGCGTCACCGCCTTTGGCGCTGGCGCCGCGTTTTTCACGGCCGGCATGAAGGCCGGGATCGAGCCCGTGCGCGTGGCCGACCTTTCCCGGCTGCGCGCGCTCGGCTCGACCGGTTCGCCGCTTGAACCTGACCTGGATCGGTATCGCCGGCGGTGCCGACGGCCCCAACCCGTTCAATTTCATGAACCTGATACAGCGCGCCGCTGACGGCATCTGCATCACCTCGGAATCCCTTCTCAGGAACGTCCTTCCGCTCAACATGATGTCCTTGGCGATGGGCTTCCATCCGCGCGTGGGCACCGAAGACACGCTGACCGACCAGCGCGACAATCGCATGACGTCGGTCCAGCAGGTGCAGCAGTGCGTGCGCGTTGCCAACGAACTGGGTCGCGAGATCGCCAGCGGCAAGGAAGCGCGGGAGATTTACCGCATCGGTACCTGGTACGACAGCATCAACGAGACGCTCGCTGCCAATGGCATGGCGCCCAACCGCCAGCCCGGCGTACGAGGCGTTCCGCTGCGCGCGGCCTGATCCCGGCGTCGCCCGGCCCCGCTTCCGAAGGGGCTGGGCCGTATTCAGGCTGAGAAGCCACCCCCGCCGATGCGAAGTCGGAAGACATCAAAGGTAGCTTTCCATGAAAAAGCTCCCGAGCTGGAGACACAGACCATGAACCCGCATTCCGCCGCCTCGGGTACAGAAGGCAGTGATGGCTATCTCGTCGGCCGGCCCAAGGCCTGGTTCGCCTTCGCGATGACCTTCGCGCTGATGTTGTTCGACTACATTGACCGCCAGGTCATCGTTTCGCTGTTCCCCCACATGAAGGCTGCCTGGGGCTTGTCCGACATGCAACTCGGCGGCCTGGTGTCGATCATTTCCATCGTCGTCGCCGTGGGCGGCCTTCCCGTCGCGCTGCTTGCTGACCGCTGC
Organism: Cupriavidus basilensis OR16; assembly: GCF_000243095.1. GTDB lineage: Bacteria > Pseudomonadota > Gammaproteobacteria > Burkholderiales > Burkholderiaceae > Cupriavidus > Cupriavidus basilensis_D. Next base: position 4,994 of record NZ_AHJE01000108.1, on the reverse strand, counting down.
AGCCGGGTCAAGAGCATCTTCATCATGGCCACGGTGTGGAGCCTGGCCACGATCTCCTGCATGTTCACGCGCAATTACAGCCAGCTCTTCCTCGCGCGGGCCGTCGTGGGCGCTGGCGAGACCGGCTACGGCTCGGTGGGCGGCGCCCTGATCGCGAGCCTGTTTCCCAAGCGCCTGCGCGCTACTCTGCTCGGCGCGTTTCTCGCTGCGGCATCGATCGGCTCTGTGCTCGGCGTGGTGTTGGGCGGCGTCGTCGCGGCCCACTGGGGCTGGCAGGCCGCGTTCGGTGTGGTGGGTATCCCAGGACTGGTCCTGGCATTTCTGTACCTGCTGGTGCCAGACTACAAGACCGTCGAACTCGCCCCGCGCATGGATCGGGCGGAGCGGCAATCCGTGCAGGGGTTCGCCAGGCAGATCGTCACGGCCTTGACCAGTTCACCGACCGTCTGGTGGACATGCCTCGGCGCCGCGTTCCAGCTCATTGTCGTGTCGACTATCTGGTCCTGGTTGCCCAGCTATTTCCACCGGTACCATGGCGTCGCCGCGGACAAGGCCGCCATGCAAGCCGCGGTCGTCGTGCTCTGCGGCGCGGCAGGCTCTTTCATCTGGGGCGTGGCCGCAGACGCCGTCGGGGTACGCCGGCCTCGCAACAAGCTCGTGCTGATGGCTACGCTCGCCACGGCGACGCTGGTGGTCTTCGTGACCGCGTTTGGCGGCTCGATGGCCGCCAACCAGCAGTTCCTGCTGATCGCGCTTGGCGGCCTGATGATGATGTGCTCGGTGGCGCCGGCTTCGAGTGTGGTGTTCAACGTGATCCATCCGGGCGTGCGCTCCACCGGCGCGGCCATGCTGTCCCTGTTCCAGAACCTGTTTGGCCTGGCTGTCGGGCCCTTCGTGGGCGGCCTCGTATCCGATGCCTGGGGCCTGCAGACGGCGCTCGCTGTCATGCCCGCGTTTGGCCTGCTAGCCGCACTGTGCTTCCTGCGCGCCATGCGCACCTACGAGTCGGAACTCGCAAACTTCGCCAATATCAGGCTGGATGTCGCTCCCACTGCGGCATCGCCTGTGGCGGTATCTGCCTGACCTCGCACTGCATCCACACCTCCAGGCTGCGTCGCGACAGGACGCAGCCAAGATGAGTACCCAGCAATGAGCATTTCCAGCACTTCGATATCCGCCGCCGGCTTGCCCGAAGCCGCAGCAACGGCCGTGCCCGCATGGTCACCGTCATCCGATACCGTCCGCCGCGCACGCGTCACGGCATTCATGCAGTGGCTCGAGCGGGAGCGCGGCCTGTCCTTCGCCGACTACGACGCCCTGTGGCGATGGTCAGTCGACCATATCGGCGCCTTCTGGCTGGCACTGTGGGAATGGGCAGACATTGTGTCACCGCAGATGCCCATAGTCGCGCTTGCCAAGGCCAACATGCCGGGCGCCACGTGGTTCCCGGGCGTTCAGATGAACTATGTCGAGCAGGTGTTTCGCCATGCCACGACCGATCACCCCGCTATCGTCTTTCGCAATGAGGCCGGTGAAGCCGGGGAGATGAGCTGGGCCGAGCTCGAACGGCAGGTCGCGTCGGTGGCGGCATCGCTGCGCGGCATGGGCGTGGACTGCGGCGACTGCGTAGCAGCGTTCCTGCCGAATACGCCGCAGGCCATCGTTGCATTCCTGGCGGTGGCAAGCATCGGTGCGGTGTGGTCGGCATGTGCGCCCGACATGGGCGAGTTGGCGGTCCTGGATCGCTTCCGCCAGATCGAGCCCAAGGTGATGATCGCGGTCGACGGTTATCGCTACGGTGGCAAGGCGTTCGACCGCCGCACGCTCCTGCACTCGCTGCTGGAGCAGTTGCCGAGCGTGGAGCGGGTCGTGCTGGTGCCCGGGCTCGCTGATGAATCGTCGTGCTACGCGTTTCGCGGCGGCGTAGCCTGGGCGGAAGCGATCTCATTGGACGTCCCGCTCGATCCCGAGCATGTGCCGTTCGACCATCCGCTCTGGGTTGTCTATTCCTCGGGCACCACCGGCCTGCCGAAGCCCATTGTCCATTCGCAGGGTGGCATCGTGCTCGAGCATGTCAAGCTCACCACGCTACATCTGGACCTGCATCCTGGCGACCGCTTCTGCTGGCAGGCCAGCACCGGCTGGATCATGTGGAACCTGCAGGTAGGCGGATTGCTGGCCGGGGCGACCGTGTGCCTGTTCGACGGCAATCCGGGCTACCCGAACATGGAGACGCTCTGGCGGTTCATCGACGAGGCGAAGGTCGACTTCTTCGGCGCCGGCGCGGCGTATTTCCAGTCGTGCCTCAAATCCGGTGTCGAGCCGCGCGCGGCAGCCGATCTCTCGCATCTGCGTGCGATCGGGTCGACGGGATCGCCCCTGTCGCCCGAGAGCTACCGCTGGATTCTCGACCGCGTCGGCCCGGTGTGGATCAATGCGCTGTCGGGCGGGACAGATTTCGCGGGCTGTTTCGTCGCCGGCGTTCCCACGCTGCCGGTCTACCTCGGGGAAATGCAGTGCCGCTGCCTCGGCGCGCGGGTCGAGGCCTTCGACGAGGCCGGAAGATCGGTGATTGACGAGGTAGGAGAACTCGTCTGCACGGCGCCGATGCCATCGATGCCCCTCTATTTCTGGAACGACAAGGACAACTCGAGGTATCGAGACAGCTACTTCGATACCTATCCCGGCGTGTGGCGCCACGGCGACTGGATCAAGATCACTGCGCACGGCGGCGCCATCATCTACGGCCGCTCGGACGCGACCATCAACCGCCACGGCATCCGCATGGGCACCAGCGAGCTGTACCGCGTAGTGGAGGACCTGCCGGAGGTGCTCGACAGCATGGTGGTGGACCTGGAGTACCTGGGGCGCGACTCGTACATGCCGCTGTTCGTGGTGCTGCGCGAGGGCATGGTCCTGAGCGATGCATTGCGCGACACCATGCGCGCGCGCATCCGCAGCGCGCTGTCCTCGCGCCATGTGCCCAACGAGATCCTGCAGGTGCCCGGTGTGCCGCGCACGCTGTCGGGCAAGAAGATGGAAGTGCCCATCAAGAAGCTGCTGCTGGGCCACGCGCCCGACAAGATCGCCAACCGAGACGCCATGGCCAACCCGGAAACGCTGGACTGGTATTTCGCCTACGCCGAGCGCTTTATCGCCGCACGCGCGCGCGAATCCGCCGCGGTGTAAGACGAACAAGGGCGCACCGTGGTGCTGAACGCCGCGGCGCGCCCTCTTCTTTCCCCTGGCAAGAACGTCAGAACTCCACTTCGAGTTCGCTGATTTCGTCGGGCTCCTTCTTCGCCGCGGCGATCCATTCCTGCAACTCCGGCATGGCGAGGATCTGCTTGCAGTACTCCACCGGCGCCGGATCCAGCATCACGCCGTAGGTCACGAAGCGCGTCACCACCGGCGCGTACATCGCATCGGCCATGGTGCGCGTTGCGCCAAACAGATAGGGGCCACCGTACTGCGTCAGGCACTCGGTCCAGATCTGCGCGATGCGGTCGATGTCGGCCTGTGCACGCGACCACACCTTGAAGCCAGGAAAGTGCCCCTTCAAGTTCATCGGCAACGCCGCGCGCATGGCGGCGAAGCCCGAGTGCATCTCGCCGCAGATGGCGCGGCAATGCGCGCGCGCGGCACGATCATCGGGCAGCAATCCGGCCTTGGGGCGAACCTCGTTGAGATACTCGGCGATGGCCAGCGTGTCCCACACGGTCACGCCCTGGTGCAGCAGGCGAGGAACGAGAATCGAAGGCGACAGCAGCAGGATTTCCGCGCGCGCCGCGGCGTCGTCGGGGGGCACCAGCACCTCCTCGAATTCCAGCCCCGCGAAGCGCACCAGCAGCCAGCCACGCAACGACCACGATGAATACGTCTTACTGCTGATGGTGAGTGTCGTCCTTGCCATCCCGCCTCCTTGCCACCTGGAAAAGCCGTTGCACGGCGGGCGCACCCCGTGCTCTGTGTGCCAGCAGACGGTGCGCCCGTGCCTGTCGCTGCAGTGTCGCGCTATCCATTGTGTGCTTTGCGCTCGCTGCTTCTACTATGAATTTGTACTACATCATGGCGGGGACATTGGTGCTGCTTGCGCTTGCCTAGCGCTTAGCTTGAAACGACGCAAAGGATTGCGTCGCACCTGAAGCAGGCACGCATCGGATACGCGGTTTCATGCTCAAACATGCTGCGGCCACGCCGGCACCGGCACGGTGCGCCGCGCAGCACCAGCATGAAGCAGATGGTCTGGCGAAGCGCCGCGTGCGTTGTCCGCGCGCGGCGCCTGCGCCGCATACGAACCAGAACGGATCACCCCGTTCCGCCATACGGGCAGGCCCGCAAGCCTCATGCCAACGGGATTCGCCGTGGCACGCATATTGCGGCTGATGAGGTCAACGCATAAAAAGGGGCGAGCCATGCTGTATCAGGTGTACCAGACTTATGCGGATATCATGCAGCCCGCCTGCAGCCTGGCCGACATGGTGTCGAGCACGCTTTGCGCCAACCCGCGCCTGGCGGAAAGCGAGCCAATGCGCGCCACGCGCGCCGCCTGCGACGTGCTCTCATTAAGCCGCTTGACGCACCATCGCCCGCCCTTCGCCATCGACAGCGTCATGGTGAACGGCATGCCGATACAGGTCACGGAGGAAGTGGCAGCGAGCACGCCGTTCTGCTCACTGCTGCACTTTCGCAAGCACGGTGTCTCCGGCCAGCCGCGCGTGCTGCTGGTAGCGCCGATGTCGGGCCACTTTGCCACGTTGCTGCGCGGCACCGTGCAGACCATGCTGCGCGATCACGATGTCTATATCACTGACTGGCACAACCCGCGCGACATCTCGCTGGCGCACGGCCGCTTTGGCTTTGACGAGTACGTCTACCACCTGATGGATTTCCTGCGCACGCTAGGCGGTGGCACGCACCTGATGGCGGTATGCCAGCCCACTGTGGCCGCGCTCGCCGCCGTGGCGTTGATGGCGGAGGATAACGATCCGGCG
>NZ_AHJE01000109.1 GCF_000243095.1 Cupriavidus basilensis OR16 | reverse complement strand
AGGTGCTGGAGCCGTTTTACCGCGGCAAGGCCGCGGGTTTGCGGGCGGCCGGTGAGGCCAACCCGGGCGGTTCCGGACTTGGCCTCACCATCGTGCGCGATATTGCCGCCGCGCACGACGCCACGCTGGCGCTGCTGGACGGCGCGGGTGGCAAAGGCCTCCTGGCGCGGGTGAGTTTTTCCGCCGGCGTAGGGCGGCTGGAGGGCCGCGCTGGCTACCGCTGCGCAGATACGCTTGCGGCTACCGGCGCGGCGCCTTGCGTCCTGGCGGGCGGCGGCATGGCGCTCGGGGCCGGTGCGGCCGGTGCGTCCGGTACGCTGCCTGGTGCCACCGGCGCCGGGTTCGAGGCATTCTCCGTCTCGATATGCCACCCGCCGCCCAGCGCCTTGATCAGCACCGCGCTGGTCGTGTACTGGCGGCCCACGATGGTCAGGTAGGTGCGCTCCGCGGTATAGGCGGTGGTCTGCGCGGTCAGTACGTCCAGCAGGCTGGCAGTGCCAGCGCGGTAACGGTTGTTGACCAGGGCCAGCGCATCGCGCGCCGAACGCAGCGCATCGCTCTGCACCGCGCCTTCCTGCTCAAGCAGGCGCGCGCCGGCCAGGTTGTCCTCGACCTCCTGGAACGCCGAGAGCACCGTCTGGCGGTAGTTGGCCACGGTCTGGTCGTAGGCCGCCACCGCCTGCGCCTTGGCCGCGCTGCGCAGGCCGCCGTCGAACAGCGTGCCGGCCAGCGCCGGGCCGATCGACCACACGCGGTCCGGCAGCGACAGCCAGCGCGCCAGCGTGGCGGCGGAAAGGCCGCCGGTGGCCGACAGCGACAGCGTCGGGTAATAAGCTGCCTGCGCCACGCCTATCTGCGCGTTGGCCGCGGCCATGCGGCGCTCGGCCGCGCCGATATCGGGCCGGCGCTCAAGCAGCGCCGACGGCACCGCGACGGGCACGCGCGGCACGGCGGCGGCATAGTCCTGTGGCGTGATGGTGAGGTCGGCCGGCGGCTTGCCGGTCAGGATGGCGATGGCGTGCTCGAGCTGCGCGCGCGTGATCTGGATATCGATCTGCTGCGCCTGCGCGGACTTGAGCTGGGTCTCGGATTGCAGCACATCCGAGCGCTGGGCGGTGCCGGCCGCGTACTGGTTGCGAACCAGTTGCAGGGATTTCTCGTAGTCGACTACCGTGCGGTCAAGCAAGGCCTTCTGCTGGTCGGCGATGCGCAGCAGGAAATAGCTCTGCGCCAGCGTGGCCTGGGTCGACAGCAAGGTCGAGGCCAGGTCGGACTGGCTGGCCTGCGCGCTGGCTTCGCTGCTTTCCACCTGCCTGCGCACGCGGCCCCACACATCGATCTCCCAGCTGGCTGACAGCGTGGCGTTCTGGCTGTTGCCGATCAGGCCGCTGCCGCTGTCCGCGCGCTTCAGCCCGACCGTGGGGAAGTAGCCGGCGCGCGCCGATTGCAGCGCGGCCAGCGCTTGCCGGTACTGCGCCTCGGCGGCCTTGATGTTCTGGTTGGATACCTGCACCTGCGACATCAGCGTGTCGAGTGCCGGATCGCTGAACACCGCCCACCAGTTGCTGCGCGCGCTGGTGTCCTGCGGCTCGGCCGGCTTCCACTCGCCCCACTGCGAGCTGTCGGCCGGTGCCTCCTTGAAGGCCGGCGAGGACGGCGCATCGGGGCGCTTGTAATCGGGCCCCACGGCACAGCCGGCCAGCAGCAGGGCGCAGGCCACCGTCAGCGCGGGCGCAGGGAATGAGAGGGTAGGGAAGCGGGGAAAGGCGTTCATGGATCGCATTCAGGGTTCGAGGCTGGCCGTGGCCGCAGGCACGGCCGAACGGCGCTGGCGCCAGGCTTTCACCTTCAGGCGCCAGCGGTCCAGCGTCAGGTAGACCACGGGCGTCGTGTACAGCGTCAGCAACTGGCTGACCACCAGCCCGCCGACGATGGAGATGCCCAGTGGCGCGCGCAGCTCGGCGCCGTCGCCGTGGCCGATCGCCAGGGGGATCGCGCCCAGCAGGGCCGCCATGGTGGTCATCAGGATCGGGCGGAAGCGCAGCAGGCAGGCGCGGTAAATGGCGTCGCGCGGCGACAGGCCCTCGCGCCGCTCGGCATCGATGGCGAAGTCGATCATCATGATGGCGTTCTTCTTGACGATGCCGATCAGCAGGATCACGCCGATCAGCGCGATGATGCTGAAATCCGTGCCCGAGGCCAGCAGCGCCAGCAGCGCGCCCACGCCGGCCGACGGCAGCGTCGACAAGATGGTAAGCGGATGCACATAGCTCTCGTACAGCATGCCGAGCACGATATAGATGGTGATCAGCGCGGCCAGGATCAGCAGCGGCTGGCTCTTGAGCGAATCCTGGAAGGCCTTGGCGCTGCCCTGGAAGTTGGCCTGCAGCGTCTCCGGCACGCCGATGCGCGCCATCGCATCCTTGACCATGTCCGTGGCCTGCGATAGCGAGACGCCCTCGGCCAGGTTGAAGGAGATGGTGGAGGCCGCGAACTGGCCCTGGTGGTTGACGCCCAGCGGCGTGCTGGTGGGGGCGAAGTGCGCGAAGGCTGACAGCGGCACCCGCTTGCCGCCGCCGGTGACCACATAGATGTCCTGGAGCGCATGCGGGCCCTGCAGGTACTCCGGGCTGAGCTCCATCACCACCCGGTACTGGTTGAGCGGATTGTAGATGGTGGACACCAGGCGCTGGCCGAAGGCATCGTTGAGCACCGCGTCGATCTGCTGCGCGGTGACGCCGAGCTTCGATGCGGTGTCGCGGTCGATGATCACCGAGGTCTGCAAGCCCTTGTCGTTGGTGTCGGTGTCGACGTCTTCCAGCCCCTTGAGGTTGGAGATGGCCGCGCGCACCTTGGGCTCCCACTCGCGCAATACGTCGAGATCGTCCGACTGCAGCGTGAACTGGTAGGCCGAGCTGCTCTGGCGCCCGCCAATGCGGATGTCCTGCACCGAGGTCAGGAACAGGCTCGCGCCGGGCTCCTTGGCGAGCTTGACACGCAGGCGCGCCACCACGGCGTCGGCGGAATCGCGCTCGGACAGCGGCTTGAGCGTGACGAACATCTGGCCGGTATTGCGTTGCGAGCCGCCGGTGAAACCGGTGACATTGACCACCGCCGGGTCGGATTGCACGATCTTGATGAAGTTGTCCAGCTTGGGGCGCATGGCCTGGAACGAGGTGGCCTGGTCGGCACGGATAAAGCCGATCAGGCGCCCGGTATCCTGCTGCGGGAAGAAGCCCTTGGGCACGATCGTGTAGAGCCAGACATTGAGGCCAATGGTGGCCAGCAGCACCAGCCACACCAGCGTACTGTGGCGCAGCGCCACCGCCAGCGTGCGCGAGTACCCGTCGTGCATCCAGGTGAACACGCGCTCGCTGGCGCGGTAGAAACGGCCCTGCTTCTCGGGGCGTACCGGCTTGAGCAGGCGCGCGCACATCATTGGCGTGGCCGTCAGCGAGACCACCAGCGACACCAGGATCGACACCGACAAGGTGATGGCGAACTCCTGGAACAGGCGCCCGACGATGCCGCCCATCATCAGCAACGGGATAAACACCGCGATCAGCGACAAGCTCATCGACAGCACCGTGAAGCCCACCTCGCGCGAGCCCTTGAGCGCGGCTTCGAGCGGCTTCATGCCTTCCTCGATGTGCCGCGAGATGTTCTCCAGCACCACGATGGCGTCATCCACCACGAAGCCGGTGGCGACGGTGAGCGCCATCAGCGACAGGTTGTTGAGCGAGAAGCCGGCCAGGTACATCACCGAGAACGTGCCGATCAGCGACACCGGCACCGCCACGCTCGGAATCAGCGTGGCGCGCACATTGCGCAGGAACAGGAACACCACCATGATCACCAGCGCCACCGAGATCATCAGCGTGCGCTCCACCTCGCGCAGCGAGCCGCGGATGGTGGGGGTGCGGTCCATCATCACTTCCATCTTGATGGCGGACGGGATCATCTGCTGCAGGGACGGCAGCATCTCGGTGACGCGGTCCACCGTCTCGATGATGTTGGCGCCGGGCGAGCGGTTGAGCACCAGCAGCACCGAGGGCTGGCCGTTGGCGGAGCCGGCGTTGCGGATGTCCTGCACCGAGTCGGTCACATTGGCCACGTCGGCCAGCCGCACCGGCACCGAAAAGGCGTTCGGGCCGCGGCTGGTGGCGTTGCCGCCGGTGGCGCCGGTGGAAATGGTGGTGGTACCGCTGCTGGTGGTCAGCGTGGTGGTGGTAACGCCGTTGACGGTCTTGATGCTGACGCCACCCCCTGCCGTGGCGTTGGCGGTGCTGGCGATCAGCGCGCCGGCCGAGGCCGACGAGAAAGTGCCCGGCGTGGCGTAGCGGACGATCAGCGGCATGTAGTCCACCGCTTTCATGGCCTGGTCGTTGGCGTAGACCTGCCAGTTGGTGGTGGCGTTCTCGAGCGAGCCGAGCGGACGGTTGGCGTTGGTGGCGCTGATGGTGTTGCGCACATCCTCCAGCGAGATGCCGTACTTGTTGAGCGCCGTAGGGTTGAGCTCCACCCGCACCGCCGGCAGCGACGAGCCGCCGATGGTGACCTGGCCCACGCCCTCGATCTGCGACATCTTCTGCGCCAGGATGGTCGAGGCCGCATCGTAGAGCTGGCCGCGCGTCATGGTGGGCGAGGTCAGCGCGATGATCATGATTGGCGCATCGGCCGGGTTGACCTTGCGGTATGTCGGGTTGCTCGGCAGGCTGGTAGGCAGCGTGGCGCGCGAGGCGTTGATGGCGGCCTGCACGTCGCGCGCGGCGCCGTCGATGTCGCGCGAGAGCTCGAACTGCATCGTGATACGGGTCGAGCCCAGCGAACTGCTGGAGGTGATCTCCGTCACGCCGGCGATGGCGCCCAGGGCGCGCTCCAGCGGCGTGGCCACGGTGGCGGCCATGGTCTCGGGGCTGGCGCCGGGCAGCGAGGCGGACACCGAGATGGTGGGGAAATCCACCTGCGGCAGCGGCGGCGGAAGCGCAGCAGGCAGGCCTCGAAGATCGCCTTGCGCGGCGCCATGCCGCCTTCGCGCTCGGCCTCCAGCGCGAAGTCGATCATCATGATGGCGTTCTTCTTGACGATACCGATCAGGAGGATGATGCCGATGATCGCAATGATGCCCAGGTCCTGGCCCGACACCAGCAGCGCCAGCAGTGCGCCGACGCCGGCCGAGGGCAGCGTGGAGAGGATGGTCACCGGATGGATGGTGCTCTCATAGAGCACGCCCAGCACGATGTACATCGTGATCACCGCGGCCAGGATCAGCCACAGCGTGTTGGACAGCGAAGCGCGGAAGGCCAGCGCGGCACCCTGGAAGTCGGTCTGCATCGAGATCGGCAGCCCGATTTCCTGTTCCACCTTGGTGATCTTGTCGACAGCGGCGCCGAGCGATTCGCCGGAGGCCAGGTTGAACGAGATGGTGGCCGAGGGGAACTGGCCCTGGTGGTTGATCACCAGCGGGCCGGTGCGCTCGCTGATGCGCGCGAACGCGCCCAGCGGTACCTGCCCGCCGGAGGAGGAGGGCAGGCGCAGCTCCGCCAGCGACTGCGGGTCGGTGCGGAACTGCGGCATGGCCTCCAGCACCACGCGGTACTGGCTCGACTGCGTGAAGATGGTCGACACCAGGCGCTGGCCGAAGGCGCTGTACAGCGCGCTGTCGATCACCGCGGTGGTGATGCCGAAACGCGCCGCGGCGTCGCGGTCGATATCCACATAGGCGCGCAGGCCGTTGTTCTGCTGGTCGCTGGCCACGTCGCGCAGCTCCGGCTCCTGCTTCAGGCGCTCGACCAGTCTGGGCACCCAGGTGGCCAGCGTGGCCGGGTCCGGGTCCTGCACGGTGAACTGGTATTGCGTGCGCGATACGCGGTCCTCGATGGTCAGGTCCTGCACCGGCTGGGTGTAGAGCGAAACACCGCCGAGCTTGTCGACCGCGGCCTGCAGGCGGCGGGTCACGTCCTCGATGGAGTCGCTGCGCTGGTCCTTGGGCTTCAGGTTGATCAAGAGGCGCCCGGCGTTGAGCGTGGTATTGGTGCCGTCGACCCCGATGAAGGAGGACAGGCTTTCCACCGCCGGGTCTTCCAGCACCACCTTGGCCACCGCCTGCTGCTTCGCCGCCATGGCGGGGAAAGAGGTGGTCTGGGACGCCTCGGTAATGCCCTGGATCACGCCGGTGTCCTGCACCGGGAAGAAGCCCTTGGGCACTAGCATGTACAGCAACACGGTCAGCACCATGGTGCCTACGGCGACCAGCAAGGTGATCTTCTGGCGGTCCAGCACCCAGTCCAGGGCGCGCCCGTAGCTGGCGATCACGTTGTCGAAGAAGCGCCCGGTGGCTCGGTGGAAACGCGAGAGCTTCTCTTCGGGAACATGGTGCAGCAGGCGCGCGCACATCATCGGCGTGAGCGTCAGCGAGACCACCGCCGAGATCAGGATCGATACCGCCAGCGTGATGGCGAACTCGCGGAACAAGCGCCCCACCACATCGCCCATGAACAGCAGCGGGATCAGCACGGCCACCAGCGAGAACGTCAGCGAGATGATGGTGAAGCCAATCTGCTTGGATCCCTTGAGCGCCGCCTCCATGGGCGAATCGCCCTTCTCGATGTAGCGCATGATGTTCTCGATCATCACGATCGCATCGTCCACCACGAAGCCGGTGGCAATGGTCAGCGCCATCAGCGTCAGGTTGTTGATCGAGAAGCCCGCCAGGTACATCACCCCGAAGGTGCCCACCAGCGACAGCGGCACCGCCACGCCCGGGATGATGGTGGCGGGCACATTACGCAGGAAGACGAAGATCACCATCACCACCAGCGCGACCGCCAGCAGCAGCTCGAACTCCACGTCGCGCACCGAGGCGCGGATGGTGGTGGTGCGATCGGTCAGCAACTGCACCTTGACCGAGGCCGGCAGCGCGTTCTGCAATTGCGGCAGCAGGGCCTTGATGCGGTCGACCACTTCGATCACATTGGCGCCGGGTTGGCGCTGGATGCTCAGCACGATGGCCGGCTTGTCATTGGCCCAGGCCGCCAGGCGGCTGTTCTCGGGCCCGTCGACAATGTTGGCCACATCGGTGATGCGGATCGGCGCGCCGTTCTGGTAGCCGACGATGATCTGGCGGTACTCGTCGGCGGACTTGAGCTGGTCGTTGGCGTCGATGGTGGAGGCGCGCGCGGGGCCGTCGAAGCTGCCCTTGGCGCCGTTGACGTTGGCGCTGCCGATCGCCGTGCGCAGGTCGTCGATCGACATGCCGAGCGCGGCCAGCGCGGTCGGGTTGGCCTGGATGCGCACCGCCGGGCGCTGCCCGCCGCTGATGCTCACCAGCCCCACGCCCTGCAGCTGCGAGATCTTTTGCGCGACACGCGTGTCCACCATGTCCTGCAGCTTGGGCAGCGGCATGGTGTCGGATGTCATGGCCAGCGTCATGATCGGCGCGTCGGCCGGGTTGACCTTGCTGTACACCGGCGGCATCGGCAGGTCCGCCGGCAGCAGGTTGCCGCCGGCGTTGATGGCGGCCTGCACCTCTTGCTCGGCCACGTCCAGCGACAGCGTCAGCTCGAACTGCAGCGTGATCACCGAGGCGCCGCCCGAGGACGAGGACGACATCTGCTTCAAGCCCGGCATCTGGCCGAACTGGCGCTCCAGCGGCGCCGTGATGGACGAGGTCATCACGTCCGGGCTGGCGCCCGGATACAGCGTGGTGACCTGGATGGTCGGGTAGTCGACCTCCGGCAGCGCCGAGAGCGGCAGCAGCCGGAAGGCCACCAGGCCCGACAGCAGGATGGCGACCATCAGCAGCGCGGTGGCGACCGGCCGCTCGATGAACAGGCGTGAGGGATTCATGCTGGGTCCTTACTGCGGCCGCTGGGGCACCGCGCCCGCGGTGGCGCTGGTGCTGCCACCGCCATCCGTTGCTGCCGCGCTGGCGCCGTCGCGCTGGCGCCGTCCTTCGCCGTGCACGCCGGAGGCACCCGGCACGCCGGAGGCGCCACCGTCGCGGCGCCGTCCGCGTGCGCGCGGCGCGCTGGCCGGTACCAGCGCGGCGGCGCGCGCCGCCGGGTCCACGGTTTCCACCGTCATGCCTTCCTTGAGCCGGTCGGCGCCGTCGGTCACCACGCGCTGGCCGGGCTGCAGGCCCTTGGTCACCACAGTGCGCTCGCCGTCGCTCGGGCCGAGCGCGACGACCTGGACCTTGACCTTGCTGCTGTCGTCCACCACATAGACAAAAGTGCCTTGCTGGCCGCGCTGGATGGCCGCCACGGGTACCACGGTAGCATCCTCGATCGTGTCCACGCGGGTGCGCATGTTGACGAACTGGTTCGGGAATAGCAGCCCATCCTGATTCTGGAAGATCGCCTTGAGCTTGACCGTGCCGGTGGTGGTGTCGATCTGGTTGTCGGTGGTCAGCAGCGTGCCCTCGGCCAGGCGGTTGCGCGCCTGGCGGTCCCAGGCCTGGACGGGAATGGTCTCGCCCGCGTGCAGGCGCTTGAGCACCGACGGCAGGTTGTCTTCCGGTATGGTGTAGAGCACCGCGATCGGCTGGATCTGGGTGATCAGGGCAATGCCGTTGGTGTCGCTGGTGTTGACGATATTGCCCGGGTCGACCTGGCGCAGGCCGATGCGGCCAGAGGCTGGCGCCACGATACGGGTGTAGCCCAGTTGCAGGCGGGCGCTGTCCACGTTGGCCTGGTCGGTCTTGACCACGCCTTCATACTGGCGCACCAGGGCGTCCTGGGTATCGACCTGCTGGCTGGAGATGGAGTCCTGGCCGAGCAGGGTGCGGTAGCGTTTCTGGTCCAGGCGGGCGTTTTCCAGCAAGGCGCGATCTCGCGCCAGCGTGCCCACGGCCTGGTCCAGCGTGGCCTGGAACGGACGGGGGTCAATCTCGGCGAGCACGTCGCCGGCCTTGACCATCTGGCCCTCCTTGAACAGGACCTTGAGCAGGGGCCCCGACACCTGGACCCGCACGGTCACATTGGCCACGGGCGTGACATTGCCCAGGCCGTTGAGGATGACGTCCATATTACGCTGGGCCACGGTGCTGACCACCACCGGCGAGCGCTGGCCGCCGGGACCACCGGGGCCGCCCGGGCCGCCGCGGCCGGCCGCGGCACCGGAAGCACCGCCAGCCCCGGCCGCGCCCGGGGCGCCGGGGGCGGGCGTACGATGCTTGTACCAATACCAGCCGCCGCCGGCCAAGAGGAGGATCAGCGCGGTAGCGATCAGTTTGCGGCGGCGCGAGGCAGCCTTGGGCGGCGGTGGCAGCTTAGCCGGTTGATGTTCTTCGGGGTTGGCCATGACCGGATCCTGGGAGCGACGCGTCAACAACGACGCGTTTGAACGATTTTCGGGGTATGAGAGGCAGAAGTATGCCGTAACGCCGTCGGCACGTGCCGCTGGCAGCACGTGGACTCATGCGCAATTACGCGCTGGCCGGGCGGCGTCGGGCGGGGGCCGTCCTGACCGGCGACAGCCGGCAACGGCAACATAAGCGAAGCATAATGCGCCTTGATGCTCCCCATGTTTCAGCGCGGGCAGCGATTCTTACAGATCATTACCAACGGGCTGGGTGTAATGCCCTGAAACAATTCGCCCGGATTGCCGCGCCCAGCCTAGCTATCATCTGCCTATGCGAGTCAATCAGCCTACCCAAATCCTCGTCGTCGACGACGATCCCGAACTCCGCGACCTGCTGCGCGAATACCTCTCCCAGCAGGGCTTTGCCGTGTCCGTGCTGCATGATGGCGAGGGCTTGCAGGCTCGCCTGGAGCGCGAACGCCCCGCCCTGATCGTGCTCGACCTGATGATGCCCAAGGTGGATGGCCTGACGGCGTTGCGCAACCTGCGCGCCAAGAACGATGACATTCCCGTGATCCTGCTGACCGCGCGCAGCGACGAGATCGACCGCATCGTCGGCCTGGAGATCGGCGCGGACGATTATCTCGGCAAGCCGTTTTCGCCGCGCGAGCTGCTGGCCCGGATCAATGCCGTGCTGCGCCGCAAGCTGGCCCGCCCGGCGTCCGCGCCGGAAGACCGCGAGGGCATGGCCTTCGGGCCGTTCCGTGTCAATTTTCGCCAGCGCTCGCTGGCGCGCTCCGGTGACCCGGTGGCGATCAGCGATACCGAGTTTGCGCTGCTCAAGTTGCTTTTGATGCATCCGCTTGAGGTGTTATCGCGCGAACGCATCGTGGAGCTGATGTACGGCACCGCGAGCGGCATCAGCGACCGCGGCATCGACGTCCAGATCTGGCGCCTGCGCCGCCTGCTCGACGAAGACGCCCAGCGTCCCCGCTACATCCAGACGGTGCGAGGGCGCGGATATACCTTCGTGCCCGACGAAGCCGAAGACATAGCCCAATGAAGCTGCGCATCGATACGCTGTTCGGACGCATCGCGCTGCTGATCGCGGCGGTGCTGGTGCTGAGCCATTTCTCCTGGCTCGCCATCCTGCGCATGGATCGCCGCCAGCAGCAGGTGGATTACTCCGTCGAGCAGATGATGTTCCAGTTCGATAGCATCCAGCGCGCGCTTGCCGCGCAGCCGCCGGTCAAGCTGCCAAGCCTGGTGGAGGTGGCGAGCGAGGCCAGCGCGGCCGAGCATACCGTCGCGGCCAAGGGCCGGGCGCGCCGGCTGGTCGAACAGTTCGCGCAGCGCATGCCCCCGGGTACCCAGGTACGGCTCGAGGAAGAACAGACCACGCGCATCTGGGTCAAGCTGCCGCATCGGCAGGACTGGATCGCGATGCCGGCGTTGTGGGTAGTCAACCCGCCGCCGGATAACCGCCTGCTGCCCGGCGTGATCCTGGTGGTCGGCGTAGCCATGGCCGTGGCCTTGCTGATTGCCTGGCAGATCCAGCGCCCGGTGCGCGACATGGCCGCGGCGGCCGAGCAGCTGTCGCGCCAGCACACCGTCAAGCCGCTGCGCGAGCGCGGCCCGCACGAGTTGCGCCAGCTGATCGTGCGCTTCAACCGCATGATGGCCGACCTGACCCGCATCGACCAGGAGCGCAATACGATGCTTGCAGGCATCGCCCATGATCTCAAGACGCCCCTGGCGCGGCTGCGGCTGCGCGCCGAGATGCTGGCCGACCCCAAGGCGGCGGCCGGCGTCACGCGCGACGTGGAATCCATGTCGGCCATCGTCGAGCAGTTCTTGACCTTTGCCCAGAGCGGCGAGCCCGCGGCGCGGCCGGTGCAGGTCGATCGCCGCATCGGCGAGCTGGCCGCCTCGCTGGCTGAGCAGGACAAGTCGGTGGAAGTCTCGCTGATGGCGGGCGAGGGCTTTCGCATGATCGCCACCCAGCTCGACCGCATCGTCGGCAACCTGGTCGATAACGCCTATGCCTATGGGGCGGCGCCGGTGCTGCTCAGCACCTCTCGCCAGGCCGATGGCTGGCATATGGTGGTGGAAGACCACGGCGAAGGCATTCCGCCGGAGGCCATGGAAAAGGTCACCCTGCCGTTCGTGCGGCTGGATCCGGCGCGCGGCGGCAATGCGCATTCGGGCCTGGGCCTGGCCATCGTCGACCGGCTGGTGCGCCAGGCGGGCGGCCGGCTGGTGCTGGCAAATCGGGACGAGGGGGGGCTGCGGGTGGAAATGGTGTTTCCGTTCGCCGCGCTGGCACAAGCCGCCTGAGCCCGGGCTGCGCACGGCAGCATCCCGGCGCGTATCAAATCTGTAACACATTCGGGCGGTTTACCCTCGCGCGGGGGCTGCCCGCCGACGCCATGGCTGCGTGGGCCATATGCGGGCTCGCGTGGTACGCAGCTTGCTGCGCGTAGTTGCTCTATGCGCTTTGGCAACGCGTAGCGCCAATCCAGTTGATCAGGAGACGCATCATGGCGACTTTCGTCACCCTTCTAAACTTCACCGACCAGGGAATCCGTACCGTCAAGGACACAACCAAGCGCGCCGCGGCTGTTCGCGAAATGGCGAAGGCAAGCGGTATTGAAATGAAGGATATTTTCTGGACGCTTGGGCAATATGACCTGGTAGCGACCTTTACCGCGCCCGACGATGCCACCATGACCGCATTCGGCCTGGCCCTGGGCATGGCGGGCAATGTCCGCAGCCAGACGCTGCGTGCCTTCTCCGCTGACGAGATGAGCGGCATCCTCAGCAAGCTGCCGTGACCACTTGCCATGCCGGCATAAAAAAGCCCGCTTCATCGTGCGGGCTTTTTTTTGTCCGGCTCGCCGTTCAGGCGCCCGGGGCTTTTTTCTTCTCGCCGATACGGCTTTCCTTGCCGGCCAGCAGCTTTTCGATGTTGGCGCGATGGCGCACCACCAACAGCACGCTGATCGCGAATACCGCGCCGGCGATCACGTCCACGCCCGACATCAGGACATAGAAGAAGGGCGCAAAGACCGCCGACACCAGCGCCGCCAGCGACGAGTAGCGGAAGAAGAAGGCAACGATCAGCCAGGTAGCCATCGTGCCCGCGCCCAGCAGCGGGTCGATGGCAAACAGGATGCCGGCCGCGGTGGCCACGCCCTTGCCGCCCGCGAAGCGGAAGAACACGGGGAACAGGTGGCCCAGGAACACCGCTACCGCCACCAGCGCGAAGCCCGTGTCGTCGACGCCGTACGCCGGGCCGAAGCGCTGCGCCAGCCAGACGCCAGCCAGCCCTTCAAGGCATCGCCGATCAACGTCAGGATAGCGGCCTTCTGTGCGCTGCGCAGCACGTTGGTGGCGCCTGGGTTG
>NZ_AHJE01000110.1 GCF_000243095.1 Cupriavidus basilensis OR16 | reverse complement strand
TCTTCGTCGTCGAGTGGTAGCGGCTCGTCCGGCGGTAGCTCCAGTGGAAGTGATACATCGAGCGGTGGATCGAGTTCGTCGAGTGGCTCCTCGTCGTCGTCGAGCGGCAGTGGTTCGTCCGGCGGCACCAGCAGCGGTTCCAGTTCGTCGTCGGGTGGCAGCGGCTCGTCTGGCGGTAGCTCCAGCGGTTCGAGTAGCTCGGGTTCATCGAGCGGCTCGGGCTCGTCGAGTAGCTCGGGTTCATCGAGTGGTTCGGGTTCGTCGAGTAGCTCGGGTTCGTCGAGTGGCTCGGGATCATCGAGTGGCTCGGGTTCCTCCAGCGGATCGGGCTCTTCTAGCGGTAGCGGATCATCCGGTAGCTCGTTGGGAGGCCCTGGATCGTCGGGTGGATTCCCGGTGCCGATTCCGCCGCCTCCGGCGCCGGCGCCCGTTCCCGTGCCGATGCCGTCGCCGCCGCCACTGGATCCGCCCTCCGGCAGTTCGAGCGGCAGCGGCGGTTCGTCGAGTGGCAGCTTCAGCGGCAAGCCCGATGACGCGGGCTCGTCGAGCGGTAGCGGTTCGTCATCCGGGAACAGTGGTTCATCCGGCGGTAGCTCCAGCGGCAACACGACCGATGGCACGGGTTCATCGAGCGGCAGTGGCTCGTCGGGTAGCGGTTCTTCGTCCGGCAACAGCGGTTCGTCCGGTGGTAGCTCCAGCGGTGGCGAATCGTCGTCGAGTGGTTCCAGCTCGTCGTCCGGCGGTAGCTCCAGCGGTAGTGATACGTCGAGCGGTGGATCGGGTTCGTCGAGCGGTAGGCTCCTCGTCGTCGAGCGGTAGTGGCTCGTCCGGTGGTAGTTCCAGCAGCGGTTCTGGCTCTTCGAGCAGCGGCAGTTCATCTTCGGGCGGTAGCGGCTCATCCGGCGGCAGCTCTAGCAGCGGCTCCAGCTCGTCGTCTGGTGGCAGTTCCAGCGGTGGCGAGTCGTCGTCGAGCGGTTCCGGATCGTCGAGCGGTAGCTCGTCGTCCTCGGGCGGCAGCGGTTCGTCCGGCGGTAGCTCCAGCGGCGGCGACACATCGAGCGGTGGTTCGAGCTCGTCGAGCGGCAGCTCCTCGTCGTCAAGCAGCAGCGGCTCATCCGGCGGCAACGCCAGCGGTGGTGACGCATCGACTGCCGCCGCGGGTTCGAGGGCGCCTGCGGACGATCCGCATGGCATCACGGTCACGGTGAGCCTGAAGGCAACTGGCAATCCGTCGGACCTCATCGCAGTGTCGGTGCCGAAGGACATGGCCAGGCCGGGCAGTCACTTCCGGTTTGCGTTGCCCGCGCAGGCAATTCCTGGCGCCGCGAATGGTGCCGAGGTGAGGGTGACGCAAATGGACGGAACGGCCTTGCCGGCATGGCTGCGCTTCGCGTCGCCATCGCGCGTGTTCACGGCGACGTCGTTGCCGGCTTCGGCCCTGCCGCTGCAGGCGGTCATGACGGTTGGCGAAGTGCGCATCCCGCTCGTCATCACGGAGCGGAACCAGTAATTGACGTCGATGGAGGGGGAGAACAATGCGGGGGTGGGGCGCGCCGTGGGTTGGCGGCCTTCCTGCTCGCGCTGACCGATCCTGCGCATCGACCGGCCCTTCGGCGCGCCGCATGGTCGCCGAAGGGTTGGCATCCAGATCAGTCGCGACAAAGTCGGCACGGGCCTGCACTGCCTTGTCCAACGCAACGTTCTGGATACGCGCGCCGAATCCGCATTGCAAACGTAGGCCGTTCGCACGCTAGCTCTAGCGTCCCGGGAGCGCTACGCGAGCGCGTTCTGCGCCATCATGATGCGCGCGGTATTCAGCGCGATCATGCCTTCCTCGTCGGTAGGCAGTACCAGGACCGGCACGCGGCTGTTGTCGCGGCTGACGCGTTGGCGGCCCTCGTTGTTGGCGCCGGCGTCCAGGCTGATGCCAAACAGCTCTGCCAGCCGCGCGCAGATCTTCTCGCGCACGGGCGGTGAGTTGGCGCCGATGCCGGCCGTGAACACCAGCGCATCCAGGCCGCCCAACGTGGCCGCCAGCTTGCCGATTTCCTGTGCCGCGCGGTAGGTGTAGAAATCAATCGCCAGCCGCGCGCGCGGCGCGTCGCTGGCCAGCAGGGCGCGCATGTCGCTGCTGACGCCCGACAGTCCTTTCAGCCCTGACTCCTGGTACAGCATCGTTTCGATGTCCTTGGTGCTCATGCCTTGCTGCGACAGCCACAGGATGGCGCCGGCATCGATGGCGCCGCAGCGCGTGCCCATCGGCAGGCCGTCGAGCGCGGTCAGGCCCATGGTGGATTCCACGCTGCGCCCCTCGCGCATGGCGCACAGGCTGGCGCCGTTGCCCAGGTGCGCAACGATCACGCGGCCCTGTGCCAGGTCGGGCGCGATCTGCTGCAGGCGGCGCGCGATGTACTCGTAGGACAGGCCGTGAAAACCATAGCGGCGGATGCCGCGTTCGAAGTATTCGTAAGGCAGCGCCAGCAGTTGCGCGAGCGGGTCGTGCCCGGCGTGAAAGGCGGTGTCGAAGCAGGCTACCTGCAGCAGCGCCGGCGCGGCGGCGCGCACCGCGCGGATCGCCGTCAGGTTGTGCGGCTGGTGCAGCGGCGCCAGCGGGATCAATGCTTCCAGCTTGGCAATGACCTCGTCGTCGATCTTCACGGCAGCGGAGAAATCCGCGCCGCCATGCACCACGCGATGGCCGATCGCCACCGGCGGCGCATCGCGCAGGCCGATGCTGAGCACCAGCCGGATCAGGCGGAAGGCCGCGTCGTGATCCGACACCTGTGCTACCGGGAAGCGTTCGTCCGCGACCACGCGGCCGTCCGCCATGCTGGCGATGAGGTGCGGCGACACGCCGATGCCTTCGATCTGCCCGTGCGCGCTCAGCACCGGGTTGATGTCGGCATTGGCGTGCGCGGCCTCGGGCACGGCGTACACCGAGACCTTGACGCTGGAGGAACCGGCATTGACGACGAGAATGGTGGGGTGGATGGCGCTCACGCTGGCAAGCCTCCTTGTGACGGTGACGTTGAGGGCGGGACGCTCAGATCGCGGCGGGCGTCAGGGCCGTGCGGCGCGCATGCGCCAGCAGCACGGCAATCGCGCAACTGCCGATGCGTGCGCGCACGCTGTCGGCGCGGCTGGTGAGGATGATGGGCACGCGCGCGCCCAGCACGATGCCGGCAGCTTCGGCGCCGGCCAGGAAGGTGAGCTGCTTGGCCAGCATGTTGCCGGCCTCCAGGTCGGGCACCAGCAGGATGTCGGGGTCGCCCGCGACCTCGGAGACGATGCCCTTTGTCACCGCGGCCTCATGGCTGATCGCGTTGTCGAACGCGAGCGGGCCGTCGAGGATGCCGCCTTCGATCTGGCCGCGCCGGCTCATCATGCAAAGCGCGGCGGCGTCGATGGTGGAGGGGATCTTGTCGGTCACGGTTTCCACCGCCGAGAGGATGGCTACCTTGGGGCAGTCGATGCCCAGCACGCGCAACAGGTCGATCGCGTTGCGGCAGATATCGGCCTTGTCGTTAAGCGTGGGAAAGATATTGACGGCGGCGTCGGTGATGAACAGCGGCTTGTGGTAGCTCGGCACGTCCATCGCAAACACATGCGAGAGGCGCCGTCCCGTGCGCAGGCCGGTGGCGGACGCGGTGACTTCGTGCAGCAACTCATCGGTGTGCAGGCTGCCCTTCATCAGCAGCTCCGCCTCGCCCGCGCGGATTGCCGCGACCGCGCGCGCGGCGGCGGCATGGCTATGCGGCGCGTCGATCCGCACGCTGTCGCCAAGGTCCAGCGCATTGGCGTCGGCCACCTGGCGGATGCGCGCCTCGGGCCCGATCAGCAGCGGCACGATCAGGCCGAGGCTGGCTGCCTGCAGCGCGCCACCGAGCGAGGAAGCATCGCAGGGATGCGCCACGGCGGTGGGAATGGCGGGCAGGTCATGGCAGCGCGCCAGCAGGACGGAATACTTGTCGAGTGTCTGGGTCATCGGCGTTCCGGTGTGTCGGGGGTGCGGTGCGGCCGCGCGTGCATGCTGCGTCGCGCAAAAAACACTGGCCAGTATAGGCGAT
Organism: Cupriavidus basilensis OR16; assembly: GCF_000243095.1. Classification (GTDB taxonomy): domain Bacteria; phylum Pseudomonadota; class Gammaproteobacteria; order Burkholderiales; family Burkholderiaceae; genus Cupriavidus; species Cupriavidus basilensis_D. Next base: position 12,380 of record NZ_AHJE01000110.1, on the reverse strand, counting down.
GTTTCCTGCACCACGATGACATTGGCTCGCACCTTGCGCCAAGTCATCTGCGCCGCGGATCCACCCTTGCTGCGGGTTGTCAGGCACCATGCGGGCTGGTAGATTGTGCGGTGCTGCAGGGCAGCAATTTTCGCGCGATCGCCCGGAAATGACTGCCTTCGGCGCCACACCGTAGAACGTAGAAGGGGAAGCCGAGTGAACGCACGTGATCCCGTCATCCATGCCGGCAACGCAGCCGCCGGCGTGCCACCGCTCTTGTCCGATGCGTGGTCCTACGCGCATGACGCCTGGCAGCGCGCCATCCTGTTGCTCGACATCCTGCGCGAGCGCGGCAACCAGACCTTCGAGCACGAGCGCGAAGGCATGCCGCCGGTACTGATCTTCGAGCACGAGGTGGTGATCGACGCGCGCACGCTGGCGCAACCCGCCAACTACGCGCTGCTGCGCATCCTGCCGCCGCCCGGCATCGTCACCGACGACACCAAGCGGCCTTTCGTGGTGATCGATCCGCGCGCCGGGCACGGCCCCGGCATCGGCGGCTTCAAGATCGACAGCGAGATCGGCATCGCGCTGCGCAGCGGCCATCCCTGCTACTTCGTCACCTTTTTCCCGCTGCCTTGCCCAGGCCAGACCATCGAGTGCGTGGCGCGCGCCGAAACCGTGTTCCTGCGCACCGTGGCCGAGCGCCATCCGCAAGCGCAAGGCAAGCCATTCGTGATCGGTAATTGCCAGGGCGGCTGGGCGCTGATGATGCTGGCGGCCGCCGCGCCCGACCTGGTCGGGCCGATCCTGCTGGCCGGTTCGCCGCTGGCCTACTGGTCGGGCGTGCGCGGGCGCAACCCGATGCGCTACAGCGGCGGGCTGCTGGGCGGCTCGTGGCTGTCGTCCTTTGCTTCGGATCTCGGCAATGGCCGCTTTGACGGGGCCTGGCTGGTGCAGAATTTCGAGCAGCTTAATCCGGCCAATACGTACTGGAAGAAACTCTACGACGTCTATGCGCAGGTGGATACGGAGCGCGAGCGCTTCCTGGCGTTCGAGCGCTGGTGGGGCGGGCACTTCCTGCTCAACCGCGCCGAGATCGACTGGATCGTGCAGAACCTGTTCGTTGGCAACCACCTCACCGCGGGCGAGGTGCGCAGCGCGGATGGCAGCGTCGCGGTGGACCTGCGCAATGTGCGCTCGCCCATCGTGGTCTTTGCCTCCTGGGGCGACAACATCACGCCGCCGCAGCAGGCGCTGAACTGGATTCCCGATCTCTACGCCAGCGTCGACGAGATCGTCGCCAACGACCAGGTCATCGTCTACTGCCTGCATGAAAAGGTCGGGCACCTCGGCATCTTCGTTTCGGCCGGCGTGGCCAATCGCGAGCACACCGAGCTGTTCTCCGCGCTCGACCTGATCGACGTGCTGCCGCCCGGGCTGTACGAAGCGCGCATCGAAGACATCGCGCCGGGCACCTCGCACCTGGAACTGATCGAAGGCCGCTACCTGATGCGCTTCGAGCGCCGGACCATCGACGACATCCTCGCGCTGGACGATGGCCGCGACGACGAGCGCGCGTTCGAGGTGGTGCGCCGCGTGGCCGAAGTCAACCAGCGCCTGTACGACACCTTCGCCTCGCCGGCGGTGCAGGCCGCATCCAGCGAGCTGGGCGCCTACGCGATGCGGCAGGTGCATCCGGCCCGGCTGGAGCGCTCGCTGGCGTCGGACGCGAATCCGTGGATGGCGTGGATCGCCGCGCTGGCACCGTGGGTGCGCGAGGCGCGCCAGCCGGTGGCGCCGGACAATCCCTTCGTCACGCTGGAGGGTGCGGTGTCAGACACTATCGTGCGCACGCTCGACGCGTGGCGCGAACAGCGCGACGCCTTCCAGGAGCAGCTCTTCGAAGCGCTGTACCAGTCGCCATGGCTGTCCGCGCTGATGGGGTTCTCGCCAGGCGCCGAAAAGCGCGGCCCGCCGCCGGTGACCGCGGCGCTGCGCGAGGAGCTCGCCGAGCGCCGCCTCCATGAGGCCGAGGCATCGATCAAGCAGGGCACGCCGCTCGATGCCTTCATGCGCATCCTTTGCTATGTGGCGGCGGAAACGGCCGGCTTGGAAGAGCGCCCATTCAACCTGATGCGGCAGATGGCGCGCGAGCACCTGGAGCAGCAACCTGACATCGCCACGGTCAAGGCCGCGGTCAGGCGGCAGAGCTTTATCGTGGGGCTGGACGCCGAGCGCGCCGTGGCGGCGCTGCCAATGCTGGTGCCGGACAGCGCGCTGCGCCACCGCATCATGATGGCGATCCACCGCATCGTGACCGTGGTGGGGCCGCTCGAAGGCGCCCGCCTGGCGCGCTATCGCGAGGTGGCGCACGTGCTGGGCACCGACCATACGGCGCGGCAAACGGCGGAGCCCGCGGCGCCTGCCCCCGCGGCAACGTCGCCGCGCGCGGTGCGCAAGGACGCTTCACCGGCAGCCAAGGGGCGCGTTGGCAAGGCGGGCACGGCGGGCACGGCGGGCACGGCAGTGGCTGGCGCCGCCAAGCCCGGCAACCGGCAAGGTGGCCAGGCCTCTCAAGGCGGTCAAGCCTTCAGCGCGGCGTGGCGTCAAGACAGGCACCTGAGCCGGGCGTACATAAGCCGGCGCCACCCGGGGCGCGCATTCACCAAGCGAGGCACAACATGGTGCAAGTACCCAATCCCCCATTGCTGGGCGCACGCGTGCTGGTGGTCGGGGTGGCCAACGCGGAATCCATCGCATGGGGCTGCGCGCGCGCCTTTCGCGAGCTCGGTGCGGAACTCGCGATCACCTACCTCAACGACAAGGCCTATCCGCATGTGGCGCCGCTGGCCGAATCGGTGGGCGCCACCATCCTGATGCCGTTCGACGTGGAGGACGCCGGCCAGGAGCAGGCGCTGTTCGAGCGGATTACCCAGCAATGGGGCAAGCTCGACGCGGTAGTGCACTCAGTGGCCTTCGCACCCAAGGCCGACCTGCAAGGCGGGCTGCTCAACGCATCGGCGGCCGGCTTCGCGCGCGCCATGGATGTGTCGTGCCACTCCTTCGTGCGGCTGGCGCGGCGCGCGGTGCCGCTGATGCGCGCGGGCGGCAGCCTGTTTGCCATGAGCTACGAGGGCGCCAATCGCGTGGTGCCGAACTACAACCTGATGGGCCCGGTCAAGGCGGCGCTCGAGGCCTCTTGCCGCTACCTGGCGCACGAACTGGGCCCGAGCGGCATCCGCGTGCACGCCATTTCGCCGGGGCCGCTCAAGACCCGCGCGGCGTCCGGGCTCAAGGATTTCGAGCAATTGCTGGCGGATGCCGCGGGCCGCGCGCCACTGGGCGAGCTGGTCGACATCATGGATGTCGGCTTTGCCACCGCCTACCTGGCAACGCCCTACGCGCGCCGGATTTCCGGCAACACCGTGTACGTGGACGGCGGCGTGCACGTCATGGGCTGACTGCCTCCAAGGGCACAATGCGCGGCCCACGGCCCGCGTTGGGCCGCCTACAATGAGCTAGACAACGGAGGCCTGTGCCGCCCGCCGCGTGCGCGCCGCCTCATATCGGGAGCGAAACATGAAGGTACTCATCCGGGGCCTGCACCGCGATGTGACCGAGAAGATGCTGCGCGACAAGTTGGCGACCTACGCACCGGTGACATCCGTGGAGCTGGTGCGCGAGGGCGATCCGAACCATCCCTGGGCCTGGGTCAACCTGGATATCGATCCCTTCACCGCGTGGCGCCTGCTGCGCCAGCTCGACCGCCAGTACTTTGCCGGCAGCATGATGCGCTGGTATATCCCCGCTCACCAGGGTTGACGCGTGCAGGCATGGCGGCGGGCCGCGCGCCTTCACGCTTTGGCATTAAGATAAGCGGCTTCTGCCACTTTGCTGCGCTGCCACGCGGTAGCGCCATTCCCGCATGCTAGAACTCGACGGCGCGATCTGGTTTCGCTCAGGCTCCCAGGACTGGGGCGGGCGCGAACGCATCGCCCTGCTGGCCGCGATCGGCGAACATGGCTCGATCACGGCAGCCGCCAAGGCGGTTGGCCTGAGCTATAAGGGCGCCTGGGATGCCATCGACGCCATGAACAACAGCGCGGGCGAGCCGCTGGTGGTCCGCGCCGCGGGCGGCAAGGGCGGCGGCGGCACCGTGCTCACGGCGCGCGCCGCCAGCCTGATCCGCACCTACCGCGCGCTCGAGCACGAGCACCGGCTCTTTGTCGAACACCTCGCCAGTCTCGGCAACGTCAGCGAGACGGCGCAGGACGACCTTCACCTGATGCGGCGTTTCATGATCAAGACCAGTGCGCGCAACAAGCTCTTCGGCAAGGTGGCCGCGATCCGCGGCGGCGCGGTCAACGATGAGGTCACGCTGTCGCTCGCGGGCGGCCAGCGCGTGGTCGCGACCATCACCCACGAAAGCGTGGAGACGCTGGGCCTCGCACCCGGCGCCGAAGCCTTCGCGCTGATCAAGGCTTCCTCGGTCCTGCTCGGGTTGCCCGACCCCGGGCTGCGGCTCTCGGCGCGCAACCAGCTGCCAGGCAAGGTGATCCGCGTGCTGCCGGGCGCCGTCAACGCCGAGGTGGCGGTGGAGCTGGACGGCGGCGGCACCGTGGTGGCCATTGTCACCAACGACAGCGTGAGCGCGCTCGGGCTCGCCGAGGGCAGCCGCGCGCTGGCGATCTTCAAGGCGTCGAGCGTGATCCTGGGCACCATGGGCTGAGTAGCGCCGCGCAATCCTCCGCGCAAGCCGGTCATGGAGTTCGCTCAGCAAGGCCGCGCAGCCAAGACAAAAAATCCGAGTACCGATTGATGATTCGCAGACATTTGCAGGAAGCAGTATGTGCGCCGGGCCGTCTTGCCACGGCGAGGGCTTGAGCATGGACGCAGCCATCGCCGGCTTCAGTCTCGGCCTTTCCCTGATTCTCGCCATCGGTTCGCAAAACGCCTTCGTGCTGCGCCAGGGCTTGCGGCGCGAGCATGTATTCTGGGTTTGCCTGGTATGCGCCGTCTCGGACGCCGCGCTGATCCTGATGGGCGTGTCGGGCTTTTCCGTGCTGATGCGCAAATTGCCCTGGCTGGGGGACGCCATGCGCTATGGCGGCGCAGCCTTCCTGCTGTGGTATGGCGCGCGCAGCTTCTGGACGGCGTGGCGCACGTCTGGCGTGCTGGCACCGAGCGATGCGGAGCCGCGGCCGCTGGCGGCCACGCTGGCCGTGTGCCTGGCGCTGACCTGGCTCAATCCCCATGTCTATCTCGACACGGTGATGCTGATCGGCTCGGTGTCGACCCAGTTCGACGGCCGCACGCAGGCCTTCGCGGCGGGTGCGATGCTGGCTTCGTTCATCTTCTTCTTCGCGCTTGGCTATGGCGCTGCCCTGCTCAGGCCAGTGTTTGCCAAGCCATCGGCATGGCGTGTGCTGGAGATTGTCATCGGCGTCACCATGTGGGTGATTGCCGCCAAGCTGTTGTTTTCCTGAGTTTCCGAATTCCTGAGGACCATGCCTAGAAACATAGAAATCAAGGCGCGTATCGCCAGTGTGGACGCGTTGTTGCCACGGGTCGCGCCGCTGGCCGATCGGGGCCCCGAGCTGATCTTGCAGGACGACACCTTCTTTGCCTGCCCCAACGGCCGGCTCAAGTTGCGCGCCTTCCCGTCCGGCGCAGGCCAGCTGATCTTCTACGCGCGCGCCGACCAGGCCGGGCCCAAGGAGAGCCACTACATCCTCTCAGCCACGGCCGAGCCCGATTCCCTGCGTGCCGCACTGACGGCGGCGTGGGGCGAGAACGGGCGCGTGCGCAAGACGCGCACCTTGTTCCTGGTTGGCCGCACGCGCGTGCACCTGGACCGCGTGCAAGGGCTGGGGGATTTCCTGGAGCTGGAGGTGGTGCTGGCCGATGGAGAGCCGGCCCAGGCCGGCGTTGCCGAGGCCCATGCGCTGCTGGGCAAGCTGGGCATCACGCCAGGGCAATTGATCGAAACCGCCTACGTCGACCTGCTGCGTGCGGCTGGGGCCTGAGCCGGCCTCACCGAGCCAGCCTCAGACCGCGCGCGCGGAGACAGGCGCGTACACCTGCGGATGCCCCTTCACCGGCGCGGCGCCAAAGATGCGGCCTTCGCGCACTTCCAGCACATGGTCGCCGAGGGCTTCCACGTCGTCGGGGTCGTGCGAGATCACCAGCATGGGCACTTCCAGGCTGGCCTGCAGCGCGCGCAGCTCGGCGCGCATGCGCACGCGCAGCGCCGGGTCCAGCGCGGAGAACGGTTCGTCCAGCAGCACGATATCGGGCCGCGCCGCCAGCGCGCGCGCCAGCGCGGCGCGTTGCTTCTGGCCACCGGAGATCTCGCCGGGATAGTTGCCGGTGATGGCGCCAAGGCCGAATGCATCGATCCAGCGCTGCGCTTCGGGGTGGTGCGTTTTGCGGCGCGGGTTGCGCCAGCCTCGCTCCAGCCCGAAGGCGATGTTTTGCGCGACCGTCAAATGCGGGAACAGGGCGTAGTCCTGGAACAGGTAGGCCACGCGCCGCTCCTGCGGGCGCACATTGACGCGCGCCTCGCTGTCGAACAGGGTGCGGCCGTTGAGCACGATGCGGCCGCTGTCCGGCGTGAGCAATCCGGCGATGGCGCGCAGCGTCAGGCTTTTGCCCGCGCCGGAGGGACCGAACAGCGCAATGCGCTTGCTTTCCGAATCGAAGGCGATATCCAGCCCGAAATGGCGGTCGGCGGAGCCAAGCTGCTTGCGGACGGTGACGTGCATGGTCATGGCGGTCTACCGGTACATTTTGCGGGAGGGCGGCACCAGCCGCCCGGCTGCCACCAGCAGCACCACGCACGTGAGGGAGGTGACCAGCACCAGCAGGTTGGCGGTGTTGTCGTCGCCGGCTTGCACGGCCTCGTAGATGGCGACCGACAGCGTCTGCGTGCGCCCGGGCAGGTTGCCCGCCACCATCAGCGTGGCGCCGAACTCGCCCAGCGCGCGGGCAAAGGCCAGCAGCACACCGGCGATGATGCCGCGCGACGCCAGCGGCAGCGTCACGCGAAAGAAGATGCCGGCCTCGGACGTGCCGAGCACGCGCGCCGCGTCCTCGAGCTGCGAGTCCACGCCTTCGAAGGCGGCGCGTGCTGACTTCAGCACCAGCGGGAATGCCACGATGGTGGAGGCCAGCACCGCGCCTTGCCAGGTAAAGACCAGTTCGATGCCGAGCCGGCCGAGCCACTCGCCAAACACGCCGCGGCGCCCGACCAGCACCAGCAGATAGTAGCCGAGCACGGTGGGCGGCAGCACCAGTGGCAGCGTGAGCAGAGCGTCGACCACGTCGCGCGCGGCCGATTGCCAGCGCGACAGCGCAAAGGCCGTGCCCACGCCCAGCACGGCATTGAGCACGGTGGCCCAGCCCGCCACTTTGAGCGACAGGGAGAGCGGGACCCAGACAGCTTCCAGGGAGGTCATCAGCATAAACGCCTGCCGGCGAAGCCAGGCAGGCGGTGAGGTGGATTCAGGTTGGCGGCGCCGCGCCCTGGGGCGCGATCCGGAACGGTTGGGAGCTTAAGCCTTACGGCTTACGGTTTTAGGAAGCCATACTTGGCCAGCACCGCTTGCCCTTCCGGCGACATGACGTAGCCGAGGAAGGCCGCGGCTTGCTCGGGCTGCCTGGATTGCGAGGTGATGGCGATCGGATACGTGACCGGCTGGCGCGTCGGCACCCGCAGCGCCACCTTGACCTTCTCCGGCATGATCGCCGCATCGGTGGCGAACACGAAGCCGGCATCGACTTCGCCGCGGGCCACGTAGTCCAGGCTCTGGCGCACATTTTGCGCCATCACACCCTTGGCCGATATCGCATCCCACACACCCGCCGCTTCCAGCGCGCCCTTGGTATAGCGGCCCACCGGCACCGACGCCGGGTTGCCGAAGGCCACGCGCTTGAACTCGGGGCGGGCCAGGTCCTGCAGCTTGCCGATTTCCAGCTTGCTGTCAGCCGGCAGGATCAGCGCGAGCTGGTTGGCGGCGAAATCGCGGCGCGACGCAGGCTGCACCACGCGCTCGGTCACGGCCTTGTTCATGGCGTCCTGGTCGGCCGAGGCAAACACATCGGCCGGCGCACCGTTGACAATCTGCTGCATCAGCACGTCGGAGGCGCCGAAGTTGAGGATCACCTTGGTCTGCGGGTGCGCGCGTTCGTAGGACTCGGCGAGCGACTTGAAGGCATTGGTCAGGCTGGCTGCGGCGGAGACCACCAGGTCTGCGCCGAAGGCGGCCGGCGCGGACAGCGCCAGCGTGGCGCAGAGCAGCAGGCCGGCCGCCAGCGAGGCGGTCCGTCGGGCGCCGCACGGTTGGCGCGACTGGGCAGGCTGCGGAGCGGAAGTCGGGTGCATGGGCATGGGGGCAAAGGTTGGCGATGCGGCGTGGCAAGCAGAAGTCGCCTGCCAAAAGCGCAATATATGACGGTATATAACGCGGCGTCAATGGCACATTTGATCAGGACAGGGCATATCGGCGGAGCGGCCAGGCGCGCCTGCTGCCTGCCGCCAACCGTCACGGTGGTGTAACCCTCGCGTCACTCTGTTGCCATTTGCGCTCGGGACAATGTCCGGCTCCAGGCACAACAAGAAAGAAGGGAGCCACAAATGCACCGCCGTCCGACCGACGTTCTACCCGCGCGCGCCGCGCCCGCTTCGCCCCCGATCCTCGCCGCGTCCACCGTGGCCGCCGTGGCCGCCGCCCTCGCGGTCACCACGCTGCTGGCCGCCTGCGGCTCCGATGACAGTCCCGCCAGCCCCGGCACGGGCTCGAGCGTCACGCCGCAGGCCGATAGCGTCTCAGCCGGCACCAAGGCCACGCTGGCCTTGCTGGAAACCACCGACCTGCACACCAATGTGCGCAGCTACGATTACTTCAAGCTGGCCGAGGACAAGTCCTTCGGCTTCGAGCGGGTGGCAACCCTGATCAAGCAGGCGCGCACCGAGTTTCCCAACACCCTGCTGCTGGACAACGGCGACACCATCCAGGGCACCGCGCTGGCCGACTACCAGGCCCAGGTCAACCCGCTCAAGTGCGGCGAGACGCTGGCCATGTACAAGGTGATGAACGCGGCCAAGTTCGACGGTGGCGGCATCGGCAATCACGAGTTCAACTACGGCCTGGGCTACCTGAACCAGGTCACAGGCAATCGCTTCAACGTGGATGGGCTGCCCGACCCGACCGTGCAGGCGCCCTGCGCTGGCCCGGCCTTCCCGCAGGTGCTGGCCAACGTGTACAGCGTGCGCACGCGCGCGCCGCTGTTCCAGCCATACACCATCATCACCCGCCAGATCACCGCCACCGGGCCCGACGGCAAGGCCGTCACGGTGCCGGTCAAGGTCGGCATCATCGGTTTCACGCCGCCCGCCATCATGAGCTGGGACAAGCGCTGGCTTGACGGCAAGGTCTACACCGAGGGCGTGAAGGAAACCGCCGAGAAGTTCGTGCCGGAGATGCGCGCCAAGGGGGCCGACCTGGTGGTGGTGATCTCGCACGGCGGGCTCGATGCTTCCGCCTACTCGCCCACCATGGAGAACGGCAGCTGGCACCTGTCCAAGGTGGTCGGCGTGGACGCCATGCTGATCGGCCACTCGCACCAGGTCTTCCCCGATGCCACCAGCACGGTGGCGCAGTTCAACCTGCCCGGCGTGGACAAGGTGCGCGGCACGGTCAACGGCGTGCCTACCGTGATGGCTGACTACTGGGGCCGTCGCCTGGGCGTGATCAAGCTGCAGTTGGCGCATGACGGCAATCGCTGGGTGGTCGACAAGAGCGCCACCACGGTAGAAGCGCGCTCGATCCAGAACGCCGACAAGAGCTATGTGGCGGCAGACGCCACCGTGGCGGCCGCGGTCGATGCGGAGCACCAGGCCACCATTGCCTACGTGAAGACGCCGATCGGCACCACCGACTACCGCATGAGCACGTACTTTGCCGATGTGGGCGATCCCGGCGCGATCCAGATCGTCAACCAGGCGCAGGCTGCCTACGTGAAGGACTACATCGCCGCCAACCTGCCGGCGCTCGCCGCGCTGCCGGTGCTGTCTGTCTCCGCGCCGTTCAAGAGCGGCTTTGGCGGCGGCAACGACTACACCGATGTGCAATCGGGCAACCTCGCCATCAACAATGCGGCCGATCTCTACCTCTACCCCAACACCATCTACGCGGTGAAGGTCAACGGCAGCGACGTCAAGGCCTGGCTGGAAACCGCAGCCAAGCGCTTCAACCTGATCGACCCGGCCAAGATCGCCAACCAGCCGCTCATCAGCAGCTTCCCGGGCTATAACTTCGACATGTTCACCTCGCCCGACCTGCAGTACGAGATCGACGTGACGCAACCGGAGGGCAGCCGCATCAAGAACCTCGCGTACAAGGGCGTGCCGCTCGACGCCAGCCAGCAGTTCATCGTGGCCACCAACAACTACCGCGCCAGCGGCGGCGGCAATTTCCCCGGGCTGGACGGCAGCAAGACGGTCTACGCTTCGCCCGACACCAGCCGCGACGTGCTGATCGCCTACATCAAGAAGGCCGGCTCCATCACGCGCGCCGCCAACGGTGGCGCGCGCAGCTGGCGCTTCACCAAGGTGGCCACGGCCGGCAAGGTGGTGTTTGCTTCAGCGCCGAACCAGCTGGCGCAGGCACAAGCCGCGGGCCTCGCCAATATCGCGCTGGAGCAGGCCGCCTACGACACCACCAAGAACCTGTCGCTGTATAGCATCGACCTCAACCAGTAAGGCGGCAATGACCACGGCAATGACCACGGCAACGAATACGCCAGTAAAGCGCCGCCTGCATCCGGTCATCGCCGCCGCGCCTGGTGGCGGGGCTTCGGCGTGGCGCGAGCATGCCAGCGCGCGCCACGCGCAGCTTGCCCAGTGGCAGACGCTGGCCGGCTCGGCTGGCGACGAAGAGGCGCTCGCGGCGCTGCGCCAGGCGGCGCGGGCGGGGGAGGGCGCGGCCCAGGCCGCGCTCGGTGAGGCGTTGTGGGCAAGCGGGGAAGCGGCAGCGCATGGCGAAGGCCGGGACTGGCTGAAGCAGGCCGCCGCGGCGGGCGATGCGCGCGCGCATTTCGTGCTGGGCAAGGCGGCATTCCTCGGCGACGCGCAGCGCCCGCCCGATGCCGCAGCGGCCTGGCACCACTTCGAGCTGGCCGCCGCCGCGGGCAATACTGGCGCTGCGTACTACCTCGGCCTGCTGCATCGTGGCGGCTATGGCCGCACGCCGGACCCGGCCGCGGCCGCGCGCTGGTTCGAGATGGCCGCCGATGCCGGCGTGGCGCAGGCGATGTTCATGCTGGCGAACGCCTATCGAGAAGGTGCGGGCGTGCCGCGCGACGAGGCCCGCGCGGTGGCGTGGTACGAGGCCGCGGCCGAGCGCGAGCACCCAGAATCGATCCAGGCGCTGGCGATGGCTTATCGGTATGGTGAGCTGGGGTTGAAGCGGGATGAGGGGAGTTTTCGCGCGCATCTGGTGGAGACTGCGCATGCGTTGAAGCATCCGGCTTTGAGTCCGTGAGTCCGTGAGTCCGTGAGTCCTTTAGTCAGGGCGGAAGGGGCGTTGGGGGGGGGCGCATGCGTGCGTGTAGCCCGCTGACGCGGGGGGTGGCTTTGTAGGCGGGGTTTTATTGCTTCTAGCTGCTGTCGCGGCTGTACGGTATTGGCCGTTTTAGAACGTGTGAGATGTCACTTCTCTTTACTCGTAAAGAGAAGTAACCAAGAGAAAGCGATCCTTGCAGGAGGCTGGCGTGGCGTCATTGGGGACCCCAATGGTTTCGTCGTACGGCCCCGGGTTCTAACGGACTCGTGCCGTTACCAGTTTAGACCACCACGACCCAGCCAATGCCCAGGGATTCGTGGTGGTCCCCCCGGTAGCGGCCCCCACGGATTTCAAGCCGTCTGTCGCTCGCGGAGTGACTGGCCACGAAGTTGCAAGCGTCCCGTTTCCGTCGTGGGCGCGGTGCCGTCGTGGGCGCGGTGGCACCGCCGGAACAGTTCTGATGGATTCACCACCGCGCCCACCCCACCACGAAACCATCATGGCGTGATGTATCGTGGTATGTTGCGCCGGTATCGGCAGATGGGCGAATAGGCAGGGAGCGGCTACCGGGGGCCTCACTACGAAACCAGCGCCATTGACAGGATCGTGGCCATTCAATCTGGTAACGGCACGAGGCCATTAGCACCTGGGGCCTGACGACGCAACCACCGGGCTACGCAACCCCGACACCCCAGCCTCCTGCAAGGATCGCTTTCTCTTGGTTACTTCTCTTTACGAGTAAAGAGAAGTGACATCTCACACGTTCCAAAACGGCCAATACCGTACAGCCGCGCCAGCAGCTAGAAGCAATAAAACCCCACCTACAAAGCCACC
>NZ_AHJE01000111.1 GCF_000243095.1 Cupriavidus basilensis OR16 | reverse complement strand
ACCGAGTCGGGCTTCAATCCGCAAGCGGTCTCGCCCAAAGGCGCCGTCGGTGTTGTGGCTGTGATGCCCGCCACGTGGCGGCGCTACGGCATCGCCGACGCACGCGATCCGCGCCAGAACGTGCAGGCCGGCGCGGCCCACCTGCAGTACCTGCTGGGCCGCTACGGCGACCTCCAACTGGCGCTGGCGGCCTATAACGCCGGCGAAGGCGCGGTCGAGCGCCACGGCATGCGGATTCCCCCGTACGCGGAGACGCAGGACTACGTCCCGCGCGTCATCTCGCTATATCGCGGGTACCAGGCTAGCGCCGCGCCGAACGCCGGCGGCGATGCACCGGCCAATGACGCGCGGCAGCGCCAGCCGTAGCGCACGGACAGGTGCGCACGCTACTGGCGTGCTGATGCCGGGCGTGCGACTGCCGGTGCAAGCGGTCAGATCACGCGCTGTCAGGCCCGTTCACAACGGTGTCTTGCTGGCCGTCGTCATCGGGCCCGGCACTCGCCAGCAAGCGATAGCCCACCGCATAGATCGACTCGATCTGACAGCTGATCCCGGGGATGGCCTGCAGGCGGCTGCGCAGGCGGCCAACGTAGACGTCAACGGTGCGGGTCTCCAGCTTGGTATCGATGCCCCACACCGCCGATAGCAGGTCCTGCCGGCGCACCACGCCTCCCGCGTGCCGCGCGAAGTGCTGGGCGATCTCCAGCTCCTTGCCGCTCAGCGTGGTTTCATGCCCGTCCAGGCGGAGCACGTCGCGTCCAAGGCGCAGCGTCTGCTCGCCAGGCTCGCCCAAGCTCCTGCGCAGCAGGGCCCGGATGCGGGCAAGCAACATCTCGCGCCAGACCGGCTTGGCGACATAATCGTCGGCGCCAGCGTCCAGCAACTGGATGACGGCTTCCGGATCGTCGGTCACGGACTGGAACAACACCGGGATGCGGGACCGGCCACGGCCGCGCAACCAGCGCAGCAGCCGCATGCCGTCCATCTCGGGCATGTTGAGGTCCAGCACCACCAGGTGCGGCGACTGGGCCTCCAGGTAGTGCTTGGCTTCCAGTCCGTTACGCGCGGTGGAGACCTGGTAGCCGGCCTGCTTGATCCAGCTGGCAAGCAGCGCGCGTTGCGCGGGATCGTCCTCGACGACCAGGATGGTGGGGGAGACTGCCATGGTTCTTGCTCTTTTTGGTATCTGGATGGGCGGGTAAGGATGGGGTTGGGTCCCGCTCAGAATGCGCCGGCCTCGCTTGGGACGGCCTCGCTTGGCATGGTATGGGCGGGCGGCCCGGTACGGCTGGCGTCGCGCGGCACGATCAGGCGAAAGGCGGTGCCGCGTCCTTCCACCGTATCGGCCACCAACTGCCCGTCGTGCAGTTGCAATAGTTCAGTGGCGATGCGCAAGCCGATGCCGAAGCCCTGGCGGCGCTGGCCCGCGCGCAGGATGCCTGGCAGCCGGCCGTGCCACTGGTCGAAGCTGCCCAGGCGAGCACTGCCCCGGATGCCGGGCAAGCCGCCGGCCTGGTCGGAGACGGCAAGCTCGACCGCCTCCGGGCTGGCGCTAAGCGTGACCTGGACGCAGGCTCCGGGCGGGGAGAGCTGGATGGCATTGTCCAGGACATTCTGCAGGGCGCGCGCCAGCAACAGGGGAACGCCGGTAACGGTGGCGTCACCGGGTGCCGGGTGCGAAGCCTGCGCGGCTCCGGCCTGGCTATCGGCTTCGGAAGCGGCCTCGGCAGCGGCCTCGTCCAGGCGGGAAAACCGGAGGCTGACCTTGCGCGCGTGCGCCAGTGGCTGCGCACGCGCCACCACGTCCTGCGCCAGCACCTGCAGGTCGCAGGGCTCCCATTCGATGTCCCGCGTGCGGCGGAACGGCGTGCGCAGGAGATTCTCGGTCAGGTTCAGCAAGAACCCGGAGAGTCGCCCGATGTGGCCGATCCCGCCCAGGGAATCGAAAGCGCCGCGGTCCGCCTCGTGCAACTGCGTCATGGCCAGGATCGAGTTCTGCGGCGCGCGCAGGTCGTGCAAGCTGGCACGCAGGCGGTCGGTCTCATGGCGCCAGACCTGCTCCAGCGGGCTGCAGTCGATGATCGTGACCAGCGCGGCGATGTCGGGGTCGTTATGCACGCGGTCGCGCCGCAGCCACAGCGGCCGTCCGTTGTAGTACGCGATGGCGCCGCCGGGACGCTGTTCGTCAGCGAGCGGCTGGGCGGTTTCGCTCAGCGCCTCGGCCAGCACGCTGCCGCGCTGCACCGGTACCCCGAGCGTAACGGCAGCGTTGGCGCTGGCGACCAGGACCAGCCCCTCGCGGTCCAGTGCGATGGTGCACCACGGCTGGTTGTTGACGATGCGCTGCAGCCGTGCCGAGCGCGACATCAACTGGCCTACCGATTCATGCAGGCGCGACAGGTCGCGGTCGGAGCCGAACGCGTTGGCATGCGATCCGCGCATGTTGCCGGTCCGCTTGTCGCCGTCGTGGCTGCGCAGTTGCCGCAGCACCCTGTAGGCGGTGGTCAGCGTGGCGAAGTGCCAGTGCACCGCGCTGGCCAGGATCGTGGCGCCGATCCCGAACAGGGCTGGCTCGGGGCGTACCGCAAAAGTGCCCCAGCGGGCCGCGCAGTACACGATGGCAAGCACCACGGCCGACAGCAGCGCGCCGATGCCCAGCGAGCGCAGCAAGCCCAGCGTGCTCGACGCAAGCGCCACCAGCATGACCATCACCAGCGCCAGCGACGACTGCAGCGCCCATGGCATTTCCTGGAGATAGCGGCCGGAGGCGACCGCAGCCAGCGTGGTGGCGATGAATTCGGTCGCGCCGACAAAATCGTACTGGCCCTGGTAGACCACCGCGACCTTGTGCGGGTCCAGGGCCGGCAACGCTACCACCGTCATGCCGGCATACCGGGGGCGGCGCATCAACACGCCGATCGGATCGTCGGAGAAGAGGTAGTGCACCAGCCCTGGCGGCTGGGCGAGGACGACGGCTGTCTGGTCGCCGCAAATGCGGCTGAACAGTGAGGCAAAGCCGCCGCCCTCGCAATCGTCCAACGGCAGGTGGGAGAGCGGATGTGGCTTGACCGCCGCGGCGCCAATCAGGCGGCCCCGATCCACCGGCAGGCGATC
Organism: Cupriavidus basilensis OR16; assembly: GCF_000243095.1. Taxonomy (GTDB): domain Bacteria; phylum Pseudomonadota; class Gammaproteobacteria; order Burkholderiales; family Burkholderiaceae; genus Cupriavidus; species Cupriavidus basilensis_D. The sequence goes on along the minus strand of NZ_AHJE01000111.1, from coordinate 6,241 downwards.
CAGTATCACGCGGCCATCGCCGCCGAGCAGTTGCGTCAGCAGCGGCAGATCCGATCGCGGTGCGATAAATGCCGTGGGGGTGCGCAACGCGGCTGCGGGCAGGGTGGCGAGCGCGGCGTTGGAGGCGGTCGTCATGCTTGCCGAGAACGGATATTCACGGGCGGAAACCACCAGCCCGGACATCATTTCCTCGTCGTATTGCAGACTGTCGCGGGCGGCATCGGTGGCCGGGGCGACGGACTCGGGTAGTACCACGAGCACGCCAGCCATCTCGGAAGCCTCGCTGCGTGCAGAGAGCGCCGCACGGGCCAGCGTGCCTACCACGCCTTCTGACGGCTCCAGCGAATATCCATACTCGATGGACAACGCGATCATGCTGCCGAACAGCAGCACGCCGAAGGTCCCCAGCGACTGCAGCCAAAATTGGCGTCTTGAGGAAGGCACCATCATTCGTCTTTCAAATCAGAACAGAGGCTGCCCCATGCGTGAGCAGTTCGGAGGACAAATGAAAAATCCCGGCCGCATTGGCGCCGACTATTCATGCGTGCGTGCTGATGGCCGTCCTGCTGCGATCACGGGGTTGGCCGTTGTCAATATTGCGTTCGCCGGCCCGGAGGGGGGCGTTTCGGTTTGGCGATTTAAGAAGGAAATGGTTATCGTGTCAACGCGGTTTGCAGGCCTATATGCTAAATATATCCAAAATGTAAATAATATTGATATTCAAGCGACAAGCGAAACCAATTTGTGATAAGGGCCGTCATTTTCATGCGCTTTGTTACGAGATGTAAAATGTTTCACCACACGTAACTTCAGGCCGCCTGATGCAGACCGTGCCAAGGGGTTTTGGTTAGCATGCTGTTTCTGTCAAAAAAGGGAAAAATATGCAGAACAACAGGGTTAATCACATCGCCTCCGTTTCATCGATCGCCTCGCTGGCATCGATGACGGCGCTGGTCTTGCTGCTGGGGGCTTGTGGCCAGGCGGACACCCCGGCCGCGTCCTCCGCGAGCGTCAAGGACACCTCCCTGCCCAAGGAATGCGAGCAGGCGGAGGCCGCACAGCGCTCCTGCACCGAGCACATGGCATCGGGCTACGAGCGGCTGGGGCAAGCCGCGGGCGCGCGCCAGCTCCGCGACGCCTTCACCAAGGACATGGAGGCCACGCGCACGCGCTGGCGCGACGCCAGTGACAAGGAAGGCCTGGCCAGATCCTGCGCTACCATGCGCGACAGCATCAACGCCCAGCCACAGTGCAAGGGCTGAGCGCCGCCTTCCTATCCCCTCGCCTTGGGCGCCAGCCCGCGCGAGCGCGCCGCGGCACGTTCGCGCAGGTCCTGCACGAAGGCCTCGGCGGCATCGTCGAGGTCGCGTCCGCCTTGGCGTAGCAGCCCGACCGGCTCCTCGCTGCCCTGGCCCGAGATGGGCAGCAGCACCCGTTCCCTGTCTTCCAGGGCCTGGCGCATGGCGCAGCGCGGCGCCAGCCAGACGGCGTCGGACTTCAGCGCGATGAGCTGGCCCAGGTAGGCGTCCGCGGTCTCCAGTACGCCGTTCGGCAACACGAAGCCGTGACGCGCCAGCAGGCTCTCCGCGCTGTGGCGCGGCACCGAGCCCTGCGCCGGCACCACCAGCGGGAAGGCCATGACGTCCGCCATGGAAGGCGGCAGGGTGCTCAGCGGATGCCCCTTGCGCACCGCCAGCAGCAGCGGCTCGGCGTTCAGCATTTCAAACCACAGCCCCTCCATCACCGCCGGATTGTCCATGCGGCCGATGACGATATCGAGCAGATCGGCCTTAAGCCAATCGATCAGCGTGCGGTTCATGCCTGTCTGCACCGCCAGGCCGACTTCCGGATGCGCGCGGCGAAACGCCAGCACCGCCTCCTGCAATAAGTCTGGCACCACGCTGGGCAGGGCGCCCAGCCGGAGATGCCGGCGCCCGGCGGCGGCCGAGCTACCGATGCTATCCGCGGCTTCGTCCAGGTCCTCCAGCACGCGCAAGGCGTGGCGCAGGAAGCGCTGGCCCAGCTCGGTCAGGTCGGTGCCCGCCCGGCCGCGCGTCAGCAAGCGTGCGCCCAGCAGCGCTTCCAGCTCGGTCAGGGTCTTGGAAACGGCGGGCTGGCTAAGGCCCAGTTGCTCCCCGGCCAGGCCCAGGTGCTGGGTTTGCGCCACCGCCACGAAGCAATGCAGGTGGCGTAGGCGGACACGGTTGCGAAAGGTGGCTTGGAAGGCGGGTTGCATATCGAAAAATTATGCAAATAGTTGAAAAACTCAATATACATGCGTGATGGGTGCAAATAAAGTAATGAAAATTCCACCCCACGGAGACACGTATCATGGCCGACTCGCCCATCAAGTTGCCGCCAGGGCTGGCGCAATACCGCCGCCACTACTGGGACACGCAGCCGGAGTACCGCTTTGACCCGTACGGTTCCACGGCACTGCGCTCGCCCAACGAGCCGCTGGTGGCGCTGAACCAGACGCTGTCCGAGGTGACCGGACCGCTGTTCGGCGCCGAGTTCGTGCGCCACGGCGATAGCGACCTGACCGCCGGCCACGCCGGCGAAGCCATCGGCGAGCGCATCCTGGTCAGCGGCCGCGTGCTCGATGAAAACGGCCGTCCCGTGCCGAACGCGCTGATCGAGGTCTGGCAGGCCAATGCCGCCGGCCGCTACGTGCACAAGCGCGACCAGCACGATGCGCCGCTCGACCCCAATTTCACCGGCGAAGGCCGCGCGGTGACCGACGCGCAGGGCCGCTACCAGTTCAAGACCATCAAGCCCGGCGCTTATCCCTGGCGCAATCACCACAACGCCTGGCGGCCGCAGCATATCCATTTCTCGCTGTTCGGCAACGCTTATGCCACGCGCCTGGTGACGCAGATGTATTTCCCGGGCGACCCGCTGCTCGCCTTCGATCCCATCTTCAATTGCGTGCCGGACGCCAAGGCGCGCGATCGCCTGGTGGCCGCCTTCGACTGGGAAACCACGGTCCCCGAGTACGCCCTCGGCTACCGTTTCGATATCGTGCTGCGTGGCCGCGATGCCACGCCGATGGAGTAAGCCATGTTGTACGCCACCGCATCCCAGACCGTTGGACCCTACCTGCATATCGGCCTGTCCGGCCTTGACCGCGCCGACCTGACCGCCGATGCCCCCGAACTGACGGGCGAGCGCATCGTGGTCGAAGGCCGCGTGATCGACGGCAAGGGCGATCCCGTGCCCGACGGCATGGTAGAGATCTGGCAGGCCAACCCCGCCGGCCGCTACCGCCATCCCGACGACGCGCGCGATGGCGCCGGGACGGCACTGGTGCCTGGCTTCACCGGCTTTGGCCGGCTGCCGACCGGGCCCGACGGCAGTTTCCGCTTCGTCACCGTCAAGCCGGGCCCCGTGCCCGGCCCCGACGGCCAGCCGCAGGCGCCGCACATTGTCGTCTCGCTGTTCATGCGCGGCCTGCTCAAGCATCTGTCCACGCGCCTATACTTCCCGGACGAAGCGCAGGCCAACGCACGCGACTGGGCGTTGTCGCAGGTGCCCGCCGCGCGCCGCCACACGCTGGTGGCGCAGCAAGCAGGCGCAGGCAAGCTGCAATGGCAGGTAGTGCTGCAAGGCCAGGACGAGACGGTCTTCTTCGACATCTGATCCCGCGCGCAGCCATTGCCAGCGCGCCCGCGCCGAACCAAGCCCCGGCGCCGGACCCTTCGCGGGCCGGCGCTGGGGTTTTTCCATGCCGATGCGAACCTGATTCGATGCCGACTTCATCCCGACTGACCGACCCGATGTTCGGCAGCGCCGCCACGCTGGCCGCTTTCTCCGATACGGCAACCGTCCAGCGCATGCTCGATTTTGAAGCCGCGCTGGCGCGCGCCGAAGCCAGCTGCGGGGTGATCCCCGCGGACGCCGCCGAGACGATCGCCGCCACCTGCCGCGCCGACGAGATCGATTTCGACGCGCTGGCCGCCGCCGCCGTGGCCGGTGGCAACCTCGCCATTCCCCTGGTGAGGCAACTTACCGCCCGCGTGGCCGCGCGCGACGCGCAAGCCGCGCGCTACGTGCACTGGGGCGCCACCAGCCAGGACGCGATCGACACCGGCATGGTGCTGCAATTGCGTGAAGCCTTGCAGGCGGTCGACACCGATCTCAAGGCCCTTGGCCATGCCTGTGCGGCGCTCGCCAGCCAGCACCGCGACACACCGATGGTGGCGCGCACCTGGCTGCAGCACGCGCTGCCCACCACCTTTGGCCTCAAGGCCGCCGGCTGGCTCGATGCCCTGCGCCGCGACCTGCGCCGCCTCGGCGCCGCGCGTGCGCAGGCCGCCACGCTGCAATTCGGCGGCGCCGCCGGCACGCTGGCCAGCCTGGGCGACGCGGCGCCGGCCGTGGCAGCGGCGCTTGGCAGCGCGCTCTCCCTGGCGGTGGCGCCCACGCCCTGGCATGCCTACCGGGACCGCATGGTCGAGGTAGCCACCACGCTCGGCATGCTCACCGGTACGCTGGGCAAGATCGCCCGTGACGTGTCGCTGATGATGCAAACGGAAGTGGCCGAGGTAGCGGAGCCCACCGGCCCCGGGCGCGGCGGCTCCAGCACCATGCCGCACAAGCGCAACCCGGTTGGCAGCGCCGCTGTGCTCACCGCCGCCGTGCGCGTGCCGCCGCTGGTGGCGACCATGCTGGCCGGCATGGTGCAGGAGCACGAGCGCGCGCTGGGTGGCTGGCAGGCGGAATGGGATACCTTGCCGCAGATCGTCACGCTGGCAGCAGGGGCATTGCGGCAGATGCTGGAAGTGGTGGGAGGATTGCAGGTGGATGCCGCGCGCATGCGCGCCAACCTGGGTGTCACGCACGGGCTGATCCTGGCGGAAGCCGCCATGCTGGAGCTCGGCGGCAAGATCGGCAGGCTGCCGGCGCATCACCTGGTGGAAGGCGCCTGCCGGCGGGCCGTGGCCGAAGGCACGACATTGCGGGAAGCCCTGGGTGCGACCCTGGCCGAGGACGCAGCGCATGCGGAGCTGATGGATGCGGCGGCGCTGGACCGGGTTTGCGATCCGGCCAATTACGCCGGGCAGGCGGCGGGCTTCGCCGATGCGGTCCTGGCGGCCTGGCGGCAGGAAGCCGGCCAACATGGATCGCCCTCCGGGACCCCGGTCACAAGCGGCCAGTCCGCATTGCCCCCGGGCCCGAGCAGCGTGGCGGAACTGGGCAGCGATGTCATCGCGCTGATGGACGCCTTGCAGATCCAGAAGGCCGCCTTCTGCGGCTTGTCGATGGGCGGCCTCACCGGCATGTGGCTGGGCGTGAACGCACCGCAGCGCTTCTCCCGCATTGTGCTGGCCAATACCGCGCCCAAGATCGGCACGCCCGAGGCGTGGAACACGCGCATCGAAGACGTGCTGCGCGACGGCATGTCGCCGCTGGTGGAGGGCTCGTTGCAGCGTTGGTTTACGCCTGCCTTTGCCAGCGCCGCCGGCAGCCGGCTCGATGACCTGCGCGCGGTGCTCAGCGGGCTGGACGCCCGTGGCTATGCGGCAAACTGCGCGGCGGTGCGAGACGCGGACTTGCGCGAGGCGGTCAAGACCATTCCGGTGCCGGTGCTGGTGATTGCCGGCAGCGCGGACCCGTCCACCACCGCGGCGCAAGGGCGCGCGCTGGCCGATGCCATTCCGGGCGCGCGCTATCTCGAGCTGGAAGCGGCTCACCTGTCCAACCGCGAACAGCCCGCGCGCTTCACCGAGGCGCTGCTGGACTTCCTGGGCGGCGATGCGCAACAGCCCGCCGGCCACCCCGCCAACGATGGCGAGCGCTACCAGGCCGGCCTGGCCGTGCGCCGCGCGGTGCTAGGCAGTGCCCACGTGGATCGCTCGCTGGCCAAGCTCAACCCGCTGACCGAGGAGTTCCAGAACCTGATCACGCGCTATGCATGGGGCGAGATCTGGACCCGCGAAGGCTTGCCGCGCCATTCTCGCAGCCTGATCACCATTGCGATGATGGTGGCGCTTAATCGCAGCGAGGAGCTGAAGTTGCATCTGCGCGCCGCGGCCAATAATCATGTCAGTCGCGACGAGGTTAAGGAAGTGCTCTTGCAGACGGCTATTTATTGTGGGGTGCCGGCGGCTAACTCGGCTTTTCATATGGCGGAGGAGGTGTTTGCTGCTGTGGATGCGGAGGGTATTAGGGGGGAGTAAGGGGGGCTTTGGTTGTATTGCTGCGGCGTTGGCATCTTGCACCCAAGAGCGTACGACATCCC
>NZ_AHJE01000112.1 GCF_000243095.1 Cupriavidus basilensis OR16 | reverse complement strand
CCCACGCACGCGATCGAGCGTCCTCGGCGGCAGGCGGCCAGCAGCACGCGGCCCGATCGACGAGCAATAGGCCGGAAGCCGGCTGCCGATGGACAGGTTGATGGTCATGATCTTGCGCGCCGGCACCCGCAGCACATAGACAATCTCGGTGCCGTCCAGCACGGAGATCGAGCAGCTCTCGTGCACCTCCTGCGACAACGCCTCCATGATCGGCTCGGCCAGATTCCAGAACGGCATCGAGGTCAGGTAGGCAAAGCCCAGGTCGAGGATCTTGGGCGTGAGGCGGAACAGGCGTCCATCGGCGCGCACATAGCCCAGGCCGACCAGGGTCAGCAGGATGCGCCGCGCGCCGGCGCGGGTCAGGCCGCTGGCGTGTGCGATCTCGCTCAGCGTCTGGGCGGGGTGCTGCGCGTCAAAGGCGCGGATGACCGAGAGCCCGCGTGCAAAGGACTGCACATAGGTATCGCTCGGCTTCTCCGGGCCCGGCGCGGCGGCGGGTGCCACGGAAGGATCCGTGGCCGGGAGGTCGGAATTGTCGGGAGCGGCAGGGCTGGCCATCGGCTGGTTCGGCTGTTCGCCGAATACACACGGAAAGGCGGAAAGGGTAGAGGAAATGCGGGGCGCGCGCCAGTGGCGCGCCCGCTGCGCGCATAATGTCGCGCGTTTGGGAAACATAGTTTGTAAAGGAAACATCGCCTGGTGAACGAGACAATCCAGTGGAACGATTGGGAAGCTTTCTGCTGCGTGGTGGAGCAGGGCACCTTCACGGCTGCGGCGGAGCAGCTCGACTGCCCCAAGTCCCGGGTCTCGGCGGCGGTGGCGCGGCTCGAGTCGGCCATCGGCTCGAAGCTGCTCCAGCGCACGACCCGGCGCATGTGCCTGACCGACGCCGGCAGCGCGGTGTACCGCGACGTGGCGCCCTTGTTCGCGCGGCTGCGTGAGATCCGCCAGGAAACACTGGCGCGGGAGGAGCGGGTACAAGGCGTGCTGCGCATCGCCGCGCCCTACGAATTTGGCGCCCAGCAGCTGGGCGGCGTGATCTGCCGCACGCTGGCGGCCCACCCGGCAATGGACGTGAAGGTGGAGATCTCTCAAGGCATGGTCGATCCCATTCGTGACGGATTTGACGTCGCCTTTGTCGCGGTCGATGCCGACCTGCCCGATTCAGGGACCGTGGCGCGGCGCATCTATCATGTGGAGCGCGGCCTGTTCGCGGCACCGGCGCTGGCCGCCGGCCTGCCGCTGCAACTGCAGCCCGAAGACCTGGCCAACCTGCCAACCCTGACCACGCCCGGCGACGGCATGTGGGAATTCACCCGCGATGGCGAGCGCGTGGCGGTACCGATCCGGCCGCGCATGCAGACCGCCAACGCCGAGCTGCGGCTGCAGGGCGCGCTGGCCGGCCTTGGCATTGCGCGGCTGTCGCTGATCTATTGCGAGGCCGAGGTGGCTCAGGGACGCCTGGTGAAGGTGTTGCCGGACTACCCGCCGCCGCCGCTGCGGGTCTTTGCCCTGCTGCCAGACCGCCGGCTGCAGCCGCGCAAGGTGCGCGTGTTCATGGAGGCGGTGGAGGCCATGATGGCCTCGGAACTGCAGGACCGGAACGACGCAGCCGCGCCCGGCCCGTGAGGGCTGGCGCGGCTGCGAGGGTCATTGCGGTGGGGGCGGCTGGCAGGCCAGCCCATTGCCGCGCTGACAACGTTGTGATGACTTGCTGAAGCGCTGACTAGCTAACTAACTCTGTCAACTAACTCTGTCTCTTCCATCGCTGGCGAATGCCAGGTGGCGCTCAGGCGCCGTCGCTGAAGCTGCTGCGAGGCTCGTTCACGGCGCGGGCGCCGTCGGTGTACGGGTCACGCGGGCCGGTGCGGGCGCCGTCGGTGAACGGGTCACGCGGGCCGCTACGGGCGCCATCGGTGAACGCGTCGACCGTACGGCCGATGCTGCCATCGAGGCGGGCCAGGTCGGAGACCGGCGTGCCGGCGTGCGCGGAGGCGGCGGCCATCGACAGGCCGATGGCGCAGAGGAGGGAAACGGCGAGGGTGCGGGGTTGTGCGAGAGTCTTCATGATGCAGCTTTTCCTTCGGGCATATCGTGGTGTGTTCCACGTTGCTTGTAATGTATGCCCACCGCTGCCCAGGAAAAAGCGCCAATCACCAAAACACTGTTCGTCACCATGGACAATGCCCGGGCCTCCAACCCGGGACGGCTGCCCGGCATCGCTTGCCGGGCGGGCCTTCAGAGGCCAAATCGCGCGCCGAACAATCCCGCGCCAAGGCGGGCAATGATCATCAGCAGGATCTGCGCGATCACGAAGAGCGCCAGCGGCGAGATATCGAAGCCGCCCAGGCGCGGCAGCACACGGCGGATCGGGCGCAGCAGCGGCTCGGTCAGGTGGTTGATGGCAGGCGTGACGGGCGAGTGCGGGTTGACCCATGACAGGATTGCCATGAGCAGCGTGACCCACATCACCATGCTGATGCCCCACTTCAGCACGTTGAGCACAGCGATCAGCAGGATCAGCGGCAGGTAGGTCAGCGGGTCGGCGCCGGAGACCAGCAGCACCAGCAGCAGGAACGCCAGGGCGGTCAGCCAGGCGCCGATCACGGTGGCCCAGTCAATGCCGCCAAGGCCGGGGATGACCCGGCGCAAGGGCCGCACCAGCCAGTCGGTGACCTGGAATACACCCTGCGAGACGGGGTTGCGCGTGGGCAGCCGTGTCCATTGCATCCACAGGCGCAGCAGCAGCGCCATGCCGAACAAGCTGAAGACGGTATCGAGCAGGAAAAGGGCGATTTCCGAGAACATCGGTTTCGATTCCGGTGGAAGTGTGAGGTTGGCAGTCAGGAGTGTCTGCGAACGCACAGATTCTGCCATACCCGCATCGGCGCAGGTCGAAACCCTGGCCTGCCTCATCAACCTGGCACTGCCGCACGTCCGCGGAACCGCCAGGGGCAGCCCCTATAATGGGCGTCGAGCCAAGTCCCCAGTGCATAGCCGCTGCCCCTTATGACCCGCCAGCCTGCCGCATCCAATTCCCCGCTTGCCAAGCAGGATTTCGAGGCACTCTCCGATTTTCGCTACCAACTGCGGCGTTTCCTGCGGTTTTCAGAAGACGCAGCCCAGAACGAAGGGCTGACCGTGCAGCAATACCTGCTGATGCTGCATATCCGCGGCTGCGCCGGCAAGGACTGGGCATCGATCGGCGAGCTCGCCGAGCGCCTGCAGGCCAAGCAGCACGGCGTGGTCGCGCTGGTCAACCGGTGCGAGGCGGCCGGCCTGGTCAAGCGCAAGGCCAACCCGGATGACCGCCGCATTGTCGAAGTCCACCTGATGGCCAAGGGCGAGCGCTTCCTGAACCGCCTTGCCATGCTGCACCGGAGCGAGCTCGAATCGCTGCGCGGCACCTTCCGCGTGGCACGCCTCACGGCCTTCAATGACGATGGCGCGGAGCGCGCCTGAGGGCCCATGAAGCCGGTAAACGCATCTTTTTTTTGCCCGGCCAGCTTGCGCCGTTACAGGTGGTTACCAATCACAAGCCTCGGTGACACCCGAGGCGCTCCCGCGGCCCTAGACTCGCGCGCATCACCATTCGCGAATCTACGCAGGAGCTCTCCCGATGCCATTCCCTTCTTTCCCCCTTCGTACCGGCGCGCTTGCCCTGCTTGCCGCGGGCGCCCTGGCCGGCTGCGTGACCGCGCCTTATGGCGGCGGCTACGGTGGCTACGGGGCCTATGGCAATTCGGGCACGTACGGCAGCAGCACACAGGCGAGCGGCGCTTATCCCGTGGCCTATGCGCAGCAGGGCTACCAGCAGCCGGCCTACCCGCAGGCCGACTACACCCAATCCGGCTACCCGCAGGCGCCCGTGCAGGAGAGCTATCCGCAGCAAGGCTATCCCCAGCAAGGCTACCCACAGCCAGGCTATCCCCAGGCGAGCCAACCCCAGGGCGCCTACGGCAATGATGCGTACGGCGTGCGCTACGGCCAGGTCGAATCCATCGAGATGCTGCCGGGACAGCCGGCAAGCGGCGGTGTCGCCGGCACCTTGATCGGCGGCATGGTTGGCGGCCTGCTTGGCCACCAGGTAGGTGGCGGCCGTGGTAATACGGTGGCGACCATCGGCGGCGCGGTGGTCGGCGCGGTAGCCGGCAACGAGGTGGAAAAGCGCACCAACACGGCACCGCCCGCGTACCGTATCCGGGTGCGCACCACCGACAACGGCTACCTCACGCTGACCCAGTCGACGCCATACAACCTGCGCAACGGCGACCGGGTCAAGGTGCAGAACGGCGTGGCAATGCCTTACTGAGGAAGGAGCCGCACGTTCAATCGCTGAACAGGCCCGCGTAATCCTCGCGCAGTTGCCGCTTGAGCAGCTTGCCGGCCGTGTTGCGCGGCAGGTCGGCCACGAACACGATACGCTTGGGTACCTTGTACGGCGCAAGCGCGGCGCGGGCGTGGCCAAGCAGCGCTTGCTCCTCCGCTTGCGTTTCGCGCTTCAGCACCACACAGGCCGCCACCGCTTCCACCCACTTGGGATGGGGCAGCGCGAACACGGCGACTTCCGCCACGGCTTCATGCTGGTAAAGGCACTCCTCGACCTCACGGCTGGATACCAGCACGCCGCCGGAATTGATCACGTCCTTGATGCGGTCGACCACATACAGATAGCCGCCTTCGTCCATATAGCCCAGGTCGCCCGAGTGGAACCAGCCGCCGCTGAAGGCTTCGGTGGTCTGCTGCGGCTTGTCCCAGTACTCGGTGAGCAACTGGGGCGAGCGGTGCACGATCTCGCCGAGCTCGCCGGGTCTGGCGTCCTGCATTTGCTCGTCGACGATGCGGGTTTCCACATTCAGCACGGGCCGCCCGGCCGAAGCGGGCCGCTCGCGGTGCTCCTGCGGGCCGAGCACCGTGGCCAGCGGGCCGATCTCGCTTTGTCCGTAGCAGTTGAAGAAGCCCAGCGCGGGCAAGCGCTCCCGCAGTTCCAGCAGCACCGGCAGCGGCATGATCGAGGCGCCGTAATAGGCCTTGGTCAGCGAGGCTAGCTGCAAAGGATCGAAGTCCGCGTGGCGCAGCAGCGCAATCCATACGGTGGGCGGCGCAAAGAAGCTGGTGATGCCGGCCTCGCGCACCGTGCGCAGGCAGAAGCCCGGCTCGGGACTTTGCGCCAGCAGGATGCTGCCGCCCATCAGCAGCAGCGGCATCAGGAAGACATGCATCTGCGCGGAGTGGTAGAGCGGCAGCGCGGCTAGCGAGTAATCCTCTGGCTTGATGTCGCACGTGGCAATGGCGCTCATGTATTCGGCCAGCAAGGCGCGATGCGTCAGCACCGCCCCCTTGGGCGCGGACGTGGTGCCGGAGGTGTAGAGGATCTGCGCCGGCATGGCGTCGTCGAGGGTGGCGAGGATCTCCCCGGCAGGGCCCTTGGCCGCCGTCAGCACATCGCGCTGGCCGCCGCCATGGAGGCTCCCCAGCAGCGGACAAGGCAGCCCTTCGATGTGCGCGGCCAGAGCCGGGTCGGCGAACAGCGCACTGGCGCCCGACTGGGCGACGATGTACTCGACCTCGCCGCGCGTCATCGAGAAATTCACCGGCACGTGGATCAGTCCGGCGCGCAGGCAGCCCAGCCACAGCAGCACGTAGGCATCCGAGTTCTTGCCGAACGCCGCCACGCGGTCGCCGGGGCGCAGGCCCCACCGTTGCAGCGCGGCGCCCACGCTGGCCGCCGCGGCCTCGAGCTCGCGATAGGTCCAGCTGCGCTCGCCGAAGCGCAGCGCCACCTTGTTGGGGCTGCGCCGTACCGCACGGGCGAGGGCATCGGGGATGGTATTGCGCAGGACGCGCTGCTGCTCTGACTGCATGGTGGTCTCCGTTATGGTTTTAGGGTCCAGCAAGTCTTGATAGCCGATGCCGCAGGGCGTCATTGGGGCGTCATTGCATCCTCGATGCAGGCGCGATGCCATGGCTGCGGCGTTGGCGTTCGAGGGGCCAGCATACGGGCGGGGTGGGGAGAGGCGCAAGCCGCCCTGGGCGGGGGGGACGGTGAGAGGCGCCGGGCAGGACGTCCGGCGCGAGGAAAAAATGAAGGCCATGCCCCGCGCCACGGCGGAGCCGTGGCGTGCGAGCGCGGCCCGATGGGCGCAGCTTGCTCAGGCGGACAGCGCGCCAGCCAGGAAGGTCAGGGCTCGGCCGTGGGCCAGCACGGCGGACGGCTGATGATACGAGCCGCGCGCCCAGCAGTTGAAGCCATGATCGGCCTGCGCATAGACGTGGATTTCCGCTTGGGGGTTGCCGGCCACGGCCGCGCGCACGCTCTCGACGGCGTTGGCCGGGATATGCGCATCGAGCGCGCCGTAGTGGAACTGGACCGGCACCTTGATATTGGCGGCTTCCTGCAGGTTGTTCTGGATGCCGCCGCCATAGTAAGGAACCGCCGCGTCGACCAGGCCACGCGCGGCGCTCAGGTAGGCCATCAGGCCACCGAAGCAGTAGCCCACGGCCGCAATCCTTGCGCCCGCGTCGAGCTGGCCGCGCAGCGCCTTGGCGGTGGCGGCGATGTCCTTCACCGCCAGCTCCACATCCACCTTCTGGCGCAACTCCATCGCGCGCGCCATGTCCGCGCCCGCGTAGCCCAGCTCCACGCGCGGCGCCAGGCGCCAGAACACGTCGGGCGCGAGCACCACGTAGCCGTCGAGGGCGTACTGGTCCGCTACCGCGCGAATATGTTCATTGACGCCGAAAATTTCCTGCACCAGTACGATGCCCGGCGCATTGGCCGCCTTGCCCGTGGGCGGCAGGGCCAGGTAGGCATCGAAGGCGCCGCCTTCGGTTTCAACGCGGATCCATTGGCTGTTGCTGTGGTTCGGCATGGTGGCTTGCTCCATTGACGTGCATTGAGATGGATTGGCAGGACAGAGATCCGGCAAGCTGCAAGTGTGCCACTGTCCGGGCGGGCGTGCCGGGCGTGCCGCAGCCCGACACGCCCGGCGCATCAGCTTGCCGGATGGACGCCAGGCAGGAACTCGATGCCGGTGCGCTTGACCAGCTCGCCATAGGAGATCGGCTTGCCTGGCCGGGCGGCGTCGGAGTTTTCGATCCAGTGCGCCCAGGCGCGGTTGGTCGACGGATCGTAGACCAGCTTGTAGAGATAGGTGGGAACCCAGACCTTGCCGCTGCCGATGGTGCGAATGTTGCCATCGAAGACCGGGCCCGTGATGACATAGACATCGCCGGCCGCGCGCATGGCGTATTTGCGCGTGGCCTGTTCGATGGAGGCCCATGCCTTGCGGTTGTTCTGGCTGTACTGCGGCACCACGTTGGCGAGCGTGAACGACTGCGACATGGCTTGCGCGGTCGGCTGGTCGGCGGCAGGCGACATGTGGCCGCGGTCGATGCCCTCATTGCCCTTGTAGTCGTCCAGTTCCGCCCGCTCCGCGCGGGGCAGGCGCGCATCGGAGAAGAAGCGGTTCGTTCGCGCCTCATCCCTGGCGTCGATCAGCTGCGCGCGCGACAGGCGCTCGGCCACGTACAGCGGGGTCTTGCTGCGTCCGGAGTGCATGACCGCAAAGGCGTCATAGCAAAGCGGGCGCAGCTTGAGCTCGGCCGAGCTCGGCGCCTTGGGGGCCGCGCTTTGCGCGAAGAATTGAGGACATTGGGAAAAGCCGCCGGCAGCGCTGGCCACGCCAGATGCCAGGCACAGCGCCACCGAGAAAAAAAACGTCTTCATGCGAAAAAGGAATCCTTACAGCTTGCAGATTGAAGAGATGACCAAAGCCGGAAAAGCCCAGGAAAAATCCAAGAAAAAGCCCTGAAAAAATCGGCGAGGGCCATCAGAGGACATTGCTCCGTCGCGCAGGATGGCGGAGGCCGCGCGCGGGAGCCGGGCATTCTGCCAGACAGAAGCGCGATGCGGGACGAACGATGCGCGACATACATAGACCTGGGCGGCAATGGGACAGTTCTCATTCAATGCCGTGGCTGCTCCTATAATCGCGCTTTTGCGTAATCCCCCACGCATCTGCTTTTTTCACGGCGACCACCACCATGCTCAACCGGCTGGAAATGCTGAGGATCTTCTGCGCGGCAGCGGAGTCGGCTTCGTTCAAGGCGGCCGCGACGCGGCTGGGCACGTCACCGCAAACCGTCACCCGCGCGGTCAAGGACCTCGAGGAAGCCGTGGGCGAGCCGCTGTTCCACCGCAACACCCGCCAGATCCGCATCACCGCCGCCGGCGAGCGGCTGGCCGAGCGCGCCCGCGCGGCGCTGGTCGATGTCGACAGCCTGTTCGCGCATCCGGCCAGCCGCTCGGACACCGAACTCAAGGGCGTCGTGCGCATAACCGCGCCAAGTACGCTTGGGCGGCAGCATCTGCTGGTGGCGCTGCGCGAGGTAGCGCTGGCGCATCCGGGCATCACGCTCGACATCCGGCTCTCGGACCAGGTTGCCGATGTGGTCGACGACGAGATCGACATCGGCCTGCGCCTTGGCATGTTCCGCGACCAGCGGCTGGTGGCGCGCATGACGACGCGGGTGGGCTTTCATGTCGTGGGCACGCCGGAGCTGGCGGCGCGCGTGGGCAAGCCGGGCGACCTGGCCCAGCTCGCCGCGCTGCCCACCACCGGCTTGATCGACCGCAGCAGCGGGCGTGCCTGGCCGTGGTATTTCGCCCAGGGCGAGCAGTTCAATCCGCGCGCGCCAGCCTTTCTCACCGACGACCCGGAGACCGAGATGGAGGCCATCCTCTGCGGGCTCGCCTACGGGCAGTTGCCCGACTATCTCGCGCAGCCCCATCTGCGCTCGGGCCGCCTGGTCAGCGTGCTGGATCGCTTCGCGCCCACGCCGTGGGGCTTGTACATCTACCGCTCGCGCCGTAGCCCGGTGCCAATACGCATCCGGCTGGTGTTCGATGCGCTGGTGGCTTACTTCGGCGGCAAAGACGCGGTGCCGGCGCGCTGAGCGCGCTCCCCGTCACGCGCTGGCTTGAACGAGTGGCATTGTGGCAAACGCCAGCCGTGCACTGTCAGCCGGAATATTCCAAAAACTGGAATACTGAAATCAAAACGTTTCCATTTTGATTGATCGTGGCGGCCAACATAATCACTCCCATTCGCAGGCAGCGGGCCTGCAATTATCCGGAGTGAGCAATGAGCACGAACATCGCAAGCAAGGTTGTAGTCATCACCGGCGCGAGCAGCGGGCTGGGTGAAGCCACCGCGCGTCACCTGGGCGCGGCGGGCGCCTCGCTGGTACTGGCCGCGCGCCGCGGCGACCGCCTGGAAACCCTGGCGGCCGAGATCCGCGCCAAGGGTGGCAAGGCGGAAGTGGCGGTAGCCGATGTGAGCCGGCGCGCCGATGTCGAGGCCTTGGTGCAAAAGGCGGTGGCCAGCTTTGGCCGCGTTGACGTCATGATCAATAACGCGGGCCTCATGGCCATTGCCCCCATGAGTGCCGCCAAGGTCGATGAATGGGAACGCATGATCGACATCAACATCAAGGGCGTGCTGTATGGCATCGCCGCCGCGCTGCCGGTGTTCCAGAAGCAGGGTGCGGGGCACTTCATCAATATTGCCTCGGTCGCGGGCGTGAAGGTGTTCAGCCCGGGCGGCACGGTGTACAGCGGCACCAAGTTCGCTGTGCGCGCCATTTCCGAGGGCCTGCGCCATGAAACCGGGGGCGCGATCCGCACCACGGTGATTTCGCCGGGCGCGGTCGACTCGGAACTCAAGCTGGGCAGCTCCCACGCGGAAAGCGCCAAGGTGGTGGGCGACTTCTACCAGCAAGCCATCCCGGCCGATTCGGTGGCCCGCGCCATCGCCTACGCGATCGAGCAGCCGGCCGACGTGGATATCAACGAGATTGTGCTGCGCCCGACCGTGCAGGAATTCTGAGCATGGCGGGTAATGGGGCGCGTCCTTGTGGATCAGGCAGCGCGCGGCGTCTTTCGGCTGCGCATGGCCGAGGGGCGCACCTGCTGCAGGGTGCGCAGGCTCTGGATGGCATCTTCGATCGCCTCGATACCTTGCGTGAGGCGGTCGCGGGCCTGGCCCAACGCGGTCTGCGTCTCGGCGTCGAAGATCGCCAGGTGATCTAGCGAGTCGACCTCGGCCTGCAACTGGCCGACGAGCCGTCGCAACTGCGCGGTGCTGTGTGATGCGGTGGAACGGATTGCCATTGCGGTCTCCGGAAAGGCAGGGCGCACTCTCGTAAGGTAGAACGTATGCGCCGGAAAGGACAAACACTTTCTCGGCGCATGCGAGCGTTTCACGCGTTAGGCATCAGTCTGGAAACGTCTGGAAACGGTTGGGCAAGACAGTGCAAACAACGGCAAGTCGACGGCACGAATCGCGCCACGCAATGGCATGATCCTTGCCGCTCAAAAAGCCTGTGCCGCAGCCCTTAGCACGCGCGCGCGGCACATAGGCCGCGCATCTATGCAGTGAGTGCGTTCGCTGGTGGCTTGGCGTCGCGCACAAGCGCCGCAATGGCCGCGCCCACGTCATCCGTGCGCGCTTCGCCGCCCAGGTCCGGCGTGCGCGGGCCCTGCGCCAGCACGGCCTCGATGGCGTGCACGATGGCATCGTGCGCCTCGCGGTAGCGCACGCTGTCGGCCGCCTCCAAGCCTTCGGCGCCGCTGAGGAAGTCCAGCATCAGCGCGCCCGACCAGATCATCGCGATCGGGTTGGCGATGGCCTTGCCGTAGATGTCCGGCGCCGAACCGTGGACCGGCTCGAACAGCGAGGGAAACTTGCGGTCCGGGTTGAGGTTGGCCGAAGGCGCCAGCCCGATGGTGCCGGCGCAGGCGGGGCCCAGGTCGGAGAGGATGTCGCCGAACAGGTTGGAAGCCACCACCACATCGAAGCGGTCGGGCTGCAGCACGAAGCGCGCCGTGAGGATGTCGATGTGCTGGCGGTCAACCGTCACATCCGGGTAGTGCTGCGCCATGGCGTCGGCGCGCTCGTCCCAGTAGGGCATGCTGACCGCGATGCCGTTGGACTTGGTCGCCACCGTAAGGTGGCGGCGCGGCCGCGATTGCGCCAGCGCGAAGGCGTAGCGCAGCACGCGGTCGGTGCCCACGCGGCTGAACACGGATTCCTGCAACACCACCTCGCGCTCCGTGCCCTCGAACATGCGGCCGCCCAGCGAGGTGTATTCCCCCTCGGTGTTCTCGCGCACCACGAAGAAATCGATATCGCCCGGCTTGCGGTTGGCCAGCGGGCAAGGCACGCCCTCGAACAGCCGCACCGGGCGCAGGTTCACGTACTGGTCGAACTCGCGCCGGAATTTCAGCAGCGAGCCCCACAGCGAGACATGATCCGGCACTTTGGCCGGCCAGCCCACCGCGCCGAAATACAACGCGTCGAACCCTTCCAACTGCGCACGCCAGTCCGCCGGCATCATCGCGCCGGTTTGCAGGTAGTAGTCGCAGTGCGCCCAGTCGAAGCGGACGAATTCGAGCGCCAGCGAGTAGCGCTCGGCGGCGGCTTCCAGCACGCGCAGGCCTTCGGGCATGACTTCATTGCCAATGCCGTCGCCGGGGATGACGGCAATGCGCAGGGGCGCGGGAGTGGTCGGGTTCACGTTGGAGTCCTCACTGATGGGATCGGGAAGGCCCATGGTAAGTAACTTCAAGCGGAATATAATCAGCCAAACTGTAAAGCCATAAAACACACATCGTGAAGAATGACGTGCTCAACGAGGACCTGCGGGTCTTCATCGAAGTGGCGCGCAAGTCCAGCTTTGCCGCCGCCGCCGAGGCACTCGGCGTTTCGCCTGCGTATATCAGCAAGCGGATCCAGCTGCTCGAAGCCGCACTCGCGGTCAAGCTGTTCCACCGCACCACCCGCCGTGTGGCGGTGAGCGACGACGGCGAGCGGGTGTATGCGCTGGCGCAGCGCATCCTCGACGACGTGGACCATCTCTACGAGGAAGTGTCCAGCGCGCGCCGCGATCCGCGCGGCCTGCTGCGGGTTTGCTCCAGCTTCGGCTTCGGCCGCCGCGTCGTGGCGCCGGCGATCTCGGCGTTGTCTACGCTGTATCCCGCGCTCCAGGTGCACCATATCGCGCGCCGGCTTGGCGACAACCACCGGATCTTGTGCGCCTCCCCCGCCTACCTTGCGCGCCGGGCCGGCCGCGCACGCTGGCCGACCTCGCCAGCCATGATTGCCTGGTGATCAAGGAGCGTGACCATCCCTTCGGCGTCTGGAAGCTGCGCAACGGGATCCATGGCAACACCGAGCAGACCGTCAAGGTCACCGGGCCGCTCTCGTCCAACCACGGCGAGATCGTGGTGCGCTGGGCGGTCGACGGGCGCGGCATCGTGCTGCGCTCGCTTTGGGACGTGGGCCCGCAGCTGGCCACGGGCGAACTCGAGCAGATCCTGCCCGAATGCCATCAGGAGGCGAACATCTGGGCGGTGTACCCGTCGCGCCTGACCGCCTCGGCCAAGATCCGGGTTTGCGTGGAGTTCTTCGAAGCGTTCTTTCGCGAGCGGGCGGCCTCGCATGGGGTCATGCGAGGCCGATATCGTGATGCGGGCTGATGCCGTTTAATCCGCGTGGATATTCGCCGCTTGCGCGATCTTGCGCAGGCGCGCGATCTCGCTGGTGACGCGCGCGCGGTATTCGCCGGCGCTGCCGTACTCGGGTTCGAAGCCGTTGGCGGTCATGCTTTGTTGCAGCGCGGGATCCTTCATCACGCTGGCAATGGCGGCCTCCAGCGTCTGGCGTGCCGGCGCGGGAATGCCCTTGGGCGCGACAATGGCAAACCAGGTGCTGAGCGACACGCCGGGATAGCCGCTTTCGATCGCCGTGGGCACCTGGGGCAACAGCATCGAGCGCGTGGCGCTGGCGACGGCGATGGCCTTGACCTTGCCGCCCTTGAGTTGCGGCGCCGCCGCCACCACGGTATCGACGGATAGCGGGATCTGGTTGCCGATCAGGTCGGCCATGGCGGGCGCGCTGCCTTTGTACGGCACGTGCAGCAAGCCCATGCCGGTGGCCGCGTTGATCATCTCGCCCGCGAAGTGCGCGGTGGTGCCCGCGCCGTAGGAGCCGTAGGACATGCCGCCGGGCTTGGCCTTGGCCTCGGCCACCAGTTGCTTGAGCGTGTCCGCCTTGACCGCCGGATTGGCCAGCAGCACCAGCGCGGTGGAGCCGACCATGCCGAGCGGTTCGAAGCTCTTGAGCGGGTCATAGGGCAGGCGCGAATAAGTGACCGGATTCACGACGAACGTGGTGGCAGCACTGAGCAGCAAGGTATAGCCGTCAGGCGAGGCTTTCGCCACATAGTCGGCGCCGACGATCGTGCCCGCACCGGCCTTGTTCTCCACCACCACGGATTGCCGCAGCACTTCGCCCAGCTTGCGCGCCACCAGGCGGGCGAGCACATCGGTGGAGCCGCCCGGGGGAAACGGCACTACCAGCTTGATCGGCTTGTCGGGGTACGTCTGGGCCAGTGCCGGCCCGGCAGCCGCCAGTGCCGCGCAAGCGGCAACGCCGCCAATGATGCATCGGGCCACGCCGCTGGTCTTGTCCAGCGTCCATCTTGTCATGTGGGTTGCAAACATCCGTGTTTCCCCTTGTATTGCGATCAATGGTGTCGGTGCGCTGATCCTGGCCGGCGCCGGCCGCGGTGGGTTATATCGCCGGCCGGATGCGCCCGGCGGGATTGGCCTGCTCGAACAGTTGCGCGAACGCCAGCAGCGCGCGCTCGCCGCGATACTTGCCGACGATCTGCAAGCCCACCGGCAAGCCATCGTCGGTAAAGCCGCAGGGCACCGAGATGGCAGGATGGCCCGTGATGGTGATGCGGTAGCTGGAGCGCATCCAGCCGATATAGCTTGGCATGGGCACGCCTTCGATGCTCTGCGGATATTCGGTTTCAACGGCGAACGGCGTCACCTGCGACACCGGCGCGATCAGGACATCGTAACGCGCCAGCAGGGCCTGCATGCGCGCAAACATGCGGCTGTGGGCCCGCGCGGCCTCGGCAATCGCGGCGCCGTCCTGGGCCAGGCCCAGGTCGATGTTCCAGCGCACCGTTTCCTTCATCAGTTCGCCATGCTCGGCGCGCGCCGCGCCGTAGTTGGTGGCGAAAGCCAGCGCGCGCAGCACCTCGAAGGCGTGGTCGGCCCCGCTGAAATCCGGCTCTGCCTCGTCCACCGTGCAGCCCAGCGCCTGGCACTGGCGAATACCCTCCTGCAGCATGCGGCTCACCGCCGGCTCGAACGGCAGCCCGCCGAGCGTCGGGCTGACCGCCACGCGCAGGCCCTTGCCATCGACCCGGGGCAGGGTGGCGAAGTCGCTGGCGTCGCTGGCAATTGCCAGCGGGTCGGCCGGATGGTCGCCGGCCAGCACGCTGAACATCAGCGCCACGTCCGCCACCGAGCGGCCCATCGGCCCGCCCACCGTGAGCGTGTTGAACGCATGGTTGGCCGGCGTCATCGGCACCCTGCCGATCGACGCTCGCAAGCCCACCACATTGCAGAAGCTGGCCGGGTTGCGCAGCGAGCCGCCCATGTCCGAGCCATCGGCCAGCGCGACCATGCCCGCGGCCAGCGCCGCCGCGCTGCCGCCGCTGCTGCCGCCGGCCGAGACGTCCTGGCGGTAAGGGTTGCGCGTGGCGCCAAACACGGCGTTGAAGGTGTGCGAGCCAGCGCCGAACTCCGGCAGGTTGGTCTTGCCCAGCATGATGGCACCCGCCGCCCGCTGGCGCGCCACCACCGCGCTGTCCTGCGCCGGCACGAAATCCCGGTACACGGCGGAGCCAAAGGTAGTGCGCACGCCCGCGCTCAGGAACGAATCCTTGTGCGCCACCGGCAGGCCGAACAGCGGCCCGGGCACGGCGCCATGCGCCAGCGCCGTGTCGGCCGCATCGGCAGCGGCCAGCGCCTCGTCGAAGGTGGTGGTGACGATGGCGTTGATGGCCGGGTTGACGCGCTGGATGCGCGCGATATGCGCGTCGACCACTTCGCGCACACCGAGTTCGCGGGTGCGGATGGCGCGGGCCATTTCCACGGCGCCCAGGTAGCAGATGTCTTCCATGAGGTTACGGTCTCCTTGCTTGGCCATTGCATTTTTGTCGGCGCCCCGCTGCCGCTTGCCGCCTTGCATACGCTGCGCGGCGGGGCATGGCGTAACGATAAAGGCAGCCGGGCCGGTTCCCACGAAGGGCGTGTCGCAATGCCAACAGCATCTGCGGTCTTTGCATGCCAGTTCACGCCCGCGCGCAGCGCAGCGCGGCGCACTACCCGCACCGCCACGGTGCCGTTTGCGCGAGAAGCTGCCGCGCAGGCCGTGCTGCGCGGCATTTCGGCACCAATGGCGCTCGGGTCGGTTAGAAAGCTGCTTTCTAAAATCAGCAAGGCAAAAGCAGGCAGGAATTATCATTGTGCAAAGGCCGGTGCGGCATTGCGGCGCGCCGCCAGCCTATCTCACCACCAGCGCGCAAGCCAGAAGCATGGAAGCACGGAAGCACGGAAGCACAACCATGAAGCTCACATCGATCCACGCGGTACCGCTGGCCTATTTCCTTGAAGTGGCGGAGCGCGGCTCGCTCAGCGCGGCCTCCGCCTCATTGCATGTGGCGGTATCGGCCATCAGCCGGCAGGTGGCCCGGCTCGAAGCGGAACTCGGTACGGCGCTCTTCGAGCGCGAGCCGCGCGGCATGCGCCTGACCGAGGCCGGACTGGTGGTGCAGCAATACGGACGCCGCGCCTTCCTCGACGCGCAGACCTTGCAGGCCGATCTCCAGGGCTTGCTTAGCGTGGCGCACAGCAAAGTCAGGCTGGCCTGCACCGACGGCTTCGCGCGGGACTACATGCCTTACGCGATGGCGCTGTTCCAGCGCCGCTTTCCCGGCGTGAGCTTTTCGCTTGAGGTCTGTGCGCCGGCCATCGCCACGCGCATGGTCCGCGAGGGCGCGGTGGACCTGGCGCTGACGTTCGCTATCGCCGCCCAGGAAGGCATCGAAGTCGACTATTCGGAAGCCGCGCCGGTCTATGCCTATGTAGCGCGCCAGCATCCGCTGGCCGCGCTCAAGCGCGCCAGCCTGAAGGAAATAGTGGCATATCCGCTGGCGCTGCCCAGCGAGACCAACACCATCCGGCAGCTGTTCGACCTGGCTTGCGGCGTGGAAGGGCTGCGCCCGCGCATATTGCTTAGCAGCAATTCGCTGAGCGCGCTGGTGGGCTACCAGGCGTACGCGGACGCGGTGTACCTGACGGGTTCCCTGGCGGTGCGCAACAACTTGCGCGCGGAGCGGCGCGTGCTGGTGCCGATCACCAGCCGCGCCATGCAGCAACGCGCGCTACAGGTACAGACCATGGCGGGGCGCCACCTGCCGCCGGCGGTGCGCGCGTTCGTCGAATGGCTCGCCGAGGACATCGCCGGGCGGCGCCGCGCCGTGTCGGACCAGCCGGCACGCCGGCGCGGGGCCGGTGCTTAACACGTCAGCAATCTTGTCGGCGAGTAAGCGCACGTTGGATTTGCCGTGCCCGCTGCCTATGATGGAGAAACGTATCCGGAGCACCAAGCTGACGGGTGCGGATCCTAGCCAGCAGCCATTGCGCCAAGGAGGGCGGACATGTCAAACCACACCTACAAACTGGTCGAGATCGTGGGCTCGTCGCCGGACGGCTGCGACGCGGCGATCCGCAGCGCTATCGAGAAGGCGAGCGAGACCATCAAGCATATCGACTGGTTCGAAGTGGTTGAGACACGCGGACACATCGCGGACGGCAAGGTCGCGCACTTCCAGGTCACGCTGAAGGTTGGGTTCCGGGTGAGCTGAGTTGCGCGGCATCGTCCGCATGGCCATACAGCTGATTCAGCGCCGCGTCTGGCGCGTCGCGTAGGAAGGCGAGCATCTTTTCGATGAAGGGCGCATTGGCGGTGCGCGGCACTTGCCGCACCCAGTGGATGGCCTCGTGTTCCTGGCCGCATTGCGACAGCGTGCGGGCGTAGTTGAACTGGCCGCGAAAATCGCCGCCTTCGGCCGCGCGGCGGTAGTAGTCCATTGCCACGGCCGCGTTGCGTTGCACTTCCCAGCCATCCTCGTAGAAGCCGCCCACGATATTGAGCGACTTGGCATGCCCCATATCGGCGGCCCGCAGGTACCAGTCCAGCGCTTGCTGGCGGCTGGCGGCAATGCCGCGGCCCAGCACCAGCGCGGTTGCGAGGTTGTACATGCCCCAGTCGGAGCCGCGCTGCGCCGCGCGTGTGTACCACTGCGCCGCCGCGTGATCGTCCCGCAGGGTGCCCCAGGCGTTTTCGTAGCAGCGGCCGGTCATGTTCGAAGCCCCGCCATGGCCGGCGTGCGCGGCGTACTTGAACCATGCAAAGGCACGGGCTTCGTCGCGCTCAAGGCCATGGCCGGCGAGAAACCACTGGCCGAGAATCATCTGCGCATCGAGGTCGCCTTGCACGGCGGCGCCGCCCAGCCAGGGCAGCGCCAGGTGTGGCGGCGCGCTGAGCTTGTCGGCCAGGCCATTGGGGGCCAAGCTGGTCAAGCTCTCCGGGAGAGACGATGCGAAATGGGAGGGTGGCCAGTGTGTCCAATGTTTCCATACGAGGCGAATGAAGTAAAAACGGCACACCGGGCCGCAAGGGTGGTGTGCCGTATGCGGGCTGGCCGGTCGGCAAGACCGGCCAGCAGCGCAGGGTTTGCCGAGCGCTGGCAGCCGCTCAATAACGCACGTTGAGGCTCAGGACGCCCGAGCGTCCGGGAGCGATCGACGCGTAGTGGCTGGCGTAGGCCTGGTTGTAATAGACCTTGTCGGCCAGGTTGAACACATTGAGTTGGACCGCCACATTCTTGTTGATGCGATACGAGGCCATCGCGTCGAAGCGCCAGTACGAGGGCACCCACTTGTTGGTGGCTTCGCTGCCCCACACCTTGGATACGTAGTACGCACCGCCGCCCACCGTGAGGTTGGGGATGATCTGATACGTGCTCCACACGCTGAAGCTGTCCGCCGGCGTGTTGGGGAAGGCCTGGCCGTTGGTGGCGCCGAAGGCAGCGCCGGACCCGCCGTTGTTGCGCAGCTCGCTCTTCAGGTGGGTATAGCCGCCGAACACGGCCCACTTGTCGGTGACGTTGCCCGAGAAGCCCAGTTCCACGCCGTCGACGCGCTTGTCGCCGGCCATGGCGGCGGTGCCGTCCTGCTGCGTGATGCGCGCATTGGTGGTTTCCACGCGGAAGATCGCCGCGGTCAGGGCCAGGCGCTTGCGCAGCACGTCCCACTTGGTGCCGATCTCGAAGGCGCGGTTCTTCTCCGGGGCGAGCTGGTCGCCGCGGTTGCCGGCGCGGTCCGGCGCCAGCGCGTTGCCGTCGCTGCCCTGGGCCAGGAAGGAGCCGGCCGGGGTCGACGAGGTACCGTAGGAGACGTAGAAGCTGGCGTTGTCCACCGGCTTGTAGACCAATCCCAACTGGTAGTTGAACAGGTTGTCGTCACGCGAGAACTCGGCGCGGGTGCCGTTGGCAGCGCGGGCGGCCTGGAACTCGGCGCTGTAGCGGTCAAAGCGCACGCCGGCGTTGAGCAGCCACTGCTTGTTCAGCTCGATCGAGTCGAAGGCGTACACCGAGCTGGTGTTGGTCTTCGAGTTGCTCGGATTGTTCGCGCGGCTGATGGCGCCCGCCCACGGGTCGTTGGGGTTCGGGTTATACAGCGTGGTGCAGTTATAGCCGCCGGCAGCGCCGGGGCCGCTCGGGCAGCGGTTGCTGCCGGTAGCCACGTTGTAGCTGTCGTTCTCGCTCTTCTCCTGCGCGAACTCCACGCCGAAGGCGTACTTGTGCTTGATCGTGCCGGTGGCGAACTCGCCCGACAGGTCGGTCTGGTTGGCAATGGTGTTGGCGGTGGCCACACGCGTATTGGTGCGGCGCCAGATCATGCCGTAGTACAGATTGCCCTGGCTGTCGTCCGGCTGGGTCCAGATGTAGTCCTGGCTGGTCTTGGCGATACGGGTCTGGTTGCGGAACTTGAGCGCGGGGCTGAAATCGTGCTCGAAGCGGATGGTGCCCATGTCGGCCTTATCCTTGCGGAAGTCGCGATCGGACAAGCCGTAGTAGGTGTTGCGCGGCACGTTCACCGGTGAGCCGTCGCCGGCAACGCTCAGGCGCGGGCGGCCATCGGCGCGGCGATTGAAGGTGGGGTTGTTGTACGGGATGCCGGTGTCGGGGATATCGTCCGACTGCATGTGGTAGTAGGACAGCGTCAGGCGCGTATCGGTACCCAGGCCAAAGGCCACGGAGGGCGCAAAGCCCCAGCGACTCTGGTGCGTGGTATCGCGCCCGGCGACGCCGGCATCGTGATACATGGCGTTCAGGCGGAAGGCCGCGTGGTCGGCAAACTTCCAGTTGCCGTCGACGGTGGCGCGCTTGTAGTCCGCATTGCCGACACCGATGCTGCCTTCGGCGAAGCTGGTCAGCTTGGGTGCCTTGCTGACG
This sequence comes from Cupriavidus basilensis OR16, assembly GCF_000243095.1. GTDB lineage: Bacteria > Pseudomonadota > Gammaproteobacteria > Burkholderiales > Burkholderiaceae > Cupriavidus > Cupriavidus basilensis_D. The sequence goes on along the minus strand of NZ_AHJE01000112.1, from coordinate 649 downwards.
ATGTTGATGCTGCCGCCGGCCGAGCCGCGGCCGTCGTAGGCGCCGGCCGGGCCCTTGGTGACCTCGACGGATTCGACGTTGAACAACTCGCGGCTTTGCGAGCCGATATCGCGGAAGCCATCCAGGAAGGTGCTGGCCTGTGCATCGTAGCCACGGATAAAGGGCCGGTCGCCGACCGGGTTGCCGCCTTCGCCGGCGCCGAAGGAGATGCCGGGTACCGTACGAAGCACATCACTCAGGCTGGTCGAGCCGGTGCTCTGAATCACTTCCTGCGGAATGATGGTGATGGATTTGGGCGTATCGAGCAGGGCGGCAGGCGTCTTGATCGACGAAGCCGTGTCGGCCTTGAAGCCGCTTTCGTTGGCGCCACTGACGGTGACCGCGGGCAATTCCACCGCGGCAACGGTGGTGCCGGCCGATTGGGCCGCTACCGGCGCGGCTGCGACCGCCATGCCGACGGCGCCGGAGAGGCGCGGGATGACGTTATGTTTCTTGTTCTTCCGGACGACAAAAGCGGTCTGCACGAATTCCCCGATGCTTGAATGATGTTGCGAATGAGATGGTATTATCATTTGTATTCAATATGTCAGTCAGGCATACATCCATAACGAATGTAGCGAAAACGATAACATCTTAGTAATTAGCCGTA
>NZ_AHJE01000113.1 GCF_000243095.1 Cupriavidus basilensis OR16 | reverse complement strand
AGGTCGGTGATGGCCTTGGTGCTCTGGGTCAGCTTCTCGGATGAGAAGACTTCGCCCTTTTGCAGCTTGAGCAGCTTTTCCATCTCGGCCTGCTTGCCGAGCAATTCGCCCGCCAGACGGATGTCCGACACCTTGTACTGGTCGCCTTCCTTGATGTTCAGCGTCAGGAAAATGTCCTTCTTGTCCGGCGTGATCGACACCTGCGTCGATTCGATCGCGAACTCGAGGTAACCGCGGTTCAGGTAGTACGAACGCAGGGCTTCCAGGTCAGCGGTGAGCTTTTGCTTGGAATACAGGTCGTTCTTGGTGTACCAGGACAGCCAGTTCGGGGTCGACAGCTGCATTTCGTCACGCAGCGCGCCCTCCTTGAAGGCCTTGTTGCCGACGATATTGATCTGGCGGATCTTGGCCACCGGACCTTCGTCGACATTGAACACCACCGACACGCGATTGCGGTCGACCGGGGTGATCGTGGTCTGGACGTCGGCAGCATAGTAGCCGCGGGCCACGTACTGGCGCTTGAGCTCCTGCTCTGCCTTGTCGATCAGGGCCTTGTCATAGTACCGGGCCTCGGCCACGCCCACCGCGCGCAACGAACGGCGCAGGGTGTCCTTGTCGAATTCCTTGATGCCGACGAACTCGAGCTGGGAGATGGCGGGACGCTCTTCGACCTGGACCACCAGCACGCCGTCCTCGGAACGGATCTGGACGTCCTTGAAGAACCCGGTGTTATACAGGGCACGAATGGCGTCCGCGCCCTTGTCGTCGCTGAAGGTCTCGCCAACCTTGACCGGCAGGTAACCGAACACCGTACCCGGCTCGACCCGCTGCAGGCCCTCGACACGAATGTCCTTGACGACGAATGGCTCCGCGGCCCAACTCACTGGGGTCCAGGCCGCGATGATGGCACTCGCCAGCACGCCCAGCGAGATGCGCTTATGTCTGATCAATCTTGATCCCCTCTTTGATTCCATGCAGGATTGGGCTCCGATGCTTCACGGGGCTGCGCCTTGGCTCGGCAGGCGCGGGGTGTCAGTGACACCCGCACGCCGCAGCCGGCAACCTATGTCTAGCCGCGCGAAAAAAACAGCCGGCTGACGTCGTTGAACAAGGCGAGCGAAGTCAGGAGCAAGACGCAGGCAATGCCGACCTTCTGCAGCACAGCCTGCCAGTGGTCTGGTACGGGCCTGCCAGTCAAAAATTCAACGCAATAATACAGCAAATGCCCCCCATCCAATACCGGAATAGGTAACAAATTCAATACACCGAGGCTAACACTGACCAATGCCAGGAAGCCGACAAAGGGCTGCCAGCCGAGGTGGGCGGCACGCCCCGCGTAGTCCGCCACGGTCAGCGGGCCGCTCAGGTTCTGCAGCGAAGCTTGCCCCACCAGCATCTTTCCGAGCAGCTTGAGCGAGAGCGCGCTGGTGCTCCAGACCTGCCCGACCGCGCGGCTCAGCGCCTCGACTGGCTGGTAGCGCACAGTTTCCATCTCGACCGCCTGGCTCAACGCGGCGCCCAGCTTGCCGGTGGCGGCGGCTGCCGCGCTGGCGCCCTGCGCCGCGGGGACCGTATCGAGCTTCACGGGCACATCCAGGCGCCGGCCATCGCGCTCGATGCCAAGCGTGACCTCGGCGCCGGGCTGTGCCCTGACCCCGCGGATCAACTCCCCAGCCTGGTTCAGCGCCCGTCCTTGCCAGGCCACCACGCGATCGCCCTGGCGCAGGCCGGCGCGTTGCGCGGCGGAATCCGGCAGGACTTCGGTGATCGTGACCGGACCGCCCTTGAGGGCCAGCCCGAGCGTGGCAAGCGGGTCTTGTTCGGGATTGCCGCCGGTATTCGGTAGCCGCGGCAGCTTCACATCGCGCTCGGCGCCATCGGCCGCGCGCACGTGCAGCACCGCGCTGGCGTCGCCAAAGCCCTGGGCAAACACGGCCATGCGCAGGTCGTTCCAGGAGCGCACCTGCTCGGTCTCGCCGTTGGCCTGCAGCATCAGCACACGATCGCCCTCGCGCAAGCCCGCCGCCGCCGCGGGGGTATCGGCAGGCGGCGCCGCGACGATGGGCGCGGCTTCACGCATGCCACCGGCAAACAACACAAAATACAGCACGATGGCCAGGGCAAAGTTGGCCAGCGGCCCGGCCGCCACGATCGCGAAGCGCTTGGCCACCGGTTGACGGTTGAAGGCGCGTGGCAGGTCCGCGGGATCGACCGGCGCATCGTGGCCGGGATCGCTCTCCCGCTCGTCGAGCATCTTGACGTAGCCGCCGAGCGGAATCGCGGCGATGGTCCATTCGGTACGGTCCCGCCCCTTGGACACCCAGCGCACCAGCGGCCGCCCGAAACCGATCGAGAAGCGCAACACCTTGACCCCGCACAGGCGCGCGGCCAGGTAGTGACCCATCTCATGGAAATAGATCAGGATGCAAAGGGCGGCGACGAAAGCAATTACGGTTTGCATGGCAGGCAGCTTTTCGTCAGGGGCTAAAGCGCCCCGATGGCACAAAGAAGACACCGGGCACGAGGCCTGGCAAGCGGTGCGCCGGCCTGGAGCCGGTGCGCCGCTATTGTCGCCGATCCCGGCGCCTCCACCGGCGTCAGCACGAACGCACGCTTTCCAGCAAGGCGCCGGCGCGGCGGCGCGCGTCCTGGTCGGCGTCCATCACGCCTTCCAGCGTGTCGACGCTGCCCGGCGAGGCCTGCGCCAACACCTGTGCCACAATGCGCGCGATGTCGGTAAAACGGATCTGGCCTTGCAGGAACGCCTCGACGGCAACTTCGTTGGCGGCATTCAGGATGGCGGGAGCTGTCCCGCCCGCCCGCAAGGCGTCGAACGCCAGGCCCAGGCAGGGAAAACGCGCCAGATCCGGGGTTTCGAAGGTCAACGCGCCGGCACGGGTAAGGTCCAGCGGGGACACGCCAGCATACATGCGTTCGGGATAGGCCAGCCCGTAGGCAATCGGTGTGCGCATGTCGGGGTTGCCGAGCTGGGCGAGCACCGAGCCGTCGGCGTAGGACACCATCGAATGCACAATGCTCTGCGGGTGAATCAGCACTTCGATGCGCTCCGCCGGCGCGGCGAACAGCCAGTGCGCCTCGATCACCTCCAGCCCCTTGTTCATCATGGTGGCGGAGTCGACCGAGATCTTGCGTCCCATCACCCAGTTCGGGTGGGCGCAGGCCTCGTCCGGCGAGATATCATGCAAGGTGGCCGGGTCCCGGGTCCGGAACGGGCCGCCGGAAGCCGTCAGCAGGATTTTTGACACACCCGCGCCCAGCCGTGGATCGTCCGCCGGCAGGCACTGGAAAATGGCATTGTGCTCGCTGTCGATCGGCAGCAGCGTGGCGCCGTGCTCGCGCACGGCATCCATGAAGAGCCGGCCCGACATCACCAGCGCCTCCTTGTTGGCCAGCAGCACACGCTTGCCCGCCCGCGCCGCGGCCAGCGTGGGACGCAGCCCGGCGGCGCCGACGATGGCCGCCATCACGGAATCGGCCGCGGAATCGACCGCCACCGCTTCCAGCGCCGCTTCGCCGTAGCCCACCCCGGTCTTGATGCCGTCCGCGCGCAGCAGCGCCTCCAGCTCGGACGCGGCCTGGGCGGTGCCGACCACGGCGTGGGCCGGACGGAACTCGCGGCACTGCGCAGCCAGCTTGTCGACCTGCCGGTGCGCCGTCAGCGCATGGACGGCATAGCGCTCGGGGTGGCGCCTGACCACATCAAGCGTACTTTCCCCGATCGAGCCGGTGGCACCCAGGACGGTAATACGACGCATATCAGATCAACTCAAAGATAGATGGCCAACAACGCGGCCAGCGGAAACACGGGCAATAGCGCGTCGATCCGGTCGAGCACGCCGCCATGGCCGGGCAACAGCCGGCTGCTGTCTTTCATGCCAACCTGGCGCTTGAGCAACGACTCGAAGAGATCGCCAACCACGCTGGCAACCACCAGCAGGGTCGACAGCAGCGCCACGACGGCCAGGCCGCTATGGTCGGCCATGCGAGAGAACCAGGTCGGGGAAAAAGCTTGGGTGGCGGCCAGCCCGAGGGCGATCAGCAGCACCAGCAGCCAGCCGCCGAGAGCAGCACCCCGATGCCCAGCTCGCGCAGAATCAGGGTGGCATGGCCGAACGCAGGCAGCATGAACAAGCCGAGAATGGCTCCCAGCAAGGTAAAGGACGGGCTGGCCTGGCGCACGCCGCGCGCCAGCAGCACCACGGCCACCCCCCAGCAGGCCACGCCGATCTGCAGCAGGCGCGTCAGAGCCTGGCGGTCGGCGGCGTCATGCCAGCCGATCAGGGCGACCAGGCAGGCCACCGCATAGACATAAGGCCAGACGCCGCGCAGCCCGATCAGGCGACCGAACTCCCAGCCCGCCAGGACAACGATCACCGCCACCAGGCCGGCCAGCGCCGACGGGGGTGCCAGGAACAAGATCGGCAAGATCAGCAGCAACAAGCATACGGCGGTGATGACACGGGTAAGAAGCATGCGCTGCGGGATTCCAGTGAAAAAAGGAAAACGGCTTCAGGCTGTGCCGGAAAGGCCGGGTGGTGCCACCACTTGCGCGCTGGTACGACCGAAGCGGCGCTCGCGCTGCCGGTACGAGGCAAACGCCTTGTCGAGTTCGGCGGGACTGAAATCCGGCCAGAACACGTCGGTGAAATAGAGTTCGGAGTAGGCCAGCTGCCACAGCAGGAAATTGCTGATGCGCTGCTCGCCGCCGGTGCGGATGAACAGGTCCGGCTCGGGCGCGTAGGCCATGGCCAGGTGCGGCGCGAGCATGGATTCGTCAACGGACTCTGGATCGAGCATGGGCGAGCGCACCAGCATCTTGCGCATGGCCTGAAGCAGGTCCCAGCGGCCGCCGTAGTTGGCGGCGATAGTCACCGTCAGGCCGGTGTTGCCGTCCGTGCGCGCCTCGGCGTCGGCGATCAGCTGCTGGATACGCGGGCTGAAGCGGCTCAGGTCGCCGACCACCCTCACCCGGATATTGTTGGCGTGCATCTTGACCACCTCGCGGCGCAACGCGGTCATGAACAGCCGCATCAGGAACGAGACTTCGTCCGCCGGGCGGCGCCAGTTCTCGGAACTGAACGCGAACAGGGTCAGGTACTGCACGCCACGCGCGGCACAGGCCTCCACCACGGCCCGGACGGCATCCAGGCCACGGCTGTGGCCGGCTACGCGTGGCAGGTGCCGCTTGGTCGCCCAGCGGCCGTTGCCATCCATGATGATGGCAACGTGGCGGGGCACATAGGTGGAGTCGGGGACGCTGAGCGTGGAACTGATGTGATGCATGATGGGAAACGGTACCGGACACAGCGGCGGCTGGCAAGCCGCCGCACTTTGCGTCACACCGTCATGATCTCCTTGTCCTTCTCGGCAACCATCCTGTCGATCTCGGCAACGAACTTGTCGGTCAGCTTCTGGACCTCATCCTGGCCGCGGCGCTCGTCGTCCTCGGAAATGGCTTTGTCCTTGACCAGCTTCTTGAACTGTTCGTTGGCATCGCGGCGCAGGTTGCGCACGGCGATCTTGGCGCCCTCGGCCTCGCCCTTGACGACCTTGGCGAGCTCCTTGCGGCGCTCTTCGGTCAGCATGGGCATGGGCACGCGGATGGTCTCGCCCATGGTCGACGGGTTCAGGCCCAGGTCCGCGTCGCGGATGGCCTTCTCGATGGCGCTGACCATCTTCTTTTCCCACGGCTGCACGCTGATGGTACGCGAATCGGCCAGGCCGACGTTGGCCACCTGGCTGATCGGCACCGGGGAGCCGTAGTAATCCACTTGTACGTGGTCGAGCAGACCCGTATGCGCACGACCAGTGCGAATCTTGGCCAGGTCGGCCTTGAACGCTTCAATGGTCTTTTGCATTTTCTGCTCGACGCTCTTCTTGGTGTCGGCGACGCTCATCTTTACCTCCGAAAACGGGTAATCATGATCCCGGACGGCGGGATCGAAAATGAATCATTCTACTCTTTGCTGGCACGCCCGCCACCTTCGGCGGCAGCGCGTCAGCGCCTGGTACAGCACTTATACGTGCACCAGCGTACCTTCGTCTTCGCCCAGGATCACGCGCTTGAGCGCACCCGGCTTGACGATGGAGAACACCTTGATCGGCAGCTTCTGGTCGCGGCACAGGGCGAATGCCGTCGCATCCATCACCTGCAGGTTGCGCGAAATCGCCTCGTCAAAGGAGATGGTGGTGTAGCGCGTGGCGCTGGGGTCCTTCTTGGGGTCGGCGGTGTACACGCCGTCCACCTTGGTCGCCTTGAGCACGATTTCCGCACCGATTTCCGCGCCACGCAAGGCAGCAGCGGTATCGGTGGTGAAGAACGGATTGCCGGTGCCGGCGGCGAAGATCACCACCTTGCCCTCCTCCAGCTGGCGGATGGCGCGCGGGCGGATGTAAGGCTCGACCACCTGGTCCATGCGCAGGGCCGACTGCACGCGGCCCACGATGTCGGCGTGACGCATGGCGTCCTGCAGGGCCAGCGCATTCATCATGGTGGCCAGCATGCCCATGTAGTCGGCCGTGGCGCGATCCATGCCCGCTGCCCCGCCGGCCACGCCGCGGAAAATATTGCCGCCGCCGATCACCACCGCGACCTGGACGCCCAGCCTCACGATCTCGGCGATGTCATTGACCATGCCCTCGATGGTCGAGCGGTTGATGCCGAAGGCATCGTCGCCCATCAGGGCTTCGCCGGACAATTTCAGTAGGACGCGCTTATAGGCTGGCATATTGATCCCGGAGCTGGTTCGGCTCGTTCTGTTGAGCCGGATATTTGAAGGCAGGCGGCACGGATCGGCGTGCCGCCGCTATAAAAGCCGGTTTTCGGGGTGGCCTGGCTCCTGCACGGCAAACGCGGAACAGACATACGTTTGAAGCACGGCAGGTCAGACGACTGCGGAAACGGGCTACCACGCCCGCGCCGCACGGGTAAGCGCGACGCGGTCATTTGTGCCGAGGGGCACCTTGCGGTGCCCCTCGGCATTATACGGCGACCGGTGGGGCACCCTACCGGGCACCCTGGCCGCCAGGACTTCAGGCCTTTTGGGCAGCTGCCACCTGGGCGGCCACTTCAGCGGCGAAGTCGTCCTGCTTCTTCTCGATGCCTTCACCGACCACGTACAGGGTGAAACCCTTGACCGTGGTGTTGGCGGCCTTGAGCATCTGCTCGACGGTCTGCTTGTCGTTCTTCACGAAGGTCTGGTTGAACAGCGACACTTCCTTCAGGTACTTCTGCACCGAGCCATCGACCATCTTGGCGACGATTTCGGCCGGCTTGCCCGATTCGGCAGCCTTCTGCTCGGCGATGCTGCGTTCCTTGGCGATCAGGTCGGCGGGCACGTCGGCAGACGACAGCGACACCGGCTTCATCGCGGCAACGTGCATGGCCACGTCCTTGGCGGCGGTTTCGTCGCCATCGAACTCGACCATCACGCCGATGCGGGTGCCGTGCAGGTAAGCAGCCAGCTTGCCGCCGTTGGCGTAGCGGGCAAAGCGGCGGATCGCCAGGTTTTCGCCGATCTTGCCGATCAGGGCGGTACGGGTGGCTTCGACGGTCACGCCGTCGATTTCCAGCGCCGACAGCGCAGCCACGTCGGCCGGGTTCTGCTTGGCGACCAGTTCGGCGACCTTGTTCGAGAACGCCATGAAGTCATCGTTCTTCGACACGAAGTCGGTTTCGCAGTTCAGTTCCACCAGCGCACCGGTGGTACCTTCGATGAAGGACACGACCACGCCTTCGGCGGTCACGCGCGAAGCGGCCTTGCTAGCCTTGTTGCCCAGCTTGACGCGCAGCAGCTCTTCAGCCTTTTCCAGGTTGCCTTCGGCTTCCGTCAGGGCCTTCTTGCATTCCATCATCGGCGCGTCGGTCTTCGCGCGCAGTTCTGCCACCATGCTTGCGGTAATTGCCGCCATTTGTCACTCCTTGAATGGTTCGCCCCGCCCTATCGCGCCGTCGATGTGACGCAATCCGGGACCGGAGGCAGGTTCAACTTCACCCGCGCCAGATCATGCCAGGGGCGGATGACAACAATTCGAAAAAAGGGGGCGTAAATTCGCCCCCTTGATTGCCGGAAAGCCCCGGCTGCGCGCAGCGCCCCGGCCCATGGGCCGGCTGGCTAGCGATGAAGTGTCAGCTTGCGATGCGCGCGGTGCGGGGTCCTTTCGGCAGCGAGCCTTTAGGCTTCGTCGACTTCGACGAAATCGTCGCCGCCGCGAGCGGCTTCAACCACGTCCTGCACGGCGTTTGCACGGCCTTCCAGGATTGCGTCGGCCACGCCGCGCACGTACAGGGCAACTGCCTTGCTCGAGTCGTCGTTACCCGGGATCACGTAGTCGATGCCTTCCGGCGAGTGGTTGGTATCGACCACGCCGATGACGGGCACGCCCAGCTTCTTGGCTTCGGTCACGGCAATCTTGTGGTAGCCGACGTCGACCACGAAGATGGCGTCAGGCACGCCGCCCATGTCCTTGATGCCGCCGATGGACTTTTGCAGCTTGTCCATTTCGCGCTCGAACATCAGGGCTTCCTTCTTGCTCATGGTTTCCAGCGCGCCAGCTTCCTTGGCGGCTTCCATGTCCTTCAGGCGCTTGATCGAGATCTTGACGGTCTTGAAGTTGGTCATCATGCCGCCGAGCCAGCGGGCGTCGACGTAAGGCATGCCAGCGCGGCCTGCTTCTTCAGCCAGGATTTCGCGCGATTGACGCTTGGTGCCCACGAACAGCACGGTGCCGCGATTTGCTGACAGTTGACGCACGTACTTCAGCGCGTCCTGGAACATCGGCAACGTCTTTTCGAGGTTGATAATATGGATCTTGTTGCGGTGACCGAAGATGAACGGAGCCATCTTGGGGTTCCAGAAGCGGGTTTGGTGGCCAAAGTGGCAACCGGCTTCCAGCATTTCGCGCATGGTAACGGACATGAAAAATCTCCAAAAGGGTTAGGTCTGAAGTCCGCCCCGACATTCCTGAAAAGGAACACCCCGGATGGACGGACTCGCAATTTCAAAAACTTTGTACTTCCCTGTATTTGACAGGCGCCAGGCACCCGCCAATACAGCAGCCACCAAGCGGTAGCTGTCCGGCCCGCGAGCCGCTACCAGCGCGCCATATGGGCGTCCATACGGGCGTGCCAGGTAGCCACAAGAAGGCCAGCCAGCGATTGTAGCAACAAAACAGGGCTTCGCTCAAGGGGCCAATCGCCATGGAAAGCGGGGGCCCATCGATGGCGAAGCCCGTTTTCGGCTGCGGTTGGTGCCCGATGGTGCGATAATCCCACTTTGAGATTCAATTTGAGGCGCAGCCCGTGGCTTCGCCGCCACTTTTTGCGAGCAGCATGAGCATCCATATCAAGAACGCCGACGACATCGCCCAAATGCGGGTAGCCTGCCGGCTGGCCTCCGAGGTCCTCGACTACATCACGCCCTTCGTCAAGCCGGGGATCACCACCGGCGAACTCGACCGGCTGTGCCACGCCTACATGCGCGATGTGCAGGGTACAGTACCCGCGCCACTCAATTATGCGCCGCCGGGCTACCCGCCCTTCCCCGGTGCCATCTGTACGTCGGTCAACGACGTCATCTGCCACGGCATCCCGGGCGAGCGCGTGCTGAAGTCCGGCGACGCGGTGAATCTCGACATCACCGTCATCACCAAAGAAGGCTATTACGGCGACACCAGCCGCATGTTCATTGCCGGAGAGGGCTCGATCCTGGCCAAGCGCCTGGCGCAGATCACCTTCGAATGCATGTGGAAGGGCATCGCCCAAGTGCGCCCCGGCGCCCGCCTCGGCGATATCGGCCATGTGATCCAGGTCCATGCGGAAGCCGCCGGCTATACCGTGGTGCGTGAATACTGCGGCCACGGCATCGGCAAGAACTTCCATGAAGACCCGCAGATCCTGCACTATGGCCGCCCCGGCACCGGCATGGAAATCCAGCCCGGCATGATCTTCACGATCGAGCCGATGGTCAACGCCGGCAAGCGCGATATCCGCACCATGCCCGACCACTGGACCGTCAAGACCCGTGACCGCAGCCTGTCCGCGCAGTGGGAGCACACCATCCTGGTGACCGAAACCGGCTACGACGTGCTCACCGTCTCCGCAGGCACGCCGGCGCCGCCGTCGTTCGTTACGGATTCTGTTGCAGCCTGACGCTACGGGCGCCAAAGTTGGCGCCCTTCTTTTTTCAGCCGTCCCTTCGATGCCCCAAGCCCTAGCCATGGACGCCACGCCGGAAATCATCCTCGCCACCCGTGTTCGCGATCAGCTGAAAGCCGACAAGCAAGCCGTGTTCGCGGACTTCACCGCGCACGGGCATGTCGGCCAGCTGCTGACGCGCCTGCGGCGCGCGGTCGATACCGCGCTGGTCGAAGCCTGGCGCGGCCTGGGCCTGCCGGATGACAGCGCACTGGTGGCGGTGGGTGGCTATGGGCGCGGCGAGCTGTTCCCGTTCTCCGATGTGGATGTGCTGCTGTTGCTGCCCTCGGAGCCCGGCGAGGACACCACCTGCCGCCTGGAGAAGTTCATCGGCCTGTGCTGGGACCTGGGGCTTGAGATCGGCTCCGCCGTGCGCACGGTGGACGATTGCATCCGCGAATCGCGCCAGGACGTAACGATCCAGACCTCCTTGCTCGAAGCGCGCCTGCTGACGGGCAACCGCCAGCTGTTCACGGAGCTGCAGACGCGCTACCAGGCCGACCTGGACCCGCGCGCCTTTTTCCAGGCCAAGCTGCTGGAAATGCGCCAGCGCCACGCCAAGTACCAGGACACGCCCTACTCGCTCGAACCCAACAGCAAGGAAAGCCCCGGCGGCCTGCGCGACCTGCAGGTGATCCTGTGGATGACCAAGGCGGCCGGCCTCGGCGATAGCTGGAAAGAACTCTTCGAGCGCGGGCTGCTGAGCGAGCGCGAAGCGCAGGAGCTCGCCCGCAACGAGCGCCTGCTCAAGACCATCCGCGCCCGCCTGCACCTGGTAGCAGGACGCCGCCAGGACGTGCTGGTGTTCGACCTGCAGACCGCGCTGGCCGAATCCTTCGGCTATCGGCAGAACAATAACAAGCGCGCCAGCGAGCAGTTGATGCGCCGTTATTACTGGGCGGCCAAGGCGGTCACGCAGCTCAATATCGTGCTGCTGCTCAATATCGAGGCCATGCTGTTCCCCAGCGAATCGAAGGTGACACGCGTCATCAACGAGCGCTTCGTGGAACGCCAGGGCATGCTGGAGATCACCAGCGACGATCTCTACGAGCGCGAGCCCCACGCCATCCTGGAAACCTTCCTGGTGTACGAGCGTACCCCGGGCGTCAAGGGCCTGTCGCCCCGCACGCTGCGCGGCCTGTACAACGCCCGCACGGTGATGGACGCGAGCTGGCGCAACGATCCGGTGAACCGCCGCCTGTTCCTTGCCATCGTGCAGGAACCGCAGGGCATCACCCACGCGCTGCGCCTGATGAACCAGACCAGCGTGCTGGGCCGCTACCTGATCAACTTCCGCCGCATCGTCGGGCAGATGCAGCACGACCTGTTCCACGTCTACACGGTGGACCAGCACATCCTGATGGTGGTGCGCAACATGCGCCGCTTCGCCATCGTCGAGCACACGCACGAGTTCCCCTTCTGCAGCCAGCTGATGGCCACCTTCGACCGCCCCTGGGTGCTGTGGGTGGCGGCGCTGTTCCACGACATCGCCAAGGGCCGCGGCGGCGATCACTCCAAGCTCGGTACGGCAGATGCGCGCCGCTTCTGCCGGCAGCACGGCATCGAGCGCGAGGATGCCGACCTGATCGCCTGGCTGGTCGAGCACCACCTGACCATGAGCCACGTGGCGCAGAAGCAAGACCTGACCGATGCGGGCGTGATCCATGCGTTTGCCCGCGTGGTCGGCACCGAACGCTACCTGACCGCGCTCTACCTGCTGACCGTGGCCGATATCCGCGGCACCAGCCCCAAGGTGTGGAACGCGTGGAAGGGCAAGCTGCTGGAAGACCTCTACCGCATCACGCTGCGCGTGCTGGGCGGCGCGCGCGTGGACCCGCATTCGCTGTGGGCGCAGCGCAAGGACGACACCATCGCGCAACTGCGCCTCAAGGCTTTCGACCCTGAACTCGGCAAGCCATTGTGGGCCCAGCTCGACGTGGCCTTCTTCCTGCGCCACGATGCGCGCGACATCGCCTGGCTCACGCGGCACCTGTACAACAAGGTGGACAGCCCGGTACCGGTGGTCAAGGCGCGCCTGTCGCCCGCGGGCGAAGGCTTGCAGGTGGCGGTCTACGTCAAGGACCAGCCCGACGTATTCGCGCGCATCTGCGGCTATTTCGAGCGCAAGAGCTTTTCCATCCAGGAAGCCAAGATCCACACCACGCGCCACGGCTATGCGCTGGATACCTTCCAGGTGACCGACCCCGGCATCAGCAGCGATGCCAGCGGCAACTACCGTGACATCATCGCGC
>NZ_AHJE01000114.1 GCF_000243095.1 Cupriavidus basilensis OR16 | reverse complement strand
GGAGGGCAAGCAGCCCGAGACGCAGGAAGCCTGCGCCTTCCTGCAGTGGATGCTGGACGAGCATTTCACCTTCCTCGGCCAGCGCGACTATGAACTGGTCACCCAGGACGGCCGCTTCTACCTGCGCGGCGTGCCCGGCTCAGGCGCCGGTATCCTGAGCGAGAGCCTGCGCCCGCCCGAGGCGGATACGCTGACCGAACTGCCGGCGGCGGCCACCTCGGTCATCGAAGGCAGATCGCCGATCTTCGTCACCAAGGCCAATTCGCGCTCCACCGTGCACCGGCCCGGCTACCTGGACTACATCGGCGTCAAGCTGACGGACGCCAACGGCAAGCTCTTTGGCGAGCGGCGCTTCGTCGGGCTTTACACATCCACCACCTACATGATGTCGAGCGCGGACATTCCGCTGGTGCGGCGCACATTCGCCAACATCCTGGCGCGCGCGGGCTTCCTGACCAAGGGCCATCTCTACAAGTCGCTGGTGACCATCCTCGAACAGTACCCGCGCGACGAACTGTTCCAGGCCGAGGAGGACGAGCTGTTCCACATCACGCTGGGCATCCTGCGCCTGCAGGAGCATCAGCGCATCCGCCTGTTCGTGCGGCGCGACCGCTTCGACCGCTTCGTCTCCTGCCTGGTGTTCGTGCCACGCGACAAGTACAACACGGACCTGCGCCAGCGCATCCAGAAGCTGCTGATGACCGCCTTTCGCGGCAACAGCTGCGAGTTCACGCCGCAGCTCTCCGAGTCCCCGCTCGCGCGCATCCAGCTGATCGTGCGCGGCGAGCCCGGCACCATGCCCGAGGTCAACCCGGACGAGCTGGAAGAGCGCATCGTGCAGGCCGCCCGGCGCTGGCAGGACGACCTTGCCGCCGCCCTGCTCGACAGCACGGGCGAGGAACAAGGCAACCGCCTGCTGCGCCGCTACGGCGACTCCTTCCCGGCCGGCTACCGCGAGGACTACCCGGCCCGCACCGCCGTGCGGGACATCGAGCTGATGGAGTCGGCGCAGGCCACCGGCGGCATTGCCATGAACCTGTACCGGCCCATCGAAGCCGCGCCCGGCGCGTTCCGCTTCAAGGTCTACCGCGCGCGCGAGCCGATTGCGCTCTCGCTCAGCCTGCCGATGCTCGAACACCTCGGTGTGCGCGTGGACGAGGAGCGCCCCTACCTGATCGAGCCCAACGGCGCCGCGCCGGTGTGGGTCCATGATTTCGGGCTGGAAATGGCCGATGGCGTCGCGGCCGGCGTCGACCTCGGCGCCGACATCGCGCGCATCAAGGCGCTGTTCGAGGACGCCTTCGCGCGCGCCTGGAACGGCGAGATCGAGAACGACGACTTCAACCGGCTGGTGCTGCGCGCCGAGCTGGCCGCGCGCGACGTGACCATCCTGCGCGCCTACGCCCGCTATCTTCGCCAGGTCGGGTCGACCTTCAGCGATGCGTATATCGAGCGGGCGCTAACCGGCAACCCGGCGATTGCCGCGCGCTTCGTGGAGCTGTTCGTCGCGCGCTTCGATCCTGCCACGGAAAGCGCCCGCGCGGCGCGCTGCGAGCACCTCCAGCAAGCCATCGGCACGGCGCTGGACCAGGTGCCCAATCTCGACGAAGATCGCATCCTGCGCCTGTTCCTGGGCGTGATCAACGCCACGGTGCGCACCAACTATTTTCGTCGCGGGCCCGACGGCGGGCCACGCCCTTACCTGTCGTTCAAGTTCAACCCCGCGCTGGTGCCCGGCCTGCCCGAGCCGCGCCCGATGTTCGAGATCTGGGTCTACTCCCCGCGCGTGGAAGGCGTGCACCTGCGCGGCGGCCCGGTGGCGCGCGGCGGCCTGCGCTGGTCCGACCGGCGTGAGGATTTCCGCACCGAGGTGCTGGGGCTGATGAAGGCCCAGATGGTGAAGAACACGGTGATCGTGCCGGTGGGCAGCAAGGGCGGCTTCGTGGTCAAGCGCCCGCCGCCGGCAAACGATCGCGACGCTTTCCTGCAGGAAGGCATTGCCTGTTACCAGACCTTCCTGCGCGGCCTGCTCGACGTCACCGACAACCGCGTGGCCGGCACCCTGGTGCCACCGCCGGAAGTGGTGCGCGAGGACGGCGACGATCCCTACCTGGTGGTCGCCGCCGACAAGGGCACGGCAAGCTTCTCCGATTACGCCAATGCGATCTCCGCCGAGTACGGCTTCTGGCTCGGCGACGCCTTTGCCTCGGGCGGCTCGGTCGGCTACGACCACAAGAAGATGGCCATCACCGCGCGCGGCGCCTGGGAATCGGTCAAGCGCCATTTCCGCGAGATGGGCATCGACATCCAGTCCACCAACTTCACTGTCGCCGGCGTCGGCGACATGTCGGGCGACGTGTTCGGCAACGGCATGCTGCTGTCACCCCATATCAAGCTGGTGGCCGCGTTCGACCACCGCCATATCTTCCTCGACCCCAACCCGGACGCCACCGCCAGCCTGCGCGAGCGCCAGCGCATGTTCGAGTTGCCGCGCTCGAGCTGGGCGGACTACGACATGAGCCTGGTCTCGCAGGCGTGCCTTGGCATCAGCGCCACCGTGCTGTCGCCCGCCGAACTGGTCCACGCAATCCTGCTGGCGCCGGTCGACCTGCTCTACAACGGCGGCATAGGCACCTATGTCAAATCCAGCCGCGAGAGCCATCTGCAAGTGGGCGATCGCAGCAACGACGCGGTGCGCGTCAACGGCGCCGAACTGCGCTGCAAAGTGGTGGGCGAAGGTGGCAATCTCGGCTTCACGCAGCTCGGCCGCATCGAGTTCGCGCTCAATGGCGGGCGCATCAACACCGATGCGATCGACAACTCCGCCGGCGTCGATTGCTCCGATCACGAGGTCAATATCAAGATCCTGCTGGGGCTGGCGGTGGCCGACGGCGAGATGACGGAGAAGCAACGCAACAAGCTGCTGGCGGAGATGACGGACGAAGTCGGCTTGCTGGTGCTCGAGGACAATTACTACCAGAGCCAGGCGCTGTCGGTTGCCGGGCGCAATGCGGCCGCGCTCCTCGATGCGGAAGGCCGGCTGATCCGCTGGCTGGAACGCGCCGGGCGCCTCAAGCGCGCGCTGGAGTTCCTCCCGACCGAAGACGAGCTAGGGGAACGCAAGGCCGCCGGGCTCGGCCTCACCTCGCCCGAGCGCGCCGTGCTGCTGGCTTACAGCAAGATGTGGCTGTACGACGAGTTGCTCAATTCTGCCTTGCCGGAGGACCCGCTGGTGGCCGGCCTCTTGCCCGCCTATTTCCCGCAGCCGCTACGCGAGCGGCACGCCGACACCATGCTGCGTCATCCGCTGCGCCGGGAGATCCTTGCCACGCACCTGACCAATACGCTGGTCAACCGCATCGGCGCGACCTTCATCCACCGCATGCTGGAAGAGACCGATGCGCGCCCCGCGGACATCGTGCGCGCTTGCCTGATCGCGCGCGACGTGTTCGGCCTGGACCCGCTCTGGTCGCGCATCGACGCGCTGGACAACCGCGTCGACGACGAAGTGCAGGCGTGCATGTTCGCCGCCACGGGACGGCTGCTGGAACACGCCAGCCTGTGGTTCCTGCGGCATCCGCATGCGGGCGGCCCCACCGACGGCAACAGCGCACGCTACGCCGAAGCCGCGGCCTGGCTCACGCCGCAACTGCCCACCCTGCTTGCCGGGCCGGAGGCCGCGGCGCTGGTTGACCGGCGGCAGGCACTGAGCCAGTCCGGCGTAGACGATGAGCTAGCCCTGCGTGTGGCCGCTGGGGAAATCTCCGCGGCGGCGCTGGATATCGCCGAGGTGGCCGCCGCCACGCAGCGCAGCCTGGCGCTGGTGGCAGGGGTTTATTTCGCGCTGGATACGGAGTTCAGCTTTGGCTGGCTGCGGGCGCGCTGACGGTCAGTGTGCTAGCGCAGCCGCAGGAACTGGACACGCCGGCACAACTGATCGAGGCCTGGCGCGGCGGGCGCCAGGCGCAGATCGAACGCTTCTCGCGCATGCTGGCGGACCAGCGCGCATCGGGCGCGGCCGGCTTGTCGATGCTGTCGGTGGCGGTACGGGAGATCGGCTTGCTAGAACGCAGCCAGCGGGGCGGGTAGACGCAGGCGCTGCCAATTGGAGACAATGGAGGATCCTGGCAAGCGCCTGATTCGGACACCAGATGAACAAACCCGTCAAAGCCGCGATCGCCGCGGCCATCGTCGTTGGCGCCACCAGCTACGCCAGCCCCTACTGGACGCTCTACCAGATGCGCTCCGCCATCGAAACGCGCGACGCCGACAAATTCTCGCGCTACGTCGACTATCCCGCCCTGCGAGAAAGCCTGAAAGCGCAGCTGACGTTGTCCCTGCAGCAGAAGCTTGGCGCGCCCGCCTTGCAGAACACGCCCTTTGCCGGAATCGGGCAAGCCATCGGCCTGGCGGTCATCAACACCATGATCGACACCATGGTGTCTCCTGCTGGCGTCATGGCGCTCATGGCCGGCGAGAAACCCGCCACGGCGCCGCAGCCAAAGCCCGCCACGCCCCCTGCCCCCACACCTGCGGAAAACAAGGGAGAGCCCGCCGGGCCGGCCAAGGAGGAAGCCGCCAAGGATGCACTAAAGTACAGATTGTCCTATCGGGCACTGAACACCGTGGAGGCCTCGGCCACCAAGGACAATGGCGACCGTATTCTCATCGGCCTGACGCGCGAAGGCTTATGGTCGTGGAAATGGAGCAGCGTCGTGCTGCCCGAGCTTTCCAAGCCTTAGGCCTGATTCGGCCTTTGGCTCGAATGCCAGCATTCACCGGCCCCATTTCGCCTCGAGCAGCACCGCCGCCTTGATCGCGTCGACGGTCTCTTCTTCGGTCTTGAAATCGCCAAGCAGCCGCTTTGACTTGCCGCTGAGCACCGCCGCCTGGAGTGCCTTGCCGGACGCCTCCGAGGTACCGGGACTCCAGCAATAGCGCGCCGTCCAAGAGCCGTCCTGCAAACGCTCGGCCACCCAGATGACGCGAAAATCCTCGAACACTACCCCGAAAGGTTCGTCTTCGTTCATTGCAACCTCCACAACACGCGATCGCTCCCCTCGAACACCACGGCAGTGCGCGCGCGTGCCGTGACAGCATCACCGCCAGGTCGGGATCGGCATGGGACCGGGCGAAATGTCGCCGTCCGTGCGGCGATCTGGTTGATCAGGGCTAGCGGCCACGCTGCGCCACCACCCTGTTTTCGCGTGATGCTAGCACGCAGCCTGGCCGTCGTGTCAGCCATGGCGCACGTGGTGTGCCTGGAGCACCACGGCACTAATCCTGGCGGCTAATCGGCGGGGATCTCATGGTTGCCGTGCACCAGGAGGCTACCCGGGCTGTCGCCGAGCATGCGCGGCCTGCGCGGCTGCAACTCCAGGCCCAGGCGGATGAGCAGCTCGAACGCATCCGCCAGCAGATGCTGCTGGCGCGGCAACAGGCTGGCATAGGGCATGTCGTAGATGGACTGGTGCGAGCCACGCGCGCCCTTGAGGCCGCGATCGCGGGCCATGTCGGACAACAAGGCGGCAAAGCCGTTCAGGTCCTCGGCGGCCAGGGCGGTATTGAGCACCGCGGCCAGCACATGCGGCGGCGACGAACCCCAGCCCATGGCATCGGCGTTTGCGGCGCAGTCTTCGGAAGCATCGAATGAGTTCATACCCGGATTAACGACAGCGATCCCCTGCCATGTAGGTTAAGCGGCAAAACTTCTGCCCTTGCCAAAGCATGGCCGGGCCGTCCAGTCCGGGACAATCAATCAGCCCGCGGCATAAGCAACATGGTCCACCGTCGCGTCAATCAGGCGGCAGGCGCGGGCCTGGGCCCGGTCGGCGACGTCCAGCAGCTCTCCCTGCTCATGCCCCACCCACGATTGCAGCGGCGAGGGATTGCGCACCGCGCCCTTGGCCTCCTGGACGATCGAAGCGCTCACCAAGCACCCCCGCTCATGCTGCTGTACCGAGATCAAGATCACGTAGCCTCGGTAATGCTGTGTTCTGGATTCATTCATTGCGTCTCCCTTTGCCAGCCATCGTAGCATGCCGCAGCGCAGCGTCCGGCCAGCCGGGGAAAGGGGCCGCCGGGGATAATGCCGGGTCTAGGTCCGTTCCTGCGGGCGGTCCTGTGGGCGGCGCCCCATGCGCCAGACATTGGGCGGCTCGCCGTGGGCGGCGTTCTGGAACATCCAGGCGCCGCAGACCGTGCACCGCCAGGGCCGGTCCACCCACCGCGAATTGATATCCATGCCAAGTGCGCCCGCACCCGATGCAGCCAGGTTCTCATGCGGCTCCACCGTGGTCGGCGCACCAACGAGAAGATGGCAGAGATCGCAAGCGTGCATGCCTTACTCCAACGAAACACTCACTCCAGCGAGGGCGGAGTGCCAAAGGGATCAGCGCCTTGCTGATCCGGCACCTCGGCAAGGTCAAACTCATCACGCGCCTTGTCCACCACGGCCCGGATACTGCGCTCATGGCCCGCGGCATTGCCGAAGACCTTCATATCCCAATTGCGTCCGCGCGCATCGCGTGCATGCGCCTGCGGCGCCGGCACGCGGACCTTCGCGCCGTCCTCCACGATGTCATCGATACGCTGGATGCGCCGGCTCACCTCGTCCTGCAAGGCCCGGGCCGCGCGCGCGCGCTTGACCATCCTGTACTCCTATCGTAGGCGTATCACACAGCAAACGGCATCAGGCCGAACCAGTGCCCCGGAACCATGCACCCAAACGTCCGCCCAAAGAGACATGTACGCCGCACGGTCCATGGCTTGATTGTAGGTTCCGCCACCCCTTCGCGACAAACCTGATTGATCGGCGAAGGGTTTTGCTAGCCCTCCACGTCATCGGTCACTGCGACCGAGCCTAGCTGGGCGCAAATAGTCCGGCTATACTGTATATTCATACAGTACTCTTTTGAGTGAAGTGATGTTCACCTGCGATCCTGGCTTCATCCACCTCTACACCCACGGCACGCACAACGTGGCCATCAAGTGCCAGACGCTGACCGTGGACGATCCATTGCTCACGGTGGATACCCGGAGCCCCGAAGCCGAGGCAGCGGCGCAAGTTGCCGGCGCAACGCTCTACCTGATGGGCATCGACACCGCCGCACTCAAGGCACTGCCCTGGCCGGTCGACGGCCTGGTGATCGAGCACGAAGGCGCGCGGCCGCGCTTCGAACTGGCGAAGGGCTTCGACTTCCTCGATGCGAGATCGCTGCGCGTGCGCACACGTGGCGAGCGCCACTATGCCACGCGCGAGGAGCCGGCCGATCCCTATTGGGCCAAGGGAGTCAAGGGAATCAAGGGAGAAAAGGCAACCTTATCCGCGTGGTGTGACTCCCCGGTGATGTAGTGCGGGAGCGTGCTGCCTGGTCAGGCCTTTCTTGATAGGGGTCGGGGCATGCGGTTCTTGAGCTGGTCGCCCTATTGTGGCCGGATGGTGCCGCACTGTATATCCATACAGTTAACTCGACTATTGACCACCCCTCCCGGACGGCCCATATACTGTACATCCATACAGTATCCAGTGAGAGAGACATGTTCGCCTGCGCCCCCGATACCGTCTATCTTTACAGCCAGTCCCACGGTGCGGCGCGCCTGGCCATCCGCTGCCCCCGCCTGACCATCGAGGACCCGCTGCTCACCGCGGACACCTGGAACCCAGAAATCGAGGCTGCCGCGCAGGCCGCTAGCGCGACGATCACCCTGACGGGAGTCGACACGGCAGCCATCATGGCCCTGCCGTGGACCATCGACCGCCTGGCGTTCAACTACCGGGGCACTTCACTAAGCTTCCAGCTCGCCTATAGCATCCAGTTCGCCGGTCCTCGCTCGATCTGCCTGCGCACCCGCGGCGAGCGCCACTATGCCACCCGCCGGGAGATGGCATGCCTCCTGTGACCTGCCAGGCTGGCTCGATCCTCCTGGAGACCTTTTGCACCAAAATCGACGAGCCATCTCAGCGAGGCTTTATAGCGCGTGTTATTCGCTGGATCGGGTCGCAGTCGCCAAAGCCCCTACAGAGCCAAAGGGCCTAGACCCGAATCACATCAGGATCTCAAGAGCAGCAACTCGCAGGCAGTCCGCAGCGATCGGTCAAGCTCGTTCGAATATTCCCGATGCCGCAATGGGCATCGCACAATGACGAGGGAGTCTTGCGCGAACCGCCCGTTGAAAACACTCATATCAGCACACGGAAATATGAAAAGCGCGGTGTTGTGGATTTCTATACGATCATGCCGCCGTGGCATTCTGATCGCGAGAAAGCTCGTGCCTATGCGCAGGTCTCATAGCGATGAGGAGATTCAGCTTCCTTCTTAACGATCAGCCATCACAGAAAGCCTGATGATCGGTTGATTCGCACCAACAGCGGCGGCGCGGGTCTTCGGTCTCCTATCCTCTTCTGACCAACGGGTTGGCGCTTGGCAATGCCGGGACCGCCACCGGCTCGGGCGGTACAGCCGTGAGCATCACCGGCAGTAATAATCTGCTGACATTGGGAACGGGATCCGTGTTGAATGGCAACGCCACGGTCAATTCCGAACACCTCGGTCTTTTGCTGACTATTCTTTGCAATCGATTTTGGCGGAGGCTGGTAGCCTGTCTGCCCCCATGCCAACTTCCGATTGCCGATCAATGACCACCGTTCTCGCCATTGCCGTTGCCTGCGGCGCATTTCTCAGGCTCTGCGTCGCGTCCCCGTATGAAGAGGCATTCGGGCTGGGAAGCTGCAATATCGGCGGCTCCAGCGAGGTCCTGGCGCCGGAGTCCGGAGACGCGGGCGTTCGTCGATCTGTGCAATCTGACGCGCCAGAGGTCCACTGAGATCCGGCTGTCGCGTTGGCGCCAAGCCGACCAGCGAGCCGAGGTGACAGGGATGCAAAGAAGGCGGGCTACAACATCGATGCCCCTCGGGCTGCCGGCGCGCGCACTGCGCGACAACCGAGAGATATATTAAGCAGCGCTAAGCTCCGGCCCCAACGGCCCCATTTACACCTTCCCGCTGCTTGATATTGGATGTCATCCAGGATGTCATCCAATAAGGCGATTTTGATCGCTACCCGCGCAGAAAAGAAAAAACCCGCTAGACGTTAATCTAGCGGGTTCTTAATACTGGTCGGGGCGAGAGGATTTGAACCTCCGACCACCTGCACCCCATGCAGGTACGCTACCAGGCTGCGCTACGCCCCGAGAGAAAAAGATTATATCAGAAGCTTTTTGGAAATGGCTAGTCTTTAGTGCACTTTTTATTCATGCCTCGCGATCTGCTGAAGCTGGGCAAGCAGATGCTGCACTTCCACGAGCTCGTTGCGCAGGCTGCTGAGGTCGAGCGAGAAAACCGGCGCTTCACCGGCGGCCTCCGCAGCCTGCGCTTGCTCATCCTCAGTGGCTGCGTGGCTGTACTGCCGCCCTTCATCCAGGCGATTGCGTGCGCCATTGATGGTGAAGCCTTGCTCGTACAGCAAGTCGCGGATGCGGCGGATGAGCAGGACTTCGTGGTGCTGATAGTAGCGCCGGTTGCCGCGTCGCTTGACGGGCTTGAGCTGCGTGAACTCCTGCTCCCAGTAGCGCAGCACATGCGGCTTGACGGCGCAAAGCTCGCTGACTTCACCGATGGTGAAGTAGCGTTTGGCGGGAATCGGCGGCAACAAGATGCGTTCGCTGGATCTTTCCGACATGCGGTGAATGGGCGGGCTTCAGGCCGTGCCGGGAGAGGTTGTGGTGTTCGCGCGGGCTAGCGCGTGAACAAGCGTGATACACGAAACAAGCAGGATAACGAGTCGTCGTGCTGCTGGCAAACGATCAGCCGGCCACCGCCACCAGGCCTGCACGCTCTTCCACCAGGCCCTTGAGCTTCTGGCTGGCATGGAAGGTCACCACGCGCCGTGCCGTGATAGGAATGATCTCGCCAGTCTTGGGATTGCGGCCGGGACGTTGCGGCTTGTCGCGCAGCTGGAAATTGCCGAAGCCGGACAGCTTGACGCTGTCGCCCTGTTCCAGCGCTTCGCGAATCACGTCGAAGAAAGCTTCGACCATGTCCTTGGACTCGCGCTTGTTGAGACCGACCTGGTCGAACAGCATTTCAGCGAGCTCGGCCTTGGTGAGGGTCGGCACTTCAGCGACGCGAGCGTCGGAAGTATCGTCGTCGAGCGAGGCTGCCTGGCGGTCGCCTGCTTCACCCATTGCAGAGGCCATGAGATACGCGTGTCGATCGTTCATTGTCATTCAGTGTGGCGATCCGCCCGGATGCGGAAGGTCCGGGCGCTCCATTGTCATGTCAGCTGGTGGATCAGCCGCGCATCCGCGCCTGGAATGCAGCGCTGGCGGCTTCGACCATGCAACGCACCGCGCTGTCGACGGTTTCGTCCTGGAGGGTCGCCCCAGTATCTTGCAAGGTCAAGCGGAACGCAAGGCTTTTCTCGTCCGCGCCAATGGCCGCCGAAGCCGCCTTCGGACGGAACTCGTCGAACAGCACAAGGCTCTGGCAATAGCGGGCGGAGCCTTGTTTTTCCAGGGCTTCGCGCATGGCGTCGAGCAGGTCCTGCACACGCACCGACTGCTTCACCACCAATGCCAGGTCGCGTACGGCGGCCGGGAACTTGGAGATTTCGGTGTAGCCGGGCAAGCCCACTTCGCGCAGTGCCTGCAGGTCCAGTTCGAACACGACCGGCGCTTGCGTCAGTTCATACTCCTGCAGCCAGCGCGGGTGCAGTTCGCCGATCACGCCGGCCACCTTGCCATCGATCACGACTTGCGCGGCGCGGCCCGGATGCAGCGCGGGATGCGATACCGGCTCGAAGCGCGCGACGCGCGGGAACAGCAAGGCCTCGACATCGCCCTTGACGTCGAAGAAGTCCACCGGGCGGGTGCCGATGCCCCACTGCTCCTCGAAGGCCGGCCCGTAGGCAATGCCGCCGGCAACCATCGGCTGGCGATAGCCGGCCACCGTCAGGCCACCATCGGCAACCGAGGCGTCGCGATGGAACACGCGGCCTACTTCGAACATCCGCACGCGCGATGCCTTGCGGTTGAGGTTGTAGCGCACCTTGTCGAGCAGGCCGCCGATCAGCGTGGAACGCATCACCGCCAGCTGGCTGGCGATCGGATTCAGCAGGCGGATCGGGTTGTCGTTGCTGGCAAAGTCGCGCTCCCACTTCTCTTCGACGAAGGCGAAGTTGATCACCTCCTGGTAGTCGCGCGCGGCGATCGCGTGGCGCACGGCATGGGTCGAGCGGCGCGCTTCGTCGGTCGGGCGCATCTCGCTTTCGGCGACCGGCGGGCGTGCCGGGATACGCTCGAAGCCGTAGATGCGGGCCACTTCCTCGATCAGGTCTTCCTCGATTTCGATGTCAAAGCGATAGCTCGGCGGTGTGACCACGAACACTTCGCCATCCGCGCCTTGCTCGCGGGTGAACGGCAGCTGCAGGCGCAGGAACACGTCGGCGATGACCGCAGGCGACAGCTCGATGCCGAGCACGCGCTCGGCGCGCGCCACACGCAGGCGCACCGGCTTGCGCTGCGGCAGGTTGACGACTTGGTCATCGACCGGGCCGGCCTGGCCGCCGCAGATCTCGAGGATCAGCGCGCTGATGCGCTCGATATGCTCAACCGTGGTGGCGTAGTCCACGCCACGCTCGAAGCGATGCCCGGCATCGGTCGAGAAGTTGAAGCGGCGCGAGCGGCCCTGGATGGCTTCCGGCCACCAGAAGGCGGCTTCCAGGTAGATGTTGGTGGTGTCGAGCGTCACGGCGGTACTGTCGCCGCCCATGATGCCGGCCAGGCTCTCGATCTCCTTGTCGTCGGCGATCACACCGACCTGCTCGTCGAGCTCCACGGTATTGCCATTGAGCAGCTTGAGCTGTTCGCCCTTGCGGCCCCAGCGCACATCCAGCCCGCCGTGGATCTTGTCCAGGTCGAAGACATGCGAGGGACGGCCGAGTTCGAGCATCACGTAGTTGGAGATGTCGACCAGCGCGGAGATGCTGCGCTGCCCTGCCCGCTCCAGGCGCTGCACCATCCATGCCGGCGTGGCCGCGTGCGCGTTCACGCCGCGGATCACACGACCCGAGAAGCGGCCGCACAGGTCGGGGGCCGAAATCTTCACCGGCAGCTTGTCGGCCAGCGTCACCGCAACCGGCTTCATCTCCGGCAGGCGCAGTTCGGCGCCGGTCAGTGCGGCGACTTCGCGCGCCACGCCGTGGATCGACAGGCAGTCGGCCTTGTTGGGCGTGAGCTTGATCACGAAGACCTGGTCATCGAGGTCCAGGTACTCGCGGATGTCCATGCCAATCTTTGCGTCTTCAGGCAGGAGCATCAGGCCGCCGCGTCTTCAGGCAGGAGCATCAGGCCGCCGTGGTCCTCCGACAGCTTGAGCTCGCGCGCCGAGCACAGCATGCCGAAGCTGTCCACGCCGCGCAGCTTGCCCACCTTGATTTCAAACGACTTGCCGCCGGATTCCGACGGCGGCAGCACTGCGCCAACCAGCGCGCAAGGCACCAGGACGCCGGGCGCCACATTGGGCGCGCCGCAAACGATCTGCAGCGTCTCGCCAGTGCCCGCGTCGACCTGGCAGACGTTGAGACGATCCGCGTTGGGATGGCGCTCGGTGGAGAGCACGCGCGCCACCACCACCTTGTCGAAGGGCGGCGCAACGGGGCCGACCTCTTCCACTTCCAGCCCGGCCATGGTCAGGCTGTGCGAGAGCGCATCTGTGGAGATCTTGTCGGGATTGACGAAACTGCGAAGCCAGGATTCCGAGAATTGCATGGCGCTTCTGATCCGGTAAGTATTCTGTTCTGTGGTGTCGGTGACGATGTGCTCTGGCGCTTGCGCGCTTCAGGCGAACTGGCGCAGGAAACGCGCGTCGCCTTCGAAGAACAGGCGCAGGTCGTTGATGCCGTAGCGGAGCATGGTCAGGCGTTCGAGGCCGGAACCAAAGGCAAAGCCGATATAGCGCTCGGGGTCCAGGCCCATATTGCGCAGCACGTTCGGGTGCACCTGGCCCGAGCCGGAGATCTCCAGCCACTTGCCGTTGCCGAAGGCCATGTCGATTTCCGCGGACGGCTCGGTGAACGGGAAGTACGAGGGACGGAAACGCACCTGGATGTCATCGCGCTCGAAGAACTTGCGCAGGAAGTCGGTGTACACGCCCTTGAGGTCGGCAAAGCTCACGTCATCGCCGATCCACAGGCCTTCGACCTGATTGAACATCGGCGAATGCGTGGCGTCGCTGTCGACGCGGTAAGTACGGCCGGGGCAGATCACCTTGATCGGCGGCATCTCGCGGCCCTTGTACTTCTCCACGTGCATGCGCGCGTAGCGGACCTGCATCGGGCTGGTGTGGGTACGCAGCAGCAGCAACTTGTCATCGCTGTCGCGGCCGTCCACGTAGAAGGTGTCCTGCATCGAACGGGCCGGATGGTTGTCCGGGTTGTTCAACGCGGTGAAGTTCATCCAGTCCGTTTCGATCTCGGGGCCATCGGCCACGTCGAAGCCGACGGAGCCGAAGATCTGTTCGACCCGTTCCCAGGTGCGCATCACCGGGTGCAGGCTGCCGCGGGCAACGGCCCGGCCCGGCAGGGTGACGTCGATGGCTTCGGCGGCCAGCCGCTCATTCATCAGCGCGTCGGCCAGCGCCTGGCGGCGTGCCTGCAGCGCGGCCTCGACCTGCTGCTTGGCCAGGTTGATGCGCGCGCCTTCGCTCTTGCGCGTTTCCGGGTCGAGCTTGCCAAGGCTCTTGAGCAACTCGGTGAGCGCGCCGGTCTTGCCGAGAAAGCGGGCTTTTTCGTTTTCCAGCGTGGCGTTGTCGTTGGCTGCAGAGAAGGCGGCCTGGGCGTCGGCGACGATTTGATCCGGATCCAGAGACATGGCGGCGGTCGGCGATAAATTTGGCGTCCGGGTCACGCTGGGCCCGGGCGTGGGTTGGCACTAGGTGCGATGTGGGTGCAGAGTCCGCGCGGCACCGGGGGCGGCGCGGGCTTCGTTTCGGATGTCGTCTTGCATCGCGCCGGGGACGGCACGCGAAACGGCATTCGAAATGAAAACGGGGCTCGGTGAGGAGCCCCGTTTCTGCAGGTCCGGCCGACTCGCCGTCGCGGCGACAAGCGCTGCTCAGGCAAATTCGGCGGAAATGCTGTCGACCTTGCGGTCGGTGCTTGCCCGGGTAACCACACTACACACTAGCGCGGCACCCCGGAGCCGGCATCAGGCAACGGTGGCTTTCACCTGGTTGACGATGGCGGCAAAGGCAGGCTTGTCATGAATAGCCATGTCCGACAGCACCTTGCGGTCCAGCTCAATCGAAGCCCGCTTCAGGCCGTTCATGAACACGCTGTAGGTCATGCCATGCTCACGCGAAGCAGCATTGATACGCGCAATCCAGAGAGCGCGGAACACGCGCTTCTTGTTGCGGCGATCGCGGTATGCGTACTGGCCAGCACGCATGACCGCCTGCTTGGCGATACGGTAGACGTTATTGCGGCGGCCGCGGAAACCCTTGGCAGCGACGATGACTTTCTTATGGCGGGCCCGTGCAGTGACCCCACGTTTTACTCGAGGCATGTAATGCTCCTTTCGTTTTCGTTAGGGTTATGCGTAAGGCATCATTGCGCGAACGGCCTTCAGGTTCGTCTCATGGACGTCCTGGGTGCCACGCAATTGGCGCTTATTCTTGGTGGTCTTCTTGGTCAAGATGTGACGCTTGAAGGCCTGGCCACGCTTGAACGAACCATTCGGACGCGCAGTAAAGCGCTTGGAAGCGCTTTTCTTGGTCTTCATCTTCGGCATGAAATACTCCAGCTTCTATGACATGCATGCAGGTGGCCAGCTGGCGCCGACACTTGCAAAACCCGCATCCACTTATTGTTGCGCGAAAGCCGCTTGCGGCTCCCTGCGCTGCTTTCGCACGACGCCGCGCTCGGAGGGATTCCCCTCCGGGCCGCAGCGACGCGCAAAATCTTACTTCTTCTTCTTGGGAGACAGCACCATCACCATCTGGCGGCCTTCCATCTTCGGCATCTGCTCGACCTGGCCAACTTCTTCCAGGTCCGCCTTTAGGCGTTCGAGCACACGCGCGCCGATTTCCTGGTGCGCCATCTCACGGCCGCGGAAACGCAGCGTGATCTTGGTCTTGTCGCCGTCTTCGAGGAAGCGCTTCAGGTTGCGCAGCTTGACGTTGTAGTCGCCATCATCCGTACCCGGCCGGAACTTGACTTCCTTGACCTGGATGATCTTCTGCTTCAGCTTGGCGTCGTGCGCGCGCTTGGCTTCCTCGTACTTGAACTTGCCGTAATCCATGATACGGGCAACCGGCGGCACCGCTGTAGGAGCGATTTCCACCAAGTCCAAGTCCTTATCCTCAGCCAGGCGGAGCGCGTCCATGAACTTGACGATGCCGAGCTGCTCGTTATCAACCCCGACCAGGCGCAATTCGGGTGCGCTGATTTCGCGATTGATGCGATGACCTTTGTCTGTAGCGATGTTGCGTTACCTCAAGAAGACAAAAAACAAGCCGTGCTCATCCCATCAGGCTTTGCTGGCAACGTCCTGTTGCAGACGTTCCACAAACGCGGAGACGGACATCACGCCCAGATCCACGTTGCCACGGGCACGCACGGCCACTTGACTGGCATCCCGCTCTTTGTCGCCCACTACCAGGAGGTAGGGAATCTTCTGAAGGGAATGCTCGCGGATTTTATACGTAATTTTCTCGTTACGCAAATCCGCCTTAGCCCTAAATCCTTGTTTTTGCAGCAGTTGCACGACGTTTTCGGCATATTCCGCCTGCGAGTCGGCAATGTTCAGCACAATGACTTGTTCCGGCGCCAGCCAGGCGGGCAGCGCCCCGGCGTGGTTTTCGAGCAAAATGCCCAGGAATCGCTCGAAAGAACCCAGAATGGCCCGGTGCAGCATGACCGGGCGCTTGCGCGAGTTGTCTTCCGAGACGTATTCGGCATCCAGGCGCTCCGGCAGCACCAGGTCCAGTTGCAGCGTGCCGCACTGCCAGGAGCGGCCGATCGCATCCTTGATATGGTATTCCACCTTGGGGCCATAGAAGGCGCCCTCGCCCGGCAGCTCTTCCCATTCCACGCCACAGGCGCGCAGCGCCAGGCGCAGGCCTTCCTCGGCGTGATCCCAGACCTCGTCCGAACCGGCCCGCTGATCCGGGCGCAGCGACAACTTGACCGCGATATCCTTGAAGCCAAAATCGTCGTACACGGAAAACGCCAGTTCGTTGAAGGCCTTGGCTTCCGCAACGATCTGTTCTTCCGTACAGAAAATGTGCGCATCATCCTGCACAAAGCCGCGCACGCGCATCAGCCCGTGCAGCGCGCCGGAGGGCTCGTTGCGATGGCAGGCGCCGAACTCGGCCAGCCGCAGCGGCAGGTCGCGGTAGGAGCGCAGGCCGTGATTGAAAATCTGCACATGGCCGGGGCAGTTCATCGGCTTGATCGCGTAGTCGCGCTTCTCCGACTCCGTGACGAACATGTTCTCCTTGTAGTTTTGCCAGTGACCTGACTTCTCCCACAGCGAACGATCCATCACTTGCGGCGTGCGCACTTCTTCATAGCCAGCCTGCGTCAGGCGACCGCGCATGTACTGCTCCACCGCTTGCCACACCTGCCAGCCCTTCGGGTGCCAGAACACCATGCCCGGCGCTTCTTCCTGCAGGTGGAACAGGTCAAGCAGCTTGCCCAGCTTGCGGTGGTCGCGCTTCTCAGCCTCTTCCAGCATGTGCAGGTAGGCTTCCTGGTCTTCCTTCTTGGCCCAGGCCGTGCCGTAGATGCGCTGGAGCATCTCGTTCTTGGCGTCGCCGCGCCAGTAGGCGCCCGCTACCTTCATCAGTTTGAAGACCTTGAGCTTGCCCGTGGACGGCACGTGCGGGCCACGGCAGAGGTCGACGAACTCGCCTTCGCGATACAGGCCGATCTCCTGATCCTGCGGGATCGAGGCGATGATCTCAGCCTTGTACTTCTCGCCCATCGACTCGAACAGCTTCACGGCTTCGTCGCGGCTCCAGACTTCGCGCGTTACCTTCTCGTCCTTCTTGACCAGCTCGGCCATCTTTTTCTCGATGGCAACCAGGTCCTCGGGCGTGAAGGGGCGCTTGTAGGCGAAGTCGTAGTAGAAGCCGTTCTCGATCACCGGGCCGATCGTCACCTGCGCCTCGGGATACAGCTCCTTGACCGCGTAGGCCAGCAAGTGGGCCGTCGAGTGACGGATCACATCAACGCCATCGGCATCCTTGTCCGTGACGATGGCCAGGCCAGCATCGCGCTCGATGAGGAAGCTGGTGTCGACCATCTGGCCATCCACCTTGCCCGCGAGGGCAGCCTTGGCCAGGCCCGAGCCAATACTCTGCGCCACTTCGGCCACCGTCACCGGGCCGGGGAATTCGCGTCGGGAACCATCCGGCAGCGTGATTGCGATCATCTTGCACCTCATCAGAAATCCACCCGCCGGCACCGTACGGCCGGCAAGCGAATAAAAAGCATCTTGTAGCGCCAGGCTCATGCCACTTCATGCAACCAGCATGAGCCAGGCAGCGGGGACTTCGCTCGGATCCACCCACGGGCGACCGAGCAGGATAGCAGGGAGCCAAGAAGCGACAGACGAAAAAAAACGCAGCCAAGGCTGCGTTGTTTTTCGATTTAACCCCAATCCACCGGGTCCGAAGGCGCACCTCGACTACTGTCGCTAATTAGCGGTAGTAGTTCGCTGTGTCTTGAACATGGCGCCTTTTCCGTTCCAGGTTATCGGGATCAACCGGACTGCTTCGGTACTTCTTGCTACTATGCGTTGGTAGGCTCGATTGGACTCGAACCAACGACCCCCACCATGTCAAGGTGGTGCTCTAACCAGCTGAGCTACGAGCCTATGGTACTGCTTGAAACTGACTGCTGTATGCGCCAACTGCACTGCGCGCTTACGTCTTGCTGCTTGTTCGTTGGTAGGCTCGATTGGACTCGAACCAACGACCCCCACCATGTCAAGGTGGTGCTCTAACCAGCTGAGCTACGAGCCTACGGAGAACGAAAGTATAGCATCACTTTCTTTTCGCTTGCAAGACCCCCACCACATCTTCGATCAAACCGAGTGCGCGCTGCAACTGCGTGGCCTCGGAAACCTCGGCGGTGAACTGCATCCGCGCGACGCCTTTGCTCGACAGCGTCTTCACGCCGGTGACGTTGATCTTCTCGCGCGACAGCACTTCGGAGATGTCGCGCAGCAGCCCTTGCCGGTCGACCGCCTCTACATGGATGTCCACCGGATAGACCGCGTCGCTGCGCTTGCCCCACTCGGTATGGATCACGCGCTCCGGCGCGCGCGCCGAGAGCTGCCCGAAGGTGTGGCAGGTGCGGCGATGGATCGAGACGCCGCGCCCGCGCGTGACAAAGCCCACGATCTCGTCCGGCGGCGCCGGCTTGCAGCATTTGGACATCTGCGTCAGCAGCGAATCCACACCCACCACCAGCACGCCGCTCTTGGCGCCGCGCGCCACGCTGGTGGCGCGGCTCTTCTTGGTGACGGCCTCTTCCTCGCTCTGCACCACCGCGGCCTCGCCCTCGGGGTGCCGCAGCGCCTGCTCCACATGACGCAGGCTGAACTCGTCCTTGGCGACCGCTGCGAACAGGTCGTCCGGCGTCTTGAAGCCCAGCCGCGCGGCAAGGTCATCCAGGTTGACAGCGGTCTTGCCCTCGCGCTGCAAGGTCTTGTCGATCAGCGCGCGGCCTTGCGACATGGTCTCTTGCGAATCCAGCGCATTGAACCAGGCGCGCACCTTGGCGCGCGCCCGCGGGCTGGCCAGGTAGCCAAGTTCCGCGTTGAGCCAGTCGCGCGATGGGCCGCCCTGCTTGACGGCAATGATGTCCACCGTCTGCCCGTTCCTCAGCGGCGTGTTCAGCGGCACCATGGTGCCATCCACGCGCGCGCCACGGCAGCGATGGCCCAGGTCCGTATGCAGGTAGTACGCGAAATCCACCGGCGTGGCGCCCTGCGGCAACGCCACCACGCGCGCCTGCGGCGTCAGCACATAGATGTGATCATCGATGGCCGCGTGCTTGAGCTGCTCCCACGGCGACTCGTCGTGCGCAACCGAATGGTCGGCATCGTCCTTCCACGCCAGCAGCTGGCGCAGCCAGGCGATCTTCTCGTCGTAGCGTTCGCTGGCGGAGAACTGGCCGCTATAGCCCTTGCTGCCCGCTTCCTTGTAGCGCCAGTGCGCAGCCACGCCGTACTCGGCGAAGTGATGCATCTCCTGGGTGCGGATCTGCACCTCGAAAGCGCGCCCGTCGTCGCCGATCACGACGGTGTGCAGCGACTTGTAGCCGTTCGATTTTGGCCGGGAAATATAGTCGTCGAACTCGCGCGGGATCGGCTGCCAGATATGGTGCACGATGCCCAGCACGGTGTAGCAATCCTTGATGTCGTCGACGATCACGCGGAAGGCGCGCACATCGTAGAGATCGGCGAAGTCGAGTTCCTTGCCGCGCATCTTCTTCCAGATGCTGTAGATATGCTTGGGCCGCCCGCTCACCTCGGCGCGGATCTCGGCCGATGCCAGCTCGGACTGCAGCCGCGCGATCGCGCTGGCGATATAGCCTTCGCGCTCGATGCGTTTTTCGTCTAGCAGCCGCGCGATGCGCTTGTAGGTTTCGGGCTGCTCGAAGCGGAATGCCAGGTCCTCCAGCTCCCACTTCATCTGCCAGATCCCCAGCCGGTTGGCCAAGCGCAGCGTTTGCAGCCGCGAGGCGAGGCGCACCAGCACCACGCGGATGTCCTGCGCGAAGGCCAGCAGCATCTTGCGCAGCGCCTCCACCTGCTCCTGGCGCGCGGCGATCTCGTCCTTGGTGGTTTCGGGCGCGCCGCTATGGCCCACTGCGATCGCGCCGATGCGCAACAACTGCCGCACGCCCTTGACCAGCCCCGCCACCTCTTCGCCGAAGAGCGGCTCGATTTCCACCTCACTGCCAGGCACAAACGCGGCCAGCGCAAACAGGCAGGCCGCCGCGCGCGCGGCATCGTCGACGCGCAGGCCGTCGAGAATGCGCAGCATGCCCTCGGCATGCGAGAGCACGGTTTCGCCGGTGGGCAGCAACGCCGCGCTGCCGCGCTCGCGCACGAACGCCAGGGCGCGCTCCACCAGTCCGGCATCGGGCGTACCGGCAATCTGCCCGGTCAGGTCAGTCGACGTCACCATCTCGCTGCCCCGGCCTCACTTGAGCGCGGCGGTGACCACCACTTCGATCAGGTACTGCGGATTGGCCAGGCGAGCCTCCACGGTGGCGCGCGGGGGCGTATGGCCCTGCACCACCCACGCGTCCCAGACTTCGTTCATGATGCCGATCTGGTCGACGTCGGCGAGGAAGATCTGGCACGAGAGAATCCGGCTCTTGTCGCTGCCTGCTTCATTCAGGAGGCGCTCGATATGGCCCAGCACCTCGCCGGTCTGGCCACGCAGGTCCGCGCCGGGATCGACTTCCGGCACCTGGCCGGCGAGGTAGACCACGCCGTTGTAGATCGCGTATTCGGACAGGCGCTTGCCCACGTGGGCGCGCTTCAGTTCATTGGTACTCATGGCAATACTTTAGTCGTCGGGTAAAACATCAAAATCATCGGATCCGGGCAGCGCTTCGCGCTTCAGGGCGCGCCCAGGAAAAACTGCCTGGCGATGGCCACTTGCGCGGGATCGATGAACGTCGGGGCATGCCCCACATCAGGCACTTCCACCGCGCTCACATTACGCCCGCGCGCCACCATTTCCGCCACCGTCTCGCGCGTCAGCAAGTCCGACTGGGCACCGCGCACCACCAGCGTGGGCGCCTGGATGGCCTCGAACATGTGCCACAGCGCCACCTCGCCCGCGCTCACCTGCTCGGGCGTGGTCTCGCGGAACGGCAGCGCCATCGCCGGATCGTAATGCAAGCCCCATTCCAGGCCTTCCGCGCCCTGCACGGGCTTGAGGATGGCGCCGTTGAGCTCGCGCCATTGCGCGGGCGTGTGCCGGCCAAAGGATGCACTGATGGTCTGCAGGTAGGCCAGGCCTTCCTCGAAGGTCTTGAAGCGCACGGGCAGGCCCAGGTAGGCGCCGATCCGCTCCACCGCCGAGGCGGCAATGCGCGGGCCCACATCGTTGAGCAACAGTTTGCGCACCGGCGACTTGGGCAAGCCCGCCAGTCCCATGCCGATCAGGCCGCCCATGGAGGTGCCGAACCAATCGACCTGCTCGACATTGCACGCACATCAGCACCCGGGGATTGGTGGGATCGCCCCACTCGTGATAGGCCATGCGGTGAAGACCCGCCGGGCTGATGCACTGGACGAAGCCGAGGCGCGGACTGACTGACGACATCTGAACTCCCTGGCAAGACGGTAGCAAAGAACGGCGCCGCCGGCATGGTGGCGCCCAGGTTGGGCAAAGCTGGATTGTACGCTGCAGCAGTTACAATGCCACAGCATCGGGGTTCTCGCCGTCATGCCTTTGCCGCTGGCGCGCGACGGGTCCCTCGCGCAGTCCAATTCCAACGTGCAAAGCACTCCGACGAAAAGGAAAACATGCTTAAAGGCAAGACGGCACTGGTCACGGGTTCCACCAGCGGAATCGGGCTCGGCATCGCACAAGCGCTGGCCGCCCAGGGCGCCAACATCATCGTCAACGGCTTCGGCGATGCAGAAGCCGCCAAGCGCGGGATCGCGCAGGCCGGCGCGGGCATCCGCGTGGGCTACCACGGCGCGGACATGAGCAAGTCCGCCGAGATCGAAGACATGATGCGCTACGCCGACGCCGAGTTCGGCGGCGCCGATATCCTCGTCAACAATGCCGGCATCCAGCACGTGGCGAATATCGAGGACTTCCCGCCCGAGCGCTGGGACGCGATCATCGCCATCAACCTGACCTCCGCCTTCCACACCACGCGCCTCGCCCTGCCCGGCATGAGGCGCAAGGACTGGGGCCGCATCATCAATATCGCCTCCGCCCACGGGCTGGTGGCCTCCGCGCAAAAATCCGCCTACGTGGCCGCCAAGCACGGCATCGTAGGCCTGACCAAGGTCACCGCGCTGGAGACCGCGCAGACCGGCGTGACCGCCAATGCGATCTGCCCGGGATGGGTGCTGACGCCGCTGGTGCAAAAACAGGTGGAAGCGCGCGCGCAGAAGGAAGGCATTGCCGTGGAGCAGGCCAAGCACGAACTGGTGATCGAGAAGCAGCCGTCCGGCCAGTTCGTTACGCCCGACGAACTTGGCGCGCTGGCCGTGTTCCTGGCCAGCGACGCGGCCCGCCAGGTGCGCGGCGTGGCCTGGAACATGGATGGCGGCTGGGTGGCGCAATGAGCGCAATGAAGACAATGGCACAGAGCATGCAACGACGCCACTTTCTCCGCGCCCTGGCCCTGGGCGCCACCGTCTCGCTGGGACTGCGCGCCGGCGCCAGCGCCGCTGCCGCCCCGCTCGCCATCGAGGTGTACAAGAGCCCGCAGAGCGGCTGCTGCGAGGGCTGGGTCGGGCACCTGCGCGCGAACGGCTTTGCCGTGACCGTGCGCGACGTGGAAGACACCGGCGTCTATCGCGCCCGCTTCGGCATTCCAGAGCGCTTTGGCTCCTGCCATACCGGCCGCATCGCCGGCTATGCGATCGAGGGCCACGTGCCGGCCGCCGACATCAAGCGGCTGGTAGCCAGCAAACCCAAGGCCGTGGGCCTGGCCGTGCCCGCCAT
This sequence comes from Cupriavidus basilensis OR16, assembly GCF_000243095.1. Taxonomy (GTDB): domain Bacteria; phylum Pseudomonadota; class Gammaproteobacteria; order Burkholderiales; family Burkholderiaceae; genus Cupriavidus; species Cupriavidus basilensis_D. The sequence goes on along the minus strand of NZ_AHJE01000114.1, from coordinate 77,971 downwards.
GCCGGTCGGCTCGCCGGGCATGGAACAAGGTACGCGCAAGGACCCGTTCGATGTCCTGCTGGTACGCGCGGATGGCGGCGCATCGGTCTTCGCCAGCTACAACAAGCGAAGCACCTGAAGCACCGAAGCACCTGAAGCCTCTGATGCATATGAAGCAACCGGGGCATCGGACATAGGCGCCCCGGCTGCGCTGAAAATAAAAAAACCCCGCGAACGCAAGCTCGCGGGGTTTTTTACTACGGCAACGCGTATCAGAGCAGCGGAGCGCCCGTCTTGCTCTGGATCTCTTCGCGGCTCACGCCCGGTGCGGTCTCCACCAGCTTCAGGCCGGTTTCGGTCACGTCGATCACGCCGAGATCCGTGATGATGCGATTGACCACGCCCACGCCGGTTAGCGGCAGCGCGCACGACGCCAGGATCTTGATGTCCTCGGTGCCGTCCTTCTTCTTGGCCGTGTGTTCCATCAACACCACCACGCGGCCCACGCCGGCCACCAGGTCCATCGCGCCGCCCATGCCCTTGACCATCTTGCCCGGGATCATCCAGTTGGCCAGGTCGCCCTTCTCGCTGACCTGCATGGCGCCGAGGATAGCCAGGTTGATATGGCCGCCGCGAATCATCCCGAAGGAATCCGCCGAGGAGAAGATCGACGAGCCCGGCAGCGTCGTCACCGTTTGCTTGCCGGCGTTGATCATGTCGGCGTCGACCTCGGCTTCGGTCGGGAACGGGCCGATGCCCAGCAGGCCGTTCTCGGATTGCAGCCAGACTTCCATGCCTTGCGGAACGTGGTTGGCCACCAGCGTCGGCAGGCCGATGCCCAGGTTCACATAGAAGCCGTCCTGCAGCTCGCTAGCGGCGCGCGCCGCCATTTCGTCACGTGTCCATGCCATGATGATGATTCTCCTTAGCTGGCCTGATTTTCCGAAACCCGCACGGTGCGCTGCTCGATGCGTTTCTCGGGATTGGCGTTCAGCACGATGCGTTGCACAAAAATGCCCGGCGTGTGGACCTCATCCGGGTCCAGCGTGCCGGTATCGACCAGGTGCTCGACCTCGACGATGGTGACCTTGCCGGCCATCGCGCACATCGGGTTGAAGTTGCGCGCGGTGCGGCGGAACACCAGGTTGCCGGCGCGGTCCGCCTTGTACGCCTTGACCAGGGCCACGTCGGCGGTCAGCGCGCGTTCCATCACGTACTGCTGGCCGTCGAACTCGCGGATTTCCTTGCCGTCGGCCACGATGGTGCCCACGCCGGTCTTGGTGAAAAAGGCCGGGATGCCCGAGCCACCAGCGCGCAACTTCTCGGCCAGCGTGCCCTGCGGGGTGAATTCCAGCTCGAGTTCGCCGGCCAGGTACTGGCGCTCGAACTCCTTGTTCTCGCCCACGTACGACGAAATCATCTTCTTGATCTGGCGCGTGGCGAGCAGCAGGCCGAGGCCGAAGCCGTCCACGCCAGCGTTGTTCGAGATGCAGGTGAGTTGCTTGGCACCGCTGTCGCGCAGCGACGCAATCAACGCCTCCGGGATGCCGCACAGACCGAAACCGCCAACCGCGATCGTCTGGCCGTCGCGAACGACGCCCGCGAGCGCCTCCGCGGCGCTGGCGTAGACCTTGTTCATGTTTGCTCCTTCCTCGGTGATTTCCTGTCATAGCGCCCGCCTCCGGGTGATACCGGCGAGTCACGCAGGGAAATTGTAACGGTACAATCGGACGGAGATCGCTCGATTGCCGACTGCCCGACAGCATACGCAAGCGCCGCATCCCGCGCCAATACGTACAATTACATAAGCAAATGCCCGCTATCGACTACCAAACCGCCTTCCAGCTCGCCCCAGTCGGCCTTGTGCTGTCGCGCGAGCGCATGATCGAGGACTGCAACGACGAGCTCTGCCGCATCTTCGGCACCACCCGGGCTGCCTTGATTGGTGAGTCGTTCCAGGTACTTTATCCCACCGCCGACGAGTTCGAGCGCACCGGCGCGCGCATCGTGCCGATCATGAATACCAAGGGCACCTACTCCGACGAGCGCATCATGAAGCGCGCCGGCGGCGACTTGTTCTGGTGCCATGTCACCGGGCGCTCACTGGATCGCCAGCAACCCTTGGGCGCTGGCATCTGGACCTTCGAAGACCTTTCGCAGAAACGCCCGGTCACCGCCGAACTGACGGCGCGCGAACGCGATATCGCGGCGCAACTGGTGGATGGCAAGACCAGCAAGCAGATCGGCAAGCTACTCTCCATCAGCCCCCGCACGGTGGACATCTACCGGGCCAGGCTGATGAAGAAATATGGCGCCCATACCTCGGTCGACCTGGTGCAACGCCTGGTCAACCACTAGGCGCTGGGAACGCCCTAATCCCCCTGCTCCCCTGCTCCCCTACTCCATCAGCGCCCGGATCGCCGACGGCACCGGCACCGATTTCTCGGCCGCGTAGTCGCACCACACCACCTTGGCGCCGCCCTCGGCGTACACCACGCCGGGCTGGTCGGCGCGCAGTATCTCCATGCGGGTCTCGAAGCTGGTGCGGCCCAGGCCGCCGGCAAACATCCGGCACTCGATATCCCCGGGATAGCGCAGCTGCTTCATGAAGGTCATGTGCGCATTGATGATGACCGGGCCGCGGCCATCGGCATCCTTGCCGCCGTGGCCGAGCGACTCGAACCAGGCGATGCGCGCCTGTTCCAGGTAGCGGAAATAGACCGTGTTGTTGACATGGCCCATAGCGTCCATGTCGCCCCAGCGGATAGGCATGAGAAGCGTGAATACAGGTTTCATGGACGCTAGCCTAACATCGCCGGCACGCCGCATCCATCGGCGGATGCGACGGTTTGGCACCCGCCGGCGACGCGGCGCCTGCCGGCTCAGTCGCCCGTCAGGCGGGTATGGGCGTGCAATTCGATGCGCGAATCGTGAGGCAGGTAGGCCACGGCGCTCGGACGCAAGTAGGCCGCGTCCGGGGCATCGTATGCCACCGCCCAGGCGGCCTCGGCGTGCGCGGGCATCCCGCTGGCCGGGGCGGCAGCGGGCTCCGCCGGCCTGTGTGGCAGCGCGTGCACGACACGCTGTGCCACGAGTGCCGGCGCGCCGGCGCTGTGATGCTTGCCACCCCTGCCGGCCGCAGCAGTTACCGGCGGGCTGACCGGGCGGGCGTCATCGGGCCGCATGGCGGCAACCGCAGCGGCATCTTCCGGAAGCCGCGGGTCGAGGGACGCCATCGGCGCGGGCGGGACGGCAACGGCAAGCGACACCTCGGCGGCTTCCTGCATGCCGCCGTCCGCCGGCGCCTTCCGTGGCTCCGCGCTTGCCGGCATGACCGCCGGCGCCGAAGCCAGCGCCGCTGCCGGCTGTTGCCCGTCGCCAATGAACGCAGCGGTGACGAACCACGCCGCAAGGACGGCCAGCCCGCCGCCTAGCGCGCCGGCGCTCAGCCCCCGCTTGCGCTCCCGGCGCAACGCGCGAGCCTTCTCGCGTGCCTGCCCGGGCTCGATGGCGGCGAGATGCGCCCTGACCGCCTCGGCCCGCAGCGCGGCCAGGGAGTCTTGCACATCAAAGCGCGTACCCCAAGGTGGCGGCACGTCGAAACCTGACGATAAATCTGGAAAACTGGAACGAAGCAAAGCTCACCCCTGAAGCGCAATCGGGACACAAGCTCGCCGGACGGTCCAGGCGAAGCTAGTCAATAGAAAATTGTAGCGACCGGGAAGTGAGTCGAGAATCGGACAAATCTGATTCTGCGTTCAGAATGTCGGCTAAATTGCCTGACCGGAAAATTCGGGCGAGCCATCCCCAGGCGCGGAAGAAGCAAGACACCGCGCAAAGCCACAAGCCGGGGAAGTTGTTCGCCGCGGCCCCGGCAAAGCGGCAGGGCTCGGGCTGGGGCAGCCGGCATCGAGCGATGCCGGCGCAGGGAAAAGAAGCGATTCGCGGCCGATCAGCGACGCTGCGTGCGATCGTTCCCGGGCGTCCCGGATATGGCGAGCCCGGAGTCCGACAGGGAGGATTCCATGCGGCGGATCTGCTCCTGCAACTGCTCCAGGCGCAGGCGCGAGGCGCGGCTTTCGATTTCCGCGCTCTGCACTTCGATGCGCGACGCCTTCTGTTCCTCGGCGATACGCTGGCGCTGCGCCTGCATCACCCGCACGTCTTCGTTGAGCGCATTGGCACGCGCCTCGGTCTCTTGCAGGGCCTTGTCAAACGCGCGCTTTTGCGAAGCCAGCACCTGGCGGCGGATATCGTCGCCGGCCCAGGTCGCGCTTTGCTGGGTCACTTGGCGGTAAGCCTGCTCCGCCGGCCCGATCGACTCGAAACGGAAGACGCGCCAGAGATTCTTCTGGTAGAACAGCGCCACGTAGCAAACCACCTGATCGTCCGCGAGCATCAGCGTGGTGCCGTAGTCGCCGTTGTAGCTGGTGCGCAGTTCGCGCACCGACCTGTCGCGCAGGCGCTTCTGCAACTCCGACACCAGCCCCAGGGAAGCCGGCGAGGCCTGCGGCATGCTGCCCGAAGCGGTCAGCGGCGCCGGGGCTGCCGACATCGGCACAGGCTCGGCTGCCGCCACGACACCGGGGACGGACAGCGACAGGGCCAGGCCAATCAGGCTGGCAAGCAAGGTGGCGCGGCAGGAATTATTCAACATGGCGTTCCGGCTGGGACAGGGGCGAAAAGACGGTTCAGGAAATCGGGGTGCGCCATGCGGCACGGTCCGGCGGCAATGATGCGCAGCGCGCACCTCACCGACCGCGGATTGTAACAAGCTTACCCACGGAGGGCCGCGTTTTGTAACCATTGCGGGGATGGCGGTGCCATTCCCGCAACAACCCCACTGGCGTGGGGGAGCGTTAGCGCCACCCCACGCCTTGGCGATGGCCAGCCGCTTAGCGCTTGGCGATCGAGGTTTCTGCCTTGCTCACCAGATCCACGCCAATCTGTTTTTTCCACTTGTCGTAGACCTTGGCCGTGGCCTTGCGGAAGGCATCGTGCTCGGCCGGCGTCAGTTGTGCCACCTTCACGCCATGGGCTTCCATATCCTTCCAGGCCGGCGCGCCCGCCTCGACCAGACCCTTGCGAGCCAGCGCGATTTCCTGCTTGCCGGCGTCGATGGCAGCTTGCTTGACGACCTCACGATCGGCCGGCGTCCAGCTTTCCCAGATCTGCTTGTTGACCACGAAGATCAGCGGATCGGCCACGTAGCCCCAGGTGGTCACGTACTTCTGGCCCACCGTGTAGAGTTTGGCGGCGGCGAACACCGATTGCGGGTTCTCCTGGCCGTCCACCGCGCCCGAGGCCATGGCCGGCTGCGCGTCGGCCCAGCTCATCTGGGTCGGATTGGCGCCAAGCGCATTGAAGGTCTCGATATACAGCGGCGAGCCCACCACGCGCAGCTTCATGCCTTTCAGGTCTTCCGGCTTGCGGATTTCGCGCTTGGAATTGGAGACTTCGCGAAAGCCGTTCTCGCCCCAGGCTAGCGGCACCACGCCGGACTTGTCCAGGGTCGCGAAGATCGACTTGCCGACCTCGCCTTGCGTGAGCGCGTCCAGTGCCTTGTAGTCGGGCATCAGGAATGGCAGCGAGAACAAGTTCAGTTCCTTGACCTGCGGCGACCAGTTGATGGTCGAGCCGACCGCCATGTCGATCACGCCCTGGCGGATCGCCGAGAACTCGCGGGTCTGATCTCCGGCCACCAGCGAGGTGCCCGGGTACAGCTTGATGTTGATGCGGCCGCTGGTGCGCTGGCGCACCAGGTCAGCCCAGATCTCGCCGCCCTTGCCCCACGGGAAGGCCGGGCCAAGCACCAGCGACATCTTGTACTCGGCTTTGTAGCTCTGCGCCATGGCGCCAGCGGGCGCTAGGGCGGCAGCGGCGATGGTGGCTGCCAGCGACAGCATCAGGGCACGACGTTTCATGCGTTCTCTCCTCTCAGGATCTGTTGTGTGTTGTGTGTTGCTTGTTGTTTGTTGTTTGTTGTTTGCTTCTCATGCATTGCGCCGAGCGCGGCCCGGCGCGGACCTGGCAGCGCGGCGAGCCAGTCCCGCCCCGCCCGCTGAACGCCAGCTTCAGCCTCAATAACCCAGGTAGTCAGGCAGCCAGGTCGCCAGAGGCGGGAAGGCCAGCACCAGCAGCATGGCGACGAACATCGCCAGCAGCATCCACACCACCCAGGGCACCGTTTCTTCCATGCGCACACGCGCGATCCGGCACGAGACCATCAGGTTCACGGCCAGCGGCGGCGTGAACTGGCCAAGCGCGACCTTGAGCGTCAGCACCACGCCGAACCACACCGGGTTCCAGTGGAAGGCATTGGCGATCGGCAGCAGCAGCGGCACGAAGATCAGGAAGATCGAGATGCCGTCGAGGAACATCCCCACCGTCATCAGCAGGGCCACGATCAGCGCCAGCACGCCGTATTCGCCCAGCCCGGAATGCGCGATGGCATTGGCCAGCGGATCGATCACGCCCAGCGTGGACAGCGCGTAGGCAAAGATGCCGGCCAGCGCCACCACCAGCAGGATCACCGCGGATGTCTCGGCCGCCTCCTGGAAGATCACGAACAGGTCGCGCAGGCCGATGCTGCGGTAGATCACCATGCCGACGAACAGGCCGTACACCACCGCCACCACGGCCGCTTCGGTCGGCGTGAACCAGCCCGCGCGCATGCCGCCCAGGATCAGGAACGGCGCGACCAGGCCCCAGGCCGCTTCGCGCAGGCTCTTCCAGAACGGCGGGCGCGGCAAGCCGGCCTCGATGGCGCCCATATTGTGCTTGCGCGCCAGCCAGACGGCCGGCACGATCAGCGCCACGCCGGCCAGGATGCCGGGGATCATGCCGGCGGCGAACAGCGCCGGCACCGAGGCGCCGGGCACCAGCACGCTGTAGATGATGAACGCAACGGATGGCGGGATCAGGATGTCGGTCGCGGCAGCCGCGCCGACCACCGCCGCACTGTACGCGCCGGGGTATCCGGCCCGCGACATCGCCGCGATCATCACGCCGCCCACCGCGGCCGCATTGGCCGGGCCGGAGCCGGAGATGCCGCCCAGGAACATCGCGACCAGGATGGCCACCAGCGGCAACATGCCGGGACCGCGCCCGACGATGGCGATGGCGAAGGTCACCAGCCGCTGCGCCACGCCGGAGCGATCGAAGATCGAGCCGACCAGCACGAACATCGGGATCGCCAGCAGCGGGTACTTGCCCAGGCCGGCATAGAAATTCTGCGGCACGGCCAGCAGGCCGAACATCTGGGTGTCCAGGTTGGACAGGCCGATCGCCACCAGGCCGCCGAGGCCCAGCGACACGCCGATCGGCACGCCCAGCATCATCAAGCCCAGGAACACCACGAACAGGATAATGGCAACGAGGGTCATGGCGCCGCCTCCGAAGCCGCTACGCCATCGGCGCGCTCGGCATGCAGGGCCTTGAGCGCGCGCAGGTTGCGCACCGCCACGCCAAGCGCCCGCAACGCGATGGCGGCGGACAGCACCGGCAGCCAGACCGAGTACCACCAGCTTGGCACGCCGATGCCAGGCGAGGTCTCGCCAAACGTGTATTCGTCCCAAGCCACGCGCCCACCCAGCACCGCCAGCGCCACGAACATGACCGCGACGGCGAGCGCCGACAGCACCGCCAGGCGCCGCTGCCGCGCCGCGCTGCCGCGATCGAAAAAGAACTCGATGCGGATATTGCGATCGCGCGCCACGGCGGCACTCCCAGCCACCAGGGCCAGCACGATCATCAGGAAGACCGAGAATTCCTCGGTCCAGGCAAACGACTCATCGGTGAAATATCGGACCACCACGTTGGCGAAGGTGATGCACACCAGCAGCACCATGACGATCACGCCAACCCAGTCTTCGATCCGCGGCGAAACCTTGAAGCCGCTGTCCCCTTGCTGGCTGGCGCCAGTCTCGTCCGGCATGGCCGTGACGTGTTGTGAGCCGGCATCGCGCCACCCCTCCCGATCTGCTTGCATCTCCCCGGCCTCCGGTCCGGTCCGCGCGGCGCTCAACGCTGCGCGCGGATTTTCTCTTTGAATTATGTAAAGACTTAATCTCAAGACATGGCGGATTATGCCAAGACTTGCAGGGCACGCGGGAACTTTTGCGCCATTGTCCGCGTCGCGCCCGCCGGACAGGGCACCAATACGCCCCCGCGCAGGCTCGCGCCAACTGGCAGTCTTCGGGTCATGGGGCGACCCGGCAGGTCATCGATGCCGCAGGGCGCCCAAGGGGACCGGATAAGCCCAGGGACCGCGAATCGCCGGCCCCGCCCGCGCTGTTGGCGCGGGCGGGGCCGGCTTGCCAGCGAGTGGATGCGGGCGGGCGCCGCCCGTCCGGGCGGTTACACCATGCCGTCGTCGGCGGTAATGATCGCGCCGTTGATGAATGCCGACTGGTCGGACGCCAGCAGCAGCAGCAGGCCGTCCAGGTCCTCGGGCTTGCCCACGCGCTTGCGGGGCAGCATCTGGACCAGTTTCTGGCCGGCGTCGGTATCCCAGTGGTGGTGGTTGATATCGGTGTCGATATAGCCGGGGCAGATGGCGTTGACATTGATGCCGTGGCGCGCCCATTCCAGCGCCATCGACTTGGTCATGTGCACCACCGAGGCCTTGCTCATGCAGTACACGCCGATCTGCGACAGCACCTTGAGCCCGGCGACCGACGCAATATTGACGATGCGCGACTGCGGCAGCGGATTGCCATTCTTCTCGGCACCCTTGGCCCGCGCAATCATGCGCTTAGCCACTTCCTGCGCCACGAAGAAAGCGCCCCGGGTGTTGGTATCGAAGACGAAATCGAAGTCCTCGGGGGTCACGTCGGTCAGGCGCTGGGTGGTGGAGACACCCGAGTTATTGACCAGGATGTCGATCGCACCGGCCTCGGTCTCGGCATGCGCCACCGCCGAGCGGATGCTGTCGTAGTCGGTTACGTCGAGCTGCACCACGTGCGCGCTGCCGCCCTCGGCCTCGATCGCGGCGCGCAGCTCCTTGAGCCGCTCGGTGCGCCGCGAGGCCAGGATGACCTTGGCGCCGGCGCTCGCCAGGACGTGGGCAAAACGCGTGCCCAGACCGCTCGAAGCGCCCGTCACCAGCGCAACCTTGCCTTCCAGATTGATCGACAAACCCATATTGGCCTCTATGTTCGGGAGCCCCCGGCGCCGCCTGCCATGGCCGCGGCCAACGGGCGCTCCTCGCTAAATCTGCCTGCTGGAACCGAAGGCAGCATATCAAAAAAAAGAACGGTCGTTCCAAAAAAAATCTTGCCTGACCATGGCGAGTCCCGGACAATGCCGGAGATTCTAAGAACTCGGGCCACAAAGGGAAAGAGGAAAAACGCGCATGGCAGCCACTGGCGCCCGCGCCGCCCCCTGCCCGGAGTTCCACCCGATCATCGCATCCCCGGTATTACCGAACACGGCATTTCCCACAATTGCGCGCAAGTTGCCAAGAATAGAGGGTTAGAGACAATGAATCAGCAACAGCTCCTGGAGCAGTACGGCCCCCGCGAGGCCATGGAATACGACGTTGTCATCGTTGGCGGCGGCCCCGCCGGCCTGGCAACCGCCATCCGCCTGAAGCAGCTCGCCCAGGAGAAAGGCACCGAAGTCAATGTCTGCGTGCTGGAAAAGGGCTCCGAACCCGGTGCCCACATCCTGTCCGGCGCCATCATGGACCCGCGCGCGCTCGATGAGTTGTTGCCGAACTGGAAGGAACTCGGCGCGCCGCTGAACCAACCGGTCGCCGAAGACAAGTTCCTGTTCCTCAACGAAGCCGGCTCCAAGGCCACGCCGTCCGCCCTGCTGCCGGAGTGCTTCCACAACCACGGCAACTACATCGTCAGCCTGTCCAACTTCACGCGCTGGCTGGGGCAGCAGGCCGAAGGCCTGGGCGTCGAGATCTTCCCCGGCTTCCCGGCCGCCGAAGTGCTCTACAACGACGATGGCTCGGTCAAGGGCGTGGCCACCGGCAACATGGGCATCGGCAAGGAAGGCGAGCCGACCGAGAACTTCCAGCTCGGCATGGAGCTGCACGCCAAGTACACCATCTTCGCCGAAGGCTCGCGCGGCCACCTGGGCAAGCAGCTGATCGCCCAGTTCAAGCTCGACGACGGCAAGGATCCGCAAAGCTACGGCATCGGCCTGAAGGAGCTGTGGGAGATCGATCCCGCCAAGCACCAGCCCGGCCTGGTGGTGCACACCGCCGGCTGGCCGCTGGACCCGGCCACCTACGGCGGCTCCTTCCTGTACCACATGGAAGACAACAAGGTCGCGGTGGGCTTCGTGGTGGGCCTGGACTACACCAACCCCTGGCTGTCGCCCTTCGAGGAATTCCAGCGCTTCAAGACGCACCCGGAAATCCGCAAGTATTTCGAAGGCGGCAAGCGCATCAGCTACGGCGCGCGCGCCATCACGGCCGGCGGCCTGCTGTCGCTGCCCAAGACGGTCTTCCCGGGCGGCGCCCTGGTCGGCTGCGATGCCGGCTACCTGAACGCCTCGCGCATCAAGGGCAGCCATGCCGCCATCAAGACCGGCATGATGGCCGCCGAAGCCGCGTACGACGCGCTTCAGGCCGGGCGCCAGCACGACGAACTGACGGCTTACCCGACCGCCTTCGAGAACAGCTGGCTGTACAAGGAGCTGCTGCAGGCCAAGAACTTCAAGCAATGGTTCAAGAAGGGCCGCACCACTGCCACGCTGATGACCGGCATCGAGCAATGGCTGCTGCCCAAGCTGGGCATCCGCAACCCGCCCTGGACCATCCACCGCGTGAAGCCGGACCACGTCTATCTCAAGCCGGCCGCCGAGTAGCGTTCCCGTCAATGTCAACTGGGACAAGTTTGCCGGGCCTGAGAGCCGCTACTGCCCGGCCGGCGTGTACGAGTTCGTGCAGAACGACGACGGCAAGGAACGCCTGCAGATCAACGCGCAGAACTGCGTGCACTGCAAGACCTGCGACATCAAGGATCCCACCCAGAATATCGTGTGGGTGACGCCGGAAGGCGGCGGTGGCCCGAACTACGTGGGCATGTGATTTCGCCGCATGGCAAGAACAACGGCACCGGATTCGGTGCCGTTTTTTTGGGCTCAGACCTGCGGGCTCGACGTCGCGGGCAACGTCAGTGAGTCATGGTAGAGCGGCCTGTCCTCGGCCACGCCCTGGTACCAGCCAATCACATTGGCCACGCCGGCAATCAGCGTAATCAGCGCCGGGCCGGCGAGCGGCACCTGTCCGATGCCGTCGATCAGGGCCAGCACGGCATCCGTCATGCCGCCGGCCTCGCGCGGCTTGCCGATGGCGGTGGCCAAGGCCACGTCCGTTGGCGACATCCCGACCAGCAGGCGCGCGCCGTCGGCGCCGGCATCGCTGCTGGCAGGCTTGCCAGCGCCTGGGAAAGCGTCAAGCCCCAGCGCGCGCTCGTCCATCGACAATACGCTGGCCTGGCCGGCGCCCTGCGCGACATTGCCCATGGCGGGCATGGCAACGGCCAGCAGGCCGGCCAGGATGGGCGCGCACAGGCGCGCGCCGAAGCGCGGGTTCCGCTTCATGTTGCCTCCTCATGTTGGTGATCGGGATATTGGCGTTCCCGAATGCCATATCCGCTTTTTTTGCTGGAGGACAGTAGAGACGGGAAGCGTGCTTCGGGCAAGGGGCCGCGTTAGCAGGTTTACTCCAAACGCCGGCATCAGGCGCCCACCTGCATGCGGGCGTTTGCCAGCAACTGCTCATAGATGAAGCACTGAAGCAGCGTCAGCTCGCGCTCGCCGAGCGCGTCGAACACAACGCCGAACGTGGGAAACTCCGTATCGCCATCGGCGGGCAACGCGTTGCGCACAACCCCGTCGACCATGATCTCGCTATCCAGCGCGGCGGTGCGCAGATGGAAGCACAAGCGCACCGGCGCACCGGACGCCGGCACCGCGCCGGCAATCTGGATCTGCGCGCCGCCGGTGCTCAGGTCAGTCAGCAGCACCAGCCGGGTGGGCTCACGGGAGGCCTGCGCATCCTCGTCCGTACTGCCGGGGTCCACCAGGTAGGCCGCCAGCCGCGTCGGCACACGGGTCGCCTTGCGCACCGGCATGTGCTGCGGCTCGGCCGGCGCCGACAACACCAGATAGCGGAAAGGACTGCGGCAGATTGCGGTCACCGTCGACTCGAAGCTGAGGATGGCATGGCCAGAAAAGCCGCGCAGCAGCACCTTCTCGCCGGGCTGAAGCTGCAACTCCTTGCCGCCAAGCTGTGGCCATGTCGCGAACAGGCCCTGCTCGACAAAGCCGATCAGCCGGCTGGCCGCGGCGCGCCCGCTCTGCCCTGGCGACTTGACCTGCAGCAGCGTGCCCACCTGCAGGCCCAGCGGCCCCGCATTGGCTGGCCGGCCGCTGTCCTCCGGCTCGCCCGACTCGTCCTCGGGACGGCACACCGTGCCATGCCGGAACACCAGGGCGACGTCGCGATCCTCAGGGATCACGCTGCCACTGCCGAGCACGAGGTTGCCCGCCTCGTCCAGCAAGGACCAGGGCAAGGGCTGGCCGACGGGGAGATCGTTAGGAGTGAGTGCAATCATGGGAAGCACCGGTGAACGCCCAGGCAGCGGGCGTGGCAGATTCAACAGCGGCTACGGGAACGCAATAACGACCGCCCCGGCCACCACCTAGCGAGGCGCTTAGCGCACAGCGCGGCTGGCACGACGGCCTCAGGCCGCCGATGTACCAAGTGAATAGCGCATCTCATCCAACTAGCTATCGGCGTATTCCGAGAAAACCTTGAGGGCGATCCACATCCGCACCCTCACCAAGGCCTTGACGCGGCCACGTTTTCCTCGCAAAATCCCGCCACAAGCTGTCTGACAGCCTTACATATTTATCGATGACCACCCTCAGCCGCCCCGCCTCGCTTGCCGTACGTATCGCCGATGCCCTGCGCGCCGACATCGCAGCCGGCCGCTTTGCCGCCGGCGCCCGGCTCCCGGCCGAAAGCGCTCTCGGCGAGACCTTTGGCGTAAGCCGCCCCATCGTCCGGGAGGCCATTGCGCAACTCAAGGCGGACGGGCTGCTGGTCACGCGCAAGGGCTCGGGCGCGTACGTATCGGACATACCCGGCGGCCAGGTCTGGCGCATGGCTCCCGAGCCGCAAGGCGGCCCGACCCCGGCCCAGTTGTTCGAGTTGCGCATGGTGGTGGAATGCGCCTGCGCGGAAATGGCCGCCCTGCGCCGCACTGACGAGGACCTGCAAGCCATCCGCGGCGCGCTGGCCACGATGCGCGAGCACGCGGGAGATTTCTCCAGCGCCGCTGCCGCCGACGTGGCATTCCACCACGCCATCGCGCAGGCCGCGCACAACCCCTGCTTCACCGGCCTGACCGATTTCGTTGGGCAGCACATGCTGGCGGCGCGGCAAACCGCCTGGGAAAACGCTGCGCGCTTTCGCGGCGGCTCGCAAGGCGCGGACAGCGAGCACGCTGCGCTGGTGGAAGCCATCGCCGCCGGCAACCCCAACGCCGCGCGACAGGCCGCACGCCGGCACCTCGGTGGGGCAGCCAAGCGCATGGGGCTGACATTGAGTTGATGCAGGCCAATCGACGGGCACGACAAATCCAGGGACCCGCGGCACGCACCGCCTGACAGGCACCGGCCGCATCAGCAGAGAACGACAATGGAACAAGTAGATTGCGTGGTAATCGGCGCGGGCGTAGTGGGCCTGGCCGTGGCGAGACAACTAGCCATGCAAGGCCGCGAAGTCATCATCCTGGAAGCCGAGAATGCCTTCGGCACCATCACCAGCGCGCGCAACAGCGAAGTGATCCACGCCGGCATCTACTACCCGGCCGGCTCGCTCAAGGCGGCGATGTGCGTGCGCGGCAAGTCCATGCTGTACGAGTACTGCGCCTCGCACCACATCCACCACCAGCGCTGCGGCAAGCTGATCGTAGCCACCACCGAGGCCCAGGTCGCCACGCTGGAAGGTATCCGGGCCAAGGCCGCGGCCAATGGCGTGCATGACCTGCGGCTGCTCAGCCAGGCCGAGGCGCAGGCGCTGGAGCCAAACCTGCAATGCCGCGCCGCCCTGCTCTCGCCGTCCACCGGCATCGTCGACAGCCATGGCCTGATGCTGGCCTTGCTGGGCGACGCCGAGAACGCCGGCGCCATGCTGGCGGTACAGTCACCCGTGGCCGGCGGCGCGGTGACGCCGGATGGCATCCGCCTCGACGTAGGCAGCCAGGATGACGCGGCCGGCACCACGCTGCTGGCCCGCACCGTGATCAACTCGGCCGGGCTGAGCGCGCCGGCGCTGGCGCGCCGCATCGAGGGCATGCCCGCCGAGCATATCCCGCCCCAGTACTACGCCAAAGGCTGCTACTTCACGCTGGCCGGACGTGCGCCCTTCTCCCGTCTGATCTACCCGGTTCCGGAGGCCGCCGGCCTCGGCGTGCACCTGACCATCGACCTGGGCGGCCAGGCGCGCTTCGGCCCCAATGTGCGCTGGATCGACGAGATCGAGTACGGCGTGGATCCGGCCGATGCCGACAGCTTTTATGGTGAAGTGCGGAATTACTGGCCGGGGCTGGCCGATGGCGCGCTGCAGCCGGGCTATGCCGGCATCCGCCCCAAGATCAGCGGGCCGGGCGAGCCGGCGGCGGATTTCCGTATCGATGGCCCGGCCACCCATGGCGTGCCGGGGCTGGTCAACCTGTTCGGCATCGAGTCGCCCGGGCTGACCTCGTCGCTGGCGCTGGCCGAGCATGTGGCAAGCCTGCTGTGAACCCCGCGGTGAAGCCCTGAACGAACCAAACGCCGGCGCGCGTCAGCGCCCGGCCGTGGCGGCTTGCGCCTTGGCATCGGAAGCCGCCTCCGTACGGAACGTCATGAACGCGCACAGCGCGCCGCCCGCCGCCGCCAGTGCCGCTAGCCCGAACGTGTGAGCGGGCCCGAGCGCCTTCCAGGTCCATCCCATCGCCAGCCCACCGCAGGTGCCGCCCAGGCCGTAGGAAACCACGCCGATGGTCCACATCACGCCGATGGAAAACTTGCTGTAGCCAAGCTGCTCCAGGTACAGCGAATAGAACACGTACAGCGCGGCGTGGGCGAACATCATCAGGAACGCCGAGCCGAAGAACCAGCTCACATCGGGACGCCGCAGCAGCGGCAGCGCCGGCGGCGGCTTGACGCGCGGCCCGTCGTCCGGCGCGTCGCGCATGCCGAACACCACCACCAGGAATAACGCCAGCATGGCGCTCGCCAGCCACGGGAACGCCTCCATGCCGTAGCGCTCGAACAGCGCCCCGCCCAGCAGCACGGCCGCGATAAAGCCGGCCGAGCCGAACATGCGGATGCGCCCGTAGCGGTGATCGAAGGCGCCGTAGCGGCGCAGCGTGGAGATGGTGAGCGCGTCGCCCAGCGGCGACATGGCACTGGTGATCAGGTTCAAGCCGATCATCATCGCCATCATGCCGCCGTAGCTGGTGACGCCGGGCACCATCAGGAACGCCAGCAAGGATGTCACGGCGGCCAGGCGCAGCAGGCGCACGCGGGTGTGCATCACGTCGGACAGCCAGCCCCAGAAATACGGGCCGACAATGCGGCTGAACTGGAAGCAGGCCATCAGCACGCCGATCTGCACCGGGGAAAAACCACGCCCGGCGAAGAACAGGCTCACATAGGGGGAGATGACGCCGACGTAGCCGTAGTAACCGAGATAAAACAGGCCAAAGCGCGTCTCGGAGACGCGCCCGGCACCCGCGGCGCGGGCGTGTTGTTCCGCCTGCGCCAACTCAGCGCGACTGGCCGGACTGCGGCGACTGGGCAGGAATGCGCGGGGTATCGACCTTGACGTCGCCGCATTGGGCACGGTGGCGCAGCGCGTGGTCCATCAGGACCAGCGCCAGCATGGCTTCGGCGATGGGGGTCGCGCGAATGCCCACGCAGGGATCGTGGCGGCCGAAGGTTTCCACCGTGGCGGGCTGGCCGGCCTTGTCGATGGATTCGCGCGGGGTGCGGATGCTGGAGGTGGGCTTGATCGCCAGCGAGACGGTGACGTCCTGGCCGGTCGAGATGCCGCCCAGCATGCCGCCGGCGTTATTGCCGCGAAACCCTTCCGCGCTGAGTGCATCGCCATGCATGCTGCCGCGCTGGCTGACGCTGTCAAACCCCGCGCCGATCTCCACGCCCTTGACGGCATTGATGCCCATCATGGCATGCGCGATATCGGCATCGAGCTTGTCGAACAACGGTTCGCCCAGGCCCACCGGCACATTGCTCGCCACCACCTCGATGCGCGCGCCGACGGAGTCCCCATCGCGGCGCAGCGCGTCCATATAGGTTTCCAGCTCCGGCACGATCTCCGCATTGGGTGCGAAAAAGGGATTCTCCGGCACTTGCGCCCAGTCCACGAACGGCACGCGGACTTCGCCCAACTGCGACATATAGCCCCGGATCTCGGTACCGTACTGCTCGCGCAGCCACTTCTTGGCCACGGCCGCCGCCGCCACCACCGGCGCCGTCAGGCGCGCCGACGAGCGGCCGCCGCCGCGATAGTCGCGGATGCCGTACTTCTGCCAGTAGGTGTAGTCGGCGTGACCCGGGCGGAAGGTCTCGACGATATTGCCGTAGTCCTTGCTGCGCTGGTCGGTGTTGCGGATCAGCAGGCAGATCGGCGTGCCGGTGGTCTTGCCCTCGAACACGCCGGAGAGGATCTCGACCTGGTCAGGTTCCTGGCGCTGCGTGACGTGGCGCGAGGTGCCGGGCTTGCGTCGATCCAGGTCGAGCTGGATATCGGCCTCGGTCAGGGACATGCCCGGCGGGCAGCCATCCACCACCGCGCCGATGGCTGGCCCGTGCGATTCGCCGAAAGTGGTGACAGTGAAGAGCAGGCCGAGAGTATTGCCGGACATGATGGGAGACCGCGGAGGGCGTGAGAATTGGGGAACGGGCTACATTGTAAGGCTTTTGCCGCCCGTCCGGCCCTCCCCGCTTTCGCGCTCAGGATGCGGGCGCCGCCTGTGGGTCCGGATAGAAGCGCTCCCGCATCCGCGCCACGTAGGCCACCAGGTTGGGGTGGGATTCAGCCGCGGTGCGGATCGGCGTGTCGAACAGCGGGCACAGCGCGCCGGCCATGAAGGCGAAAACCGTAGCGTCGGCACCGCAGGGCTTGTCGCCCATCAGGTAGGGCTGGTCGCCCAGCATGTCGGCCACGGCCGCCACGTCGCGGCCGGCGATCGCGGCCAGATCGGCCGGGCTATGGCGCCCGAGCCCCTGCGTCCACAGGATGCGGCGGATCTTCGAGCGCACAAAACGCATCGCCAGCCCGCGCACCGGCCAGGGCACGGCGCGGAAAAACGTCGCCGGGCCCCTGGAAAAATTGGCGTCGTGGTTCCAGCGTGCATCGGCCACGGCCCAGTAGAAGTTATCTTCAAGCATCTTTTCGACCGACCAGGCCGTGCCGCGCTGTGCCGGCGTCAGCCCTTCGTCGAAGTCGATGTGGTACGTCTTCTCCAGATGCCAGCGGATCAGCGTGGAGTCCGCCACCACGCGGCCTTCGTCGTCGAGATAGGGCAGCTTGCCCTTGGGCGCGCGCCGCAGACCGCCCTGCGCGGCGCGGTACGGCAGCCGCGCGAGCTTGAGCAGCAGGTCGGCCTTGGTGACGAACGGGCTGGCGTCGGGCAGGCCGAAGGCCGGCCCGAAGGTGTAAAGCGTGATCATGGTTTGCGGCTCCAGTTAGCGCCACTCGCCGCGCAGGCCTTGCACCACCTGCTGCAGGCCCTCCGGCGTGGCCAGTTCCGGCGCGATCGGGTCGCCCACGACCAGCTCCAGGCGGTTCAGGATGCCGCGCCGGAATGGCCGGGACATGGCATTGCCGCCCTTGCGCGAGAAGAAGCTGCCCCACAGCCCGCGCAGCGCCATCGGCACGACCGGCACGGGGGTGCGCCGGATGATCTGCTGCACGCCCTGCTTGAAGGGATTGAGCTCGCCGGTGGCCGTTATCTTGCCCTCCGGGAAGATGCAGACCAGGTCGCCGTCGGCCAGCGCCCGCGCGACTTCGTCGTAGGCGCGCTCCAGCATGAGCGGATCCTCGTGCGCCGGCGCGATCGGAATGGCCTTGGCCTGGCGGAAGAACCACGACATCAGCGGCACCTTGAAGATGCGGTGGTCCATCAGGAAGCGCACCGGGCGTGGGCTGGCGGCCATCAGCACCACCGCGTCGGCAAAGCTGACGTGGTTGCACACCAGCACCGCCGCACCCTCGGCCGGGATGTGTTCGGCGTTGACGCGCTTCAGTCGATACACGGTATGGACCAGAATCCAGGCAATGAAGCGCAGCAGGAACTCCGGCACCAGCGAGTAAATGTAGATGGCGACCACCGCGTTGAGCAGCCCCACCACCAGGAACAGCTGCGGAATGCTGAAGCCGGCCTGGGTCAGCACCACCGCCAGCAGCGAGGAGCCGATCATGAAGAAGCTGTTGAGGATGTTGTTGGCGGCAATGATGCGAGCCCGGTGCGTCGGCGCGCAGCGGCTCTGGATCAGCGCGTACAGCGGCACGCTGTAGAAGCCGCCGAACATGGCCAGCAGGAACAGGTCGATCAGCACACGCCAGTGGCGCGGGTCGGCGGCAAAGCCGGCCAGCCCGGACAGTTCGCTATGCTGCTCGCCATTGCTGGCGAAGAACAGGTCGACCGCGAACACCGTCATGCCGATCGAGCCGAACGGCACCAGGCCGATCTCGACATGGCGCCCGGACAGCCGCTCGCACAGCAACGAGCCGGTGCCAATGCCCAGCGAGAACACCGCCAGCAGCAGCGTCACCACGTTCTGGTCGCCGCCCAGCACGTCCTTGGCAAAGCTGAAAAACGAGGTAAGGAACGTCGCGCCCAGGAACCAGAGCCAGGAAATCCCCAGCAGGCTCAGGAACACCGTGCGATCGGTGCGCGCCAGCTTGAGGTTGCGCCAGGTCTCCGTGAACGGGTTCCAGTTGATGCGCAGGTCGGGTTGCGGCGCTGGTGAGTCCGGCACGCGCGCGGACACCATGCGGCCGGCCAGTGCCAGCACCACGCAGGCGGCGCCGACATAGAACGGCCCCACGATCTTCTCGCCATGGGTCAGGCCGGCCAGTTCGCCGCCAAGCAGGGTGCCAAGCAGGATCGCCACGAAGGTGCCCATCTCCACCAGCCCGTTGCCGCCCACCAGTTCGGTCTCGGCCAGGTGCTGCGGCAGGTAAGCGAACTTGACCGGGCCGAACAGCGTCGAGTGCAGCCCCATCAGGAAGGTGCCGGTGTAGAGCAGTGGCGCGCTGTGCATGGCAAAGCCCGCCAGCCCCAGCAGCATGATGGCGATTTCCAGCGTCTTCACCAGCCGGATCAGACGGGACTTCTCGATCTTGTCGGCAATCTGGCCGCTGGTGGCCGAAAACAGCACGAACGGCGCAATGAAGATCGCCGAAATCAGGAACGCCGCGCTCTTGGCGTCAACGCCGTCGAACAGGGCCGTATGGTAGGTGACCAGGGAGGTAAAGGCGACCTTGAACAGGTTGTCGTTCATGGCGCCCAGGAACTGGGTCCAGAAGAATGGCGCGAAGCGGCGCGTGCGGAGCAGACGGAACTGGTTTTGTTGGCTCATGTAGCGCTCATGTAGCGGTCGGCTCAAAAAGATGCCGCGTCGTTGCGCGGCATTTACCACTGATATGGACCACGGACCGTGCCCCAGGAGGGTGCACATGCACCCCGGCCAGGGCATCCCGCGGCGCCCCGACACCCCCAGCCCGCCCGCTGCCACCTGGCACCTGGCACCTCTCGCGCCACGGGCGGCTCAATCGGTCTTTTCTTCCGGCCAGTCGCGGATGTAGGCCTTGAGCATGCGGTTCTCGAAGCTCTGCTCTTCCACCACGGCCTTGGCCACGTCGTAGAACGAAATCACGCCCATCAGCGTCCGGTTGTCCAGCACCGGCAGGTAGCGGGTGTGGCGCTCCAGCATCATGCGGCGGACTTCATTGACGTCCGTCTCCATCGTGCAGGTCAGCGGCGCGTCGTCCATGACCTTGCGCAGGCTGGTGGTGCCGACGTTGCCGCCGTTGGCGGAGAGCGTCTTGATGATCTCGCGGAAGGTCAGCATGCCGACCAGGTCGCCGTATTCCATCACCACCAGCGAGCCGATATCGTGCTCGGCCATGATGTTGACCGCCAGCAGCAGTGACGTTTCCGGCTTCACCGTATAGAGCGTATTGCCCTTGATCTGCAGGATGTCGCTGACTTTCATGATGGTCTCCGCTTCTCTGAATCTGCTGTTTTGCTGTTTATTACCTGCCGCTGCCGGCATGGCCTGATGCGCCGATCCTAGCCGAAACCAGCCGCCCAAGTAAAGCACGGGCCGCCGCCGGGGCCGCCAGGGCTATTTGCCGTGCTCCGCAGCGGCAGCGGATGCTACGATGCGCTCCGGAGACAACTCTAGCCCTTGAAGCCATGTCCGGTACCCGTTTCGACACCCTGGCGCTGCATGCAGGCGCCGCCCCCGACCCCGCCACGGGGGCGCGGGCCACGCCCATCCACCTGACGACGTCGTTCGTCTTCAAGGACAGCGAGCACGCCGCCTCGCTGTTCAACATGGAACGCGCGGGCCACGTCTACTCCCGTATCTCCAACCCGACGGTCGCCGTCTTCGAGGAGCGCATTGCCGCCCTGGAGAACGGCGCCGGCGCGATCGGCGTGGCTTCGGGCCAGGCTGCGCTGCACCTGGCGGTGGCTACGCTGATGGGCGCGGGCTCGCACATCGTGGCGTCCAGTGCCCTGTACGGCGGCTCGCACAACCTGCTGCACTACACGCTGCGCCGCTTCGGCATCGAGACCACCTTCGTGCAGGCGCGCGACATCGACGCCTGGCGCGCAGCCATCCGGCCCGAGACCAAGCTGCTGTTCGGCGAGACCCTGGGCAATCCGGGGCTGGACGTGCTCGACATCCCGACCCTGGCGCAACTCGGCCAGGACAACGGCATCCCGCTGCTGGTCGACTCCACCTTCACCACGCCCTACCTGCTCAAGCCCTTCGACCTGGGCGCCGGCCTGCTCTATCACTCGGCCACCAAGTTCCTGGGCGGCCACGGCACCACCATCGGCGGCGTGCTGGCCGAAGGCGGCACCTTCGACTTCGACGCCTCCGGGCGCTTCCCGGAGCTGTCGGAGCCCTATGCCGGCTTCCACAACATGGTGTTCACCGAGGAAAGCACCGTGGCCCCGTTCCTGCTGCGCGCCCGCCGCGAGGGCCTGCGCGACTTCGGCGCCTGCCTGAGCCCGATGGCCGCCTGGCAACTGTTGCAAGGCATCGAGACGCTGCCGCTGCGCATGGCCCGCCACGTGGACAACGCGCGCCGCGTGGTGCAATTCCTGGTGTCGCATCCGATGGTCGAGTCGGTGGCCTATCCGGAGCTGGAGTCGCATCCGGATTACGCGCTCGCCAAGCGGCTGCTGCCGCGCGGCGCGGGCGCCGTGTTCAGCCAATGTGGGCGATGCCCGCTCGCTGGTGATCCACCCCGCCTCCACCACCCACTTCCGCATGGACGCGGCGGCACTGCAGGCGGCCGGCATCAGCGAAGGCACCATCCGCCTGTCGGTCGGCCTGGAAGACCCGGACGACCTCATCGACGACCTCAAGCGCGGCCTCAAGGCCGCGGAGAAAGCCATGAGCGCCAAGGGAGGGCAAGCCTGATGGAACTGACGATCGCAGGCCGCAAGGCCTACGCCTACACCGGCGGAAAACCCTTCGACCCGGCCCTGCCTTGTGCCGTGTTCGTGCACGGCGCGCAGAACGACCACAGCGTATGGGCTCTGCAGACGCGCTGGTTCGCCAACCACGGTTTCAGCGTGCTGGCCGTGGACCTGCCCGGCCACAACCGAAGCGAAGGCGAACCCCTCAAGACGGTCGAGGCCATGGCCGACTGGGTGATCGAACTGGTGCGCGCGGCCGGCGTCAGCGCCCCGGCGCTGGTCTTCGGGCACAGCATGGGCTCGCTGATCGCGCTGGAAACCGCCGCGCGCCATCCGCAAGCGGTGCGCGGCATCGCGCTGCTTGCCACGGCCTACCCGATGAAAGTCGCCGACGCCCTGCTCGACGCCTCCCTCAACCATGTGGACCAGGCTATCGCCATGGTCAACGCCTGGTCGCACTCCAGCCTCGCCAACAAGCCCTCCTCGCCGGGACCGGGCTCGTGGATGCAAGGCGGCAGCCAGCGCCTGATGGAACGCGTGGCGCAACGCAACCCGGCAGGCCACGTCTTCCACACCGATTTCTCCGCCTGCAACGCCTACGCCAACGGCGACGCCGCCGTGGCCGCCGTGGACTGCCCCGCCCTGTTCATCAGCGGCAGCAAGGACATGATGACCTCGCCCAAAGCCGCGCAAGCACTAGCTGACCGGATGGCTTCGGCCAGCACGGTCACGGTGCCCTGCGGACATGCACTGATGGGGGAAAGGCCGGATGAGGTACTGGACGCGCTGGCGGCTTTCGCACGCAAGGTGGTCGCCGCGGGTTGAATGCACCGGCATCGCGAGCGAGCGGTTCGTCCCCCTCTCCCACTGCGCCGGAGAGGGGGACGAACCGTTGCAAGGCGGCAATGCCCGACCGGGGCCCTTGCCATGTCCCAGGCCCACCACCGTGAGTTCGAGAATTTCGCCGCCTTCTACCCCTTCTACCTGAACGAACACCGCAACTCCACCTGCCGCCGCCTGCATTTCGCCGGTTCCACCGTGGCATTGCTGTGCCTGCTTGCGCTCCTGCTCAGCGGCAACTGGTGGTGGCTGGCAGCGGCCGCGGTCTCAGGCTATGCCTTCGCCTGGGTCGGCCATTTCGTCTTCGAGAAAAACCGCCCCGCCACCTTCCGCCATCCGCTCTACAGCCTGATGGGCGACTGGGTGATGTACGGCGATATCTGGCGCGGCAGGATTCCCTTCTAGGCCTGCGCGGCCTTCAGACCTGGCCGTGCCAGCCGGGCGGCACCACTTCCAGGGTGCGCCGGGCGGGATCGGCGGGACGTTCCTGGGCGTCCGGCCCGGTCTGCGCCTGCGCCAGTTGATCCTGTTGCTGGCGCCGGAACACAGCCTGCAGCGGTTGGTCCAGGCGCGGGTTGTCCAGCACCTGCTTGAGCGCATCGGCGCCCTGCAACTGCTGCGCCAGCGCCGTGCGCGGCAGGCGCGGCAGGTTCAGCACCAGCCGGTCGTGCAGCGAGCGCAGGGTCACCTGTGCCGGATCGCACAACAGCGCCCAGTGCGCCTGGCCTCGATCCTGCGCCAGCCTGCCGACCAGATGCATGCCCTTGAGCTTGCCCAGCAGGCCAGCCAGGTAGTCCGCCTCCACCCGCAGCTTGCGCCCCAGGTCGAGCTCGCCGACGCTGCGCGGCACTTCGTCCCGCGCCCGATAGAGCAGGTAGAGCACGCCAAGCGCATCGAAGAACTCGCTGCCAGCGAAGGTGCGGCGCCGCCAGTAGCCTTGCCGGATCACCGGCAGGTTGGCGGCGATGGTGGCGCCCAGCAGCGTCACCAGCCAGCTCAGGTAGATCCACAACAGGAAGATCGGCAGCGCGGCAAAGGTGCCGTAGACCGCAGTGTAGGTGGGGATATGGGTGACGAAGTAGCCGAAGCCCCGCTTGGCCAGCTCAAAGGCCAGCGCCGCCACCAGGCCGGCGGCGATCGCGTCGCGCCACTCCACGTTGGCGTTGGGCACGGCGGTATAGAGAAAGGCAAAGGCCACCGCCGAGAGCAGCACCGGCGTCAGGCTCACCACCAGCCCCAGCCCGATCGGCATAGTGCCGACATAGCCGGCCGAGACCGAGATCAGGTAGGAGCTGATTGACAGGCTGGCGCCGATCAGCACCGGGCCCAGCGTCAGCACGGCCCAAAACACCAGCACGCGCTGCGCCAGAGGGCGGCGCTGCTTGACGCGCCAGATCGCGTTAAGCGCGTCCTCGACCGTCAGCATGGTCAGCACCGAGGTCACCATCAGGCCGCCCAGGCCTACCGCGGTCAGGCCTTTTGCGTTTTTCGCGAACTGCCCGAGGTAGCTTGTGATGGAGTTGCTGACGTTACCCGGAATCAGGTTCTGGAACAGGAAGGACTCGATCGCGCTGCGAAACTCACGGAACACCGGGAAAGCCGCCAGCAAGGCGAAGGCTACGGTCAGCACCGGCACTACCGCCAGCACCGTGGTGAACGTCAGGCTGGCCGCGACCTGCGGCAAGCGGCCTTCGCCGGCGCGGCGCAGCGCGTAGCGCGTGAGCGCGCGCAGTTTTTGCAGATTCCATTCCCTGCGCAGGCGAACGATGCGGGCAGCAAACATGCGGGGGCAAACTCCTTACCGGATTCAGTAGCGAGGCCGCAACTATAATACGCGCATTGCCCTCGCGCGCAGCGCAAGGCACAAACCCGGCTTTGCCTGCCGGGACCGCTCCACCCTGGCGCCCCTCGCTTACCGTTAAGGCGCCTCAGCCCTGTCCATGACCGAACTCCTCGTCCTCTATTACAGCCGCCACGGCAGCACCCGCAAGCTGGCCGAACTCATCGCCACCGGCATCGACAGCGTACCCGGCGCCCAGGCGCGCCTGCGCACGGTGCCGCCGGTCTCGACCGTGAGCGAAGCCACCGCCCCGGACATTCCGGGGGACGGCCCGCCTTACGCCGAGCTGCGCGACCTCGAGGAATGCGCCGGCCTGGCGCTGGGCAGCCCCACACGCTTCGGCAACATGGCCGCGCCGATGAAGTACTTCCTCGATGGCACCGTGGCCCAGTGGCTGTCCGGCGCCCTCACCGGCAAGCCCGCTTGCGTGTTCACCGCCACCGGCAGCCTGCACGGCGGCCAGGAAACCACCTTGCTGTCGATGATGCTGCCCTTGCTGCACCACGGCATGCTGATCATGGGCCTGCCCTACTCGGAAAGCGCGCTGATGACCACCACGGGCGGCGGCACGCCCTACGGCCCGAGCCATCACGCACGCGTGGACAACAGCGCGCCGGTGTCAGAAGACGAAGCCGCGCTCGCGCGCGCCATGGGCAAGCGCCTGGCCGAGACCACGCTGCGCCTGGCCGGCGGGAGCCGCGCATGAGCGCCGCCCCGCCCCCCACGGCACCGTCCGCCACCAATGCCACCGACGGCGCACTGCACAGCGCAGCCCTGTGGCGCCTGAGCGCCGGCAGCCTTGTTGCGCTGATCGTGCTGTGCATTGCCTGGGAATGGTTCCTGGCACCGCTGCGCCCGGGCGGCTCGTGGCTGATCCTCAAGTTCCTGCCGCTGCTGCTGCCGCTGCGCGGCGTGCTGAGCCGCAACCGCTACACCATGCAGTGGTCTTCGATCCTCTACCTGCGCCCGTACAAGCGCCGCGCCAAGGCCCTGCAACCGGCCAAGCCGGGCAAGTGACAACGCCGGCGAGCTCGCCGCGAGCCCGCACCGATCCATCTCAGCGCGGCCGCCCTCACAGCGGCCGCCCTCCCGGACCCACCGCCATGAACGCCTCGCACCTCGATTCCTTCCTTGCCCTGTGCCGCGCCGCGCTCGGCGAGCAGCATGTGCTGACCGACGACGCCGATAAGGCCCCCTACCTGACCGACTGGCGCAAGCGCTACACGGGCGAGGCTGTGGCGGTGCTGCGGCCGGGTTCGGCGGAGGAAGTCGCCGCCGCCGTGCACGCCTGCCACGCGCACAAGCTGGCCGTGGTGCCGCAAGGCGGCAATACGGGGCTATGCGGTGGCGCCACGCCGCAGGCGGACCAGGCTTCGGTGGTGATCTCGCTGCAACGGCTGAACCGCGTGCGGCAGGTCGACCCGCTAAACAATACCATCACCGTGGAAGCCGGCGTAATCCTGCAGCAGTTGCAGGACACCGCGCGCGAGCACGGCCGGCTGTTCCCGCTGAGCCTGGCCGCGGAAGGCAGCTGCACCATCGGCGGCAACCTTTCCACCAACGCGGGCGGCACAGCCGTGCTGCGCTACGGCAACACGCGCGAGCTTTGCCTGGGGCTGGAGGTGGTAACGCCTGCCGGCGAGATCTGGGACGGCCTGCGCGGCCTGCGCAAGGACAACACCGGCTACGACCTGCGCGACCTGTTCATCGGGGCGGAAGGCACGCTCGGCATCATCACCGCCGCCGTGATGAAGCTCTACCCGCTGCCACGCGCCCGCGTCACCGCGCTTGCAGCCGTGGCCAACCCGCGCGCCGCGCTGGCCTTGCTGGCTATCGCCCAGCAGCGTGCGGGCGCCATGCTGACCGGTTTCGAGCTGATGTCGGAGCGGTGCCTGTCGCTGGTCACCACGCACTACCCGCAGCTGCGCTAATCCGCAGCTGCGCTATCCGTTCGACCGCCCGCACCGCCAGGTCGTGCTGCTGGAACTGTCTGACAATGAAAGCGAAGACCATGCGCGCGCCATCTTCGAAGCGCTGATGGAAACGGCCTTCGAAGCCGGCGTAGTGCAAGACGCGGTAGTCGCTGAATCCGTGCAGCAATCACGCGACTTCTGGAACCTGCGCGAGCATATCCCGCTCGCCCAGGTCGACGACGGCAAGAACATCAAGCACGACATCGCCGTGCCGATCTCGCGCATCGCCGACTTCATCGACACCACCGACGCCCTGATCCAGCAAGCCTTCCCCGGCGCGCGCATGGTCACCTTCGGCCATCTCGGCGACGGCAACCTGCACTACTCGGCGACGGCAACCTGCACTACAACGTGTCGCCGCCCGTGGGCGAAAACCACGATGCCTTCCTCGGCAACTCGGAAGCCATCAACCTGATCGTGCATGACAGCGTGCACGCCCACCGCGGCTCGATCTCCGCCGAGCATGGGCTGGGCCAGCTCAAGCGCGAGGAGAACCGCCGCTACAAAAGCGGCGTAGAGCTGGCGATGATGCGGGCGATCAAGCAAGCGCTGGATCCGCAGAGCCTGATGAATCCGGGCAAGGTGATCTGAGCGCAAGCGCCGGCGGGTTGCGGTACCAGGCAAGCAACCCGTCAACCGCCCGTCAACTCCGCCACATGCTCGTCCTTCAGCTTCACGTAGTTGGCCGCCGTGTAGCGGAAGAAGCCACGCTCGTTCTCCGTCAGCGGCCTGGCCTGCCGCGCCGGGCTGCCGACATAGAGATGCCCGCTCTCGAGCACCTTGCCGGGCGGCACCAGGCTGCCGGCGCCGAGGATCACTTCGTCCTCGATCACCGCGCCGTCCATCACGATGGTGCCCATGCCGATCAGGATGCGGCTGCCGACCGTGCAGCCATGCAGCAGCGCCTTGTGGCCAATCGTCACGTCGTCGCCGATGGTGAGCGCGAAGCCCTCGGGATTGAACGGCCCGGCATGCGTGATGTGCAGCACGCTGCCGTCCTGCACGCTGGTACGCGCGCCGATGCGGATCCGATGCATGTCGCCGCGGATGGTCACCAGCGGCCAGATGGAGCTGTCGGCGCCGATCTCTACGTCGCCGATCACGACGGCGGTGGGGTCGACAAACGCACGGTCGCCGAGTTGGGGGGCCTTGCCCTGGAAGCTGCGAATGGTCACAATAAAAGCCTGGATACGGAAAGCCGCGAATTCAGCGCGCGCTGCGGCGCCGGGGTGGCGCCGGTTCAGCGTGGAGCGTGCCGGTTTCGAGCATTCTAATCTTCTGGCTGGCAACGGACGAGGCGCAATCCTGGGCGGATTGCCGACTCTTTGGGAAAGCGATGGCAAAGGCCTGGATTCACGATCGTTGCGAGCGTACCGCCGCCGCGATGTCGGCAGCGGTGTTGATCACCACTTGCTGATAAGCGGCCACAACGCCATCCACGCCGCCCGCCGCCGCCAAATCCGCACGCGTGTGGCCCATCGTTACCTTGCCGTCGGGCAGACACGTTCGTCGATCTCGGCATCGATCTGTACCACTTCGGTGCTGACGCGAAAAAACGGCTCCGCGCCGGACCTGCCTTGCTGGTACGTATCGACTGCGCCCAGGCTCACCTGCAGCCGCTGGGACAGCGCATCGCGAAATTCATCCGGCAGCGTTGCCGACCATCGATCCTGTGCCAGCAACTTGAACCTGCCGCTGCCGTTGCTCAGGACCAGGTTGACCCGGTTGACGCGTTCCGGCACGCGAACGGGTGCCACTTCGATCCAGACTGGCTCCGTGGCCTGGCTGGGCACCGGCATGGCCGCCGGACGCGCCTCCGCCGCCGGCGACAACGTGTAGTACCGCGCCTCGGGCGAAGCGCAGCCGGCCGGCACGGCGGCGGCGAACGCGATCGCCAGAACCGCGGCCAGTTGGGACAGATTGTCGCGTCCGGTCATGGTGTCTCCTGATCCGTTTTGCCGCGCACCACGGCTTCCGGATGCCCTTCCAGATAGTCGGTCAAGGTGCGCAGCGAGATAGCCGTGCGCGTCAACTCCCGCATCATGCGGCGCGCGTCTTGTTGCATTGGCCCGCTTGAGTCGAGCGCGGCGTTGGCGGTCTGCAAGGTCTTGCGTGCGTCCTGCAGCGCTACGGTGATTTGCGGGATCACGTCGCCGTTGAGCTGGGTCGCCAACTTGTCGGCATTGCCCAGCATCTTTTCCAATGACGCCATCGTGGTCCGGAGATCCTGGCCGATCTGGTCAAACGGCACTTTGTCCAACTTGGAAACGATGTCCCCAAACTTGGTCTGCAGCTCGTCGAACGTCCCGGGCATGGTGGGGAGCTCGGGCACGGCGGTGTCCAGGCTGAGCTTTACCGGTGGCGCGTTGGCGAAGAAATCAAACGCCACAAAGACCTGGCCAGTCAACAGGTTGCCGGTACGCAGTTGCGCCCGAAGGCCGCGCTTGTTCAGGACATCGGCGATGCCTCTAGCGTGCTGCTTATCCGCAAGGTCGCGCGCGCCCAAGCCAATGCGCGAAGGATATAGCTCCACGATGACGGGCATGCGGAAGCTCTTCTTGTCGCGCTGGTATTCAATGCCGATGGATCGTACCTGGCCCACCGCGATGCCGCGAAAATCCACCGGAGCGCCGGGAGACAGGCCGCGCACGGACTGGTCGAAGTAGAGCACGGCCAGCGTAGGCGCGAGTTCGTCGGATGCCTTCAAGGCGTTGGCCTGGTCGCTGGCGAGCATGAACTGGGTGTTCTCTCCTGCCGCGGCGGTCGCCTTGGAATCGTCCGGCGCCTGGAAGGCCACGCCGCCGAGCAACATGGTGGCGAGCGACTGCGTGTTGAGCTTGAACCCACCCGAGTCGAGCTTGATATCGATGCCACTGGCGTGCCAGAAGCGTGTATCCGCGGTGACCATCTGGTCGTAGGGCTTGTTGATGAACACCCGAACGGACAGGTCCCGGCCGTCGGGATTGAGTTGATACGCCACCACCTGCCCTACCTGCACGCGCCGGTAGTAGACCGGAGAGCCGATATCGAGTGAACCAAGCTCGGCGGCGCGCAGCACGAATTGCTTGCCGGAGGCATCGGTGGTGACGACAGGCGGCGCCTCCAGTCCGGTGAAGGCTCGTCCGCGCACCTCCGACCTGCCGGCGTCCACGCCGATATAGGTGCCGGACACCAGCGTCTCCAGGCCCGAGATGCCGGAGACGGCGATCCTCGGGCGCACGACCCAGAAGCGGGTGTCGTCGGTCGAGAAGCTCTCGGCGTCGCTAGTCAGTTCGATCGTGGCGACGACATGCGAATGGTCCTGCGCCAGGCGCAGCGACTTGACGAGGCCGATATCCACGGCCTTGTAGCGCACCGGGGTCTTGCCGGGAATGAGTCCGTCCGCGGAGCGGAGGGTCACGGTGATCGTTGGGCCGCGCTCGGCCAATGTGTGGATCAGCAATGACAGCGAGATCAATGCGGCGACAACGGGGATCAGCCAAACGAGCGAAGGTAGCCAGCGCCCGCGCTGCCGGCGCTCTGGCCTCGGCAGCGGTGGCGACGGGGGCAATGCGGGAGACTGCGCAAAGGGCACGGATGCCTCAAGTTCGGACATGCTTTGCATCCAGCGAATCCCACAGCAGGCGTGGGTCAAAACTCAGTAAAGCCATCATGGTGAGCACCACCACGGCGCCAAAAGCAATCGCCCCGCCGCCCGGAACAACGGTCGCCAGCGAGCCGGCCCGTACCAGCGAGGCCAGCAGCGTGACCACGAAAATGTCGAGCATCGACCAGCGGCCAATCAGTTCAACCAGGCCATAGAGGCGGGTCTGCTGGCGGATGCGCCAGCTTGAGCGGAATTGCACGGTAAGCAGCAATAAGGTAAGGATTGCCATCTTCAAGAGCGGCACGACGATGCTTGCGATCAGCACCACGATGGCGAGCAGATGGGCGCCCGACGTCCACAGGTAGACAACGCCGGAGAAGATGGTGTCGCGCTGCGTGCCGAGGATGGATTGCGTCACCATCACTGGCAGCAGGTTGGCAGGGACATAGAGCATGTAGGCCGCCAGCAGGAAGGCCCAGGCACGGCTCAGGCTCCGCGGTTTGCGATGATGCAGGGTGGCGCCGCAGCGCGGGCAGGGCTCGCCCTCCAGAGCGCGCGGGATGAGCGCGGCGCAAGCGTGGCAGGACAGAAGGCCCAGTGAGGCAGCCGTCGTGGCGCTCGGGATTGTCATCGCGGCGTTTGCGCCCTCAGGTGCCGCCAGAGGTTGCGCGGGTCGAAGGAGAGCATCACGGCGAGCACGATCATCAGTGCGGCGAACGACCACAGCGCGACGCCTGGCTGCACCTGCGCGATGGTCGAGAGCTTCACCAGCGTGACCAGCACGCCGATCATGAAAACCTCAAGCATGCCCCACGGCCTGGCCCGCTGGATGCCGCGGACAAGACGGCCGAATCCCGGGGGCATGCGGTGCTGGGCCATGGGCACCAGCAGGTAGAGCAGCATCAGCATTTCGGTAAGAGGAAACAGGATGGTGGTCGCGAACACCAGGATGGCCACCGGCACCATCTCGCCGCTAGAGAGAGCCTGTATCGCGCCCCACAACGAGGTCGCGGTACGCACGCCCTTGAGGTCCAATTCGACGATGGGACAGGCGCTTGCGAGCATGAACAGGATCAGCGCGGTCACCACGAGCGGCAGCTGGCGGTGATAGGCTCGCTGGCTCTCGCGATACAACAGGCCGCCGCAGCGCAGACACAGCGCTCGCTCGCCCTCAGCGAGATCGGTTTGCTGATGGACGGCGTCGCAATACTCGCAGGCGATCAAGGGCGGGAAACTCACTGGGTCAGCCGAAGCGTCTCGCTTCACGGGGGATGGCATCACGACGCCGCAAGCCACTGCGCCACCTGGCCGGCTATCCAGCCGCAGCCAATGCAGAGCGCCACCCATGCAGCGACAATGGTGGCACAGCTTCTGAAATCCATGACTCGACTCCGGCTGGATCCCGCTTGCCGCTCAGCTTGATGCCAGCCAGCACGCGGGACGTGAGAAGGCAGTAAGCGGGCTTACCGGAGTTGCTCTACGAGCGCATCCGCCCCTTTATCGATGCCCGTCTTGGATGCAGTCAATGCGCCAACATTGGCAACGACGTTCATGGCATTGGGGTACTGCTTGGTGATGTACGCCTTGAGAAGCCGATTGCTCTGCGCATCGAAGATCTCGACGGCGTAGATGACATAGCCCGTCATCGCGCCCTCTCGCCCCCGAATCGCCTGCACCCCGTTATAGAGCCCGCCGGCGATGTCGAAACGCAACAAGGGCCCGAGAACAGGTGTGGTGGTATTCGCACCTGTCAATGTCAGCTTCAACCGCAACGTGTCCCGGGCCGGGCTGCTCACTACAGCAAATCGGGTTTTGAGTTTTTCGGAAAACTGCGACTGCATGTAGCTCGCAAGCGCGGACTTGTCGGCGGCGGACATATCTTCGAACTGCTGGTCGGGGCCTTTGTAGATCTCAACCGGGTCAACGATGATGGAAGTGTATTGCCGCCAGTCCACCGTCGTCGCATAGCTATACGGGATACGCTCGGCTTCCTCCTTGGCGTTGGTTGTCAGCACGGTTGACGATGCGATTCCGGAATAGGCCACGGGCTTTGTGCTCGCGCAGCCTGTCATGGCGACGGCAAGCAGTGCGATCACCAGAAGTCGGTTCGGCTTATTGGAGGCCAGCATTTGAAATCCCTTCGTTGATTTGCCCGGCGGACCACCTTGGTGATGGAACGGAGGTCGGGGGCCGTTTAGTGGATGCGCCACGCTTGGGAAGCCAAGCCATGGTCGACTCTGGTTTCCTTGGACTGTGAGCAGCTCCCCAGCGAACAGGCGCACGCCTCCACGGCGCCAAAAAGGCGCCAATGTTTAGCGTTACCCATGGATGAGCAGGACTGTGACGTAGCGAGAGCTGCCTTGCGACGCAGTATAGAGTACCGGAATCAATTTGCAAACAATACAGTCGGTTTGTTTTTGTAAACCAACATGTGGACGAAGGCAAACAATGGCCGGAGGTCGAAGGATAGGAGGGAGAGATGGGACAGATGCGGCCAGCGCCGTGCTGCCCCGGGGCCCCGGCTTCAGATCGAACGCATTGCGCGTCCGTCGGCGGCAACCTGGCGCTGCCGCCTCGGCGGCGTTTGTCGATGCCTTGCCAGGCACCGTCGAGCGCGGACTACTTCTTCTGGGGCTTGGGCTTGGGCTTGCGCGTGGCCTTGGTCTTCGGCTGCGCTGACCAGGCCTGGCTGTCGAGCAGCCGGTCGAACAAGCGGTCGCGCTCCTGCGGCGCAAGCGGGCAGAGCCCCAACATCTTTGCGAGCACCATCCCCTGCGCAGCCTGCCAGCGCAGCACCGCGAGATCGGGATCCTCAGCCTCTGCCTTGATGCGCACCACCTTCTCGGCCGTCTTCTCCCTGACTACGGACAGCAGCTCGGGGTTCTCTGCAATGGAGCCCAGGATGGCAAAGACCAGCGATTGTGGATGGGAGACGGATTCGCGAAACGCCAGGATCTGTTCCGACAGTTGAGCCTCGGGATTCCCGGCACCGGCAGCGGCAAAGTAGTCCTTCGCGAACTTGTCGAAGTACTCGACCTGATGCTCCAGCAGTGCCTCCACCACGGCCGCCTTCGTACGGAACTGGTGCATCACCCGCCCCTTGCTGATCCCGCCCTCTTGCGCGATGGCATCGATTGTGAGCCTGCCAGGACCCTCGCGTGCGAGGATGGCGATTGCCGCGTCGAGGATCATCTGGCGGGAGCGCTCCGACCGTACTGCGTTCTCCATTGTCTATCTCCATGGCGGAGCCAGCGACCTGCTCGAGCACCTGGCTTAGATGCGCCTGCAATGTGGCAAATCCCTCGTGCTTCGCAAAGCGCGCTTCGTCAAGATAGAGCACCCGGTTGATCTCGACCTGCAAGCTGTGCCGCCCGCGTGCCGGGTCGGAGTAGGCCGCGACCAGTTGCGCGCCCTTGTAGGGCGCATTCACGCCAACCTCATAGCCAAGGCCGCGCAGCGCGTCCACCACGACCGCGACGAAGTCCGCCGAGCAGCTCTTGCCGTCGCGGTTGCCGATGACAAAGTCAGGCCGGATGGCGCCATTGTCGATATTCATCGCATTGCCGCGTGATTTCATCGAGTGGCAGTCGATATGCCAGACGGCGCCGAAACGGGCGTGCCGCGCTTCGATCAGGCCGGCCAATGCGGCGTGGTAGGGATCGTAGTAGGTCGCAAGCAGGCGCTCCACCAGTTCGGGCGGCAGCTTGCCGCTGTAGACAGGCACGCCGGGCAACGCGAAGCGGCGCAGCACGCCCATGCCCCGCCGCGCCTTGTCGCTTGGATGGATCGGGTAAGGCAGTTCGCCATCGACCAATTCAGGATCGATGTCGTCGCGGGCGCGGTTGGCGTCGACCAGCCAGCGCGGAAACGCCGCGCTCAGCAGCGCCCCGCCAACCTCGGGGGTGTGCGCGAACAGTTCGTCGACATAAGCATCCCAGCCGGTCAGGAGCGCGGATGGCTCCGCGGCCAGCGGCAGCGACTCGGTATGGCGCAGCCCGCTGTGCGGGGAGTCGACCACCAACGGCAGGATAGGCGCGGCGGGGTCGACAAGAAGATAGGACAGATTCATGAATGCTGGAGGGTGGGCTTTGGAATAGCCACCCCGGCCGGCGACGCCCTGCCGGCCGGGGCGGTGAATCAGAACTTGTGCTGGATGCCGATGCCGTAGGTGGTGACAAGATTGCCGGCCACCCGCGAGTTCGGATCCTCGCGATCGAAGAACACGTAGGGCATGGTGCGCTTGCTGAGGTTGTAGCCGTAGCCGGCCTGGAACTTGCCGAGCCTGCCACTGCGATCGCCCTGCACGTCGCGCTGCATGTAGTTGACGGTCACGGTATGCGGGCCACGCGGCATCGACACCCCCACCAGCCAATAGTCGACATTGCTGCGCGTGCTGGCGGTGGCGGCGTAGCGGTCGCGCCCGTACACGCCGTACACGCTGGCCACGCCGAAGTCGTATGTCACCACCGCCTGCACCTTGTCGCGGAAATCGTTGGCCACCAGGCCGCCGGTCTTGGTGTCGCGCGAGTAGCCCAGCCCCGCGCCGAAGTTGCCGGCCGAGTAGCTCAGGCCGACGTCGTACTGCTTGAAGTCGTCCTCGGCCTTGACCGGCGACTTGGCATTGGGCGTGGCCGGATCGGGGCCGGCCAGGTCCATGCGCGCACGCAGCACGAAACCGGCAAGGTCGGGCGACTGGTAGCCCAGCGCGTTGGAGACGCGGTTGCGCGCATTGAGCACCTTGGTGCCGATCGCCGTGGCGCCCGCGTGCGACGCGCGCCGAAGCCGCTGGTCAGGCCGACATAGGAGTTGCGGAACACCGGCGTGGTCGACGCGCCCGTATCGGCCGAGAAGCCCTGCTCCAGGCCGAACACCGCCCGCATGCCGCCGCCCAGCTCTTCGCTGCCGCGCATGCCCCAGCGCGAGGCATTATCGACCATCTGGTACGCCGAACCGCTCGGTCCCTTCTGGACTTCCACATCGGTATCGACGCGCCCATAGAGCGTGACGCTGGTCTGCGCGCCGGCGGACATGGCCACGAATGCGCCGCCGATGCAGGCCTGCTTGATCAGGTTGACTGATTTCATCTTTCTTCTCTTCTCCTCATAAACAACTTGGCGCCGCGGTTGCCCGCGCTCGGCGCAAGGCGCGAACGTCCCCTTCCGTCCTGCCCGCAGGCAGGACGGATACGTTGGCTCGATGCAAGGGATGCGTCCGCGCGCTGGCGGCCGGGCTTTAACTAGTCATTGAGATGGCAGGCGGACATGCGCCCGCCGATATCGCGCAGCATGGGCACCTCGGCCGCGCAGCGCGCGGTTGCATGCGGGCAGCGCGGATGGAAGCTGCAACGCCCGGTGGCGACAACGGGCTGGGCAGTTCGCCGCGGATTGGCTGGTGGCTGGCGGAACTGCCATCCAGCCTCGGGGCGTCCGCCAGCAAGGCGCGCGTATAGGGATGGTTCGGCGCCGCGAATACCGTGCGCGCATCGCCCATCTCGACAATGCGGCCGAGATACATGATGGCGACGCGGTCCGACATATGCTCGACCACCGCCAGGTTGTGGCTGATGAACACGTAGGTCAGCCGCTGGCGCTGGCGCAGCTCCATGAACAGGTTGATGATCTGCGCCTGCACCGAGACATCCAGCGCCGACACAGCCTCGTCGCACACTACCAGCCGCGGCTTGAGCGCGAGCGCGCGGGCAATGGCCACGCGCTGGCGCTGCCCGCCCGAGAACTGGTGCGCATAGCGATCGGCATAGGAGGCATCCAGGCCGACCTGCGCTAGCAGATCGTTGACGAACGCGGGTGCGTCCGCGCGCGCAGCCACGCCGTGATAGACCGCACCCTCGGCGATCATCTGGCCAACGCGCAGGCGCGGGTTGAGCGAAGCATAGGGATTCTGGAACACCA
Organism: Cupriavidus basilensis OR16; assembly: GCF_000243095.1. GTDB lineage: Bacteria > Pseudomonadota > Gammaproteobacteria > Burkholderiales > Burkholderiaceae > Cupriavidus > Cupriavidus basilensis_D. Next base: position 42,143 of record NZ_AHJE01000114.1, on the reverse strand, counting down.
TCTGCACCGCCAGGTGGTGGGCGGTCGCGGTAGTGTCGGCAGCCTTGCCGTCCATGGCGATCTCGCCGCCGCTGGGGCGCAGCAGTCCGGCCAGCATGCGCCCGAGGGTGGACTTGCCGCAGCCGGATTCGCCCACGATGCCAAGGACCTCGCCTTCACGTACCTGTAGCGAGACATCGTTGACGGCATGGACGACCTGGTGCGCGGCCGGCTTGCGGGCCAATGCCGCGCCCATGCGGCCCAGCAGCCCGGCCTTGAGCGTGAATCGTTTTTCCAGATGGCGAGCATCGAGCAGTACGGTCATGCGACCCTCTCCTTGCCTGCGGGGTTGACGGAGTTGATGGTGCTGATGGTGCTGAGTGCGTGGCTCATGCGGCCACCAGCGGATGAAAGCAGCGATGGGTGCGCCCCCGCACCACCACTGCGGGCGGCACCTGCGCGCAAGCCGTGCTCGCCCTGCCGCAGCGCGGCGCGAACGCGCAGCCAGGCGGCAGTGCGGACAGCGGCGGCGTGGCGCCCGGGATGGCCAGCAAGGGCTGGCCGCGCGTCTCGGCGGTGGGCAGCGAAGCAAGCAGCCCGCGCGTGTAGGGATGCAAGGGCTGGCGGATCACGTCGGCCACCGGCCCCTGCTCAACCACGCGCCCGGCGTACATCACGCACACGCGGTCAACGAGATCCTTGACCACGGCCAGGTCATGGCTGATCCAGATCGCGGCGGCGCCGCTCTCGCGCACGAGTAGCTTCATCTCGTACAGGATCTGTGCCTGGATCGTGACGTCGAGTGCGGTGGTGGGCTCGTCGGCAATGATCAGGTCCGGCTGGTTGATCAGTGCATTGGCGATCGCCACGCGCTGGCGCATGCCGCCTGAGAGCTCGTGCGGATAGGCGCGCATGCGCTCATCCGGTGCCGGAATGCCCACGCGCTTGAGCGCGCCGATGGCCCTGTCCACGGCTTCACTGCGGCTGCAGCGATGGTGCACGCGGACCGTCTCGGTCAATTGCGCGCCAATGCGCATCACCGGGTTGAGCGACATCATGGGATCCTGGAACACCATCGCAATGCGGTCGCCGCGCAGCGCCTGCCATTCGCGCGGCGAGCAGTCTCGCAGGTTGCGCCCCTTGAACCGCACCTCGCCAGCGGCCACCCGGCCGGGCGCGTCCAGCAGGTTCATCAGCGAGAACGCCGTGACCGACTTGCCCGAGCCGGACTCGCCGACGATGCCGAGGATCTCGCCCGCTTCCAGCGAGAAAGACACGTTGTCGACCGCAGTGACTGGCGCCTGCGCCGATTCGAAGCGGGTCGTCAGGTTGAGCACTTCCAGTAATGGGGATGCCATCGTCATTCCTCTCAGGCCTCAAGGCGGGGGTTGAGCACACGGCGCAGCCTGTCGCCAACCAGGTTGATGGAGCCGACCAGCAGCACCAGGGCCAGCCCCGGAAAAATGCTGATCCAATACTTGTTGGAGAGCATGTATTCGAAGCCGTTGGCGATCAGCATGCCCAGCGACGGTTCGGTGCGCGGCAGGCCGATGCCCAGGAAGCTCATGGTGGCCTCCAGCGTGATGGCATGCGCGATCTGCAGCGTGGCGGTCACCACCAGCGGCGCCATGCAGTTGGGCAGGATGTGGCGGAACATCAGGCGGTAGGCCGGCAGGCCCTGCCCCATGGCGGCCTCGACATAGTCCTTGCGCCGCTCCACCTGCGCCGCGCCGCGCACGGTGCGCGCGAAGTACGCCCACTGCACGATCACCAGCGCCAGCAAGGTCTTGTCCACGCCCTGCCCCAGCACGGCCAGCAGGATCAGCGCCACCAGGATGGCGGGCAGGCTCAGCTGCAAGTCCACCAGGCGCATGATGGCGGCGTCGACCAGGCCGCCGCAATAGGCCGCCGCGAGGCCGACGCTCGCGCCGACCAGCAAGGCCACCAATGCGCTCACCACGCCCACACCAACGCTGATGCGAATGCCGTAGAAGATGGCGCTGAGCAGGTCGCGCCCCGCGCCATCGGTGCCGAGCCAGTAGTGCGCCTGCCCCTCGTAGCCGCTGCTGCCCGGCGGCAACTCCGAATCGATCACCGACACCGTGGCCAGGTCATAGGGATTCTGCGGGCTGATGAAGGGTGCGAGCAACGCGATCAGCAGCAGCAGCGCCAGCAACCCCAGCGCGAGCGCAGCGCCGCGATTGTGCACAAAGCGCGCCAGCAGGCCAGGCCGGGCGGCCGGCTTGGGCGATGCAGCCGATGAAGGCGATGAAGGTGAAGCAAGCGATGGCGCGGCAGAGCCCGGCCAGGAGAACACCGACTCGGTCACCACCGAAAATGCGATCAGGTGGCCGAACTCCAGCCCCACCACGGTGATGATGGGAATCAGCACATTGGGCGCCACATGGCGTAGCACCAGGCGCGCGCCGCCCACGCCCTTGGCGCGGGCGAACTTGATGTACTCCTGGCCCGCCACTTCGCGCGTGCCTGCCTCGGTCAGGCGCGCCACCAGCGAGATCTTGAACAGCGACAGCGTCAGCGCCGGCAGGATCAGGAAGCGGATGCCCTCCCAACTGGTCACCGACAGCGGCATGCCCAGCACCGTGCTGACCGGCCCACGCCCGCCCGACGGCAGCCAGCCCAGGTTCACCGAGAACACCAGGATGCCGATCATCCCGACCCAGAAGGTCGGCATGATCACGCCGCCCAGCGACGCCGCCATCAGCGCCCGCGCCCAGCGGCTCTCCGGCTTGAGGCCGGCGAAGATGCCCATCGGTATGCCCAGCAGCAGCGAGAACAGCAAGGCCGTCACGGCCAGCTCCAGCGTGGCCGGCACGCGGCTCAGGATCAGCCCGATGGCTGGCCGGTTGAAGATGAACGAGTTACCGAGGTCGCCGTGCAGCGCACCCTGCAGGAATCGCAGGTATTGCGTCTGCATTGGCAAATCCAGGCCCAGCGTGTGGCGGGCTTCGGCGATCTCCTGCTCGGTGGCGGTCGGGCTCACCAGCAGGTGCACGGGATCGCCGATCAGGTTGACCGCGCAGAAGGTGATGACCGACATGATGAAGAGCACGACAAGGCTCTGCAGCAGCCGCTTGATGAGGGTTTCCAGCATGATGCGTTCCGGGCTTGGTGGATGGGCAGCGTCAGCGGCTGTCGCTCGGGCTGATATTGGTGGCGTAGGTAAAGCCGTCGCTGCGTGGTCGCACCGTCAGGCCATGGCGATAGGCCCAGGTTGCGCGCAGATGGTGCAGCGGGATCAGGCCCGCATCGTCGGCCAGCTTGCCCGCAGCCTCCCGCTGCGCTTGTTCGCGCGCGGCCGGGTCCATGGTGCGCATGGCGGCGTCGATCAGCGCATCCACGCCCGGATTGGCGTAGCCGCTGCGATTGTTGGCGCCCAGGCCGGCCTTCTTGTCCTGCGAGTGCGCGGTGGCAACCAGCGGTTCCAGCGAGTCGCCCGTCACCGCGCCAATGCCGAGCATGAACACGCTGAACTCCGGCTTGCCACCGGCCGCACCCGAGGTGGCGCGCGTGATGTAGACCGAGTACGGCAAGGTGCGCACCTCGGTGCGGATGCCAGCACGCGTCAGCATCTGTCCCAGCGCCTCGCAAGTCTTGGCGTCATTCAGGTAACGATCGTTCGGGCAATGCAGCGTCAGGCGAAACCCATCCGGGTAGCCCGCCTGCGCCAGTAGCCGGCGCGCGCCGGCTGCGTCGCCGCGCGGCGAGGCCACCCCGGGTGCGTAGCCAAAGAAGCCCCGCGGCACGAGTTGGCCGGCCGGGACCGAGTCGCCCTTGGTCACCCGCGCCGCGATCAGGTCCCGGTCGATCGCGATGTTGATAGCCTGGCGCACCTTGGGCAGGCGCAGCGGATTCTCCGCCAGCGGCTGGCCGTCGTTGCCGACCACATAAGGAGACACCGTGCGCGCCTGGTCGAGCTGCAGGTAGTTGGCCATGTACGACGTGGCCGCGACGGTATGGATGCGTCCGTTGGTGCGCTCGAACGCGGCGGCGATGCTGGCCGAAGACGCATCGATGACATCCACCTGCCCGGACAGCAGCGCCGAGGCGCGTGCCGGCTCCTTGGAGATGAACTGGAACACCAGCCGCTCCCAGGGCTGCTGGCCGCCCCAGTAGCCGGCATTGCGCGCCAGCGTGAGTTGCTGGCCATGCTCCCACGCCACGAGGCGATAAGGCCCGGTACCGATGGCGGCGCGGCCATCAGCGAAGTCCGTTTCCTTGACCTTGCCGCCCAGCGATTTCGGCAGCATCGCAACCAGGCTCAGGTTTTCCGGGAGCACCGGGTTGGGTGCCTTGGTGACGACGCGCACCGTCAGCGGCCCCGTCACCGCGACGCTGGCGATCGACTTCAGGTAAGTGCGGAAGGTGCGCGCGCCGGGCAGGCCCATGGCCCGCTCGATCGAATACTTGACGTCGTCCGCCGAGAACGGCTCGCCATTGCTGAAGCGCACGCCGGGACGCAGGCGGAACTCCCAGGTCGTGGCGTCCACATGCCGCCAGCGCACCGCAAGCAAGGGGACCGGCCGCAGATCGTTGTCCATGCCCACCAGCGTCTCGTAGACGTGCCCCCACAGGTTGCGGCCCGCCGCATCCAGCACGTGCGGATCCGCCGCGCTGAGTTCTGTCTTGTAGCCAATGCGCAGGTCCGCCGCCCGGGCTGCGAAGGCGCTGGCCCACAAGGCCATGCCGAGGGCGAGGCAGGCTGCCGGCAGCCGGCGCCGGATGCTCATGGCTAGTTGTTTTTGGCTTGATGCGCAGAACATTGTTTCACTCACCGATACGATGGATCGAAGAATAAAACAACAAGTCTGCAAGGGGAAGACCGGGTTTACCCCCTCAGACATTGAGGACAGGCGCGCGGAACGCGATGCCGCCATCAGCGGGCGGGGCGACAAACACGGTAAATGCACGCGGACATGACGCACGGCGGCGCCGTGGCCATGCCGGCACGATAAAGGGCTGCGAAGGAAAGCAAGGGCGCGCTACGCTAGGCCAGCGCGCGGCGGCGCATCGGCATCGGCCTCTCTGGGATGGCGCGGTGGAGCCGCGCCGAAAGGAAGCGAGCGCCGGCGGGGGGCCTCAGCCGCGTGCGTGGCCCAGCGTGCGCGAGAGCATGGCCGCGCGCTCGACCACCAGCGCAATGTGGCGCTCGATGATATCCGGCTTGGTGCGGCTGGCAGGGCTCGCAATGCTGAGCGAGGCCACCGCGGCGCCACTGTGATCGCGCAACGGCGCGGCGACGGACACGGCTTCGCATGGCACCCGCTCACGTGTGTGAGCGGGTCCTCGACGCAGCCCTCTGCAGTTGCCTGCCCGATGACTGCCACCGCACAGGCGATCGCTTTGCCGATGCGCCACACTCCGCTCTCCACCACACCCGATACGGGTGTGCGCGTAGTACCGATGGAGATGGTGTTACCGGAGATGCGCGGCGCTTGCGCGAGCGTTGCCATCGCCATGCAGATGCGCATGTGCACGCGAGGCGCAGAGAGAATGCTGATGGAATGACAGTGCCGGCTCGATCAATCCGGATGGCGCTGGAAGTACTGATCGGATTGCCTGCGATCGACAAGAAGCTGGTGTTGAAAACGACGAGGCGCAGCGAGCGAGGCGCGTGATGCCCGCATTTTCAGGGCCACAAAAAACAAAACCCCGGAAGACCGCAATCTTCCGGGGTTCCGCCGCCAATACGATGTGTAGTGGCGGAGACGGAGGGATTCGAACCCTCGATCCAGGTTTTGGCCCGGATGCTCCCTTAGCAGGGGAGTGCCTTCGACCTCTCGGCCACGTCTCCCAAACCTGCCGTTGTGTGAGGGAGGCCACACAACGAAGCGCGTATTCTATCGGTCGGATTTCAATTGGTCAACGGTGATTCGATGACTAATTGAAAAAACTTTCACTGCCCGTTAGAAGTGCAGGCCGCATGCGGCCCGCCCCTCATGGATCACGCCTGATCCAGCTCGAACACCTTATGCAGCGCGCGCACGGCGAGCTCCATGTACTTCTCGTCGATCAGCACCGAGATCTTGATTTCCGACGTGGAGATCATCTGAATGTTGATGCCTTCTTCGGACAGCGTGCGGAACATCTTGCTGGCGATGCCCACGTGCGAGCGCATGCCCACGCCGACTACCGAGACCTTCGACACCTTCGGATCGCCCGATACGCTGGCGGCACCGATATGGGCCTTCACGCCATCGTTGAGGATAGCGAGCGCGCGCTGGTATTCGCCACGCGGCACGGTGAAGGTGAAGTCGGTCTTGCCGTCGACGGACTGGTTCTGGATGATCATGTCGACGTCGATATTGGCGTCGGCCACCGGGCCCAGGATCTGGTATGCGATGCCGGGCTTGTCGGGCACGCCCAGGACGGTGATCTTCGCCTCGTCACGGGCAAAGGCGATGCCGGAGATGACGGCTGCTTCCATTTCAGAATTTTCCTCAAAAGTGATCAGCGTGCCCGAGTGCATTTCTTGCTCGAGGGGCATCAGGGGGTCGGTGAGCGACGAAAGCACGCGGGTCTTCACGCGGTACTTGCCGGCGAATTCCACCGAACGGATCTGCAGCACCTTGGAGCCCAGGCTGGCCATTTCCAGCATTTCCTCGAAGGTGATCTGGTCCAGGCGGCGAGCGTCTTCGACCACGCGCGGATCGGTGGTGTAGACCCCGTCCACGTCGGTGTAGATCAGGCATTCCTCAGCCTCGATGGCCGCGGCGATGGCCACGGCCGAGGTGTCGGAACCACCACGGCCCAGCGTGGTGATGTTGCCGTTGTCGTCGATGCCCTGGAAGCCGGTGACCACCACCACGCGCCCGGCGTCGAGATCGGCCAGGATGCGCTCGTCATCGATGGACTCGATGCGGGCTTTGGTATGGGACGAGTCGGTCTTCACCGGCACTTGCCACCCGGTGTAGCTGACCGCGTCGACGCCCTCGCCTTGCAGCGCGATGGCAAGCAGCGCGGAACTGGCTTGCTCGCCGGTGGCGGCCAGCATATCCAGCTCACGCGGGCTCGGCTGCGCCGAAATTTCCTTGGCAAGGCCAAGCAGGCGATTGGTCTCGCCTGACATGGCCGAAGGCACCACGACTACGCGGTGACCTGCACGATGCCATTTGGCAACGCGCTTGGCGACATTCTTGATGCGTTCCGGAGAACCCATCGAAGTGCCACCGTATTTGTGAACGATGAGAGCCATCTGTTTGTCGACACCAGCGATTGTGCAAAACCTCTGAAAATACACGAAGGGGCGCCCCAAGGCAAGGCGTGGGCGGCTCGAACGACGGCCGCGGCAAGTGGCGCGCGAGGATTATCGCTAGCGGAAAGCGGCCTGCCGAGCCTTATTCGATGGCTGCGCCCTGCCCGGGCGACGCAACCGGCTCGACCCACTCGAGCCATTCGACACGCCAGCGCGGCGCGGCCGGCGCATCGGGCCAGCGCCGGTGCATGCCCAGGCCAGCCGCGAACACGAGCTGATCGCCCGACCACAGCAGCGGCAGCCGCGCGCGCCGCGCCATCGGCACACCGGCCTCCTGGTAGGCCTGCTTGAGCGCGCGCGCGGGCCCGCCCGGGCGCAGCACGATACGCTCGCCGCCTTGGCGCGCGGCGAGGCGCAGGCGCTGGCGCAGGGCTGCCTCCGGCAGGCCAAAGGTATCGTCGCGCGTAAAGCGCAGCTCGCCATGCCACGCAGGCACGGCCAGGCGTGCCTCGCCCTGCCAGTGCAGCGCCAGGTCTTCTGCCTCAATGGCAGGCCCCGCGCGGCGGGCCAGCACACGCCCCCTGAAGCGATGCAGCGTCAGGGTCTCGTGCTGGATGGCAGGCTCGCCGCCCTCATGCTCGATCAGTTGCGCGCGCATGGCGGACAGCCGCGCGGTGGACGGGGCCTGCGTGCCAAGCTCGCGCAGCCACAGCCGCAGCACGGCGTCGGCCTCGGCCGGCGGCAGCGCGCGCAGCCCGGCAAGATCGAGTTCAGCCAGCGTGCTGGCATCGCGCGGCGTGCGCACCAGCCCCGCCATCCATCGCGTAGCCAGCGCATCGAGCAATTCGCCGGCCTGCGCCAGGTGTGCGGCGGCTTGCGCCACGTTGGCACGCAACGCGGGAAACGCCGCGGCCAGCGCGGGCATGTGGTGCCTCAGCGCGTTGCGGGCAAAACGGGAATCGTCATTGGAAGGATCGTCGATCCAGGGGAGCGCATTCACTGCGCAATACGCATCGATATCATCGCGACCGACCTCAAGCCACGGACGCAGCAAGACGATCTGCTGCCTTGCCCCGAGCCTGCGCAGGCGCGGCATGCCGCCAAGCCCGGCCAGCCCGGCGCCGCGGAACAGGCGCAGCAGCACCGTCTCGACCTGGTCGTCCAGGTGATGGGCAAACAGCAGCAACGCCGCCCCGGCCTCGTCGCACATGGCTTCGAGCGCAGCATATCGCGCGCGCCGCGCCGCCGCCTCCAGCCCTTCGCCCTGCCCCTGGCTGACCGAGACACGCCGGCTGTAAAACGGCAGTTGCCAGTCGGCGCACAGCGTCGCGCAGAACACGTCCCACTGGTCCGCCTCGGCCTGCAGGCCATGATGCACATGCAGCGCCACCACGCGCAACGGCAACGACGACGCTACCACCGCCGCGCGCAGCGCGTGCAGCAGCGCGACCGAATCGCGTCCGCCGGAGAGTGCCACCGCCACCGTGCTCGCCCGTGCGCCGTCGCCAGAAACAACAAAGGCCGCACCGGCCTGTAGCGCCTGTGCGACCTTGTCGGTCAAGCCGGCGGACGGGTCAGCCCGGTGCGCCGGTTTCCTTGAACTTGCCATAGGCCAGCAGACGCTCATGACGGCGCGCCTGCAACTCCTTCACGCTCATGCCCTGGAACTGGCGCAGCGAATCCGCCAGCGAACGCTTGAGCATGGCAGCCATGCCCTTGACGTCGCGGTGCGCGCCGCCCAGCGGCTCGCTGACGATCTTGTCGATCAGGCTGAGCGCCTTGAGGCGGTGCGCGGTCAGGCCGAGGGCTTCGGCAGCTTCCGGCGCCTTCTCGGCGGTCTTCCACAGGATCGACGCGCAGCCTTCAGGCGAGATCACGGCGTAGGTGGCGAATTGCAGCATCTGCACCACGTCGCCCACGGCAATCGCCAGTGCGCCGCCCGAGCCGCCCTCACCGATGATGGTGGCGATCAGGGGCACCTTGAGGCCGGCCATGACGTAAAGATTGTGGCCGATGGCTTCGGACTGGCCGCGCTCTTCGGCGTCGATGCCGGGGAATGCGCCCGGGGTGTCGACGAACGTGAAGATCGGCAGGCCGAACTTGTCGGCGAGTTCCATCAGGCGCTTGGCCTTGCGATAGCCCTCGGGCTTGGACATGCCGAAGTTGCGCAGCGCGCGCTCCTTGGTGTCGCGGCCCTTCTGGTGGCCCATCACCATGCACGCCTGCCCGTTGAAGCGAGCCAGGCCGCCCACGATCGACAGATCATCGGCAAAGGCGCGGTCGCCGTGCAGTTCGTGGAAATCGGTGAAGATCTCCCGCACATAGTCCAGCGTGTAAGGACGCTGCGGGTGCCGGGCGATCTGCGCCACCTGCCACGGGGTCAGGTTGGCGTAGATGTCCTTGGTCAGCTGCTGGCTCTTGCCGGCCAGCCGCGAAATCTCTTCGGAGATATCGACAGCCGAATCGTCCTGCACAAATCGCAGTTCTTCGATCTTTGCCTCGAGTTCGGCAATCGGCTGCTCAAAATCTAGGAAGGTGGTTTTCATGAGACTCGCGTACCTGTCTGTGAAGGAGCGCATTCTACCGGAATTCGCCCACTAAACCGCAAGTCTGCGGATGCAGTCTTGCGCACTTCCATGCAAATTTTGCTGCCTTCCAGCCTAATACGTCACAGGCAAGGGATCAAGACTGCGCCACATGTACCAGGTGGCGACGGTGCGCCAGGGCTCCCAGTTGGCCGCCACCTCGCGCGCTTCGCTGCGCGTGACGGGCTCGCCACTGAAATAATTTGCCGAGATGGCGTTGATCAGGCCGACGTCATCGAGCGGCAGCACATTGGGCCGCATCAGGTTGAACATCAGGAACATTTCGGCGGTCCAGCGGCCAATGCCGCGGATCTGCGTCAGCTCGGCGATGACGGCTTCGTCATCCATCTCGGTCCAGCTATTGACATGCACGCGCCCCGCCTTGAAATGCTCGGCAAGGTCGACGATGTATTCGGCCTTGCGGCGCGACAGGCCGCAGGCGGCCAGGTTGTCATGGCCCGCCTTGAGCATCTGCGCCGGCGTAAGCCTGGGACAGACCGCTACCAGCCGCTCCCAGACCGTTTGCGCGGCCTTGACCGAGATCTGCTGGCCGACCACGGACCGGGCCAGCGTGATGAACGGGTCGCCACGAGAGATCAGGTGCGCGGGGCCGTAGGTGGGGATCATCTTGCGCAGGATGCGGTCGCGCTTCATCAGGTCGGCGCAGGCCTCGTCCCAGTAGGCCGGACGCACGGCGTCCACCACCGTTTCCACCGGCAGGGGCAACGCCTCGGCTTCCGGCAGCACGGGCGCCCTGGCCGCGCGCGCGCCAGTCTTGAGGGCGGGCTTGCCGTCCGCCTTGCGCACCGGACCAGGTGACTTGCCGGCAGCCTTGGCAGCCGCTTTCACAGGCTTGGCGACTTTCGCCGCCGAGCTTGCCTTGAGCTGCTTCGCTGGCGGCTTCACGGGCGCCAGGGGCTTGGCCGCTGGCTTGGCCTTGGTGGTCGCAGCAGTCTTGGACGGCGCCGCGAGCGTCGCCGTCTTGCGCACGGCAGCGTTCAAGCGCGCCTCCACTCGGTAGCACCACCGGGCTTGTCTTCGAGCACTACGCCACCGGCCAGCAACTCGGCACGGATGCGGTCGGCTTCGGCAAAATTGCGTTCGGCCTTGGCTTGCTTGCGCGCCGCGATCAGCCCTTCGATCTGCCCCGGATCGAGGCCATCGGCCGGCTTGCCGCCCTGCAGGAACACATGGGCGTCGCGCTCCAGCAGGCCCAGCGTGGCGGCCAGGCCCTTGAGCTGGCGCGCCATCGCGCTGGAGCCGGTGCGATTGACTTCGCCTGCCAGGTCGAACAGCACGGCCATGGCGATCGGCGTATTGAAGTCATCGCCCATCGCGTCAATAAAGCGCCGCGCATGCGCCTCTTCCCAGTCCAGCGGCTGGCCATCGGGCTGCACGTCCTTGAGCGCCGTGTACAGGCGCGTCAGCGAATGACGGGCGTCTTCCAGGTGGACGTTGCTGTAGTGCAGCGGGCTGCGGTAGTGCGCGCGCAGGATAAAGAAGCGCACCACCTCGGCGTCATATTCCTTTAGCACGTCGCGGATGGTGAAGAAATTGCCGAGCGACTTCGACATCTTCTCGTCGTTGATGCGTACGAAGCCGTTGTGCATCCACAGGTTGACGAACGTCTTGCCGCTCGCGCCCTCGGACTGCGCGATCTCGTTCTCGTGGTGCGGGAACTGCAGGTCGGCGCCGCCGCCGTGGATGTCGAAATGCTCGCCCAGCAAGGCGCAGCTCATCGCCGAGCACTCGATATGCCAGCCCGGGCGGCCCGAGCCCCACTTGGAATCCCACTTGCTTTCGGCGGGCTCGCTTTCCTTGGCGGACTTCCACAGGACGAAGTCGAGCGGGTCGTGCTTGGCTTCGTTGGTGGCCACGCGCTCGCCGGCGCGCAGGTCCTCCAGCGACTTGCCCGACAGGCGGCCGTAGTTGGGGAACTTGCGGGATGCCAAGTGCGTCGGCGTCCTCGTGCATGTAGCGGATGAAGCGGTCGGTCAGCGCGCCGATGGTCTCGCCATTCTCCGCGGCGCGGCGAATGATCTTGTCATCGATGTCGGTGATGTTCTGTACATAGGTCACGTCGTAGCCGGCGGTGCGCAGCCAGCGCTGCACCATGTCGAATACCACCATCACGCGCGCATGGCCGACGTGGCAATAGTCGTACACCGTCATGCCGCAGACATACATGCGTACACGGCCGGGTTCGATTGGCACGAAAGGCTGCTTTTCACGCGCGAGCGTGTTGTAGATATTCAGAGGATGCATGAAACGAGGTGAATGGATGAGGGATTGGCGCCATTGTCGCGCCATTCGCGAGACCGGCAACTTGCGCCAACGCAAAGCCTGGCGCGACCCATATCTTACCGGAAGCGCCCGAGCGCGGCAGGTCGTCGCCCGCCTTGCACCGCACCACGAAAAAGCCGGCTCGGGCCAGGCCAACGCAGGCCGGCGCGCCGATACCCGGGCCGGCATGGCCGCGCTTTGCTAGAATGCCGCGGAGTATAACGGACCGCCCATACATGAGCCTGTTCCTGCCCACCATAGCAACCGTGTCATCCCAGCCCGCGCGCCAACGCATTGCGGCCGCCTCATTCGCCCTGGCGGCGATCCTGGCAGGCCTCCTTGCCGTAGCGGGGCCTGCGCGCGCGCAGAACGGTCCGCTATCGCTTGCGGTGCCGGCCACCACGCCAGGCGGCGTGCGCTCGGCCGACCCCGGCATGGCGGACGCCGAGAAGGCGGCGGCGAAGAAGCAATATGGCGAGGCAATCGACCGCTTCGACCGCGTGCTGGCCACCAACCCGCGCAACGCGCAGGCGCGTTTCGAACGTGCCTGGGCCCTGGCCCAGGCCGGGCGCGAGGACGAGGCCATCGCGGCGCTGCAATCCATGGCCCAGGACTTCCCTGAGTTGCCCGAACCGCACAACAACCTGGCGCTGCTGTATGCCAAGCGCGGGGATCTGAAGCGCGCCGAGGCGGAATTGCTGATCGCGCTCGATGCCAAACCCGATTTCGCCGTGGGCTATGCCAACCTTGGCGACGTCTACCGCCGCCTGGCCGAGAATGCCTACCGCGACGCATTGCGCCGCGATCCCAAGCAAGCAGGCGCCGCTGCCGGCCTCACGCAATTGCAACCTGCCGGGGCCACCCAGCCGCCGGCCGGCGGCACCCGCAAGCCAGGCGCGGCCGCCAGCGAACCGGCCGCCGCGCCCAAGCGTTAGTTACCTTGCCCAGCGGGCTGGGCCGCTACCCTGCCCGGCCCTATCGTTTCCCCGATCCACGGAGTCAAGCATGATCTTTTCGCGTCGCCTAGTCCTTGCCGGCATCGCCGCCGCCGCCATGGCGCTCTCGCCGCTGGCCGCGCAGGCACAGCAGACGAAAACCGAACGGGTGCAGTTCGTCACCAGCGCCGGCAAGTTCACGCTCGAGGTCTATCCGGACGCTGCGCCCAAGACCGTCGCGAACTTCATGGAGTACGTGAAGAGCGGCTTCTATAGCGGCACCATCTTCCACCGCGTGATCAACGGCTTCATGGTGCAAGGCGGCGGCTTCGACCGCGACATGAAGCAAAAGCCCACGCGCGCGGCGATCCCGCTGGAAGCCCAGAATGGGCTGAAGAACAAGGCCGGCACGGTGGCCATGGCGCGCACCAGCGATCCGAACTCCGCCACCGCCCAGTTCTTCATCAATGTGGTGGATAATTCCAGTCTCGACTATCCGTCGCCGGACGGTAACGGCTATGCCGTGTTCGGCAAGGTGGTGGAAGGCATGGATACCGTCGACAAGATGAAGAACGCGCCCACCACCTCGTATGGCCCGATGCGTAATGTGCCGGCCACGCCGATCGTGATCGAGTCGGCAACTGTCGTCAAATAACCGCCGAACAAACACCGAACAAAGGAACGCAAATGTCCAAGGTAGAACTCCACACCAACCAGGGTGTCATCACCATCGAACTCGACGCTGAAAAGGCACCGAAGTCGGTTGAGAACTTCCTGTCGTATGTGCGCAAGGGTCACTACGACAACACCATTTTTCACCGCGTGATCAAGAACTTCATGATCCAGGGCGGCGGTTTCGAACCCGGCATGAAGCAAAAGGGCACCGATGCCCCGATCGAGAATGAAGCCGGCAACGGCCTGAAGAACGATCGCTACACGGTTGCCATGGCGCGTACCAACGCACCGCACTCGGCCACCGCGCAGTTCTTCATCAACGCGGTCGACAATGACTTCCTGAACTTCACCTCGCCGACCCCTCAGGGCTTCGGCTACGCCGTGTTCGGCAAGGTGACCGACGGCTCCGATGTGGTCGAGAAGATCAAGGGCGTGCGTACCGGCAGCGCTGGCTTCCACCAGGACGTGCCGCTCGAAGACGTGGTCATCGAAAAGGCCGTGGTGGTCGAATAAGCCACTGGCCATCATCGGGGCAGGCTCCACCAGGCCCCGCGGGGTCACACCGTGACGTCAGGCCAGCTTCTCTTTCCAACCGCATGACTGTGACCCCATCCACGCCGGGCGCCGGCGCCCTCGCGGTGCCAGCGCCTGCGTGGTTCATTTCCGACCTGCATCTCACCCCCGGCATGCCGCGCACGCTGGCGTCCTTCGAGCACGTGCTCGAACGCGCGGCGCAAGAGGCGCGCGCCCTGTTCATCCTGGGTGATTTTTTCGAATTCTGGGTTGGCGACGAAGAAACCGACAACCCCTTCGCGGCGCAGGTGGCCGCCAGGCTGCGCCAGCTTGCACAGCGCGGCGTCAAGGTCTACCTGATGCACGGCAACCGCGACTTCCTGCTGGGGCAGCGCTTTGCGCGCGCCGCAGGCGCGATCTTGCTGCCCGACCCCACCGTGATCGACTGCGCCGGCCAGCGCGTGGTGCTCAGCCATGGCGACATGCTTTGCACCGACGATGAACGCTATATGCGGTTTCGCCACTGGACCCGCAAACGCTGGGTCCAGCGCGTGTTCCTGTCGCTGCCCTTGACGCTGCGGCTGCGCGTGGCACGCCGCCTGCGCGCGGACAGCGAGGCCGGCCGCACGCAAGCCCGCCGCGACGCGCCGCCCGACTACGGCGACACCACGCCGCAAGCCGTGGCCGCGCTATTGCGTGCCAGCCATGCGCCGGCCCTGGTGCACGGCCATACGCACCGCCCCGCCCGGCACGAAAGCCCGGAAGGCGTGCGCTGGGTGCTGACCGACTGGGACCTCGACGGCAAGCGGCCGCGCGCCGCCGTGCTGCAACTCGACGCAAGCGGATTCAGCGTGCTGCCTCAAGTCGGCTGACGCCGAATCCCCCTCTGCGCTGCATCAACCTACTGCATCAACCTACTTCATCAGCTTGCGCAGCTCGCTCGCATCGAAGCGGTCGTTCGGCGTGTTCTCGAGATGCTCGCCGAGCCGATCCAGCGCGGCCATCACGGTCTCCAGCCGCTCGTGCTGCTGCGCGGCGTTGTCGATCAGGCTCTTGAGTGCCAGCGAGACCGGGTCATCGGCGTTCGGCGTGATGCCGTAGGCCGAGAACTCCTGCTTGGCACCCTGCTGCCCGCTTGGCGCGTCCGGCAGGATGATGCGCGCCGGGATGCCGACCGCGGTGGCGCCCGGCGGCACCGGCTTGAGCACCACGGCGTTGGAGCCGATGCGCGCGCCGTCGCCGATGGTGTAGCCGCCGAGCACCTTGGCCCCAGCGCTCACCACCACGTTCGCACCTAGCGTGGGATGGCGCTTCACCCCTTTGTAGAGCGAAGTCCCGCCCAAGGTCACACCCTGGTAGATGGTGCAGTCGTCGCCGATCTCGGCGGTCTCGCCCACCACCACGCCCATGCCGTGATCGATGAACACACGCCGCCCCACCTTGGCACCGGGGTGGATCTCGATACCAGTGAAAAAGCGCGCCCAGTGCGAGATCCAGCGGCCCAGCCAATGGAATCCTGCATTCCAGCAGGCGTGCGCGAAGCGATGGAATACCACGGCGTGAAAGCCGGGATAGCAGGTCAGCACCTCCAGACGGCTGCGTGCGGCGGGGTCGCGCCGCATGATGGCGTCGATATCTTCCTTCAGGCGAGTGAACATC
Organism: Cupriavidus basilensis OR16; assembly: GCF_000243095.1. Classification (GTDB taxonomy): domain Bacteria; phylum Pseudomonadota; class Gammaproteobacteria; order Burkholderiales; family Burkholderiaceae; genus Cupriavidus; species Cupriavidus basilensis_D. The sequence continues at coordinate 26,298 of NZ_AHJE01000114.1, read as the reverse complement.
TTGGTCGTGTCGTGTTGCCACGCCGTGCGCCGCGCGCCCTGGGTCAGGGCTGGCGCGATCGCCGGCATGGTCATTGGCCGGTGAAAACGGGATCAGGGAGTGTAAGAGATTTGCTACCCTGCTGCCGCCATGGACATTGGTGCAATGACGCCGGCCGTCCCGTGGAACATGTTGGACATGTCGGATAGGCGGGACAGGCGGCGCCTGCCATCAACATCGCTCTGGCACGTGCACGAGGCCGGTCATCAAGCGGCGCGCGCTGGCCGGCGCGAGGTCGTCGAGCACGATCCCGGCCGCCGCGAACGGCAAGCCGTCCTCGGCAACATCGCCATCCTCGAGCGGATGGCCATTGCGGCAGGGCACGCGGGCAACGACGGCCTGGCCCACGTTCGGCAGCCAGATGCGCACGGTGGTGACGCTGTCGCGCGCCGGCACGAAACCGCGCCAGATCGCGAACGGCCCAGCCGCCGCCAGCAGGTCGCCGCCGTTGCCGGTCCAGTCGATGCGCGGCTCGCCGATGGCCACCGCGCCGAACAGGCAATCCACATCGCAACCGGGACGCTGCGAGGGACGTACCAGCACGACATTGCTGGTGCTGGCGGTGCCGCCACCCATGCCATCGCCCTGCCGGCGATGCGGATCGGGCGAGCCGGTCACGCGCAGCAGCACGGCATCGCGGTCGCTCGGATCGGTGGGCAAGTCGTCAGCCAGGAGGAAGACCCCTTTGCTGGTACCGCCACGCATGTAGTAGGCCGGAATCTCCACCTGCTCACTTCTCCTGTTCGGTTGGCGCCCCTGCGCCATGGCCTTGCGCGGCCACCAGCATGTGCTTGGCGATGCCCCGCAGGATATTGACTTCCTCGCGCTCCAGCCCGCTGCGCGCAAGCAGCCGGCGCAGGCGCGGCATCAGCTTCTTCGGGCTGGCCGGATCGAGGAAGCCGATGGCTTCCAGCCCAGACTGCAAGTGACCGAACATGGCCTCGATCTGCTCTGCCGTGGCCGGTTCGCCAGCATAGCCGATCTCGGCGAGCGGCGTCGCCCTCACCTCCAGCAACGCGAGGCGCATCTCGTAGGCCACCAGTTGCACGGCCTGGGCGAGATTGAGCGAGGTGTAGGCGGGATTGGCGGGAATGTGGGTGACCGCCGAGCAGCGGTCGACCACCTCGTTGGGCAGGCCGAAGCGCTCATTACCAAACACGAAGGCCACATGGGCACCGCCAGCCTTGGTGGTTTCGGCCCTTTGCCGAGTGGCGATGCGGGCGCCAGCCTGTGCCACCGCGTCACGCGGCAGCAAGCGGGGCGGCCCGAACTCGCGCTGGCGCGCGGTGAGCGCCACTGCGTAGGCGGTGCCGGCCAGCGCGGCCTCGATATTGTCGACGATCACCGCGCCAGCCAGCACATCGTCCGCGCCGCTGGCCATGGCGATCGCATCCGGATGTTCCCGCACCGCCGGCTCACGTGGCGAAACCAGCACCAGGCTGCCAGGAACAGTGCCGAAGCCCATGGTCTTCATAGCCCGCGCGACGGCACCGACATTGCCGGGATGGCTGGTCTCGACCAGCACGAAACGCACCGCGGCAAACGCGGCGGGAGCCATCAGCGCCGTATCGGCGCCCGCCTCGGCAGCGGCGCCGGAAACTGCCCCGGAAGGCGCGCCAGATGGCGGATTCAGGTCCGGGGCGGCGGTTGCGGCCGCGGTTGTGGCGGCGGCGCTGCTGGCGTCCGCGCTCGTCTGGTTCTGCGGGTTCATATACAATTCAGGCTTCATCTTCGGTGCGCCGCCCGTTTTATGCGATCGCGACGCGCCCGTTCTTCTACAATCCGTTGTGTTGTCAGCCGCCCCAAAGGGCAGCGCGCCGGCCTTTTGCGCCAGGCCGCGCACCCTTGGCCGGCCTGGAGAGATTCATGCATCCGATGCTAAATATTGCCGTCAAGGCGGCCCGCAAGGCAGGTTCCGTCATCAACCGTGCGTCGATGGACGTCGACCGGGTTCAGGTATCGCGCAAGCAGCACAACGATTTCGTCACCGAAGTCGACCGCGCCGCCGAGGCCGCGATCGTCGAAATCATTCGCACGGCCTACCCGGATCACGCCATTCTAGCGGAAGAGTCCGGCCAGTCCTGGGCCGAGGGTGAAGAACCCACCAGCGAATACGTCTGGGTCATCGACCCGCTCGACGGCACCACCAACTTCATCCACGGCTTTCCCCAGTACGCGGTCTCGATCGCCCAGTTGCACAAAGGCGTGCCGGCACAAGCCGTCGTCTACGACCCGTCGCGTGACGAACTCTTCACAGCCAGCAAGGGCGCCGGCGCGTTCCTGAACAACCGCCGCATCCGTGTGTCGCGCCGCGACAAGCTGGCCGACTGCCTGATCGGCACCGGCTTCCCCTACCGCGACATGGCAGGCCTGGACCAGTACATGGAGCTGTTCGCGCTGATGACGCAAAGCTGCGCCGGCCTGCGCCGCCCGGGTGCCGCGGCGCTCGATCTGGCCTACGTGGCCTGCGGCCGCACCGATGGTTTCTTCGAGCAAGGCCTGCACCCCTGGGACATGGCCGCCGGCATGCTGCTGGTGACCGAAGCCGGGGGCCTGGTGGGCAACTACGCGGGCGAAGCGCGCCAGCTCGAACAAGGCGAAGTGCTGGCCGGCAACCCCAAGGCATTCGCGCAGATGGTGCGCCTGCTGTCGCCGTTCTCGGTGGACAACGCCAAGCCGGCCCGCTAAGGACCTCCGGCAACGACGCAGCGCGGCCGCCTGGCCGCGCTGCGTCGTGAAAGCTCAGGGATGGCCATGGCGTACTGCCCGCTCAGGCATCAACCGCGGCGACCCTGCCTGGCACCGTATCGCCGGCCACCTCCGCCACCGCCTTGGTGCAGGCCCCCTGCCCCCAGCGCCGCACGTACTCCGGCGTGCTGCGCTGCGCGCCATCCGGCACCGGCCGTTGCCCCTGGAGACTCAGCGGCAGCACGCCCGCCCATACCGGCAGCGCCATGTCGGCCTCGTCATCCTTGGGCCCGCCGCTGCGGATCTTGGTGGCTGCTTCGTCCAGGCCGATGCGCAACACCGTGGTCGCCGCCAGCTCATTGGCATCTCCTGGCCTTGCCTCGCCCGAGCGCCCCGCCGCAATGCGCTCCAGGAAGGCATCCATCGCCGCCGCCTTCGCTGCGCCAACAACCACTTCAAAACTGCCGTAGATCACCGCCGAGCGGTAGTTCATCGAGTGATGAAAAGCGGATCGCGCCATCACCAGACCGTCCAGGTGAGTCACCGTTACGCAGACCTGGCTGCCTGTCGCGGCCAGCTTGAGCATGCGGCTACCGTTGGAGCCATGGATATAGAGGTGCTCGCCCTCGCGCCAGCACGCGGTGGGAATGCAGTGGGTGCCGTGTTCGTCGGTGAAGGCCAGGAATCGCGTTGCCTCCGGCGATGCCGCCAAGATAGGATTTCCGTGGCACCATTGCTAGACCCATGGCATGCACAGTATTTGGAACCACGGAAAACACGATATGGACTACGGCCTGCTGGTCTCGACCTTCACCCGCCAGCTCGATGGCCGCAAGCTCACCCAGCAGCGGCTCTTGTACCAATGCCTGCGCGGCGCCATCCTCGACGGCAGGATCGCCCAGGGCAGCCAGCTGATCGCCACGCGCACGCTCGCGGCGGAACTCGGCATGGCGCGCAACTCGGTGATCTACGCCTACGAGAGCCTGGCGGCGGAAGGCTTCGTAGTGCCAACGCGGCATGGCACCACGGTGGCGCGCGTGGGCCTGGCGCAGGCTGGCCACAGCGCGGGGGCGGCGAAGCGCGTCACCGAGTTGTCGCGCCGCGTGCGCGGGCTGCGGCGCGATGCCGACGGCATGCACGACCTGTTGCCTTTCGTGCCCGGCGTGCCCGACCTGGATGGTTTTCCGCTGGCCGCGTGGCGGCGCTGCATCGAACGCGCCTGGCGCAAGCTCGGCCCCGCCATCTTGGCTACGGCAAGATCGAAGGGCAGCCCGCGCTGCGCCACGCCATCGCCGAGTACCTGAAGGTCTCGCGCGGGGTGCGCTGCGACATGGACCAGGTCTTCATCACCGACGGCACCCAGACCAGCCTGGACCTGTGCGCGCGCATCCTGGCCGATGCCGGCGACACGGCCTGGATCGAGAATCCAGGCTACGGCGGCGCGCGGGCCGCCTTCCAGTCCGCCGGCCTCGTGCTCGAGCCCGTGGCGGTCGATGCCGACGGGCTGGCGCCTCGCCCCGAGCAGTGGCGCGACGCCCCGCCCCGGCTGATCTACATCACGCCATCCCATCAATATCCACTAGGCTCCATCCTCAGCCTGGAACGGCGCCTCAAGCTCATCGAAGATGCCCGCGCCGCAGGGGCCTGGATCGTCGAGGACGACTACGACAGCGAGTTCCGCCGCGGCGGCGTGCCGCTCTCGGCCGTGCAGGGGCTGAGCGAGGATGCACCGGTGATCTACCTGGGCACGTTCAGCAAGACCATGTTCCCGGCGCTGCGCCTGGGCTTCATGGTGGTGCCGCGCTACCTGGCCGCGACCATCGCCGGCACGCTAGGCGAAATCACCCGGCGCGGCCACGTGGCCGAGCAAATCGCGCTGGCGGATTTTATCGACAGCGGCCAGTTCGCCCGCCACCTGCGCCGCATGCGCCAGCGCTATGGACAGCGCCGCGATGCCCTGGAGGCGGCACTGGCGCGCCACCTGCGCGGCAGCGTGACGGTATCGTCCAGCGCGGGTGGCATGCACCTGTCCGCGCGCCTGGAACTGCCGCTCGCCGATACCGTGGTCACCCGCGCGGCGCGCGCGCAGGGACTGATCGTGCGGCCGCTGAGCACCTACCGCTTGCCCGGCACGCCGCTGGCACAGTACAACGGCTTCGTGTTCGGCTACGCCGGGGTGCCGGCCGGCGCCATTGATGGGCTGATCGCACGGCTGGCACAGGTGATCGACGCGCTGCGGCACGAGCCCGCGCCATAGCGCGGCGCCGAACCCGTTCTTGCGAATCGGCCTGCTTGCCGCCTACATTACTCCCATGGGGAGTGCCGAACTCCCAGCGCTGGCACGCGGGCAGCGACGCCGCGGGCTGCGTTTTTCCGGCGCCGCGCTTTCGTGCGCTGCGCCGCAATAGCGTCCAGGGTGGCGAACATGACGGCGTTGTCGAAGTGGTGGAGGCACCTGGCCGGCAAGCCGCTCGATCCGCTCGCCCCGCAAACCCGCCACGCGATCGCCGTGGTCCCTGTGCTGGCCTGGGTCGGATTAGGCGCCGACGGACTTTCTTCCTCGTGCTACGGGCCCGAGGAGGCATTCCTGGCGCTCGGCACCCATACGCCGCTGGCGCTCTTCCTTGCCCTGGCCACCGCCAGCACGGTATTCATCATCGCGGTCGGCTACAACCAGGTCATCGAGCTGTTCCCCACCGGCGGCGGCGGCTACCGCGTGGCCACGGCCTTGCTGGGGCCGCGTCCTGGACTGGTGTCGGGAGCCGCGCTGCTGGTCGATTACGTGCTCACCGTCGCGACGTCGCTGGCCAGCGGCGTCGACGCGTTCTTCAGCTTGCTGCCGGTAGAGGCCCAAGCCTTCAAGCTTGCTGCCGAGCTGTTGATCGTGATCATGATGACCGGGCTCAATTTCCGCGGCATGAAGGAATCGATCCTGGTGCTGATGCCCATCTTCCTGGCCTTCGTGGTATTGCACCTCGGGCTGATCGTCTATGGCGTCGCCGCGCACGGCGACCATCTCGGCGCGGTCGTGCCCAACGCCATTGGCGAGGCCTCCGGCATGTCGCAGGCGATGGGTCCGATCGTGGTGGCGGCGCTGCTGATGCGCGCGTTCTCGCTCGGTGGTGGCACCTACACCGGGCTGGAGGCGGTCTCGAACAACGTGAACATGCTGGCCGAGCCGCGGGTGCCGAACGGCAAGTGGACGATGTTCTACATGGCGACCTCGCTGGCCTTCACGGCGGGCGGCATCATCCTGCTGTATATGCTGTGGAATGCGGCGCCGGTGGAAGGCAAGACGCTGAACGCCGTGGTCTTCGACCGCATCATCGACCATCTTGGCTTCGGCTCGGCATGGTCCCGCCATGCGCTGCTCGCGGCACTGCTGGCCTCGGAGGCCGGGCTGCTGCTGGTGGGCGCGCAGACCGGCTTCCTGGACGGCCCGGCGGTACTGTCGAACATGGCGGCGGACTACTGGGTGCCGCGGCATTTCCGCGATCTCTCCGCCCGGCTGGTGCGGCAGAACGGCGTCATCGTCATGGGCCTGGCCAGCTTGCTGATCCTGTTGTGGACGCGCGGCCAGGTCGCGGTGCTGGTGGTGCTGTACAGCATCAACGTCTTCCTGACCTTCAGCCTCTCCTTGCTTGGCCTGTGCATCTACTGGTGGCGCCATCGCGGCGAGCCTCGCTGGATCGTTCGCCTCGCCCTGTCCCTGCTTGGCTTGTCGGTCACCGCCACGGTCCTGGTGATCACGCTGGTGGAAAAGTTCACCGCTGGCGGGTGGCTGACCGTGCTGGTCACGGGCCTGGTGGTTGCGCTGTGCGTCTTCATCAAGCGGCACTACACGACGACCCGCGCCGAACTGGCCCGGGCGGATGCCCTCTTCGCCGGCAGCCCGCCGCTGGTCGATGCGAGCCGCGTGCGGCCGCTCGACCGCGGCCAGCCCACCGCGATCGTGCTGGTGGGCAAACACCGCGGCGCCAGCATGCATGCGCTGCTCTGGGTCGAGCGCTTATTTCCCGGACACTTCAAGAACATGATCTTCCTGGCCGTGGGAGAGGTCGACGCGCAGAGCTACGAGGGCCAGGAAACGCTGCACCGCCTTCAGCAGACGATTGGTGAGTCACTGCGTTACTACGTCGCCAATTGCCAGCGCCACGGCCTGGCGGCCGACTCGCGCGCCGCATTCGGCACGAACCCGGTGCTCGAGTTCATGACGCTGGTCGATGCGGTCACGGCCGAATACCCGAACAGCGTCTGCTTTGCCAGCAAGCTGATCTTCCAGCACGTCAATTTCCTCACGGCCTGGCTGCATAACCAGACACCCGGCGAGCTGCAGGAGCGGCTACACCTGCAGGGCAAGCAGATGGTGCTGCTGCCAATGCGAGTAGCGTGATGGCGCGGCGCGGCTTACTTGACCAGCGTCACCGGTATGCGCGACATGCGTATCAGCTTGTTGGTCAGCCTTCCCGCCAGCAGCGCGCCAACCGCCGTGCGCCCGGCAGTGCCCATCACGATGGCATCGCAGTCGTTCGCCGCCGCGGCCTGCGCGATGGTCTGCGCCACATCGCCCACCTTGATCTGTGCAACATACCTGGCCCCGGCGTCGTCCAGGATACTGCGCGCATCGCGTAGCGCGGCCTCGCCGCTGGTCTCCTCGAGCTTGCGCAAGGCGGCCAGCGAGTGAAAGGCCAAGGCGCGGCCAAATTCCAGCGGCGGCTGGACATTGAGCAGAACCACCTCTGACACACAGCGGTCCCGGAACATGAAGGCGGCATGACGCACCGCGTCCAGCGCGTGCGCGGAGCCGTTGACGGGTACCAGAACTCTCAGCATGTCGAACCCCTTGCGTTGTCTCGATTCTCGTTCGTTTCGACGCCGGCGTGTATCTGCCGGTCATCACGATTCCATCTAAGTTCGAATCCCGCAAAGATTCTGTAAAGAGACGGATGGCCGCGTATTTTTTTTGTAAACGCCCGGCCGGCACGGGCCGGCACGCCTGTTCCTGCCCCCCTTCCTGCACCCTTCTGTCCCCTTCTCGCCCCCTTCGGTGCCCGGCTCGCAGTAAAATACGGGTTTTATCCGCGCCAGGCCTCCGGGCCGCCGGAGTACCCGAAAACAGGCGGCTTCGCCGAAGCCGCCCGAGAGGATTGCATGTCCGTAGAACCCCGACAGTCCGCCAAGACCGAGCCCAAGGCCGGTAACGCGGAAAAGCACACGCCCATGATGGCGCAGTACCTCGGCCTGAAGGCTGACCATCCGGACACCTTGCTGTTCTACCGGATGGGCGACTTCTATGAGCTCTTCCACGACGATGCCGAGAAGGCTTCGCGCCTGCTCGACATCACGCTGACGTCGCGCGGCAGCTCCAACGGCGTGCCGATCCGCATGGCCGGCATCCCCTTCCATTCGGTGGACCAATACCTCGCGCGGCTGGTCAAGCTGGGCGAATCGGTGGCGATCTGCGAGCAGATCGGCGACCCGGCCACCAGCAAGGGGCCGGTGGAGCGCAAGGTGGTGCGCATCGTCACGCCGGGCACCCTGACCGACGCAGCGCTGCTGCCGGACAAGGTCGATACCTACCTGATGGCGGTACACCAGCAAACCACGCGCCGCGGCGTGAGCAAGACCGGACTGGCCTGGCTGAACCTGGCCAGCGGTGAGCTGCGCCTGATGGAGTGCGAGGTGGCGCAGTTCACCCGCGAACTGGAGCGGATCCTGGAGCTGCTGTATGCCGATGGCATCGAGCTGCCTGCGCTGGAGTGCGCGCGCACCCGGCTGCCGGAATGGCATTTCGACCAGGAAGCCGGCACCCGCCGCCTGCGCGAGCAGCTCGGCGAGGCCAGCCTCGATCAGTTTGGCTGTGCCGGACTGGGCGCGGCGCTCGGCGCCGCCGGCGCGCTGCTGAACTACGCGGCCTCCACCCAGGGGCAGTCGCTGCGCCATGTGAAGGGCGTGACGGTCGAGCGCGAATCCGAGTTCGTTGGCCTGGACACCGCGACGCGGCGCAACCTGGAACTGACCGAGACCCTGCGCGGCGGCGAGTCGCCGACCCTGTTCTCGCTGCTGGACACGTGCGCCACCGCCATGGGCAGCCGCCTGCTGCGCCACTGGCTGCACCATCCGCTACGCGACAGCACCATCCCGCAGGCGCGCCAGCAGGCCATCGGCGCGCTGATCGGCCAGGGCACCGATGCGCTGCGCGCGGCGCTGCGCCGGCTGTCCGACGTGGAGCGCATTACCGCGCGCCTGGCCCTGATGAATGCGCGCCCGCGCGACCTGTCCTCGCTGCGCGACACGCTGACCGCCCTGCCCGATGTGCAGGCCTGCCTGCGCGCTGACGACGGCGCGCCGTTGCTCAACCAGACGGTGACGGAACTGGCGGTGCCCTGGGAATGCCATGCCCTGTTGTCCAGCGCGGTGGCGCCGGAGCCGGCCACCGTGATCCGCGATGGCGGCGTGATCGCCCGTGGCTACGATGCCACGCTCGACGAGCTGCGTGACATCTCGGAGAACTGCGGCCAGTTCCTGGTTGACCTGGAAGCCCGCGAGCGCACCCGCACCGGCATCGCCAACCTGCGCGTGGAGTACAACCGCGTGCATGGCTTCTATATCGAGGTGACCAACGGCCAGGCCGACAAGGTCCCCGACGACTACCGCCGCCGCCAGACGCTGAAGAATGCCGAACGCTACATCACACCCGAGCTCAAGGTCTTCGAAGACAAGGCGCTGTCCGCGCAGGACCGCGCGCTGGTGCGCGAGAAGCAGCTGTACGATGCGTTGCTCCAGCAGTTGCTGCCGCATATCGGCGAGTTGCAGCGCGTCGCCGGCGCGCTGGCGCGCCTGGACGTACTCGCGGCGCTGGCCGAGCGCGCCCAGACGCTGGACTGGACCCAGCCCGAGCGCGTCGCAGAGAACGTGATCGACCTCACCCAGGGCCGCCACCCGGTCGTGGAAGGCCAGCTCGCCGCGGAATCCGTGCCGTTCATCGCCAACGATTGCCAGCTGACCGAAGCGCGCAAGCTGCTGCTGATCACCGGCCCGAACATGGGCGGCAAATCGACCTTCATGCGCCAGACCGCACTGATCGTGCTGCTGGCCTGCGTGGGCGCTTATGTGCCGGCGCGGCGCGCGGTGATCGGCCCGATCGACCGCATCTTCACCCGCATCGGCGCCGCCGACGACCTCGCGGGCGGACGTTCCACCTTCATGGTGGAAATGACCGAGGCCGCCAGCATCCTGCACAACGCCACGCCCGCCAGCCTGGTGCTGATGGACGAGATCGGCCGCGGCACGTCGACCTTCGACGGCCTCGCGCTGGCATGGGCGATCGCGCGCCACCTGCTGGCACACAACCGCAGCCATACGCTGTTCGCCACCCACTACTTCGAGCTGACGCAGCTGCCGCAGGAGTTTACGCAGGCGGCCAATGTGCATCTGTCCGCCGTCGAGCACGGCGATGGCATCGTCTTCCTGCATGCCGTGCAGGATGGGCCCGCCAGCCAGAGCTACGGCCTGCAGGTGGCGCAGCTGGCAGGCGTGCCGCAGCCCGTGATCCGCGCCGCGCGCAAGCACCTGGCCTGGCTGGAGCAACAGTCGGCTGACGCCACGCCCACGCCGCAACTGGACCTGTTCGCCGCGCCACCCTTGCCCCCGGACGATGACGACGACTACGCGGAACCAGGCGACGGCCATGGCGAAGGCGAAGGCGAAAGCAATGGTCAGCCGGTCAACGCGATCTCCGCGCAGCAGGCCGCCTTGCTCGACGCGGTGGCCGAGCTTGACCCGGACAGCCTGACGCCGCGCGACGCGCTCGAAGCGCTCTATCGGCTGCGCGCGCTCGCCAAGGATGCTGTCGCCACCGCATGACGCCAACCGGGATCGTGCGCCGGCGCGTGCAGCGCCTGGCCGGACTGGCCATGCCGCCCGCCTGCTCGATTTCCTGGCCGCGCGGCGGCTGGAATTTGTCGTCCATCTGGGCGGCATCAAGGGCGATACCGAATCCTGCGGCGACACCTTGCTTGCCGCCCGCCAGCGCCTGCTCGACCAGTCGCCGCTGCCGCTCGTCTACCTGCCCGGCGAAACCGACTGGGCGGAGTGCGGGCGCGCTGCCAACGGGCGCTTTGATGCCGTGGAGCGGCTGAACCGCCTGCGTGAGCTGTTCTATCCGGCCGATACCACGCTCGGGCAGCGAGCGCTGCCGCTGATGCGGCAGTCCGAGCAGGCCACCTTTCGCAGCTATCGGGAAAACGTGCGCTGGCACGCCGGCGGCGTCTTGCTGGTGGGCTTGAACCTGCCGGGCGACAACAATCACTGGCGCAGCAGCAGAACCTGCCCGGCATCGTGCTGTTGATGCATGCCGACCCGCAATTCGGCAACGGCTGGGAGCAACGCGGCAAGCCCTCCCTGTTCGATGGCTTCCTGCGCCGGCGCGCGCGCGATGGCTTCCTGGAGTTCAAGCGCCAGTTGCGCGAGCTGGCCGGGCACTACCGGGGCCAGGTCCTGCTGGTACATACCGGCCTGGGCGGCTTCGGCATCGACACGCCGATGAAAGATGCCGGCGGCAAGACGCTGCGCAACGTCTTGCGCGTGGTGTTGCCGAGCAGCGCGCCCGGCCAGTACACCGAATTGGCGATCACGCCGGGGTCGCCGTCGCTGTTTGAAGTCACGCTCAAGGATGGCCCCGAGGCGGAATAAACAGCCTCCGTCCGAAGCCGCGGCCCCAAAGAAAAAGCCGGCGATGCCGGCTTTATTCGTGGGACCTTCCGCGAGGGCTCGCGCGCGTCTCGCACTCAGTGCAAGGTGCGGCTGCTGTCGCCTTCGTCGTCCTCATCCTCGTCCACGACTTCGATGCCCGAGGCGCCGTGCGCATGGCCATGCTGTACTTCGTCGGCCGTGGCTTCGCGCACTTCCGCTACCTGCAACCAGAAGCGCAGTGCCATGCCGGCCAGCGGGTGGTTGCCATCCAGCACGACCTTGTCTTCGGCCACGTCGGTCACGGTGTAGATGATCGAGTCTTCGTCGTCGCCGTCTTCGGGCACGCCTTCAAACTGCATGCCGACTTCCAGCGGCTCGGGGAAACGGTCGCGCGGCTCTACCTTGACCATGTCGGCGTCGTAATCGCCGAAGGCTTCCTCGGGCTCGAGCACCACGGATACCACCGTGTTCTTAGCGATTTTCAATTCTTGACTCCATGAACGATTCCGCATTATACGCGCAGGCCTTGCCCCCCGGCCCCGTCGATCCTGACGCGCCGCTCACCCTCCTGGGTGGCATGACGCCAGCCGCTTTCATGCGCGATATCTGGCACCGCAAACCCCTGCTGATTCGACAAGCCGTACCGGGAATCGTGCCGCCGGTATCGCGCGAGTCGCTTTTCGAACTGGCCGACCGTGACGACGTCGAGTCGCGCCTGGTGTCGCACTTTCGCAACCGCTGGAAGCTCGAACAAGGCCCCTTTGCCGCCGATAACCTGCCCCCCCTGAAGACCCGCCAATGGTCGCTGCTGGTGCAGGGCGTTAACCTCCACGATAGTGCAGCCGCGGACTTGCTGGGGCAATTCCGCTTCGCCCCGGATGCGCGCCTGGACGACCTGATGGTCAGCTACGCCACCGACGGCGGCGGCGTGGGCCCGCACTTCGATTCCTACGACGTTTTTCTGCTGCAAGTATCGGGCCGGCGGCGCTGGCGCATCTCGTCGCAGACCAGGCTCGACCTGGTCCCGGACCTGCCGCTCAAGATCCTGTCGGACTTCACGGCCGAAGAGGAATGGGTGCTCGAGCCAGGCGATATGCTTTACCTGCCACCTCAGTACGCCCACGACGGCGTGGCCGAGGGCGAATGCATGACGTATTCGATCGGCTATCGCGCACCGGCCTACCGCGAACTGGCTGGGCACTTCCTGGCCTGGCTGTCGGAAACGGTCGAGGACAACGAGGATTTGAGCGGGCGCTACGCGGATGCCGGCGAGCCGGCAACGGCACATCCAGCCCAGCTGCCGGCCCAGATGGTGCGGGCGGTGACCGAAAAACTGAGTGCCCTCCGTTGGTCGGGTAGCATGGTTTCGGAGTTTCTGGGTACGCATCTGTCCGAGCCCAAGCCCAGCGTGGAGTTTGCGGAAATATCCGAAATCACGCTGAAGAAATACAACAAACTCGCCCTCTCTCATGGCGTCGTACTTGCGCCGGGATCCATCGCGTTGTATGACCGCACGCATTTCTTTATCAATGGCGAAGCCTACGAGCCGCCTTCGGCGCTGGCGCGCTGGCTGCGCCTGCTGGCGGACCAGCGCTGCCTGAGCGCCGCGGAAGTGGCTGCCTGCGCGGATCTGCCCGATCTGATGGAGACTTTCCATCACTGGGCGCTGGAGGGCTGGCTGCAATTTGGGCCCGCTTCGCTGTAATAATCCGTAACAACCAAAAACAGGAAAAGACAGCGCTACACAAGCCGGGAAAACGCGGATATAATCACCGGCTGGCTAGTACTGTGTACCACTGCATTTGTTCTTTTTTACGTCTGTCGCTTTTACGTCCGCAGGTTTCGCCGGCGCGTTGCCCGCCTCGCCTCAGGCCTTGACCGGCTGCCAGTCCAGTCCATCGTGCTGGTCCGCCACCAGGATGTCGCCGGGCGACACGCCCAGCACGCTTGCCAGTGCCTGGGTAGCCAGCTCCCGGGTATTGTTCTGCTGGCTCAGGTGCGCAGCCACCACGCGTTGCAGCCCCGCATGCGCCACGCGCGCCAGGATGCCAGCCGCGACTTCATTGGCAAGGTGGCCAAAGTCGCCACCGATGCGCCGCTTCAGCGAATATGGGTAGGCGGAATTGCGCAGCATCTCGCGATCATGGTTGCACTCCAGCACCAGCGCATGCACCCCAGCCAGCCGCGCAGTGACGTAAGGCGTCTCCATGCCGGCGTCGGTCAGCACGCCCAGGCGGGCGTCGCCGTCACTGAGCACGAACTGCAATGGCTCGCGCGCATCGTGCGGCACGGTGTACGGGAGGATGTGGAGGCCGCCGATCACCAGCGGATGGTCGGCACCACACACGCGTACATCGGCCTTGTCCGCCCCGCGCATGTGCGACGTGGCAAGCCAGGTACCGTGGCTGGTGTGCACCGGCAAGTCGTGACGAGAGGCAAAGGCGTAGGCCGAGCCGACATGGTCGCCGTGCTCATGGGTGACCAGCACGGCATCGAGCTGGTCCGGCGTGACGCCGAGCCGCCCCAACCGCCGCGCGGTTTCGCGAATGCCAAAGCCGCAATCGAGCAACACCCTGGTCGTGGTGGTGCCCTCTTGCGACTCGATCAACAGGGAATTGCCCTCGCTACCGCTACCGAGGAAGGCAAAGCGCATCATGCGCCGGCCTCCCCTGGCGGCTTGGCAGGCCACCCCGCGGCAGAGCGCCGCGGGCTGAATTGCGTGGCCCGCACGCCGGTCAGCGCAGTTGCTCGTCGAGCAGCGAAAGAATGCGTTTGCCGACTTCGGTGCTTTCCGGCTGGCCCGCATCGTTCTGCACCGTCACGGTCGTGCCGGTGCCGTCACCCTTGAGCGCCACGCGATACTTCTTGGCCTTCTTGCTCTCCTCGGTGCCGGTCTTGGTGAACAGCTTGGAGAAGAAGCCACGATTGTCCACGGTGTCGCGCGGGTCGACATAGCGCACGTAGTACAGGCCCTGCGCGCGGTCCCGGTCTTCCACCGTGAAATTCACGCGGTCCAGCGCCAGCCCGACCGAGCGCCAGGCGCGGTCGAACGGCTCGGACAACTGCAGTGCCTGGCTGCCATTGACCTGGGTCAGATTGGCATTGGCGCTGGATGCTGCCCCCTTGGCGGCTGCCGCCGTCGCGCCAGCAGCGGCGGCTCCCGGCGTGGCGGGGTTCTTGGCCATGCGGTCGGCCTGCTCCTTCTGCACGCCCAGGCGCTGCGCGAAGCGCGAAAGGAACTCGGCTTCCAGCTCAGGATCGGAGGGGCGCGGCGTCCAGGTCGTGGTCGACTTGTCGAGGCCGGTCAACTGCTCCTGCGCGCCGCGGTGGCTGATGAAGACTTCCAGGTTGCCGTTCTGCGAACGCTCCACGCGCGAGCGGAACTTGTCGCGCTCGGAGGTCGAGTACAAGCCATCGAAGACCTTGCCGATCGTGTTGCGGATGAAATCCTGCGGGATCTTGGCGCGGTTCTCGGCCCAGTCGGTTTCCATGATGCCGGTCTCGGGCGAGTCCTGCACCAGCAGGAAACCGCTCTCCTGCCAGAATTCACGCATCGACTGCCACAGCTTGTCCGCCGGCATGCCGTTGCTGATCACCAGCCAGCGCTGGTTGCCATCGCGCTCCATGCGGATGCCTTGCGTGGAGGGCAGCACGTTCTCGGTGCCCACCTGCTGCTGCACGACCTTGTTCGACTGGTTGTAGGTCGACAGGGTCGACGTGCCGTTCTGATCGGGCACGGAGTAGCGGCGATCGCCTTCGATCTTGGTCAGGTCCGGCGGCACGTCCAGCGTGGAGGTGCGCTTGGCGGCGGACTTGTAGTCGATCTTGTCGGGCGCCATCGCGTCATTGATGCTGCTGCAACCGGACATCGCGCTTGCCACTAGCACGGGCAAGACCAGGGCGGCACGGCCAACTTGCGTTGCACCGTGGCGGTTAAGCTTGAGTTTCATTGACACGCAATCCTAGTTGAGGGATGACGGCAAAACACCGTGCGATCAGCCGAGCAGGCCGGCCGCCGACAGCGCCTTGCGCACCACATCGTGGTATTCCGGTGACAGCGGAGTGAGCGGGAGGCGGATGCCACCCTGCATTCTGCCCATTTGCTGGAGCGCCCACTTGACGGGAATCGGGTTGGCCTCGACGAACATCGCCTTGTTCAGCGCAACCAGTTCCATATGGATGCGACGCGCGGTAATCGCGTCGCCCTTCAGGGCAGCCACGCACAATTCGTGCATCTTGCGCGGCGCCACGTTGGCCGTGACGGAGATATTGCCATGGCCACCCAGCAGCATCAGGGCAATCGCCGTGGGATCGTCGCCACTGTAGATGGAGAAGCCCTGCGGCGCATCCTTGATCAGTTGCGCGGCGCGGTCGATGTTACCGGTCGCTTCCTTGACGCCGATGATGCCCGGCACCTGCGCCAGGCGCAGGATGGTGTCGTGCTGCATGTCGGCCACGGTACGGCCCGGCACGTTGTACAGCACGACAGGCAGTTCCACCGCTTCCGCGATCGTGCGGAAATGGCGGTACATGCCTTCCTGGGTCGGCTTGTTGTAGTAGGGCACCACCTGCAGCGACGCATCGGCGCCGACCTGCTTGGCAAACGCGGTCAGCTCGATCGCCTCCTTGGTCGAGTTGCCGCCGGTGCCGGCGATGATCGGGATGCGCTTGTCGGCCTGCTCCACCGCGACGCGGATCAGCTCGCAATGCTCATCCACGTTCACCGTGGGCGACTCGCCGGTGGTGCCGACGATCACGATGCCATCGGTGCCCTCGGCCACGTGCCAGTCGACCAGGGCGCGCAGCGCGGGGAAATCCAGGCTGCCATCTTCCTGCATCGGCGTCACGATAGCGACGATGCTGCCGTTAATCTGTGTCATAACGTTTGAGAATTCGAGAAACGAATACCGCGATTGTACCGGATACCTCAGGCCTTCCGACCGCACCTTCGACCGGGGAAAACCCAAGGCAGTTCAACGCGTGAAGCCCAGGTCTCGCCGACCGGGCCTGCAAATAACCGGGGCCGCACTTCAGCCCGGCAAAGGATACCGCGGCGGCGCTCCGCCGCCCGATTTGCCTATATCTTCGCGAATCGCGCAAATACGCTGCACAAAGGCAGCTTTAGGCACTTCCAGCATACCATCTTCGTAGCCGGCCACACGCAAGATGCCGTGCACGGCATCCAGCAGTTCGCCCGGCCGGAGCAGGAAATCCGGGTTCGAAGGCTTGCCCACGGTCTCGTTGCCGGCCGCGAAGGTTTCGTAAAGGAGCACGCCGCCCGGCGCAAGCGCACCGAACAAATGCGGCCAAAGAGGCCTGTGCAGGTAATTTGTCACCACGATCGCGTCGAAACCCGGCTCATCCGCAAGCGGCCACGTGCCCTGCTCCAGGTCGGCCAGGCGCGTAGCGACGCCATCGGGCAACGCCGCCAGCGCAGCCAATGCCGCCGCATCACGGTCCACACCCAGCACCGCATGGCCGCGGCGCGCGAACCAGGTGGCATGGCGACCGCTGCCGCAAGCCAGGTCGAGCACCCGGCCGCCCGGGCGCACCAGGTGCGCCCAGCGCATCACCCATGGCGACGGCGCGCCCAGCGGCGCGTGGGCGATGCCCGCCGCTGTGTTCATCGGTACCCCAGGCCCATGACGGCGCGCACGTCGCGCATCGTCTCGCGCGCCACCCGGCGGGCCTGGTCGCAACCGTGGTCGGCGATGGCGCGCAGCAGCGCAGGATCGTCCAGATATTTTTGCGCCCGTTCCAGCATGGGCTGCTGCTCGCGCAGGATGCCCTCGATCACCGGCTGCTTGCATTCGATGCAGCCGATGCCGGCGCTGCGGCAGCCCTGGTCGACCCACTCGCGGGTGGGCGCATCCGTGTAGACCTGATGCAGTTGCCACACCGGGCAACGCGCCGGGTCGCCGGCATCGGTGCGGCGCACGCGGGCCGGATCGGTCGGCATGGTGCGCACCTTCTTTTCCACCGATGCCTTGTCCTCGCGCATGCGGATGGTATTGCCATAGGACTTCGACATCTTCTGGCCATCCAGCCCGGGCATGCGCGATGCCGTGGTCAGCAGCGCCTGCGGCTCGACCAGGATGGTCTTGCGCGAGCCGCCCAGGTAGCCCAGCAGCAACTCACGGTCTTCCGCGGCCAGGCTCTGTGACTGCGCCACCAGCGCGCCGCCCTCTTCCAGCGCCTCGGCCTTGACCTGTTCGTGATAGGCGCGGCGCAGCTCCAGATAAGCCTTGGTGCGCTTGCCGCCCAGCTTCTTGGCGGCCTCCTGCGCCTGCGCCTCGAAGTCCGGCTGGCGGCCGTACAGATAGTTGAAGCGGCGCGCGATCTCGCGCGTGACCTCCACGTGCGGCACCTGGTCTTCGCCCACCGGCACGCGGCCGGCGCGGTAGATCAGGATGTCGGCGGCCTGCAGCAGCGGATAACCGAGAAAGCCGTAGGTGGAGAGATCCTTGTCCTTGAGCTTCTCGATCTGGTCCTTATAGGTCGGCACCCGCTCCAGCCAGGCCAGCGGCGTACCCATCGACAGCAGCAGGAACAGTTCGGCATGCTCGGGCACGCGGCTCTGGATAAACAGCGTGGCGCGCTCGGGATCGACGCCGGCGGCAAGCCAGTCGATCAGCATCTCCCACACGGATTCGCCGATCACTTCCGGCGATTCGTAGTGCGTGGTGAGCGCGTGCCAGTCGGCCACGAAGAAGAAGCAGGGATATTCGGCCTGGAGCCGGACCCAGTTCTTGAGCACGCCGTGATAGTGGCCCAGGTGCAGCGCGCCAGTAGGCCGCATGCCGGAAAGAACGCGATCGGGGAACATGTCTATCTGTATTTGTGGGAATCGGTACTCGTATTCGGCGTCGGCGCCGGCATGGACGGCGGCGGCGCGGCGGCGGCGCGGCTTACTGCACCAGCGCCAGGATGGGTTGCAGCATCAGCAGCACCAGGCTCCTGAGCGCCCCCATCACCGGCTGCATCCACACCTTGGTGATCACGCCAGCCGCCACCAGCGCCAGCACCACGAAGATGCCATAGGGCTCGATGCGCGAACAGGTTGAACGCAGCCATCACCAGGTTGACCAGCACGCCGGCCTGCGCCATCTGGGTGAAGAACGGCTCCTGCACCCTGGCCACCACCAGGCCGACCGCCACCAGCGCCCACAGGAAGGCCTGCAGCACATTGCTGCCCGGGCCCGCCAGGGCCACCCACATGCCGTGCCAGCGCGGATTGCGCAGGTGGTCGAAGGCGACCGGCACCGGCTTGGCGTAACCGAAGACGAACTGGCCGCTGGTCATGAAATAGAGCAGCAGCGGCACCGCGATGGTGCCGATGGGATCGATATGGCGCGCCGGATTGAGGCTGACGCGGCCCATCGAGTAGGCCGTGTTGTCGCCAAACAGCTTGGCCACGTAGCCGTGCGCGGCCTCATGCAGCGTGATGGCGAACAGGACCGGCAGGGCGTAGACCGCTAGGGTCTGTATCAGGGAAGAATCCATGGGTCGCTATTGTACCGGGGCCGCGGCAAAGCGACTGTTCGGTGGCAATCAGAGTCCGAAACGTTCGATATCGCCGCGCCCCTGCCGCACCAGCTCGGGCTCGCCGGCGGTCAGGTCGATCACCGTGGTTGGCTGCGCCGGCGCGGCGCCGCCGCAGATCACCAGCTCCAGCAGCTTCTCCAGCCGGGTGCGGATCACCTCCGGCTCGTTGAGCGGCGCTTCGTCGCCCGGCAGTTGCAGGGTGGCGGAAATCAGCGGCTCGCCCACTTCGGCCAGCAGCGCCAGCGGGATGGGGTGGTCGGGCACCCGCACGCCGATGGTCTTGCGGGCGGGATGCGAGAGCCGGCGCGGCACTTCCTTGGTGGCCTCGAGGATGAAGACGTAGGGCCCGGGCGTGGCCCCCTTGAGCCAGCGGTACTGCCGGTTGTCCACCCGCGCGAAGTTGCCGAGCTCGGACAAGTCGCTGCACATCAGCGTCAGATGGTGCTTGTCGTCGATCCCGCGCAGGCGGCGCAGCCGCTCCACCGCGGCCTTGTCGTCGAGCCGGCAGGCCAGCGCATAGCTGGAGTCGGTGGGCAAGGCAATGAGCCCGCCCTGGCCGATGATCTGCGCGGCCTGCTTGATCAGCCGGGATTGCGGGTTGAGCGGATGAATCTCGAAGTATTGGGACATGTGCGGGCCTGGGGCAACCAGCCGCGGAATGGGCGCGAACGCCGCGCGCACTCCGGGCCAGTCCTGCGATGGGGAAAAGCGAAGGGAGCGCATGGCGGGTTCGGGCGGCGTGGACGCCGGGCAGCCGTTTGACAGCGCGGCTTACCAGTCATGCCAGACCGGCGTGACCGACGACGGCAGCGGCGGCAGCGAGCCCAGCTCGATCCGCCCCTCGCCGGGCCCATGGAAGTCCGAGCCGCGCGAGGCCAGCAGGCCGTAGTGATGCGCGACATTGGCATACTGGCGGTACTGATCCGGCGTATGGCTGCCGGTGACCACCTCGACCGCAGCCCCGCCGAGTTGCTTGAACTCGTCGAACAGCGCGTCGTGCTGGAGTTGCGTGTAGTTGTAGCGCCCGGGGTGGGCCATCACCGGAATGCCGCCGGCGGCCCGGATCCAGCCGATCGCATCGGCCAGCCTGGCCCAGCGGTGGCCAACATAGCCCGGGCAGCCTTCACCGAGGTAGTCGTCGAACACCTCGCCGATGGACTGGCAGCGCCCTTGCTCCACCAGCCAGCGCGCGAAATGGGTGCGGGAAATCAGGTCGGGATTGCCGACATGGCGCAGCGCGCCCTCATAGGCGCCCTCGATGCCGATCGTGGCCAGCGCCTCGCCGATGTCTTGCGCCCTGGCGGCGCGCCCCGAGCGCGTGGCGGCCAGGCCGTCCACCAGCGCCTGGCAGTCCGGGTCGATCTGCAAGCCAACGATATGCACGGTCTGGCCAGCCCACGTCACCGAGATCTCCACCCCAGGCACGTAGCGCATGCCAAGCGCCTCGGCTGCGGCTCGCGCCCTGGCCTGGCCCTTGACCTCGTCATGGTCCGTCAGCGCCCAGTACGCCACGCCGCTGCGTGCGCGCGCGCGGCGACATCCTCGGGGGACAACATGCCGTCGGACACCGTGGAATGGCAATGCAGATCCGCGTTGATTGCGTGTGAATTTTGCATGCGTCTATTCTACTCTTGCGTTAAATCCGCGTTAAATCCACCTTAATCCCGTACCCATGCGCACCACGTGGGCTGGCCCACACATCCGCGCGATAGCCCTGCCGCCAACGCTGGCGTAGGCGGCCGGCCAAGCCCCGCGCGGTATAGTTGGGGCCTGACGATCCTCCCGCCGGGCGCCGCCGCGCGCGCCGCCTGCCAAGCCATGCCGACCCAAGTCCCTGCTTCCGCCACGCCCGCCCCCCCCCCCCAACCCCCCCGGCCGACATGATCCGCACCGATGTGCTGATCGTCGGCGCCGGCCCGGTCGGTTGTTCGCCGCTTTCCAGGCCGGCGTGCTGGGGCTGAAGTGCGAGCTCATCGACGTGCTGGACCGCGCCGGCGGCCAGTGCACCGAGCTCTATCCGGAAAACCGATCTACGACATCCCGGCGGTGCCCGGCTGCCTGGCGCAGGACCTGGTCGACCGCTTGCTCGAGCAATGCGCGCCGTTCGCGTTTCCCATGCATTTCAACGAGCGCGCCAACGGCTTGGCCGAAATCCCGGCCGAGGCGCACGCCATAGCCCAGCATGAGCACCCGCACCGCCTGCTGGTCACCACCGACACCGGCAAGCGCTTCGACGTGGCCGCGGTGCTGGTCTGCTCCGGCGCCGGCGCCTTCGCCCCGCAGCGCGTGGCGCTGCCCGAGGCCGCCGCGCTGGAAGACCGCCACCTGCACTACGCTGTGCGCGATACCGCGCGCTTCGCCGGCAAGCGCGTGGTAGTGGCCGGCGGCGGAGACTCCGCCCTGGACTGGGCGCTGGCGCTGCGCACTACGGCCGCACGCGTCACGCTGCTGCATCGCCGGGAGGGCTTTCGCGCGGCCGACGGCTCGGTGGCCGAGATGCACGCGGCCGTGGCCGCCGGCGAGATGGACTTCGTGGTCGGCATGCTGGGCGCGCTCAAGACCGAGGGCGACACCCTGGCCGGCGTCGACATCCGTACCCGCGACGACGTCGTCAGCCTGCCCGCCGACGAACTCGTGGCGCTGTACGGCCTGGTCTCCGAGCCCGGCCCGATCGCCCAATGGGATCTCGACATGCGCGCCGGGCGCATTGTGGTGGATACCACCGCCTACGAGACGTCCCGTCGCGCAATCTTCGCCGCGGGCGACATCGCCTTCTACCCCAACAAGCAAAAACTCATCCTGTCGGGCTTCCACGAGGCTGCGCTGGCCCTGCGGCGCGCATATCACTATGCCCACCCCGAAAAGGCGCTGGTCCATGTGCACACGAGCAACAACGCCACGCTCAAGGAAAAACTGACGCACGCCTGAGCGCGACGGCGCGCACCGTCCGCGGCGTCAGGCGCAGAACGAGCCGGCAACCACCCGCGGCTGGTCGTGATGCAGCATATGGCCGGCGTCATCGACAATGGCCTCGCGGAAATCGCGGAACGCCTTGAAACGCAGCTTGAACTCCTCCAGCGGCTGATCCTTTGCGATGTGGCTGAGCGTCTGCGAAT
Organism: Cupriavidus basilensis OR16; assembly: GCF_000243095.1. Lineage (GTDB taxonomy): Bacteria > Pseudomonadota > Gammaproteobacteria > Burkholderiales > Burkholderiaceae > Cupriavidus > Cupriavidus basilensis_D. Next base: position 4,216 of record NZ_AHJE01000114.1, on the reverse strand, counting down.
CGCGCGCTTCCACATGCAGCACCGGCGCGGTGGCCTCGGCCCAGATCGCCATCACCTCGTCGAGCCGGTACAGCACCGGGTTGACCATCTTGTGGGCCGCATCGCCCAGGATCTCCCAACGGCCCTGCGCGTTCCGCGCTGACCAATGCTCGGCCAGGAAGGCGGCGCGGTCGTCGGGCAAGCGCGGATTGGTCTTCTGCAAACGCGCGGCCACCGCCCCCACGCTGTCATAGGATCGCAACGGCTGGCGCTCGCGCAACGCATCCAGCCAGCGCGCATAGCGCCCAGGCGCTTGCTCGGCGCGCGTGCCCGTCATGCCAAACCCTTCCAGGTCGACCACCCGGCGCACCCGCTCGGGGCGGATGCCGGCATAGAAGCAGGCCACGTTGGCACCCATGCTATGCCCCACCAGGTTCACCGGCGCATCCGGCTGGTAGTGGTCGAGCACGGCCTCGAGATCCGCGACATAGTCAGGAAACCAGTAGGACTCGGTGCCGGGATAGCGCGTGGGCCAGTCGGTCTGGCCAAAGCCGCGCCAGTCCGGCGCGATCACATGCCAGTCGCGTTCGAGCGCGTCCACCATGAACTGGAACGAGGCTGCCACGTCCATCCAGCCGTGCAGCAAGAACAAGGTAGGCGCGCCAGGTTCGCCCCAGTGGCGCACGTGCATGTTAAGGCCGCGCAACGTGATAAATTCCGAGCGCGAGGTTTCTCTTATTGTCATGGTGTCTCCCCGGGTGCCTTTTCCCTGATCGTGGACGCTTTCACCCGCGACAACGGGGAAGCCATAAAAATAGAACGATCGTTCGTTTGCGGATTATAGCGGCAAGCCGGCCCGGACCGCATCCCGGCCCGTCGCGCACGCAAAGCGAGCGCACACCAGGAGACCCACCATGGCCGCATCCGCCCTGCCAGCCAGCCGGCGCGACGACTATCCCGCGCTCTACGCGCAATTCCAGTGGCATGTGCCCGAGCACTTCAACCTGGCCGACGCATGCTGCGGCCGCTGGGCACGCGACCCCGCCACCATGGATCGCATCGCGGTCCACACCGAGCACGAGGACGGGCGCCGCGCCAGCTACAGCTACGCCTTCATCCAGGCCGAGGCCGATCGCCTCTCCCGGGCGTTGCGCACGCTGGGCGTGGCGCGGGGCGACCGCGTGGGCATCGTCATGCCGCAGCGCATCGAGACGGTGATTGCGCATATGGCGATCTACCAGCTCGGCGCCATCGCCATGCCGTTGTCGATGCTGTTCGGCCCGGAAGCCCTGGCGTACCGCCTCCAGCACAGCGAAGCGTGCGTGGCGATTGCCGACGAATCCTCGATTGACAACGTGCTGGCCGCGCGCACGGAGTGCCCGGCGCTGGCCACGATGATCGGCGTCGGCACTGCCGTGGGCCGCGCGGAGCACGATTGGGATGCGCTGCTCGCCGCGGAGCTGCCGGCGTTCACCGCGGTCGCGACCAAGGCCGACGAGGCAGCGGTGCTGATCTACACCAGCGGCACCACCGGGCCGCCCAAGGGCGCCCTGATCCCGCACCGCGCGCTGATCGGCAACCTGACCGGTTTCGTCTGTTCGCAGAACTGGTTTCCCCAGGACGGCGACGTGTTCTGGAGCCCGGCGGACTGGGCCTGGACCGGCGGGCTGTGGGATGCGCTGATGCCCACGCTGTATTTCGGCAAGACCATCGTGGGCTACCAGGGCAGGTTCTCCGCGCAAACCGCCTTTGCGCTGATGGAGCGTTATCGCGTCACCAATACCTTCCTGTTTCCCACCGCGCTCAAGCAGATGATGAAGACCTGCCCCGCGCCGCGCGAGCACTACCAGTTGCACCTGCGCGCGTTGATGAGCGCTGGCGAAGCCGTGGGGGAAACCGTGTTCGCCTGGTGCCGCGACGCGCTCGGCGTGGTCGTCAACGAGATGTTCGGCCAGACCGAGATCAACTACATCGTGGGTAACTGTACCGCGCAGAACGACGATGCTCAGCTGGGCTGGCCGGCGCGTCCGGGCTCGATGGGCCGGCCCTACCCTGGCCATCGCGTCGCCGTGATCGACGATGAGGGCATGCCCTGTGCACCGGGCGAGGACGGCGAGGTGGCCGTGTGCAGCACCGACGTCCACGGCCACCCCGATCCCGTCTTCTTCCTGGGCTACTGGCGCGGCGAAGCCGCCACCGCGGGCAAGTACCTGGAACGCGACGGCCTGCGCTGGTGCCGCACGGGCGACCTGGCGCGCATCGACGACGACGGCTACCTGTGGTACCAGGGGCGCGCAGACGATGTCTTCAAATCCTCCGGCTACCGCATCGGGCCAAGCGAGATCGAGAACTGCCTGCTCAAGCATCCCGCTGTATCGAACTGCGCGGTGGTGCCCTCGCCGGACCCGGAGCGCGGCGCGGTGGTCAAGGCGTTCATCGTGCTGGTGCCCTCGGTCACGCGATCGGCGCAGGCCGACGCTGCGCTGGTCGCAGAGCTGCAGCAGCATGTGCGCGGCCAGCTCGCGCCATATGAGTATCCCAAGGCCATCGAGTTCATCGAGCAGTTGCCAATGACCACCACCGGCAAGATCCAGCGCCGCCAGCTGCGTGACATGGAAGCCCTGCGCAAACCCGCTACGCGCCCGTAGCCCTGGCGGGCGCTGTCGCCAGGCTGCCGCCCGCCGCCCCCTTCCCGCCCCTCCCGACGCCCCCCCTCCCGACGGTCAAGTATTCGCCGAATCTGACGTTAGCTAGGACTTGCAACGCCAGATTCGGGAGTCGCCTATTGCCATTCAAAATTCAGAAGAATTTATAAGAATATTCTTATAAAAAAGTCACGGAACAAAGCGGCCTCCTCATCAGAACAGGAGTGATCCCGCACGTGGGTGGGCGCCACCACGTTGAATGCGCGCGCCATCACCAATCCAACTAAACAGAATAGTGCAAAAGCATGTTTAGGAAAAATCAGATTACCTCGATTGTTTTTTCTGATTTCTGTAAATAAAGTTCCCAAAGAGCGCGCGGAAATTTCCCAACGCGCTTCAACTCGATGCCGAACAGGGGATCACGATGAGCACGTTTGCACGCACCGGCCGCTGCGCCGCCCAAGACCTCGCCAAGCGCCTGCCTCTTGTCCTGGCCAGCGCATTGCTATCCGTCCCCGCGTGGGCCGCGGATGGCATCATCGCGTTCCGGGGCGCCATCGTGGCACCGTCCTGCGCCACGCAGATGAGCGCTAGCGGAAGCCCGTCGGTGAGCTGTCCGGCGAGCGGCAACCTATCCGCGGAGTTCGCCGTGCTGCCGCCAGTGCCTGGCAAGGTGGCCATGCTGAAAACCGCACGGGTATCCGTCGAGGCCGTGCAGTTCGTGAAAGGCAGCGGTCCCAGCAGCCGCCAGCAAGGCATCGTCGTGGTGACCGAGTACTACTGAACCGCCTGCCCCTCCAGCAGGGCCAACTCGATCTCGTCGAAGCCCGCCGCGCGCCGCGCCGCCAGGTTGAATGGCGGGCGCAGGCGCGGCGCCTGGAAGCGCGCGGCGAGCTCGGCGTAGGTGGCAACAGGGTCGAGGCCACGGCCCGCGCATAGCCAGCGATACCAGTGGTTGCCGATCGCCACGTGGCCAACCTCATCGCGCAGGATGATGTCGATGATGGCGGCGGCATCATGATCGCCGGCCGCGGCCAGCTTGGCCCGCACCGGCGGCGAGGCGTCCAGCCCACGCGCCTCCAGGGTCCGCGGCACCAGCGCCATGCGTGCCAGCACGTCGCCCGCGGTCTTGTCCGCCATTTCCCAAAGGCTGTTGTGCGCGGGCAGGTCGCCGTAGCGCGCGTCCAGCGTGGCCAGGTGCCCCGCCAGCAGGCTGAAGTGCAGCGCCTCTTCGTCGGCCACGCGCAGCCAGTCCAGGTAGAAGGCCGGCGGCATCCCGCCAAAGCGCCAGATCGCATCCAGCGCCAGGTTGATGGCATTGAACTCGATATGGGCAAGCGCATGGACCAGCGCCACGCGGCCGGCCGGCGTATGGATGGAGCGCCGCCGCTCGACCCGTTGCGGCGGCACCAGTTCAGGCAGGGCGGCCGGCCCGGCACCGGCAGCTCGGCCAGGATCGACTCATCGATGCCGAGCGCCTGCGGCGTCGCGGCGGCGAGCGCCTGCCGCATCCAGCGCGTGGCGGTGGCCTTCTGGCTGGCGTCGTTCAGGCACAGGATGGCGAGCGCCTGGCGGCGCAAGGATAGGGAAGC